>NZ_JBICZC010000013.1:202545-417476 GCF_043201715.1 Streptomyces sp. NPDC048291
GACGGCCGGTGGCTGTGCGAAGGGCTGCTTCGCTTGTCGCCCGGCTTGGGTGCGGCGCCCTGTAGGGGGCGCGGGGAACTGCGCGATCAGCCGCGACGGCGTCGCAGTCGGCTGGCGGCCGGTGGTGGCACGTTCTGTGCCGTGGGAATGCCGGTCACTGGTCGGGTGCGGGCCGCGCGTGGCTTGTCGCGCCCACGCGGCGGTAGCCGCAAAATCGATACGGCGCCGCGCCCCTGGGGGTTGCACTGCCGTAGGGAGAGACCTGCCGCGGCGTTGGGGCCGGGCTCTCCCTGCGGGGTGTCAGCCGGTGCGGCGCAGGGCCTCGGAGAGGCGGGCCGCCGCGTCGATGACGGCCTGGGCGTGCATGCGGCCGGGGTGGCGGGTCAGGCGCTCGATGGGGCCGGAGACGGAGACGGCGGCGACGACCCGGTTGGAGGGGCCGCGCACCGGCGCCGACACCGACGCGACGCCCGGCTCCCGCTCGCCGATGGACTGGGCCCAGCCGCGGCGGCGCACACCCGACAGGGCCGTCGCCGTGAAGCGGGCGCCCTGGAGGCCGCGGTGCAGCCGCTCCGGCTCCTCCCAGGCCATGAGGATCTGCGCCGAGGAACCGGCCTTCATCGTCAGCGTCGAGCCGACCGGGACCGTGTCCCGGAGTCCGGACAGGCGTTCCGCGGCGGCCACGCAGATCCGCATGTCGCCCTGGCGGCGATAGAGCTGCGCGCTCTCTCCGGTGATGTCACGGAGGTGCGTCAGCACCGGGCCCGCCGTCGCGAGCAGGCGGTCCTCGCCGGCCGCCGCCGCCAGTTCCGCGAGTCGGGGGCCGAGAATGAAACGGCCCTGCATGTCGCGTGCCACCATGCGGTGGTGTTCCAGGGCCACGGCCAGTCGGTGGGCCGTGGGTCGTGCCAGTCCGGTGGCCCCGACCAGACCCGCGAGGGTGGCCGGACCGGACTCCAGGGCGCTCAGGACAAGGGCCGCCTTGTCCAGCACGCCGACGCCGCTACTGTTGTCCATGCAACGATACTCACGTCTCACTCTGTGAAACGCAAGTTCAATTTTCCGTGGAACGCGCCACCCTGGAACCACACAGTGGCCCGCAGACCAACGGGCCCGGCGGCGGACGCCCGGAACCACGACTTCAGGGGCCCGGAACACGGGCAGCCGCCTCCTCAAGATCTCTAGTTGGGCCGGTGCACGTCTGCCGGCCGGAGGGAAAGCGATGGGTAGGACACTCGCGGAGAAGGTCTGGGACGACCACGTCGTCCGGCGCGCCGAGGGCGAGCCCGACCTCCTCTTCATCGATCTGCACCTGCTGCACGAGGTGACCAGCCCGCAGGCCTTCGACGGGCTGCGCCAGAACGGCCGCCCGGTGCGCCGCCTCGACCTCACCATCGCGACCGAGGACCACAACACCCCGACCCTCGACATCGACAAGCCCATCGCGGACCCGGTCTCCCGCGCCCAGCTGGAGACCCTGCGCAAGAACTGCGCCGAGTTCGGGGTGCGCCTGCACCCGCTGGGCGACGTCGAGCAGGGCGTCGTGCACGTCGTCGGCCCGCAGCTGGGCCTGACCCAGCCCGGCACGACCGTGGTCTGCGGCGACTCGCACACCTCCACGCACGGCGCCTTCGGCGCCCTCGCGTTCGGCATCGGCACCTCCCAGGTGGAGCACGTGCTGGCCACCCAGACGCTGCCGCTGGCGCGCCCCAAGACCATGGCCATCACGGTCGACGGCGAGTTGCCCGACGGCGTCACCGCCAAGGACCTGATCCTGGCGATCATCGCGAAGATCGGTACCGGCGGCGGCCAGGGCTACATCCTGGAGTACCGCGGCTCCGCCATCGAGAAGCTCTCGATGGAGGCCCGGATGACCATCTGCAACATGTCGATCGAGGCCGGTGCCCGCGCGGGCATGATCGCCCCCGACGAGACCACATTCGCCTACCTCGAGGGCCGCGCCCACGCGCCCGAGGGCGAGGACTGGGACGCCGCCGTCGCGTACTGGAAGACCCTGAAGACCGACGCGGACGCCGAATTCGACGCCGAGGTGCACATCGACGCCGCCGCGCTCTCGCCGTTCGTCACCTGGGGCACCAACCCGGGGCAGGGTGCGCCGCTTTCGGCCGACGTCCCCGACCCGGCTTCGTACGAAGACGCTTCGGAGCGCCTCGCCGCCGAAAAGGCCCTGGAGTACATGGGGTTGGACGCCGGCCAGCCGCTGCGCTCGATCAACGTGGACACCGTCTTCGTAGGCTCCTGCACCAACGGGCGGATCGAGGACCTGCGCGCCGCCGCCGAGATCCTCAAGGACCGCAAAGTCGCCGACGGCGTACGGATGCTGGTCGTCCCCGGCTCCGCCCGGGTCGGTCTGCAGGCCGTCTCCGAGGGTCTGGACGTCGTCTTCAAGGACGCCGGCGCCGAATGGCGGCACGCGGGCTGCTCGATGTGCCTCGGCATGAACCCGGACCAGCTGGCCCCGGGTGAGCGCTCCGCGTCCACCTCCAACCGCAACTTCGAGGGCCGGCAGGGCAAGGGCGGCCGTACCCACCTGGTGTCGCCGCAGGTCGCGGCCGCAACGGCCGTCCTGGGCCACCTGGCCTCGCCCGCCGACCTGTCCGACGCCGACGTTCGCACGCCCGCTGGAGTCTGATCAGCCATGGAAGCATTCACCACGCACACCGGCCGGGCCGTCCCGCTGCGCCGCTCCAACGTCGACACCGACCAGATCATCCCTGCTCACTGGCTCAAGAAGGTCACCAGGGACGGCTTCGAGGACGGGCTCTTCGAGGCCTGGCGCAAGGACGAGAACTTCATCCTCAACCGCCCCGAGCGGCAGGGGGCCACGGTTCTGGTCGCCGGCCCCGACTTCGGCACCGGCTCCTCCCGTGAGCACGCCGTCTGGGCGCTGCAGAACTACGGCTTCAAGACCGTGATCTCCTCCCGCTTCGCCGACATCTTCCGCGGCAACTCGCTGAAGAACGGCCTGCTCACGGTGGTCCTGGACCAGAAGATCGTGGAGGCGCTGCAGGAGCTCACCGAGAAGGACCCCGAGGCCGAGATCACCGTCGACCTGGAGGCCCGGGAGGTGCGCGCCGAGGGCGTCACCGCCTCCTTCGAGCTGGACGAGAACTCCCGCTGGCGGCTGCTGAACGGCCTGGACGACATCTCCATCACCCTCCGGAACGAGGCGGACATCGCCGCCTACGAGGCCAAGCGGCCGTCGTACAAGCCGCGGACGCTCCAGGTCTGAGCCGGAGCCGGTTCGGCGTGAACCCGCACATCTGAATACGGCTGGTTTCAGCCACCGCAACACCCCGCCTGTACCCCCGATCGCCACGATTGGGGGTACAGCCATGTCTGCACCCGAACGGGCGCTCGCGTTGTCGCAGGTCTTGCCAACTTCCCACGTTAGGGCGGATGTTGTCGGGGTAAGTGAGTGCTGTGTCCGTGGCTTCCGCAAGTGCCTGGAAGGCCATTCGAGGCGCCAGTTGCACCCTGCGCAGGCGACAACTCGCCCCAGATGGCACAATCTGTGCATGGAACACGACGGCCAACTCCAGCTCTATGCGGCAGTCGCGGACCAACTCAAGGAAGCGCACACAAAAGTGCGTGCACTGCAAGTCCCGGAGGGCGTACGGATGGCGCTGACCCGGAAGCTGCTGGTCATTACGGCCGCGGCCAAACACGACGTCGCCGACGCGGCACGGCGGCTCGAACGGTTCAACGCGGACCTCGACGCGGGTCGAATCCCCGAAGAGGACCGCTGACCGGACCGTACGAGCCGGCCGAGTCCGTTGCGGCACAAGGGTGATAAGCCCGTTTCGTGTTTGATTTGCGGTATATATCTGCCTAACGTGCGAAAAAGCTTGAACACATTCGTTCTGGCGATGTCTCCGAAGGGGAAGACGTGAACAAGGCGCAGCTCGTAGAAGCGATTGCCGACAAGATGGGCGGCCGCCAGCAGGCCGCCGAGGCTGTCGACCATGTCCTGGACGCCATCGTCCGCGCGGTCGTCGCAGGTGAGCGGGTCTCGGTCACCGGCTTCGGGTCCTTCGAGAAGGTGGACCGCCCCGCCCGCTACGCCCGCAACCCGCAGACGGGCGAGCGGGTTCGGGTCAAGAAGACCTCCGTGCCGCGCTTCCGCGCCGGTCAGGGCTTCAAGGACCTGGTGAGCGGCTCCAAGAAGCTGCCGCGCGGCGGCGAGGTCGCGGTCAAGAAGGCGCCCAAGGGCAGCCTGACCGGCGGCGCTTCGGCGACGGTGAAGAAGGCGGCGGCGAAGAAGACCACCACCGCCAAGAAGGCGACGGCGGCGGCGAAGAAGACCACCGCGAAGAAGACGGTGGCCAAGAAGACCACCACCGCTGCCGCGAAGAAGGCCACGGCGACCGCGAAGAAGACCACCGCCAAGAAGACCACGGCGACGGCGAAGAAGACGGCCGCGAAGAAGGCCCCGGCCAAGAAGGTCACCGCCAAGAAGGCGCCGGCCAAGAAGTCGACGGCGCGCAAGGCTGTCGCCAAGAAGGCCGCGGCTCGCTGAGCCGGGGCCCGCTTCAGGGCAGGGTTGGGACACTCACGCGACGGGCCGGACTCCCTCGGGGAGTCCGGCCCGCGGTGTGTTCGGTGACAGGGATGCGTTGGGTTTCGGGTGCGGCGCCGTTGGGGCTGGTCGCGCCCACGCGGCGGAGCCGCATACCGAATGCAGCCCCGCGCCCCTTACGGGGCGCTTGCGCTTCAGAACGTTTGCAGGGTCACCAGAGTCACGCGAAGTTCTTCGCCCGACCCCTCGGTCTCGATCCGCACCCGCTGTCCCGGCCGGAGCAGCCTGAGGCCGCCCGCCTCGAAGGCCCTGCCGTCGAACGGCACCGGGGTGCCGTCGTCCAGGAGCACCTGGCCGCTGCGGGTCTCGGGGTCGTACGTGTATGCGGTCGCCTGCATGGGCGCAGCCTACTGGTCCGGGATCAGCAGGCGGGCCGCCACCGCGGCGGTGCGGGGGCCGACGCCCAGGGCGAGGGCCGCGCGCAGGTCGGCGCCGGTGTCCACGTCCTGGCGTACCGAATCCACGCCCACCAGGCGCAGTTCCGCGGCGCCCGAGGCGGCGTGCCGGGCGCGGGAATCCGGGCCGAATGCGGGCGCCAATTCCTGGCCGGGGACCGCCGCCAGCAGGGTCGTGCCGATTGCCGCGGTGTCCGGGAGAAAAGCGCGCGGGAATTCCGCGGCCGCGTCGAGCACCCGGGCCAATTCCAGCGGGCGGACGGCCGGGAGATCGGCGTTCAGGGCCGCCACGGGGCTTTCCGGTCGCGATGCCCGGACGGCCGCCGCCCCGTGCCGCAGCGCCGCGTTCAGGCCGCTGCCCGGCGTGTCCGGGACGATGCGCGCACCCAGCGCCGACAACTCGCGCCCGGCCAGCGTGT
Source organism: Streptomyces sp. NPDC048291 (assembly GCF_043201715.1). Lineage (NCBI taxonomy): Bacteria > Bacillati > Actinomycetota > Actinomycetes > Kitasatosporales > Streptomycetaceae > Streptomyces > Streptomyces sp. NPDC048291. The sequence goes on from NZ_JBICZC010000013.1 coordinate 207,960, forward strand.
CGTCCGTGACGACCGCCACATCCTTCACCGACTGGCAGGCCAGGGCCGCCGCCACCGTGTCCTGGGCGAAGGCGAGGGCCAGTGACGGACGCACACCGTCCGCCGCGGTGTCCGCGAGCCTGCTCTTGGCGCGGGCCAGAGGTTTGAGCGGGATGACCAAGGTCCACTGCACAGTCGTACCGTCCCTCCCTTGTTGCCTCATTGTCACCCGGGCCCACGGGGTGGTCGCGACACCGAGGCGTACGGTGTTCTCGACAGGCCGGCGGGCCGGGGCCACACTTCTTCCCGATCCCAGGCCGGGAAGAAGTCCTAGAGGAAGGTGTCCGCGTGCCCCGCCGGAGAATCGGCTTCTGGTACCGCTTCGCTGCGGTGCTCTGCAAACCTCCGCTGGTGGTTCTGATCAAGCGGGACTGGCGTGGAATGGAGAACATTCCGGCCGAGGGCGGTTTTATCACCGCGGTGAACCACAATTCCCACATCGACCCCTTCGCCTACGCCCACTATCAGTACAACACCGGCCGTGTTCCGCGATTCCTCGCGAAGAGCGGGCTTTTCAAGAAGGGATTCGTCGGCGCCGCCATGCGGGGGACCGGCCAGATCCCCGTCTACCGCGAGTCCACCGACGCGCTCAGCGCCTTCCGGGCCGCGATCGACGCCGTGGAACGCGGCGAGTGCGTCGCCTTCTACCCCGAGGGAACGATCACCCGAGACCCCGACCAGTGGCCCATGGCCGCCAAGACCGGTGCCGCCAGGGTCGCGCTGCAGACCAAGTGCCCGGTGATCCCGGTCGCCCAGTGGGGCGCCAACGAACTCCTCCCGCCGTACGCGAAGAAGCCCGACCTGCTGCCCCGCAAGACGCACCACGTCCTCGCGGGCCCGCCCGTCGACCTCACGCGCTTCTACGGCATGGAGATGACCCAGGACGTCCTCAAGGAGGCGACCGAGGTCATCATGGCGGCCATCACCCGCCAGCTTGAGGAGATCCGCGGCGAGAAGGCTCCCGAGACCCCCTACGATCCTCGCCAGGTGCGGATCGAGCAGCGGCGCCGCACGCGTGCGCAGAGCGGTCCGGAAGAGGAGAGCGGCAAGTGAGCAAGCCTGCCAAGGCGGCGGTCTTCAGCGCGGGTTCGTGGGGTACGGCCTTCGGAATGGTGCTCGCCGACGCGGGGTGCGACGTCACCCTGTGGGGGCGGCGCGCGGAGGTGGTCGAGGCGATCAACTCCGGCCGTACCAACCCCGACTACCTGCCCGGTGTGGAACTCCCCGGGAACCTGCGGGCCACCACCGACCCCGCCGAGGCGGCCGCCGGCGCCGACTTCACGTTCCTGTCGGTGCCGTCCCAGACCATGCGGGCCAACCTCGCCGAGTGGACGCCGCTGCTCGCTCCCGAGACGGTCCTGGTGTCCCTCATGAAGGGGGTCGAACTCGGCACCGCCATGCGGATGAGCGAGGTCATCGAGGACGTCACCAAGGTCGGCGCGGACCGGATCGCCGTCGTCACCGGCCCCAACCTCGCCCGCGAGATCGCGGCCCGGATGCCGGCCGCCGCCGTGGTCGCCTGCACCGACGAGACGGTCGCCCGGCGGCTGCAGGCCGCCTGCCACACCCCGTACTTCCGGCCGTACACCGAGACCGACGTGGTCGGGTGCGAGCTGGGCGGCGCGGTGAAGAACGTGATCGGCCTCGCCGTGGGCATCGCCGACGGCATGGGGCTCGGCGACAACGCCAAGGGCTCGCTCATCACGCGCGGTCTCGCGGAGACCGCGCGGCTCGGCCTCGCCCTCGGCGCCGACCCGCTGACCTTCTCGGGACTCGCCGGGCTCGGCGACCTGGTGGCCACCTGCTCCTCCCCGCTCTCCCGCAACCACACCTTCGGCACCAACCTCGGCAAGGGCATGACCCTGGAGGAGACCATCGCGGTCACCCGGCAGACCGCCGAGGGCGTCAAGTCCTGCGAGTCGGTGGCCGATCTGGCCCGCCGGCACGGCGTGGAGATGCCGATCACCGAGACGGTCGTCGACATCGTGCACGAGGGCAAGCCCCCGGTGGTCGCCCTCAAGGAGCTGATGTCGCGCAGCGCGAAGCCCGAGCGACGCTGAGCCACCCCGCCCTGCCGACGCTGTCTCGGGGCCCTACCACCGGGTACTCTCAACGCGATATGAGCACCGAGAACCTCTCCCAGAGCCCTGAGCAGCCCGCTCGCAAGCCGCGCGTGGCCGTCGTCTTCGGCGGCCGGAGCTCCGAGCACGGGATCTCCATGGTCACCGCCGGAGCCGTGCTGAGCGCCATCGACCGGACGAAGTACGACGTCCTGCCGATCGGCATCACCCGGGAAGGCCGCTGGGTGCTCACGGCCGACGAACCCGAACGCATGGCGATCAGCGAACGCCGTACCCCCGAGGTCGCCGACCTCGCGGAGTCCGTCGAGGGCGGCGTGGTGCTCCCCGTCGACCCGGCCAACCGCGAGGTCGTCTACAGCGAGCCCGGCTCGGTGCCCAAGGCGCTCGGCGAGGTCGACGTCGTCTTCCCGATGCTGCACGGCCCGTACGGCGAGGACGGCACCCTGCAGGGCCTCCTGGAGCTGTCCGGCGTCCCGTACGTCGGCTCGGGCGTGCTCGCCTCGGCCGTCGGCCAGGACAAGGAGTACATGAAGCGGGTGTTCGCCTCCTTCGGGCTGGCCGTCGGCCCGTACCTGGTGATCCGCCCCCGGGAGTGGCAGCAGGACGAGTCCGCCGCCCGCAAGAAGATCGTCGACTTCGCCGGCGAGCACGGCTGGCCGCTGTTCGTGAAGCCGGCGCGCGCGGGTTCGTCGATCGGCATCACCAAGGTCGACGGTCTCGCCGGGCTGGACGAGGCGATCGCCGAGGCCCAGTCCCACGACCCGAAGATCCTGATCGAGGCGGCCATCCGCGGCCGTGAGATCGAGGTCGGCGTCCTGGAGTTCGAGGACGGCCCGCGCGCCTCGGTCCCGGCGGAGATCCCGCCGCCCTCGGAGCACGCCTACTACGACTTCGAGGCCAAGTACATCGACTCCACCCCCGGCATCGTCCCGGCCCCGCTGACGGTCGAGGAGACCGCCGAGGTCCGCGAGCTCGCGGTGGACGCCTTCGAGGCCGCCTCCTGCGAGGGCCTGGTCCGCGCCGACTTCTTCCTCACGGAGGACGGCGACTTCGTCATCAACGAGATCAACACGATGCCGGGCTTCACCCCGATCTCCATGTACCCCCAGATGTGGCAGGCGACCGGCATCCCCTACCCCGAACTCGTCGACCGCCTGATCCAGGCCGCCCTCAACCGTTCGACAGGGCTGAGGTGACCCACCTGGGGGCGCGGGGAACTGCGCGAGCAACCACCACGCACCGGCACCCGACACACAACGGCTCCGCGCACGGCGCCTAGTCGGCAATCCCCTCCGGAATCGCCTTCTTGACGGCAGGCGCCAAGCTCACCAGCGGCGCCATGCCGTCCCCGGTCCGCCCCGCGGGAATCGTCACCTCGACATACGCCTTCCGTAGCGTCGTGGTGAACCGAAACGATTTGTCGGACTCCTGTTCCAGCAGCCACCCGACCCCGTTCACCTCGACCCCGTCGGCCTCGGCGTCGGCCATCTTCGCAGGCCGCTCGACACCGCAGCGCAGTATGATCGCCGGGTCGCCGCCCCAACCGGCGGTCAGCGGGGAGGCCGGTTCGGGATCCCGTCGGCCCAGCTTGTCGACCTTCGTCGGCAGCACCCGGTCAAGGCGATCGCAGAGCGTCGCAACCGCCCCGCCCGGACTGGGAACCGCCGCAGACGGGGCGTCGTCTGCTGATGAGCAGCCCGCTGCGGCGATCATCAGCGCGGCGAGCGCGGGCAGACCGAATGGCCGGTGACGGAAGGAGTTCACCGGCCAAGGGTAGACGGGGGCTACAGATGGACCACCGGGCAGGTCAGGGTACGCGTGATGCCGTCCACTTGCTGGACTCTCGCGACCACCAGCCGACCGAGCTCGTCGACGGTCTCCGCTTGCGCGCGCACGATGACGTCGTACGGTCCTGTCACGTCCTCGGCCTGGATGACTCCAGGGATCTTGCTGATGATCTCGGCGACGGTCGACGCTTTGCCGACCTCCGTCTGGATCAGGATGTACGCCTGTACCACGGAACCTCCAGGGCGGCCACGAGGATCATGTGGGGAAAAGGAACGCCACGGTATCGCGTCGCCGCTCACCGCGGGGAGACCTGCGCGGACAGGGGCTTGCGCGCCGGGGTGCAGGCACGACAGATGTTGACGGTCACCTCGACCGTATCCAGGACGACGGTGACGCGCGAGCGGGCACGGCAAGGCAGAGAAGGGGCGAAAGGGCAATGAAGGGCACTGTTGGTGAGCTGGGGGAGTTCGGGCTCATCAGGGAGCTCACCTCCCGTCTCACCACCACTCCTGCGGTCCGGGTCGGCCCCGGCGACGACGCCGCGGTGGTCGCCGCGCCCGACCGCCGGGTGGTGGCGAGCACCGACATCCTGCTGGAGGGGCGGCACTTCCGCCGCGACTGGTCCACGGCCTACGACGTGGGCCGCAAGGCGGCCGCGCAGAACCTCGCGGACATCGCCGCCATGGGTGCCGTGCCGACCGCGCTGCTGCTCGGCCTGGTGGTGCCCGCCGAACTCCCGGTGACCTGGCCCAGCGAGCTGATGGACGGCATCCGGGACGAGTGCCAGGTGGCCGGTGCCTCGGTGGTCGGCGGCGACGTGGTCCGCGGCGACACGATCATGGTGTCCATCACCGCCCTCGGCGACCTGCGCAACCAGGAGCCGGTCACCCGGGCCGGCGCCCAGCCCGGCGACCTGATCGCGGTCACGGGCTGGCTGGGCTGGTCCGCGGCCGGCTACGCGGTGCTCTCCCGCGGCTTCCGCTCGCCCCGGGCGTTCGTGGAGGCGCACCGCCGCCCCGAGCCGCCGTACCACGCGGGCCCGGCCGCCGCCGCCCTCGGCGCGACCGCGATGTGCGACGTGAGCGACGGGCTGATCGCCGACCTCGGGCACATCGCCGAGGCCAGCAAGGTGCGGATCGACATCCGCTCCGGCGCGATCGACATCCCGACCCAGATGAACGACATCGGCCAGGCCGTCGGCGTCGACCCCATCCAGTGGGTGCTCACCGGCGGCGAGGACCACGCGATCGTGGCGACCTTCCCGCCGGACGTGAAGCTGCCCGCCCGCTGGAAGGTCATCGGCGAGGTCCTCAACCCGTCCGCGCTGCCCCAGGTGACCGTCGACGGCGCACCCTGGACCAGCAAGGGCGGCTGGGACCACTTCGGGGACATCGAGTCGTGACCCCGCCGCGCGTGCTGACGGTCGCCGGTTCCGACTCCGGCGGCGGGGCCGGGATCCAGGCCGACCTGAAGACGATGCTCGCGCTGGGCGTGCACGGCATGAGCGTGCTCACCGCGGTGACCGCGCAGAACTCCGTGGGTGTACAGGGCGCTTGGGAGCTGCCGGTGGCGGCCGTCCGCGCCCAGTACCGGAGCGTGGTGGACGACATCGGGGTCGACGCGGTGAAGACCGGGATGCTCGCCTCCGCCGAACTCGTGGAGACGGTAGCCGAGTTGCTCGCCGGGACCGACGCGCCCGTGGTCGTGGACCCGGTCGGCGTCTCCAAGCACGGCGACCCGCTCCTCGCCGCCTCCGCCCTCGACTCGGTCCGCACCAGGCTCCTCCCGCTGGCCACCGTCGCCACCCCGAACCTCGACGAGGTGGCCCGACTGACCGGCGTACACGTCGAGTCGGAGGCCGATCTGCGCCGGGCCGCGGCGGCCGTGCTGTCGTACGGCCCGACCTGGGTGCTGGTCAAGGGCGGGCACCTGCCCGGCGAGGCCGTCGACCTGCTCACCGACGGCAGCGACGAACTCCTGCTGCGCGCACCCCGGCACGACAACCGGCACACCCACGGCACCGGCTGCACCCTCGCGTCCGCGATCGCGTCGCAGCTCGCGAAGGGGCAGCCCGTGCCGGAGGCGGTGGCCGGGGCCAAGGAGTACGTCACCGGGGCGATCGCGGCCGGGTTCGCGCTCGGCGCCGGGATCGGTCCCGTGGACCACGGCTGGGCCCTCAGGCCGCAACCGGGGCCGGGTACTCCCGCAGCCTGATGTCGGTGGCCGCCTTCTCGGTCATCCGCTTGAAGAACCGGGCCAGCGGACGGGAGGCGAGCACCCGGTACATCCGGTCCCGGCTGCGGATCGGCCGCTCGGTCGGCGGGGCGAAGAACGGGCCCGCGTTCCCGGAGATCTTCTGGCAGCCCTTGGCGAAACCCCGGATCCGGGACTCGTACTCCGCGAAGGCGGTACGGAAGTCACCGCCCGCGAGAGCCAGTTCACCGGCGAGGACATAGGCGCCGACGATCGCGACCCCCGTCCCCATCCCGCCCGTCGTCGCCCCGTACCCGGCGTCCCCGAGCAGCGCCACGCGCCCGTTGACGAGCCGGTCGACGTGGATCTGGGTGATCGCGTCGAAGTACACGTCGTCGGCGTCCGCCAGGACCCTGAGGACGGCCGGGGTCTCCCAGCCCATCCCGGCGAAGCGGTCCGCCAGCAGCCGCTTGACCGCCGCGAGGTCCCTGCGGTCGTACGACAGCTCCTCGGACCGGAAGACCAGCAGCGCGCCCGCGCGGTCCGGGTCGCCGTCGTAGTTGCCCACGACGATCCCGCGGCCCGGCTCGCTGTAGGCCCGGCCGGTGCGGTCCAGGCCCAGGTGGTTGGGGACGTCGAAGCCGGCCACGTAGTGGTCGAAGAAACGCAGGTAGCGGGACTCGTCGCCGAAGACCAGGCGACGGGTGTCGGAGTGCAGCCCGTCGGCGCCGACGACCAGGTCGAAGCGGCGGGGCGCGCCTTTCTCGAAGGCGACGTCGATACCGCCGGCGTCCTCCGCGAGGGCGGCGATCGAGTCGCCGAAGACGTACTCGACGTCGTCCCGGGTGCGTTCGTACATGAGCCGCGCGAGGTCGCCGCGGAAGATCTCCACGTCGCCGCTCATCAGCTCGGCGGGCAGGTCGACGCGCGGGCTGCCGTCGGCGTCGACGACCGTCTGGCGGCCCATGTGGGTCTGGCGGGCGTGGATCTCGTCCCAGATGCCCATGGAGGTGAGGACCGTGCGGTGCACATGGCCGCGGAAGTCGACCGCGAAGCCGCCGCCGCGCAGCCCGGCCGCCTTCTCGACGACGGTGACGCGGGCGCCGAGCCGGGCGAGGTTGAGGGCGAGGGCGGGTCCGGCGACGCCGGCACCGGAGACCAGGACACCGAGGTGGGCGAGGTCCGCGGACGGCTTGGTGGTCGTGTTGTGCGCCGTGTTCTTCGTCATGCGACGAGCTTCGGAGGGGGCGCTGACCGTCCTCCTACCGTTCGCCGACCGCCGCTGACCGTTGCCGTCGGCCCTGCTCGAAGGCCTGGTCGTAGGCCTGGTCGTAGGCCTCGGCGGACAGCTTCGCCGGTGTCGTGGCGGACCAGGTGGCGCAGGGCCGCGTCCAGGTTGGCGTGCTCGGCGGCGAGCCGGGCCAGCCAGGGCAGCTGCCCGCCGCCGCGCAGCCGCGGTTCGGCCTCCCCGGCCAGCCGCAGGAAGTAGCCGGCGTGGGCGGTCGCCGGGTCCTCCGGACCGGGCAGGTTCGGCAGGCTCTCGGCGGCGAACGCCCGGATCGTCTCCAGCATCCGGTAGCGGCCCTCGGACACCTCCAGGAACGACTTCTCCACCAGCGAGGCCAGCACGTCCTCCGGATACGGCAGTCCGCACACCGCCTCGACGGCCGCCAGCGTCGCGCCCCCGGAGAACGCCGTCAGCCGCCGCGCCAGCTCCCGCTCCTCCTCGTCCAGCAGCCCCCAGCTCCACTCCACGACCGCGCGCAGGGTGCGGTGCCGGGGCGCCTTGGACCGGTCGCCGCGGGACAGCAGGCGGAAGCGGTCGTGGAGGCGGTCGGCGAGTTCGTCGGGGGTGAGGGTGCGCAGCCGGGCCGCGGCCAGCTCGATGGCGAGCGGCAGCCCGTCCAGGGCGGCGCAGATGCCGGCCACGCGCGCCTGCCCGTCGAATCCGGGGCGCACCGCGCGGGCCCGGTCCAGGAAGAGCCGCACCGCGGGTTCCGGCGGCAGCGGGGGCACCGGGACCAGGACCTCGCCGGTGATGCCGAGCGACTCCCGGCTGGTGGCGAGCACCCGCACCCCCGGGCAGGCGGCGAGGAGCAGCGCGGTGAGCCGTGCGGCCTCCTCGACCAGGTGCTCGCAGTTGTCCAGGACGAGCAGCAGCTCGCGCTCCTCCAGGGCGGCCAGCAGCCGGTCCGTGGTGTCGGCGGCGGGACTGCGCAGCCCCTCGCGGACGCCGAGGGCGGCCAGGACGGCGTACGGCATCGTGGCGCCGTCGGTCAGGGGCGCGAGTTCCACGAAGCAGGCGGCGGGGTGCTGCTGCGCCGCCTCGATCGCGAGCCGGGTCTTGCCGGCCCCGCCCGGGCCGGTCAGCGTGAGCAGCCGGGACCCGGCGAGGCCGGCGGCGATCCGGGCGAGCTCGGGCTCGCGGCCGACGAAACGGGTGAGCTGGACCGGGATCCGGGGCCGCTCCGGCGCCGCGCCCCGCAGCAGCTCCAGATGGAGCGCGGACAGCTCGGGGGAGGGATCGGCACCCAGCCGGTCGGCGAGCGTGCGGCGGGCGTCCTCGTACACGGCGAGGGCCTCGGCGGGGCACCCGGCCGCGTGCAGGGCCCGCATCAGCTGCCCGTACAGCCGCTCGCCCAGCGGCCGGGCGGCCAGCAGCGCCCGCAGCTCCGGCACCAGCCCCGAGCCGCCGCCGAGCGCCAGGTCCGCCTCGATCCGGTCCTGTACGGCGGCCAGCCGCAGCTCTTCGAGGCGCGCGGCCTCGGCCTCGGCGTCCGGAAGGTCGGGCAGCGCGGGGCCGCGCCACAGGGCGAGGGCCTCGCGGAACCGGGCCGCGGCGGTCACGTGGTCGCCGGCGGCGAGGGCGGCGCGTCCGGCCGCGGAGACGGTTTCGAACCGGTGCGCGTCCACGGTGTCGGGGGCGACCGCGACCCGGTACCCGGTGGCGGTGGCCTCGATCTCCGCGTGCGGGGCCAGCCGCCCGCGCAGCCGGGAGATCTGCGACTGGAGTGCGTTGGCGGCCCCGGCGGGCGGCTCGGCGCCGTACAGGCCGTCGGTGAGGCGCTGGACGGAGACCGGCCGGCCGGCGTCCAGGAGCAGCAGGGTGAGCAGGGCGCGGGGGCGGGGGCCGCCGGGGTCGAGAGGGGTGCCGTCGCCGGTGCGTACGTCCAGGGGGCCCAGGATGCCGAAGCGCATGGGATCAGCTTGTCAGGCCTGGTGCGGGGCACGGCAAAAAGCCGGCCCACCCGGAGGTGGACCGGCTCAGTGCAGCGAACCAGCGGTGGCCGCGCGCTCAGCGACAGTGCGTCAGCGCGAGACCTTGCCGGCCTTGATGCACGAGGTGCAAGCGTTCACGCGCTTCGGCGTCCCGCCGACCACAGTACGCACGCGCTGGATGTTCGGGTTCCAGCGACGGGACGTACGGCGGTGCGAGTGCGAGATGTTGTTGCCGAAGCCCGGCCCCTTGCCGCAGACGTCGCAGTTGGCAGCCACGGGTCACTCCAAAGACTTCAGATGCACTTACGGTTGAATCCCGGCGTGCCGGGATCGAGACCCTACGGATCAGAGATCTTGAGTGGCGTTGCCAGGGAATGGCCCGATCGGATCGGGCAACCGGAGCAGCATACAACGGCTGCGTCCGTTAGACGAAACTAGCATGGCAGCTCAGGGGCCCGCCCCCGGCCCTCTTCCGGCGGACACCCTTCCGGGGTCTACGCTGCGTCCACGTTCGGCCGGCTCAAGGAGGCGCAGGTGGCGCAGGTGCCGCAGACATTCTTCGATGCTCTCGCGGTACGCACCTGGTGCGGACTGTCGCTCGGGGCGCTCGGGCGGGCGCGCGAGGAGATCGACGCGATCAACGTCTACCCGGTGGCAGACGGCGACACCGGCACCAACCTGTACATGACGGTGGAGTCGGCCGCGGGGGCCGTGGAGGCCGTCTTCGCGGGCTACGAGCTGGGCGAGGAGGTGCCGACCCTGGCCGACGCCGTCCGCGCGATGGCGCACGGCGCCCTCATAGGCGCGCGCGGCAACTCCGGCACGATCCTGGCGCAGTTGCTGCGCGGCATGGCCCACGTCCTCACCGAGGGTGAGGCGACTCACATCGACGCGGAGCGGCTGCGGCTCGCCCTGCGGTATGCCGCCGACGCCGCCCGCCGGGCCGTCGCCCACCCGGTGGAGGGCACGGTGCTGTCGGTCGCGACGGCCGCCGCGGACGCCGCCGAGGCGGCCGAGGGCGACTGCGGGGCGGTCGCGCGGGCCGCCTACGAGGGAGCGTGCAAGGCGCTCGCGGCGACGCCGGGACAGCTGGCCGCGCTGGAACGGGCCGGCGTGGTGGACGCCGGCGGGCGGGGCCTTGTCGCGGTGCTCGGGGCGCTCGTCGAGGCGTTCACGGGGGAGACACCCGCCTCTTTCGACGTGTACACGCGCGCGGAGGGCCCGGCCGGCCACGCGCGCGTGGACGCCGTCTCCGGCGCCCGGGCCGAGAACCGCGCGGAGCGCGCCGGCGGGCCCGCGTTCGAGGTCGTCTACCTCCTGGAGGCCGAGGACACCGCCGTGGACCGGCTGCGGGCCCGGCTCGACGCCCTCGGCGACTCCCTGGTGGTGGTCGGCGGCGACGGCCTGTGGAACGTCCACGTGCACGTCGACGACGCCGGCGCCGCCGTCGAGGCGGGTGTGGAGGCCGGACGCCCTCACCGGATCCGGATCACGCACTTCGGCGTCGGGGACGTGCACACCGGCGGGGCACGGCCGCCGCGCGAGCGGGTGCAGCGGGCCGTGGTGGCCGTCGTACCGGGGGAGGGCCTGGCGGGGCTGTACACCGACGCCGGCGCGACCACCGTGCTCGCCCGCCCGGGGGAGCCGCCGGCCAGCGGGGAGCTGGTGGACGCCGTGCGCCGCGCCAACGCCCGCGAGGTGGTGGTGCTGCCCAACGACGCCGACCTGCGGCACACGGCAGCCGCCGCGGCCGAGCAGGCCCGCGCGGAGGGCATCCGGGTCGCCCTCATCCCGACCCGCTCGGCGGTCCAGGGCATCTCCGCGCTCGCGGTGCACCAGCCGGACCGCCGCTTCGACGAGGACGTCGTCCAGATGACCTCGGCGGCCGGAGCCACCCGCTACGCCGAGGTCGTGGTCGCGGAGCGGCAGTCCTGGACCATGGCCGGCATCTGCCAGGCCGGGGACGTCCTGGGGCTGATAGACGGGGACGTGGCGGTGATCGGCTCGGACGTGACGGCCACCGCCGAGACCGTCCTGGACCGCATGCTCCAGGCCGGCGGCGAGCTGGTCACCCTCGTCCTCGGCGACGAGGCCCCCGACGGCGTCGCCGACCGCCTGGAGGCACGCGTGCGCGAGGCGTACCTCGCCGTCGACACGGTGGTCTACCGGGGCGGCCGGCAGGGGGCTCCGCTCCTCATCGGCGTCGAGTGAGCCCCGCTCCCGGCCGCCCTCACTCCTCCGTGGGCTCCAGCAGCTGCCGGGCCTCCGCCCGCCGGGCCCGGACCGTCTCGTCGGCCGGGTCGGCGCCCTCGTAGGCGTCCAGCACCGCACGCGCGCGGGCCGCCGCCGCGGCCGGCCTGCTCAGGTCGGCCTCCAGCCAGCCCGCGGCCAGCTCCGCGGCGGTACGGCTGTGCAGCCCGTCCTCGCCCAGCCCGGCGAACACCGAGATCGCGGCCGTCATCTGCGCGAGAGCCGCCTCGAACGCCTCCTGGATCGCCGGATCGTCGGCGTCCTCCGGCACCGAACGGGCCAGCAGGTCCCCGAACTGCCGGCGGGTGTGCCCGAGTTCGCCGGCGAGCCGCTCCGCCGCGGCCGGGTCCCCGACGGCCTCCAGCGCCGCCTCGCACTCCCGGACCGCGTCCGCCATCAGCTTCCGCGCGCCCTCCGGCCCCGCCTCCGTCCGCAATGCCAGCCAGGCGCGGGCCCGCAGCGAGCGCACCAGGAAGTGCACGTTGCCCATCGCCCGCCACAACTCGCCCGCGCGCGTGTAGGCCCGGTCCGCCTCCGCGGGCAGCCCCGCGTTGCCCAGCGACTCGGCGGCCAGGTGGGCGAGGGTGGCGTGGTCGTGCTGCTCGGGCCAGTGCCGGGCGATCTCGGCCGCCTGCAGCCGCCGTTCCGCCGCCGCGTGGTGCTCGCCCAGCTCGCTCAGGCAGTCCCCGAGCCACCACTGGGTCTGGACGACCGCGCCGTCGCCGTGCGTCTCGGCGCTCAGGTCGGCCAGCGCCGACTCCAGCACCTCGGCGGCCTCCGCGAACCGCCCCTGCCGCAGCAGGAAGCCGCCCAGCTGGTGCCGGGCCCAGGCACCCAGCGTGCCGCTCTGCCCGGCCTCGTCGGCCCAGTGCGCCGCCTCCAGGGCGTGCTCGGCGGCCTCCTCGGCCGCGCCCCGGCCGCCGAGGACCTCGGCGAGCTGCAGATGCAGCTGCGCCCGCCCGACCGGCTCCACGTACGGCCCGCCGTGCTCCAGCGCCGCGCGCAGCGCCCGCTCCGCCTCGGCCAGGTCGCCCTGCTCATGGGCGAGCGCGGCCACCCGCACCTCGTACTCGACCGCGAACCACGGCAGCTCCGCGCCGACGAACTGCGCCGTCGCCTGCCGGAACAGCTCGCCCGCCCGCTCCCCGTCCCCGGCGTGCTCGGCCAGTTCGGCCAGCATCGCCCGACCCTCGGCCGCCCGGGACACCAGCCGCAGGTCGGACCCGCCGCGCCCGCCGACCAGCGCCAGCAGCTCCCGTACCGCCTGCTCGGCGTCCCCGGCGCCCGTGGACCGCTCGTGCACCTGGCGCATCAGGATCCGCGCCCGGCTCATCAGCACGGACGCCGTCTGCCGCACCCCGGTCGCGTCGTCCGCGTAGAGCGCGAGGATCCGGTCGTACGGCTCGTCGAGCGCGGCCAGCGCCTCGTCCAGCTCCCCGGAGAGCGCGCGGACGTAGGCCGCACGCGCGCGTGCGGCGATCGCCTCGCCCTCGTCGCCCGCCTCCGCGTACAGCTCCGCCGCCCGCTCGAACAGCTCGACCCCCTCGGGGCCGCGCCCCATCGCCGTGTGGTCGGCGATCTCCGCGCGGACGTACGTGTCCACCTCGGTCTCCTCGGCGGCCTCCGCGACCGCCGCCCAGGCCTCCAGCGCGTGCGGCCGGAGCGTGTCCGACAGCCGGCGTGCCTCGGCCAGCAGCGCGGGGAACGACGGCTGCCCGGCCTGCTCCGGCGCGGGCGCGGGCGCGGGCGCGACCGGCGCGAGGGGCCCGGCGGGCGCCGTACGCACCGCCCGCACGCCCAGCGGCAGCCGGTCCACCAGCGGCTGCTGCGCCATCCGCTCGCGCAGCTGGTCGCCGACGTAGGAGGTGCCGTTGCGGGCGTCGAACCGCGCGGCCAGCTCCAGGGCCTCCGCGCGCGCGTGCCCGGCGAGTTCCCCGGCGGTCCACGTGCGCCCGGCGGGCCCCGGCACCCGCTGCCCGCCAAGACCCAGCCCGGTCAGCCGGTCCATCAGCAGCGCCACCACCGCGAGGAAGTCCATCCGGCTGCGCGGCTGCCCGGTGTCCGTGAAGTAGGCGGGACGTTCCGCCAGCAGCTCCAGACCGCGCGCCTCGTTGCCGGTCAGCGCACAGAACTCCACATGGTCCGCGTAGGCGCCCCGCATGCTCTCCATGGGGCGCACCAGACGGAAACCGCGCAGATGGTGCGCCCGGGCCTCGTCGACGCGGCCGAGGCGCAGCAGCGGCGCCAGGGAGGAGGCGAGCACCGTGTGCGGCTCGTGGGCGCAGCTGTACTCGCCGTCCAGCACCGGCCCCCACAGCTCCAGGGCCGCCTCGTCCCGGCCGTTCTTCAGCTGCCAGCCGCCCTGCCCGTGCAGCTCGCACGCGTGGCAGTCGGCCATCCGGTCCCGGTCCGCCGCCAGCCAGGCCGTGTACGCCCGCTCCGCGCGCGGCAGGTCACCGACGTGCCCGGCGACACTGAACTCCGCGCTGCGCACCGCCCGCTCGGAGTGCCCGGCCAGCCGGTAGCGGTGCTCCATCTCGCCCAGCCACTTCTCGATCGAGGCGAGCGGTATGTGCGGCTGGTCGAGCATGCCGGCCGTCATCCACTTGAAGACCCAGTGCAGCGAATGCGTCTCGTACTCGTCGAAGTCCTCGGGCCGCTCGTCCCACATCCGCAGCAGTCGCGCGAACGGGACGAACATCCTGTCCTTCTCGGAGCTGTAGTTGTAGACCTTCAGCTGATGCCCGAGCGCCTCGATCACGGCGAGCGGGACGTTCAGCTTCTCGGCCTCCACCAGCAGCTGCTCCGCGCGCGCGTTGCGGGCGGGACCCTCCGGCTCCTCGGAGTTCTCCGCCATCGCCCGGCGCAGCGAGTCGAAGTCAGCAATCTCCATCAGCGATCGTCTTCCCCATGCGTGGCCCATTCCAGGAGGCCGATGAACGAGCGGTTGAGCAGCGCCGAGTCGGCCGGCCGCAGCGGGCGCTGGGCCATCAGCAGCGCCTGACCGTAGAGCGACTCGGTCGCGGTGCCGATCAGCTCGGGGTCCCTGAGGGCACTGATCCGCCGGATCAGCGGGTTGAGGTGGTTGAGCACCAGCCGGGCCCGGGGCGCGCTGCCGCGCAGCGAGCCGAGGATGCCCGCCCACAGGTCGTCGGCCTGCTCCTCGGCTTCGGCACGGGCCTGCTCGTGGCGGGCGGCGCGGTCGTCGAGGTGGAGGGCGGGGACCGAGAGGGGGTGGAAGGCCCTCAGTACAATGTCACATTGCAGTGGGTCCAGCTTCGCCCGCGCCACCCCCAGGAACCCCGCCACGGCCAGCTCCTCCGCCGGGTCCACCGCGTCCAGATGCGCGGTCACGGTGTCCGCGTCCAGCTCCGCGACCACCGACCCGGGCCGCACCGAAGGCAGCGCCTCGACCAGCTCGCTGTCGTACGTGTAACCGCCGTTGACCACCCCGACGCCCTGCGCGGAGGCGATCGGCGCGACCTGCCGGTACTCCTCGACCGTCCGCGTGAAGTGCACCACCGGGTGCCGCTGCGCGAACTCCTCCAGGGACAGCTGCCCGTCGGTGGTCTCGAACGGCAGCCACGGCAGCATCGTCCGCAGCATCTCGCTGTCGTGCCGGGCCAGCGACTTCACACCCAGGTGGTGCACGGACAGGAACGCGGAGAGCCGTTCCGGATCGCCCGCCGCGAGCCCGGTCAGCCAGGACCGAATCCTTTCGCCCAGCGCCTCCCGCACGGCCGCCAGCGTCTCGTCCTCGTACAGCGACTCGCGCGAGGCCGTCGGCCGCAGGCTGTCCGTGTCCAGGACGCAGCGCACGAAGAACGCCCAGTCCGGCAGCAGCTGTTCGGCCCGCTCGGTGAGCAGCATGCCCTTCAGATGCACCCGGTGCGTGGCCCGCTGCGCCGGACTCACCGCGGACGGCAGCACGTACGCCACCCCCCGGATCCCGGCCAACGGCACGTCCAGCGCGATCGAGTCCAACGGCGTGAACCCGAACAGCTCGTGACAGTGCCGGGCCAGCGCCACCCGCCGGGTGCTGGGGGAGGGGTACGGCCGGTCCCAGGGCGCCGGCAGGTCGGTGACCGCCTCGTCGCCCACCCGGACGTCGTAGGGCAGCAGCGAACCGAAGTCCCGCGCCAGCGCGAGCACCCGCCGCTCGTCCAGCCACTCCGCCGCACCCGCCCGCGCCACCAGATGCACGGTGGTACCGGGCTCGGGCCGGGCCTCGGGCGCCAACGTCCGCACGGTGTACGACCCGTCGTCCCGGGCCGTCCACTCCACGGGCAACGCGTCCGGCGTCCGGGCGCTGCGGCTGACCACCCGGATCCGCTCGGCGACCACGAAACAGGCCAGCAGCCCGATGCCGAACTGGCCCAGGAAGTCGGAACGGGCCTCCTGCAGCCCGTCCCCCCGCTTGGAGCTGCGCCCGATCGTGGCGAGCAGGCTGTGCACGTCCGACTCGGTGAGCCCGACGCCGCTGTCCTCCACCCGGAGCGAACTGCCGTCCGCGTACAGCCGCACCCGCGCCGGGGCGTCGGGCTGCTCGGCCCGTCTCGCGGTGATCGCGTCCACGGCGTTCTGCAGCAGCTCGCGCAGGTAGACCTTGGGGCTGGAGTACAGGTGATGGGAGAGCAGGTCCACCAAACCACGCAGGTCGACCTGGAACGTATGAGGTGACTGTGATGCCTGGGATGACTGTGAGGTCTGGGAGTCCATCGTCGCTGCGCCGGAGGGGGGAAGACGTGGTCGGCGCGGGGTCGGGCGGTCCCTGGTGGGGCGGTGACCGCGGAAGGATGGCCGGAGCGCGCCATCCTATGACTCAAAACGGCCGCCTGACCAGGGGTTTCCCGAGACATATGCGGCAATGTCAGTGGTGTGGTGTGCAATGGATCTCGTGCCCGCACTGGAAGAACCACTGAAACAACCGCTGAAGTCAGTGCTCGGCCCCGCCACCGCAAAGGTGATGGCCGAGCATCTCGGCCTGCACACCGTCGGCGACCTCCTGCACCACTATCCGCGGAGATACGAGGAGCGCGGCCAGCTCACCCACCTCGCCGACCTGCCCATGGACGAGCACGTCACGGTGGTCGCCATGGTCGCGGACGCCCGCCTGCACACGTTCGCCTCCGCCAAGGCGCCCCGCGGCAAGGGCCAGCGTCTGGAGGTCACGATCACCGACGGCAGCGGCCGGCTCCAACTGGTCTTCTTCGGCGCCGGCGTGCACAAACCGCACAAGGAACTCCTGCCGGGCACCCACGCGATGTTCGCCGGCAAGGTCTCGGTCTTCAACCGCCGCCTCCAACTGGCGCACCCGGCCTACGAGTTGATCCGCGGCGACGATCCCTCCGAATCCGTCGAGACCTGGGCGGGCGCCCTCATCCCGCTCTACCCGGCCACCGCCAAACTGGAGTCCTGGAAGATCGGCAAGGCGGTCCAGACGGTCCTCCCCAGCGCCCAGGAGGCCCTCGACCCCCTCCCCCCGACCCTCCGCGAGGGCCGCGGCCTGCTCCCCCTCCCCGAGGCCCTCCTCAGGATCCACCGCCCGCACACCAAGGCGGACATCGCGGCGGCCCGCGACCGCCTCAAGTGGGACGAGGCCTTCGTCCTCCAGGTGGCCCTGGCCCGCCGCCGCCACGCCGACGCCCAACTCCCGGCCGTTGCCCGCCGGCCTTCCCCCGACGGCCTCCTCGCCGCCTTCGACGACCGCCTGCCCTTCACCCTCACCGACGGCCAGCAGAAGGTCTCGAAGGAGATCTTCGACGACCTGGCGACGGAGCATCCGATGCACCGCCTGCTGCAGGGTGAAGTGGGTTCGGGGAAGGCACAGCCTCTCGACTCACTGGTGCTCACACCCGCCGGTTTTCGTCGGATGGGGGACTTGGATGTGGGGGACGAGGTCATCGTGCCGCAGGGGGAGATTGCCCTCATCGACGGTGTCTTCCCGCAAGGAGAACGCGACGTCTGGCGCCTTGTGCTCTCCGATGGCAGCTCTGTGGAATGCGATGACGAACATCTCTGGATCGTCGGAACAAGCTGCGGGTGGCACCGAGGTCAAGCCCCCAAGGTCATGACGACTCGGGAGATCCGCCTGGACACGTTCAGAGCCAACGGATCTTCGAAGTGGTATCTCCCGGTTGCGACCCCTGTCGACCTCGGAGGTGACTCCGGGCTACCGATGGATCCGTACCTGTTCGGCCTCCTCCTCGGCGATGGCTCATTCCGCCATAACCTGCGTCTGTCCACCATCGACGAAGAGATCCGCGACGCTGTGGCAACGGAGGTGGCTCCGCACTGCCGACTGGTGCCTGTGAAGGGTTCCCGTTGCGACTACACGATCCAGCTCACCGAGCGTGCCGGTGGAGTTCGTAACCCGGTGATCCAGGCCTTGCGGGAGCTGCACCTGTGGGGCCGAACGTCCCACGACAAATTCATTCCCGACGACTATAAGAACACGTCCGTCAAAAACCGTCTGGCTGTGCTCCAGGGACTCATGGACACCGACGGCACCATCCATGCCGACGGTATGAGCGCTTCCTTCTGCTCAGCCTCACGTACGCTTGCCGACGATGTCGCCTGGCTTGTGCGCTCGCTGGGGGGTCGTGCGCGCGTCCTGCCGAAGAGTTCCGCTTTCAACGTCTCGGTGGCTCTGCCCGCTGAGTACCCGCCCTTCCGTCTGTCCCGAAAGGCTGCCCGCGTCCGGTCACGGCCGAAGTACGACACCTTTCGACGAGGAATCCGCGCGGTCGAGTACGTCGGGCAGAAGCCGGTTCAGTGCATCAGCGTTGCTCATCCGAGTCACGCGTACGTCACCGACCACTTCACGGTCACCCACAACACGATGGTGGCCCTCCGCGCCATGCTCGCCGTGGTGGACGCGGGCGGCCAGGCCGCCATGCTCGCTCCCACCGAGGTCCTCGCCCAGCAGCACCACCGCTCGATCACCGAGATGATGGGCGAGCTGGCCGAGGGCGGCATGCTCGGCGGCGCGGACCACGCCACCAAGGTCGTCCTGCTCACCGGCTCGATGGGCACGGCCGCCCGCCGCCAGGCGATGCTGGACCTGGTCACGGGCGACGCGGGCATCGTCATCGGCACGCACGCGCTGATCGAGGACAAGGTCCAGTTCCACGACCTCGGCCTGGTCGTGGTGGACGAACAGCACCGCTTCGGCGTGGAGCAGCGCGACGCCCTCCGCGGCAAGGGCAAGCAGCCCCCGCACCTCCTCGTCATGACCGCCACCCCCATCCCGCGCACGGTCGCGATGACCGTCTTCGGCGACCTGGAGACCTCGGTCCTGGACCAGCTCCCGGCCGGCCGCTCCCCGATCGCCACCCATGTCGTCCCCGCCGCCGACAAGCCCCACTTCCTGACCCGCGCCTGGGAACGGGTCAGCGAGGAAGTCGGCAACGGCCATCAGGCCTACGTCGTCTGCCCCCGCATCGGCGACGAGGAGGACGACCCGAAGAAGGCGAGGAAGTCGGCCGAGGACGAGGCGGAGAAGCGCCCCCCGCTGGCCGTCCTCGACGTGGCCGACCACTTGGCCAAGGGCCCGCTGAGCGGCCTCAAGGTCGAGGTCCTGCACGGCCGCATGCACCCCGACGACAAGGACGCGGTCATGCGTCGCTTCGCGGCGGGGGAGACCGACGTCCTCGTCGCCACCACGGTCATCGAGGTCGGCGTCAACGTCCCCAACGCGACCGCCATGGTGATCATGGACGCCGACCGCTTCGGCGTCTCCCAGCTCCACCAGCTGCGCGGCCGGGTCGGCCGGGGCTCCGCCCCCGGCCTCTGCCTCCTGGTCACGGAGATGCCGGAGGCGAGCCCGGCCCGCCAGCGCCTCACGGCCGTGGCCTCGACCCTGGACGGCTTCGAGCTCTCCCGCATCGACCTCGAACAGCGCCGAGAGGGCGACGTCCTCGGCCAGGCCCAGTCGGGCGCCCGCTCCAGCCTCCGCGTCCTCGCCGTCATCGACGACGAGGAGATCATCGCGGAGGCGAGAGAGGAGGCGACGACCCTGGTCGCGAGAGACCCCGACCTCACCGACCTCCCAGGCCTGCGAACGGCCCTGGACGCCCTCCTGGACGAGGAGAGAGAGCAGTACCTGGAAAAGGGCTAGAGGCGACTGACTCAGGGGCGCGGGGCTGTGCCGATATGCGGCTCCGCCGCGCGGGCGCGAGCAACCACGACGCACCTGCTGCCAAACTGAATCCGTAACCACCCCGGAAAACCCCAGACCGAGGATTCGAGATGACCCGCGTGATCGCCGGCCAAGCAGGCGGACGGCGCCTCTCCGTGCCGCCCGGCACAGGAACCCGGCCGACATCGGACCGCGCACGCGAAGGCCTCTTCTCCACCTGGCAGTCCCTCCTCGGCGGCCCCCTGGACGGCGAACGCGTCCTCGACCTCTACGCCGGCTCGGGCGCCGTGGGCCTGGAGGCGCTCTCCCGCGGTGCCGGCCACACCCTCCTCGTGGAGGCCGACCCCAGAGCCGCCCGCGTCGTACGCGAGAACGTGAAGAGTCTGGGTCTCCCCGGCGCCGAGGTGAGAGCAGGTAAAGCCGAGCAGATCATCCAGTCCCCGGCCCCGGACCGGCCGTACGACATCGTCTTCCTCGACCCGCCCTACGCGGTCACAGATCACGATCTTCGGGAGATTCTCCTCACACTCCACTCGCAGGGCTGGCTCGCGCCGGATGCTCTCGTCACCGTGGAGCGCAGCACCAGAGGTGGCGTTTTCAACTGGCCGACCGGCTTCGAAGGCCTCCGGTCCCGTCGCTACGGCGAGGGAACGTTTTGGTACGGTCGCGCCGCCGCTACGTGCGAAGACGCACGATGACCGGACCGGAGAGCGAGGGATCTCAAGTGCGCCGCGCCGTCTGTCCCGGGTCGTTCGACCCGATCACCAACGGACACCTCGACATCATTTCCCGTGCGTCCCGTCTCTACGACGAGGTCTACGTCGCGGTGATGATCAACAAGTCCAAGAAGGGCCTGTTCGAGATCGACGAGCGGATCGACCTGATCCGCACGGTCACCGCCGACTACGGCAACGTCCGGGTCGAGGCGTTCCACGGCCTCCTCGTCGACTTCTGCAAGCAGCGCGACATCCCGGCCATCGTCAAAGGCCTCCGGGCGGTCAGCGACTTCGACTACGAGTTGCAGATGGCCCAGATGAACAACGGTCTGTCGGGTGTCGAGACGCTGTTCGTGCCGACCAACCCGACCTACAGTTTCCTCTCCTCCTCGCTGGTCAAGGAGGTGGCCCAGTGGGGCGGCGACATCGCCCACCTGGTGCCGCCGGCCGTTCTGGAGGCCCTCAACAAGCGTCTCGGCAAGGACTGATGGGGCTACAGTCGTCCCGTCCGTCTCCAACCCAGCTGTAGAGAGTGGCGAGCACAGGTGGACGTGCAGAAGAAGCTCGACGAGATCGTGAGCACGGTCTCCGGCGCCCGGTCCATGCCCATGTCGGCGTCGTGCGTGGTCAACCGTGCCGAGCTGCTCGCGATGCTCGAAGAGCTGCGTCTGGCGCTGCCCGGTTCGCTCGCGCAGGCCGAGGAGCTGATCGGCGGCCGGGACCAGATGGTCGAGCAGGCCCGCATGGAGGCCGAGCGGATCATCGAGACCGCGCACGCCGAGCGCGGCTCGCTGATCTCCGACACCGAGGTGGCCCGCCGCTCGCAGACCGAGGCCGACCGGATCCTGGCCGAGGCCCGGCAGGAGGCCGAGGAGGTCCGGGCCGACGCAGACGACTACGTCGACTCCAAGCTCGCCAACTTCGAGGTCGTCCTCACCAAGACCCTCGGCTCGGTCGGCCGCGGCCGGGAGAAGCTGCTCGGCACCGGCCCCGGCCTGGACGAGCAGGGGTACGAGGACGAGGACGCCCCCGAGCGCAGCCACGACCCCGAGACCCTGCGCCGGGACGCCGACGCCTACGTGGACGTCAAGCTCGGTGCCTTCGAGGCGGTGCTCGCCAAGACCCTGGAGGCGGTCGGCAAGGGCCGCGCCAAGCTGCACGGCCGGATCGCCTCCGACGCCCTCGGCGCCCTGGCCGACGACAACACGACGTTCCAGCACTCCAGCGACGCCGACTACCTGGCCGACCTCGCGGCCCTCGCCGACCAGGACGAGCGGGCCGCCCAGGCGGCCCAGGCCGAGCAGCCCGCCGCCGCCCAGCCGCAGCAGCAGCCGCAGTACGACCAGCAGCCCATGCAGCAGCCGGTGGCGCAGGATCCGTACGGCTACCCCCAGCAGCAGCCGGTCTACGCCCAGCAGGACGCCTACGGCTACCAGCAGGACCCCTACGGCTACCAGCAGGCCGATCCGTACGCCGCCGCCTACCAGGGCTACGACACCGGCCAGCAGCCCGTCTACGACCCCCAGCAGGCGGCCCAGCAGCAGAACCAGTCGTACGCCCTCGACGAGACCAGCCTCTTCGACACCGGCATGATCACGCCGGAGCAGCTGCGGGCCTACGAGCAGGGCCGGGGCCTGTAGCGACCGGCCGGATTGGGCCGACAGCGAAAGGTCCAGTATCCTGGCTCTTCGGTCGCGTCTACGTCCGCGATCAACGCTGCCCCGGAGGGATCTCCGGACGGCGTCCCTCTGAACTCGAAGATCGAAAGCAGGAATGGCTCCTCACGCGCGCCTCGACCACCGCAACCCGTTCGTGTTCGACACACACGAGCTGGGCCGGCGTCCTGGTGCCTTGCAGCGCCTGCCCCGCACGATCGACGCTCCCGAGGACTTCGGGATCAAGGGGGTCATCGGAGTGCCGCAGGGCGCCCCGGTGGAGCTCGACCTCCGGCTCGAGTCGGTCATGGAAGGTGTGCTCGTCACCGGCACCGCCCGTGCACAGGCCGAGGGGGAGTGCGTAAGGTGTCTGGAGCCGGTCGGGCAGGAGCTCGAAGCGGACTTCCAGGAACTGTTCTCGTACCCTGACGCCGACGACCGGGGCCGCGTGATCGCGGAACCGGGCGACGACGCCGAGGACGACGAGGACAGGTTCTTCATCGAGGACGGCCTGTTCGACCTCGAACCAGTGCTGCGTGATGCGGTGGTGCTCGCACTGCCGATGCAGCCGGTGTGCCAGGACGACTGTGCAGGGCTGTGCTCCGAGTGCGGAGCCCGTCTTGCCGACGACCCGGACCACCACCACGACGCCGTCGACATCCGTTGGGCGGCTTTGCAGGGACTCGCCGGTTCCACGAAGGACGGCGAGAAGGACGAGATGTCCGGCGCTGACGCGGAAGCGGGCGTCGACGAGAAGCAGGAGAAGTAGCCGTGGCTGTTCCGAAGCGGAAGATGTCGCGCAGCAACACGCGCCACCGCCGGTCGCAGTGGAAGGCTGCGGTCCCCACCCTGGTTGCGTGCGAGCGCTGCCACGAGCCCAAGCTGCAGCACATCGCGTGCCCGTCTTGCGGCACCTACAACAAGCGCCAGGTCCTCGAAGTCTGAGCGGCCAGGTGAGAGGCACTGTGTCCAGTCCCAAGAAGGGCGATGAGCCCAAGGCGGACCCAACCGCCAAGAAGAAGACGGACAGCACGGCCTCGTCCCACACGCTTCTGGAAGGGCGGCTCGGGTACAAGCTCGAGTCCGCCCTTCTGGTGCGTGCGCTGACCCACCGTTCCTACGCGTACGAGAACGGCGGCCTGCCGACGAACGAGCGGCTGGAGTTCCTCGGTGACTCCGTCCTCGGTCTCGTCGTCACGGACACGCTGTACACCACCCACCCCGACCTGCCGGAGGGCCAGCTGGCCAAGCTCCGTGCGGCGGTGGTGAACTCGCGTGCGCTCGCGGAAGTGGGCCGCGGTCTCGACCTGGGCTCCTTCATCCGGCTCGGCCGCGGTGAAGAGGGCACGGGCGGCCGGGACAAGGCGTCCATCCTCGCCGACACCCTGGAAGCGGTGATCGGCGCGGTCTATCTCGACCAGGGCCTCGATTCGGCGTCCGAGCTGGTGCACCGGCTCTTCGACCCGCTGATCGAGAAGTCCTCGAACCTCGGAGCCGGCCTGGACTGGAAGACCAGTCTCCAGGAGCTCACCGCGACGGAGAGCCTCGGCGTGCCCGAGTACCTCGTCACGGAGACCGGCCCCGACCACGAGAAGACCTTCACTGCTGCCGCCCGCGTCGGAGGCGTCTCGTACGGCACCGGCACCGGCCGCAGCAAGAAGGAGGCGGAGCAGCAGGCCGCCGAATCCGCCTGGCGCGCCATCCGCGCCGCGGCGGACGAACGCGCCAAGGCCAAGGCGGCCGAGCAGGCCGCCCGGGCCGAAGCCGAGGAGGACGACGGCCCGCCGTCGTCCGCCGCCTCCGCCTGACGAACAGCGCAGCCCGAGCGCCCGCCACCTTTCCACGGAGGCGGGCGCTCGGATCGTCCACGGTCCTTCCCGGGAGTCCCGATGCCTGAATTGCCCGAGGTGGAGGTCGTACGGCGCGGCCTGGAGCGATGGGTCGCCCATCGCGTCGTGGCCGAGGCCGAGGTCCTGCACCCGCGTGCGGTACGACGGCACCTCGCCGGCGCCGACGACTTCACGCACCGGCTCAAGGGCCACCGCATCGGCACCCCGAGCCGGCGCGGCAAGTACCTGTGGCTGCCGTTGGAGGACACCGGCCAGTCGGTCCTCGCCCACCTCGGCATGAGCGGCCAGCTGCTGGTCCAGCCGCACGAGGCACCGGACGAGAAACACCTGCGCATCCGCGTCCGGTTCGCCGACGAGGTGGACACCGAGCTCCGCTTCGTCGACCAACGCACCTTCGGCGGACTGTCGTTGCACGACAACACCCCCGACGGACTCCCGGACGTCATCGCGCACATCGCCCGCGACCCCCTCGACCCGCTGTTCGACGACGAGGCCTTCCACCAGGCGCTGCGCCGGAAGCGGACCACCATCAAGCGGGCGCTGCTCGACCAGTCCCTGATCAGCGGAGTCGGCAACATCTACGCGGACGAGGCCCTCTGGCGCGCCCGCGTCCACTACGAGCGGCCGACCGCCGGCTTCACCCGCCCGCGCACCGCCGAACTCCTCGGCCACGTACGGGACGTGATGAACGCGGCGCTGGCCGTCGGCGGCACCAGCTTCGACAGCCTGTACGTCAACGTCAACGGCGAGTCCGGGTACTTCGACCGCTCGCTGGACGCCTACGGCCGGGAGGGGCTGCCCTGCCGGCGGTGCGGTACGCCGATGCGCAGGCGGCCCTGGATGAACCGGTCCAGCTACTTCTGCCCGCAGTGTCAGCGGGCGCCGCGCGTCTCGTCGTAACGCTCGCGGGCGGTCAGCACCTCGTCCATCCGGCCCTCGACGAAGTGCACGACGGTCAGCAGGCGCTCGGCGACCCCGCGGCCGAGCGGGGTCAGTTCGTAGTCGACGCGCGGCGGGTTGGTCGGCTGGGCCTCGCGGTGCACCAGGCCGTCGCGCTCCAGGGCCTGGAGCGTCTGGGAGAGCATCTTCTCGCTGACGCCGTCCACGCGACGGCGCAGCTCGTTGAACCGGAACGATCCGTCGTACAGCGCGCTCAGCGTGAGCCCGCCCCAGCGGCCCATCACGTGTTCGAGGGTGGTGCGCGAGGGACAGGCCCGGGCGAAGACGTCGTACGGAGGCTGCGGCTCCACGGCGCCGTCCTGGGTGATGGTCATGCGTCAAGCGTACGGGAGCACAGCGCTAACCGACAGGGTGCGCTAACCGGTGGTTAGTGGGCTGGTCGGGTCAGTACCCGAAGTCCTGCGTCCACCACGGCCCGCCCTCGCCGAAGTGCACGCCGACCCCGAGGGTCTTGAAGTCGCAGTTCAGGATGTTGGCGCGGTGGCCCTCGCTGTTCATCCAGGCGTCCATGACGGCCTGCGCGGTGGCCTGGCCGCGGGCTATGTTCTCGCCGCCGAGGTTGGCTATGCCGGCCGCCGCGGCCCGGTCCCACGGCGTCTTGCCGTCCGGGTCGGTGTGGTCGAAGAAGTCCCGCGCGGCCATGTCGTCACTGAACGCCTCGGCCAGCTTGGTCAGCGAGGAGTTCGCCGACAGGGCACTGCAGCCGACCTTGGCCCGCTCCTCGTTCACCAGCTTCAGCACCTCGGCCCCGACGACCGCCTCCTCGGAGGAGGTGATCGGCGCGGCGGTCTTCACCGGCGCCTTGGTGGCCGTCTTGCTCGGCGTGGCCTTCGGCTCCGTGGACGCCGTGGCGGTGGGCGTCGGCTTCTCGGTCGCCGTCTTCGCCGGGGCGGGCGACGCGGAGGTGGAGGTGGAGGTGGAGTCCGAGGCGGACGCCGACGCCGTCGGCGAGCCGGAGCGCCGGGTGTCGCGGCTGGTCGAGGAGCCGGTGTCGCGGCTCTCGGCGCTGCCGGAGGTGCCGCCCTGCTCGGCGGCCGTGTTGCTGGGCTCGCCGTCGGCCTGCACCCGCTCGCCGCCGGTCGTGCTGCTGTTGCCGCCGAGCTTGTAGTTCTCCAGGCCGGGCACCATGCCGGTGGCCACCGCGACCGTGCCGATGGCGACGGCCGCCGAGACCCCGAGCAGGCCCGTGGCCACGGGCCGCCCGCTCTTCTTCCGCCGCCGGTGCCCGCCGCCCGAGGGGGAGCCGCCGGCCGGGGCGAACTCCTCGGCCGGGAACTCGGTGGTGTTCATGAAGCGGGCGTAGTCGTCCTCGGTCGCGAACAGATAGGCCGAGCTGCGCGCGTTGGTGTCCGCGTACTCCTGGTACTCCTGCTCCTGGCGCAGGTAGGCGGCCGTGCCCGTGCCGTAGCGGAGGCCCGCGTACGAGTCCTGCGGGTCGTGGCCGCCCGGGTACGAGCCGTCGCTTTCCGTGACCCCCGTGGCGTGGCCCGTGGTGGCGCGGCCGGCGGCGTGGCGTCGGTGGCGTCCCATTGTCCTTGCCCTCTTCCCTCGTCCTCGCGGTCGCGGTCGACCAGGGGCCGGTGTGGCCAGTGACTCCTTCTGGTCAACCAGGCTCACTCGATCGAGTGAGTTTCATATGAGATTCATTGGGTGGGGACGGTACCCCATACCGCTGGGGGAGGAGGCGTCCCGAGGGACATTGGCCCGTTAGGTTGCATCCATGAGCGAGGATGTGCGACTGGTCGCCTGGGTCCGTGGACGGGTGCAGGGTGTGGGTTTCCGCTGGTTCACGCGGGCCAAGGCGCTGGAGATCGGGGGCCTGAGTGGTTTTGCCCTCAATCTGGGCGACGGCCGCGTCCAGGTGGTCGCGGAGGGTCCCCATGCGGGCTGCCAAGGGCTGCTCGACTGGCTCCAGGGCGATGACACGCCCGGGCGGGTGGAGGGTGTCACCGAGATCTGGGACACACCCCGGGGTGGCTACGACGGCTTCGCCATCCGCTGAGCCCGCTCTGTAAAGCCGCGCAGGAAGAAGCGGAGCGATCTGCCACCGGCATGTGCCCCGAGCAGAAATGGCCTGGTGGTTGCCAAGAACCGCGTGTCGTGGCAGGCTCCGCACTTACAGATGATCGCCTCGCCCTGAGGGCCCCGCGGGAGTCGCAGCGCCACCCGGTCAGGGCCGCCCGACTACGGGTTCACCCGCCAATGCAGGGTGTGATCGTGTTGACCGTCAAACTTTTTGGTGAGACGCTGAAAGCCCCGCGCACCTTAGCTGTTTGGCATGGCGCAACAGTCGAGCAACACTCGGATGTGTCAAGCACCGCGGGTGCGAATCCCTCACGACCCACACCGCTACGGTCGGTCACTCAGTGTGGAGGACCATCCATCATGGCAAAGGCGCTTCTCGGTTACGTCGGCGGCTCCGACCCGCGACTCCTCGCCGAGATGCGACGGCTCCAGCAGCGAGTCCAGGACCTCGAATCCGAGCTGGTACGGATCCAGGCCGAGAACGACGAGCTGACGGCTGCCGCTTCTCCCGACAGGATCATGGAGAGCATCGACGCACACCAGGCGGAGCCTGCGCTCACCTGATCGCTGCATCGCTCCACAACAGCACATGCGGCGGTTGGGCAGCCCTTTCAACCGCTTAAGTTGTCAAGATTTGCAAGGGACGCCTCGGCGTCCCTTCTTTCTTGTACTCCCTGCGCCCCCGCGCCCCGCCCCGATCCAGCTCCGCGCATCCTTTCACCTTCTTTAACGTCTGGTGTGCCCTGCATGTTCATACGCGAAACCGCGAGGTTGCGAGGGGTCGTGGAGTGCGGTAGCGGCGCCGGGTAGAGTCCGACGGCGTGCACCTCAAGGCCCTGACCCTCCGCGGGTTCAAGTCGTTCGCCTCGGCGACCACGCTCCGGTTCGAGCCGGGGATCACGTGCGTCGTCGGTCCGAACGGCTCGGGCAAGTCCAATGTGGTGGACGCGCTCACCTGGGTCATGGGCGAGCACAGCGCCAAGTCGCTGCGCGGCGGCAAGATGGAGGACGTCATCTTCGCCGGCACCACCGGCCGCCCCCCGCTGGGCCGCGCCGAGGTGTCCCTGACCATCGACAACTCCGACGGCGCGCTGCCCATCGAGTACGCCGAGGTCACCATCACGCGGATCATGTTCCGCAACGGCGGCAGCGAGTACCAGATCAACGGCGACACGTGTCGCCTCCTGGACATCCAGGAACTCCTCTCCGACTCCGGCATCGGCCGCGAGATGCACGTCATCGTCGGCCAGGGCCAGCTCGACTCCGTCCTGCACGCCGACCCGATGGGCCGCCGCGCCTTCATCGAAGAGGCCGCGGGCGTGCTGAAGCACCGCAAGCGCAAGGAGAAGGCCCTCCGCAAACTGGACGCGATGCAGGCGAACCTGGCCCGCGTACAGGACCTGACCGACGAACTCCGCCGCCAGCTCAAGCCCCTCGGCCGGCAGGCCGCCGTCGCCCGCCGGGCCGCCGTCATCCAGGCGGACCTCCGCGACTCCCGCCTGCGCCTGCTCGCCGACGACCTCGTACGGCTCCGCCAGGCACTCCGGACCGAGGTCGCCGACGAGGCCGCCCTCAAGGAACGCAAGGAAGCCGCCGAGCAGGAGCTGAAGAAGGCCCTCCAGCGGGAGGCCCTCCTGGAGGACGAGGTACGGCAGCTCACCCCGCGCCTGCAGCGGGCCCAGCAGACCTGGTACGAGCTCTCCCAGCTCGCCGAGCGGGTCCGCGGCACCACCTCGCTGGCCGACGCCCGGGTCAAGAGCGCCACCTCCGCGCCCCCCGAGGAACGGCGCGGCCGTGACCCCGAGGACATGGAGCGCGAGGCCCACCGCATCCGTGAACAGGAGGCCGAGCTGGAGGCCTCCCTGGAGGCGGCCCAGCACGCCCTCGACGACACCGTCGCCCACCGCGCCGAGCTGGAGCGCGAACTGGCCCTCGAAGAGCGGCGCCTGAAGGACGTGGCCCGCTCCATCGCCGACCGCCGCGAGAGCCTCGCCCGGCTGAACGGCCAGGTGGGCGCGGCCCGCTCCCGTGCCGCGTCCGCCCAGGCCGAGATCGACCGGCTGGCCGCCGCCCGCGACGAGGCCCAGGAACGGGCGGTCTCGGCTCAGGAGGAGTACGAGGCGCTGAAGGCGGAGGTCGACGGCCTCGACGCCGGCGACGAGGAACTCGCCGGCCGGCACGACCAGGCCAAGCACCGGCTCGCCGAGGCGGAGGCGGCCCTGACCGCGGCCCGCGAGGACGTCACGGCGGCGGAACGCAAGCGGGCTGCGACCCAGGCCCGGCACGAGGCGCTGGCCATGGGCCTGCGCCGCAAGGACGGCACCGGAATACTGCTCGGCGCCCGGGACCGCCTCACCGGAGTCCTGGGCCCGGCGGCAGAACTCCTCACCGTGACCCCGGGCCACGAGGTCGCCCTGGCAGCGGCCTTCGGCACAGCCGCGGACGCCATCGCGGTCACGACCCCGTCCTCGGCAGCCGACGCCATCCGCCTCCTCCGCAAACAGGACGGCGGCCGCGCCGCCCTCCTCCTGGCAGGAGCCCCGGAACCACCCCGACTCGAAGCCCCTCGCCTCGAAGCCCCCCAGTCCGCAGCGCCCCATAGGGGCGCGGGGAACGGCGCGACGAGCCCCCACGCACCCGCACCCGAAGTCACGGCCGCGGGGGCCGTGCCCCATAGGGGCGCGGGGAACGGCGCGACCGGCCACGACGGCGCCGCACCCGACCGCCGACCCCCCACGGCCCCCCCGTCAGGGAACTTCGCCGCAGATCTCGTCCGCGGCCCCGCCGACCTGATGCCCGCCGTACGACGCCTCCTCGGCGACATCGTCGTCGTCGACACCCTCGAAGCCGCCGAGGACCTGATCTACCGCCACCCCCACCTCACCGCGGTGACCGCCGAAGGCGACCTCCTCGGCGCCCACTTCGCGCACGGCGGCTCCGCCGGCGCCCCCAGCCTGCTGGAAGTGCAGGCCTCCGTGGACGAGGCCGCCGCCGAGCTGGAGGAACTCGCCGTCCGCTGCGAGGAACTGTCCGAGGCACAGCACACGGCAGGGGAGCGCCGCAGGGAGTGCGCGGCCCTCGTCGAGGAACTCGGCGAGCGGCGCCGCGCCGCCGACCGCGAGAAGTCGGCCGTGGCCCAGCAGCTCGGCCGCCTCGCCGGACAGGCACGCGGCGCGGCAGGCGAGGCGGAACGCTCCACGGCAGCCGCCGCCCGCGCCCAGGACTCCCTCGACAGGGCTCTCGAAGAGGTCGAGATCCTCGCCGAGCGGCTCGCCGTGGCCGAGGAGATGCCCGTCGAGGAGGAGCCCGACACCTCGGCGCGCGACCGCCTCGCCGCCGACGGCGCCAACGCCCGCCAGACCGAGATGGAGGCCCGCCTCCAGGTCCGCACCCACGAGGAACGGGTCAAGGGCCTCGCAGGGCGTGCCGACTCCCTCGACCGCGCCGCCCGCGCCGAACGCGAGGCACGCGCGCGTGCCGAGCAGCGGCGCGCCCGGCTGCGTCACGAGGCGGCGGTCGCCGAGGCCGTCGCCGCCGGCGCCCGGCAACTGCTCGCGCACGTCGAGGTCTCGGTCGGCCGGGCGGAGCAGGAACGCGCCGCCGCCGAGGCCGCGAAGGCCCGCCGCGAGCAGGAGCTGACCGCTGCCCGCACCGCAGGCCGCGACCTCAAGGCCGAACTCGACAAACTCACGGATTCAGTTCACCGGGGCGAGGTACTCGGCGCCGAGAAGCGGCTGCGGATCGAGCAGCTGGAGACCAAGGCGCTGGAGGAACTCGGTGTCGAACCGGCGGGGCTCGTCGAGGAGTACGGCCCGCACCAGCTGGTGCCGCCCTCGCCCCCCGCCGAGGGCGAGGTGCTGCCGGACGACCCCGAGCACCCGCGCAACCAGCCGAAGTCCTTCCACCGGGCCGAGCAGGAGCGCCGGCTCAAGGCGGCCGAGCGGGCCTACCAGCAGCTCGGCAAGGTCAACCCGCTGGCCCTGGAGGAGTTCGCGGCCCTTGAGGAACGGCACAAGTTCCTCAGCGAGCAGCTGGAGGACCTGAAGAAGACCCGCGCCGACCTGCTTCAGGTCGTGAAGGAGGTCGACGAGCGGGTCGAGCAGGTCTTCACCGAGGCCTACCGGGACACGGCCCGCGAGTTCGAGGGCGTCTTCAGCCGCCTCTTCCCGGGCGGCGAAGGACGGCTGATCCTCACCGACCCCGACAACATGCTCACCACGGGCGTGGACGTCGAGGCCCGCCCGCCGGGCAAGAAGGTCAAGCGGCTCTCCCTGCTGTCGGGTGGCGAACGCTCGCTGACCGCCGTCGCGATGCTGGTGTCGATCTTCAAGGCCCGCCCCAGCCCGTTCTACGTCATGGACGAGGTCGAGGCGGCCCTGGACGACACCAACCTGCAACGGCTGATCCGCATCATGCAGGAGCTCCAGGAGTCGTCCCAGCTCATCGTGATCACGCACCAGAAGCGGACGATGGAGGTCGCCGACGCGCTGTACGGCGTGTCCATGCAGGGCGACGGTGTGTCGAAGGTCATCAGCCAGCGGTTGCGCTGACGCTGGGTCCTGGCCGACTTCTTCGGGTGCGGCGCCGTTGTGGCTGGTCGCGCAGTTCCCCGCGCCCCCAGGTAGATCATCTCCTCCCATTCTTCAAGAAGTGAACGCATCTTCGTTGCGTGGTATCTGCAACTTCACACTCCACCGCCTATTGACTTCGAAACTTGAAGGCATAGTCTCTGCAACGTTGCTTTTACCTTCAGGTGTGAGCGGTGTGCGGATGTGCGCCACTTAGACCTGGGAGGGCTCACCCCCCACCCCCGGCGGCGTTGCCGGTGGCCCGAGGAGTTTCTTGTGACCAGCACTGCGCAGGCACCCCAGTCAGGAGCCGGGACGGCTCACCCCGATCACCTCGGGCATGTCATCTTCATCGCGGCGGCGGCCGCGATGGGCGGTTTCCTCTTCGGCTACGACAGCTCCGTCATCAACGGTGCCGTCGAGGCCATCCGGGACCGCTACGACATCGGGTCCGCGGCTCTCGCCCAGGTCATCGCCATCGCCCTGATCGGCTGCGCCATCGGCGCCGCGACCGCCGGCCGGATAGCCGACCGCATCGGCCGTATCCGCTGCATGCAGATCGCGGCCGTGCTGTTCACCGTCAGCGCCGTCGGCTCGGCGCTCCCCTTCGCCCTCTGGGACTTCGCCTTCTGGCGGATCATCGGCGGCTTCGCCATCGGCATGGCCTCCGTCATCGGCCCCGCCTACATCGCCGAGGTCGCCCCGCCCGCCTACCGCGGCCGTCTCGGCTCCTTCCAGCAGGCCGCGATCGTCGTCGGCATCGCCATCTCGCAGCTGGTCAACTGGGGTCTGCTGAACGCCGCCGGCGGCGACCAGCGCGGCAAGCTGATGGGCCTGGAGGCCTGGCAGGTCATGCTCGGCGTCATGGTGGTCCCGGCCGTCCTGTACGGCCTGCTCTCCCTCGCGATCCCCGAGTCCCCGCGCTTCCTGATCTCCGTCGGCAAGCGTGACCGCGCCCGCGCGATCCTCGAAGAGGTCGAGGGCAAGAACGCCGACCTGGACGCCCGGGTCACCGAGATCGAGCACGCGATGAAGAGCGAGCACAAGTCCACGTTCAAGGACCTGCTCGGCGGCTCCTTCTTCTTCAAGCCGATCGTCTGGGTCGGTATCGGCCTCTCCGTCTTCCAGCAGTTCGTCGGCATCAACGTCGCGTTCTACTACTCCTCGACGCTGTGGCAGTCGGTCGGTGTCGACCCGACGGACTCGTTCTTCTACTCCTTCACGACGTCGATCATCAACATCATCGGCACCGTGATCGCGATGATCTTCGTGGACCGCATCGGCCGCAAGCCGCTGGCCCTCATCGGTTCGGTCGGCATGGTCGTCGGCCTGGCGCTGGAGGCCTGGGCCTTCTCCTACCACCTGGTCGACGGCAAGCTCCCGTCCGCGCAGGGCTGGACCGCCCTGATCGCCGCGCACATCTTCGTCCTCTTCTTCGCCCTGTCCTGGGGCGTGGTCGTCTGGGTCATGCTCGGCGAGATGTTCCCGAACAAGATCCGCGCCGCCGCCCTGGGCGTGGCCGCCGCCGCGCAGTGGATCGCCAACTGGGCGATCACCGCGAGCTTCCCGTCGCTGGCCGACTGGAACCTCTCCGGCACCTACGTGATCTACACGGTCTTCGCCGCCCTCTCCATCCCGTTCGTCCTCAAGTACGTCAAGGAGACGAAGGGCAAGTCCCTGGAGGAGATGGGCTGACCCGCACCGGGACCCCCTGAACTCGGGGAGAAGGGCCAAGTCCCCGCTGCCCCTCTCCTCGTACCCCCCGCCGCCCCGCCCGGTCACTGCCCGGGCGGGGCGGCGGTTCGCATGCGCCCGCCCGCTCCGGCGTTCCCCGGTCCACCCGGCCGCCGTGGACCCCGCATCGCGATCCGCCGCGGAATCCCCGGTCCCCGGTCCTGACCTCTGCCGCACCTTTTTCCCCGCCGCAACGGCGATCAGTCACGACGGTGCCACCCGGCAGGGCCGCCACCTTCCCGCACCCACCTGTCGGCGAACCCCGCCCCCGCTACGCCGCCAGTGCCGGAAGCACGGCCTCGGCGAACAAGCGCAGGCTCCGCCAGCCCTCCGCCACCGGCATCCCGCCGGCCAGCGGATGCAGCACCAGGTTGTCCAGCCCCGCCGACACGCACTCCTCCGGCGTGACGATGCGGTAGACGCCCTCCGCGCGGAGTTCCGCCACCGTCGTCGCCCCGGAGCGCACCGCCGAGTGGATCTCCCCGGACTGCCAGGACGCGTACGTCAGGGCCTCGTGCAGGAAGTGCTCGCCGAACTCCGCCCACGCCCGGTCCGGGTCCTCGGCGATGTGCAGCAGCGGTGTCTCGGCCGTGGGCATCATCGTCCAGCCCTCCGTGCCGTACTCGGTGAGCCGCTCCTTGTAGTACGCCTCCAGCTCCGGCAGGTGCGCGCTCGGGAAGAACGGCAGGCCGAGGCGGGCGGCGCGGCGGGCGGCGGCCTTGGAGGAACCGCCGACCAGGAGGAGCGGGTGGGGGTCGGTGAGGGGGCGCGGGGTGACCCGTACCGTGCGGCCCCGGTACTCGAACTCCTCCCCGGTCCAGGCCTTGAGCAGCGTTTCGAGCAGTTCGTCCTGCAGCCGCCCGCGCCGCTTCCAGTCCACGTCGAACAGGGCGTACTCCTCGGGCCGGTAGCCGATCCCGGCGACCGTCACCAGCCGGCCCCCGCTGAGCAGGTCGAGGACCGCGATGTCCTCCGCGAGCCGCAGCGGGTCGTGCAGCGGGCCGATCACCGCCGACACGGTCACCGCGATGCTCCGGGTCGCTCCGAACACCGCGCCCGCGAAGGCGAACGGCGACGGCAGCCAGTTGTTGCCGACGCCGTGGTGCTCCTCGGTCTGCACGGTGGTGACCCCGTGCTCGTCGGCGTACGCGGCCATGTCGAGGGCCGCTCGGTACCGGGCGCCCAGGCCGGCCGGGGAGGCGCCGGGCTCGACGAGGTTGAAGCGGACGACCGAGACGGGCATGGGAGTTCCCCTTCACCTTGGCTGGCCGGGCGGGTGTGCGGGGACAGTAGCTGACGGTGCGTCAGACGGCCAGGGGTGCGGGCTTCCCGGCCTGCGCCGGCACCACCGCCGGTTTCGGCAGCACCACGTAGAGCAGGCCCGAGACGGCGATCGTGGCGATCCAGCCGAGTCCGTACCGGCCGACGGGGTTGTCCGTGGCGAGCGGGCCGGTGAACCAGTCGCACGTGGTGAAGAGCAGGCCGGCCGCCAGGCCGAGCGCCCAGGCCGCGACGGCGGCAGGGGAGAAGCCCGCCCGGTACCAGTAGGCGCTGGTGCGCGTGGTGTCGAGGAGGGCCGCGCCGTCGTACTCCCGGCGGCGGAGCATGTCGGTCCCGAACACCCCGACCCATGCCGAGAACGCCACCGCCAGCAGTGACAGGAAGGCGGTGAAGGAGGCCATGAAGGAGGTGGCCACCAGCATCAGGACGGCCCCGAGGGCCAGCGAGATGACCGCGTTGACGGAGACCGCCCAGGGGCGGGGGACCCGGAAGCCGAGCGTCTGCGCGGTGAAGCCCGCCGAGTACATCGACATCGCGTTGATCAGCACCATCCCGACCAGGGCGATGAGCAGGTAGGGGACCGCCAGCCAGAGCGGCAGGATCGCGCCGAGGAAGGAGACCGGGTCGGCCGCCCTGGCGAGGCCCGGGGCGCCGGACGCGGTCACCGCGCCCATCAGGATCAGGGGGAGCACGACGATCCCGGCACCGCCGACCGTGTTGCGTACGATCGCCGCCGAGGACGCCGTACCCGGCAGGTACCGCGTGAAGTCCGGCGCGGCCGGTGCCCAGCTCATCCCGCCCGCCGCGATCAGTCCGGCCCCGGCGACCATCGCGGTCGCGGGGCCGGCGGGCTGCCCGAACACCCGGGCCCAGTCCGTCACCGCGATCAGGCGCCCGAGGACCAGCAGCGAGAAGCCGCCGAACAGCCAGGTCGCCCACCGGTTGCAGTACCGCACCGCCTTGATGCCCATGCCGGAGATCGCGAACGTGGCGATCACGAAGAGGAGGAGGGCGACGATGACCAGGGCGGTGTTGCTCCTGATCCCGAACAGGATGTCGAGGACGGTCAGCGCGGCGTAGCAGCCGGTCACCGCGTTGATCGTCTCCCAGCCCCAGCGCGCGACCCAGATCAGCGCACCGGGCAGCAGGTTGCCGCGCTGGCCGAAGACCGCCCGGGAGAGTGCCATGCCCGGTGCGCCGCCCCGCTTGCCGGCGATGCCGATGAGGCCGACCAGGCCGTACGACACGAGCGGCGCCGCGACGCCGACCACCAGGGACTGCCAGAAGTTCAGCCCGAACGACACCGCGAGGCTCGCGCCCACGGTCACCAGCAGGACGGTGATGTTGGCGGCGATCCAGGTGGGGAGCAGACCGCGGGGTGTGCCGGTGCGCTCGGAGTCCGGGACCGGTTCGATGCCCCGGGTTTCGAGGCCGTGGTGCTCCAGCGACTCTTCGAGATGTTCGAGCGGGCCATCGTGGTGGGCGGTGGTGCTCATGCCAGCATCGTAAGCTAGGTGGACTTATACGCTCAAAAGCGGCAGGGTGTTCATGCCGATGGCGAGGGCGTGTCACGGCCCACTGCATGAACCGTGACCCGCCCTGGGTACGCCATGACGTACCCCACCCGTCGGATACTGGACGGGTTGTGACTCCGCCCGTGAGGGCTTCCCGCCGACACGCGGCCGACGGCGGGCCGGCCCGGCCCGGGGGCGCGCGGCCCCACTCTGGGAACGACCGGCCGCGCAGGGGGTCACGCATACTGGAGCGGTTATGGAAACCGTCATCCTTGCTGTAGTCATCGCCGTGGTCGTGCTCGGTGCGCTCGGCGGGCTCGTCGTCGGCAGCCGGCGCAAGAAGTCGCTGCCCCCGCCGCCCCCCGCCGCCCCCGACATCACCGCGCCCCCGGCCGAGCCGCACATCGGCGACGAGGCCGAGACGCCGCGCGACGAACCGCGCCGGACGATAGAGGAGGTCGACCTTCCCGACGGCTCGGCTTCCGTCGCCGTCGAAGAGCCCCCCGCGGTCGAAGCGCCCGAGATCGAGATCCCCGAGCCCACCGCCGGCCGGCTGGTCCGGCTGCGCGCCCGGCTCTCCCGCTCGCAGACCGCCCTCGGCAAGGGGCTGCTCACGCTGCTCTCGCGCGAGCACCTCGACGACGAGACCTGGGAGGAGATCGAGGACACCCTGCTCACCGCCGACGTCGGCGTGCAGCCCACCACCGAGCTGGTCGACCGGCTGCGCGAGCGCGTCAAGGTGCTCGGCACCCGGACCCCCGAGGAGCTGCGCGGCCTGCTGCGCGAGGAGCTGCTCAAGCTGGTCGGCACCGACGCCGACCGCGAGGTGAAGACCGAGCCGGCCGACCGCAAGCCGGGCATCGTGATGGTCGTCGGCGTCAACGGCACCGGCAAGACCACCACCACCGGCAAGCTCGCCCGCGTCCTGGTCGCCGACGGCCGTACGGTGGTGCTCGGCGCCGCCGACACCTTCCGGGCCGCCGCCGCCGACCAGTTGCAGACCTGGGGCGAGCGGGTGGGCGCCCACACCGTGCGCGGCCCGGAGGCCGGTGACCCCGCCTCCGTCGCCTTCGACGCGGTGAAGGAGGGCAAGGAGATGGGCGTCGACGTGGTGCTCATCGACACCGCCGGGCGGCTGCACACCAAGACCGGCCTCATGGACGAGCTGGGCAAGGTCAAGCGGGTCGTGGAGAAGCACGCCCCGCTGGACGAGGTGCTGCTCGTCCTCGACGCCACCACCGGCCAGAACGGCCTCGTCCAGGCCCGGGTCTTCGCCGAGGTCGTCGACATCACCGGCATCGTCCTCACCAAGCTGGACGGCACCGCCAAGGGCGGCATCGTGATCGCGGTCCAGCGTGAACTGGGTGTCCCCGTGAAGCTCATCGGCCTCGGTGAGGGCGCGGACGACCTGGCGCCGTTCGAGCCGGAAGCGTTCGTGGATGCCCTTATCGGTGACTGACGGCAGTAAATCCACCGGCCGCCTTCGTGAGAAGCGCCCGATCCCCGAGGTGCAGTCGGGGACGGGCGCTTCGGCGTATGGGCCGCCGGGTCCGCCGCGGTTACGCCCGCGACCGGTGCGCCACGTAGGCCAGCGTCCCCAGGAGCAGCCTCGCCGCGGGCGGCCTCGTCGCCGAGTCCAGGGCCGGCGGGCGCAGCCAGCGCACCGGGCCCAGGCCGCCCCGGTCGGACGGCGGGGCGGTGATGTGCGTACCCGTGCCGAGGCCGCGCAGGTCCAGGGAGGTCGGGTCGTCCCAGCCCATGCGGTAGAGCAGCGCGGGGAGTTCGGCGGTGGCGCCGGGGGCCACCAGGAACTGGGCGCGGCCGTCCGGGGTGGCGGTGACCGGGCCGAGCGGGAGGCCCATCCGCTCCAGGCGGACCAGGGCTCGGCGCCCGGCGGGCTCGGCGACCTCGATCACGTCGAACGCGGAGCCGACCGGCAGCATCACCGCCGCGCCGGGGAACTCGCCCCAGGCCTTGGTGACCTCGTCGAGCGTGGCGCCCGCGGGCACCTGGGGCGCGAAGTCCAGCGGATGCGCTCCCGGCGCGGGACAGTCGGCGTGCCCGCAGGAGCACGCCCCGGCCGCGGCCCGGGCGCCCGGGACCACGTCCCAGCCCCACAGCCCGGTGAACTCGGCGACGGCGGTGCAGTCCGATGAACGACCGCGCCGGCGTGTGCCGGAACGGATCTCGCGAATGCCGCCGATCGTGAAGCCCATACCCCCTCCAACGGGTCCGCCGCGCCGGTGGTTACGACACGGAACGAGACGGAAACGGAACGTGACGCTACGGCTCCGCCTTCCCTCCGGCCCGCAAGGTCACGGCGGCGCCCTGAAGCTCCCCGGGTGGTGCACCTGGGGATGTGCGCCCCCGAGTGCACCGCTCCGCCTACTCCCGGCCGTCCTATGTCAAGTGAATCGCGCCCAGGGCATCGTGAGTTCATTCGAAGGGGTGGCGAATGGTGGCGTTTCCGGGATCGCCGTGGCTGGAGCAGTGATCGTAGGATTACTTTGAGTGCACGAGGCCTGGGGGCACTTGCACTCGTGGGTATGCCGGAGGCAACTCGGCATCCCGTTCGAAGGGTGAGAACTACCGGACGGGCAGCCGTATTTACCGGCATTCTGATAGGGCTTGGCGCATCCGGCATCAAGTGGTCTCAGGGATGGGGGCGTTCCAGTGGGCGGCAACGGCGGAAGCGGGGCGACCGCGACCAGCACCGACAAGCGCCCCAACGAGCTGCTCAACTCGTGGTTCGTGCGCAGCGGCTGGTCGAAGGGCGAGCTGGCGCGGCAGGTGAACCGCAGAGCACGCCAGTTGGGCGCCAACCACATCTCCACGGACACGTCCAGGGTGCGCCGCTGGCTCGACGGGGAGAACCCGCGCGAGCCGATCCCCCGGATCCTCTCCGAGCTGTTCTCCGAGCGGTTCGGCTGTGTCGTCTCGGTCGAGGACCTCGGTCTGCGGGCCGCCCGCCAGTCGCCCTCCGCGACCGGCGTCGACCTGCCCTGGACGGGCCCGCAGACGGTGGCCCTGCTCAGCGAGTTCTCGCGCAGCGACCTCATGCTGGCGCGGCGCGGCTTCCTCGGAACCTCGCTGGTGCTGTCGGCGGGCCCGTCCCTCATCGAACCCATGCAGCGCTGGCTGGTCCCCTCGCCGGGTGGCCCGCAGCAGGCCCCCGAGCCGGCCGCCGACCCCCGCCGCCCGGGCCGCATCTCCAAGCCCGAGCTGGCCCTCCTGGAGTCCACCACGGAGATGTTCCGCCAGTGGGACGCCCAGTGCGGCGGCGGCCTGCGCCGCAAGGCGGTCGTCGGCCAGCTGCACGAGGTCACCGACCTCCTCCAGGAACCCCAGCCCGAGTCCACCGCCCGCAAGCTCTTCAAGGTCGCGGCCGAACTCGCCGAGCTGGCCGGGTGGATGTCGTACGACGTCGGTCTCCAGCCCACCGCCCAGAAGTACTTCGTGCTCGCCCTGCACGCGGCCAAGGAGGCCGGCGACAAGCCGCTCGGCTCGTACGTCCTCTCCAGCATGAGCCGCCAGATGATCCACCTCGGCCGGCCCGACGACGCCCTGGAACTGATCCACCTCGCCCAGTACGGCAGCCGGGACTGCGCGAGCCCGCGCACCCAGTCGATGCTGTATGCGATGGAGGCCCGCGCCTACGCCAACATGGGCCAGCCCGGCAAGTGCAAGAGGGCGGTCCGGATGGCCGAGGACACCTTCGCCGAGGCCGACGAGTGGGACGAGCCGGATCCCGACTGGATCCGCTTCTTCTCCGAGGCCGAGCTCTACGGCGAGAACAGCCACTCCTTCCGCGACCTCGCCTATGTCGCGGGCCGCAGCCCGACCTACGCCTCGCTGGCCGAGCCGCTGATGCGGAAGGCCGTCGAGCTGTTCGCGAAGGACGCCGAGCACCAGCGGTCGTACGCGCTCAACCTCATCGGCATGGCCACCGTGCACCTGCTGCGCGGCGAGCCCGAGCAGAGCACGGTTCTGGCCTCCGAGGCCATGGGCATCGCCAAGAAGGTGCGCTCCGAGCGCGTCAACACTCGTATTCGAAAGACGGTCGACTCGGCCGTCCGTGACCACGGCGACCTGGCCGCGGTCGTCGACCTCACCGAACAGCTCGCCGTCGACCTCCCGGAGACCGCCGAGGCGGTCTGATCCCCGGTACCTCCCAGACCCCGGCCGCGGCCGGCCCTCCCGAACTGTCCGACTCGGCTCCCCCACGCCAGGTCATCGGAGGGCCGACCGCGGCCGGTTCCCCTTTTTGCGCCTAAACCGGCGCCGCTCTCGCGGACGTGGCTGGTCGCCGTAGGGGTCCTCAATTGATGGTTGCGCTTGATCTCGCAATGGTTGCGTCACGATAACGATCGGCGAGCCCGGAATCCGGTAGTTCATCCAGGCGTAACACACGCGGCGCCTTCGTCACTCCGGCGAAACAACGAGGGGCAACGACCGAAACCGCGCTGCGCCAATCTCATGGCGCATAACCGGCCCACCCCCCGCTTGACCGGACCTTTCACGCTCCGACCCGCACGGGGCCGTACAACCGACGAGGAGACGCCGATGGCACCAGCCGCCATCACGCTTGCCGCGGAGGCACCCAAGCTGTCCTCCGCGAACACAGGCTTCATGCTCATCTGCTCCGCCCTGGTGCTGCTCATGACGCCGGGACTCGCCTTCTTCTACGGAGGCATGGTCCGCGTCAAGAGCACCCTGAACATGCTGATGATGAGCTTCGTCAGCATCGGGATCGTCACCATCCTGTGGGTGCTCTACGGCTTCTCCCTGGCCTTCGGCTCCAGCAACGGCTTCATCGGATTCAACTCCGACTGGCTGGGCATGAGCAACGTCGGCCTGACGGAGCTGTGGGACGGCTACACGATCCCGATCTTCGTCTTCATGGTCTTCCAGATGATGTTCGCGGTCATCACCCCGGCCCTGATAAGCGGTGCCATCGCCGACCGCGTCAAGTTCTCGGCCTGGGCGCTCTTCGTCGCCCTGTGGCTGACGGTCGTCTACGTCCCGGTCGCCCACTGGGTCTGGGGCGCCGACGGCTGGGCCTACAAGCTCGGCGTGATCGACTTCGCCGGTGGTACCGCGGTCCACATCAACGCCGGTGCCGGCGCCCTCGGCGTCATCCTGGTGATCGGCAAGCGCGTCGGCTTCAAGAAGGACCCGATGCGCCCGCACAGCCTCCCGCTGGTCATGCTCGGCGCCGGTCTGCTGTGGTTCGGCTGGTTCGGCTTCAACGCCGGCTCCTGGCTCGGCAACGACGACGGCGTCGGCGCGCTGATGTTCGTCAACACGCAGGTCGCCACCGCCGCCGCCATGCTCGCCTGGCTCGCCTACGAGAAGATCCGGCACGGCGCGTTCACCACCCTCGGTGCCGCCTCCGGCGCGGTCGCCGGTCTGGTCGCCATCACCCCGTCAGGTGGTGCGGTCTCCCCGCTCGGCGCGATCGCCGTCGGCGCCATCGCCGGTGTCGCCTGCGCCGCGGCCGTCGGCCTGAAGTTCAAGTTCGGCTACGACGACTCCCTGGACGTCGTCGGCGTCCACATGGTCGGCGGCATCATCGGCTCCCTGCTCATCGGCTTCTTCGCCACCGGCAAGGGCCAGTCCACCGCGACCGGCGTCTTCTACGGCGACCACTCCTTCACCCAGCTGTGGAAGCAGTTCGCCGGTGTCGGCGCGGTCCTCGCCTACTCCCTGGTCGCCTCCGCGGTCCTCGCCTTCCTCCTCGACAAGACCATCGGTATGCGGGTCACCGAGGACGAGGAGGTCTCCGGCATCGACCAGGCCGAGCACGCCGAGACTGCATACGACTTCAGCGGTACGGGCGGCGGTGTCATCGGCGCGGTCTCCGCCTCGGCCCTGGCCGGTTCGAGCAAGAAGGTGGACGCATGAAGCTCATCACCGCCGTCGTGAAGCCCCACCGGCTCGACGAGATCAAGGAGGCCCTCCAGGCCTTCGGCGTCCACGGTCTCACGGTCACCGAGGCCAGCGGCTACGGTCGGCAGCGCGGCCACACCGAGGTCTACCGTGGTGCGGAGTACACGGTCGACCTGGTGCCCAAGATCCGTATCGAGGTGCTGGCCGAGGACGAGGACACCGAGCAGCTGATCGACGTCATCGTCAAGGCCGCCCGCACCGGCAAGATCGGTGACGGCAAGGTCTGGTCGCTCCCGGTCGAGACCGCCGTACGGGTCCGCACCGGCGAGCGCGGACCGGACGCACTGTAGAACAGAACCATCTGAATACAGGCAGGAGTCGCTGGGTGACGGGTACGGAAGTTCGGAACGACGCGGAGAACACGGGACCCAGCGGCTACGCGGCGGCCCGGCTGCGCCTCCTCACCGAGGGGGCGCGGTCCGGGCCGCCGCGCCGTACCGCCCTCGCCGAGCTGACCGACGAATGGCTGACCGGGCTGTTCGCGGCGGCCACCGAGGGCATCAGGGGCGGCGTCTCCCTGGTCGCCGTCGGCGGCTACGGCCGCGCCGAACTCTCCCCGCGCAGCGACCTCGACCTCCTGCTGCTGCACGACGGCGCCGACTCCGGTGCGGTCGCCGCCGTCGCCGACCGGCTCTGGTACCCCGTCTGGGACCTGGGCCTGGCCCTCGACCACTCCGTGCGCACCCCCGCCGAGGCCCGCAAGACCGCGGGCGAGGACCTCAAGGTCCAGCTCGGCCTCCTCGACGCCCGCCACATCGCCGGCGACCTCGGCCTCACCTCCGGACTGCGCACCGCGATCCTCGCCGACTGGCGCAACCAGGCGCCCAAACGCCTCCCCGAACTCCAGGAGCTCTGCGCCGAGCGCGCCGAACGCCAGGGCGAGCTCCAGTACCTCCTGGAACCCGACCTCAAGGAGGCCCGCGGCGGCCTCCGCGACGCCACCGCGCTGCGCGCCGTCGCCGCCTCCTGGCTGGCCGACGCCCCGCGCGAGGGCCTCGCCGACGCCCGCAGGCGCCTCCTGGACGTCCGCGACGCCCTGCACCTGACCACGGGCCGGGCCACCGACCGCCTCGCGCTCCAGGAGCAGGACCAGGTCGCCGCCGAACTGGACCTCCTCGACGCCGACACCCTGCTGCGCCAGGTCTACGAGTCCGCCCGCGTCATCTCCTACGCCAGCGACGTCACCTGGCGCGAAGTGGGGCGCGTACTGCGTTCACGCGCCGTCCGCCCGCGCCTGCGCGCCATGCTGGGCGGCGGCAAGCCGGTCACCGAGCGCTCCCCGCTCGCCGAGGGCGTCGTGGAGCAGGACGGCGAGGTGGTGCTCGCCCGCGCCGCACGCCCCGAACGCGACCCCGTGCTCCCGCTGCGCGCCGCGGCCGCCGCCGCCCAGGCCGGCCTCCCGCTCTCCCTGCACGCCGTACGGCGCATGGCCGCCACCGCACGCCCCCTGCCCACGCCCTGGCCCGCCGAGGCCCGCGAGCAGTTGGTCACCCTGCTCGGCTCCGGCCGTCCCACCGTCGAGGTCTGGGAGGCGCTGGAGGCCGAGGGCCTGATCACCCGCCTGCTGCCCGACTGGGAGCGGGTCCGCTGCCGACCCCAGCGCAACGCCGTGCACGTCTGGACCGTCGACCGCCACCTCATCGAGACCGCCGTCCGCGCCTCCGAGTTCACCCGCCGCGTCCACCGCCCCGACCTGCTGCTGGTCGCCGCCCTGCTGCACGACATCGGC
Source organism: Streptomyces sp. NPDC048291 (assembly GCF_043201715.1). Taxonomy (NCBI): domain Bacteria; kingdom Bacillati; phylum Actinomycetota; class Actinomycetes; order Kitasatosporales; family Streptomycetaceae; genus Streptomyces; species Streptomyces sp. NPDC048291. The sequence continues at coordinate 251,651 of NZ_JBICZC010000013.1, forward strand.
AAGGGCTGGCCAGGCGACCACTCGGTGGCCGGCGAGATCATCGTCAAGGACGTGGCGGCCCGGATCGGCTTCGACCGCGCCGACGTGGCGGTCCTGTCCACCCTGGTCCGCCACCACCTGCTGCTCATCGAGACCGCCACCCGGCGCGACCTGGACGACCCGGCCACGGTCCGCCTGGTCGCCGACGCGGTCGGCACCCAGGGCACCCTGGAGCTGCTGCACGCCCTCACCGAGGCCGACGCGCTGGCCACCGGACCGGCGGCCTGGTCCTCCTGGCGCGGCTCGCTCGTCACCGACCTGGTGAAGCGGGTCTCCGCGGTCCTCGCCGGGGACGGCACCGACGAGCCCGAGCCGGGCGCGCCCACGGCCGAGCAGGAGCGGCTGTCCATCGAGGCCTTCCGCACCGGCGCCCCGGTCCTCGCCCTGCGCGCCCAGACCGAGCCGGCCGCCACCGACGACGAGCCCGCCGGCGAACCCGAACCGCTCGGCGTCGAGCTGCTCATCGCCGTACCCGACCAGCCGGGCGTGCTCCCGGCCGTCTCCGGTGTGCTCGCCGTGCACCGCCTGACCGTCCGCACCGCCGAGCTGCGCTCCCTGCAACTCCCCAACGACGTCGACGACGGCACGGTCCTGCTGCTCGACTGGCGGGTCGCGGCCGAGTACGGCTCCCTGCCGCAGGCCGCCCGGCTCCGCGCCGACCTGGTCCGCGCCCTGGACGGCTCCCTGGACATTGCAGGCCGCCTCGCCGAGCGGGACGCGGCCTACCCGCGGCGCCGCGGCTGGGTGGCCCCGCCGCCGCGCGTGACGGTGGCCTCCGCGGCCTCCCGGCACGCCACCGTCTTCGAGGTACGGGCCCAGGACGCCCCGGGCCTGCTGTTCCGGATCGGACGGGCGCTGGAGGACGCCGAGGTACGGGTGCGCAGCGCGCACGTCAGCACGCTCGGCTCCAACGCCGTCGACGCCTTCTACGTCACCGGCACCGACGACGCGCCGCTGCCCGCGGAGGAGGCGGCCTCCGTGGCGCGCAAGCTGGAGGAGACCCTGAGGGGCTGATCGCACGGCTGTGCAAGGCGGGGACCACTTCCTTGCGCGGCCGGATACCCTGGAAGACGCTCACTGCCCCCGACTCCGAGGACCGACGCCGCCGTGTTCGACACTCTCTCCGATCGCCTTTCAGCGACCTTCAAGAATCTGCGCGGCAAAGGGCGTCTGAGCGAAGCGGACATCGACGCCACGGCCCGGGAGATCCGCATCGCGCTTCTCGAAGCCGACGTGGCCCTCCCGGTCGTCCGCACGTTCATCAAGAACGTCAAGGAGCGCTCGCTCGGCGCCGAGGTCTCCAAGGCGCTCAACCCGGCCCAGCAGGTCCTGAAGATCGTCAACGACGAGCTGGTCACGATCCTCGGCGGCGAGACCCGGCGGCTGCGGTTCGCCAAGCAGCCGCCCACCGTGATCATGCTGGCCGGTCTCCAGGGTGCCGGTAAGACCACCCTCGCAGGCAAGCTCGCCCACTGGCTCAAGGAGCAGGGCCACTCCCCGCTGCTCGTCGCCGCCGACCTCCAGCGCCCCAACGCCGTCAACCAGCTCAGCGTGGTCGCCGAGCGCGCCGGTGCCGCGGTCTACGCGCCCGAGCCGGGCAACGGCGTCGGCGACCCGGTCAAGGTCGCCAGGGACTCCATCGAGTTCGCGAAGTCCAAGGTCCACGACATCGTGATCGTGGACACCGCCGGCCGGCTCGGTATCGACCAGGAGCTGATGCAGCAGGCGGCCGACATCCGGGACGCCGTCTCGCCCGACGAGATCCTCTTCGTCGTCGACGCCATGATCGGCCAGGACGCCGTCACCACCGCCGAGGCCTTCCGTGACGGCGTCGGCTTCGACGGTGTGGTCCTCTCCAAGCTCGACGGTGACGCCCGCGGTGGTGCCGCGCTCTCCATCCGCCAGGTCACCGGCAAGCCGATCATGTTCGCGTCGAACGGCGAGAAGCTCGACGACTTCGACGCGTTCCACCCTGACCGGATGGCCTCCCGCATCCTCGACATGGGTGACCTGCTCACCCTGATCGAGCAGGCGGAGAAGACGTTCAGCCAGGAAGAGGCCCAGAAGATGGCCTCCAAGCTGGCGTCCAAGAAGGGCCAGGACTTCACCCTGGACGACTTCCTGGCCCAGATGGAACAGGTCAGGAAGATGGGCTCCATCTCGAAGCTCCTCGGGATGCTGCCCGGCATGGGCCAGATCAAGGACCAGATCAACAACCTGGACGAGCGGGACGTCGACCGCACCGCCGCGATCATCAAGTCGATGACCCCGGGCGAGCGCCAGGACCCGACGATCATCAACGGCTCCCGCCGCGCCCGTATCGCCAAGGGTTCCGGTGTCGAGGTCAGCGCGGTCAAGGGGCTCGTCGAGCGGTTCTTCGAGGCCCGCAAGATGATGTCCCGCATGGCGCAGGGCGGCGGGATGCCGGGCATGCCGGGGATGCCGGGCATGGGCGGTGGCCCCGGCCGTACCAAGAAGCAGCCGAAGCAGGCCAAGGGCAAGCAGCGCTCCGGCAACCCCATGAAGCGCAAGCAGCAGGAGCTGGAGGAGGCCCAGCGCCGCGAGGCCGCGGCCCAGGGCGGCGCCTTCGGCCTGCCGCAGCAGGACGCTCAGGACTTCGAGCTGCCGGACGAGTTCAAGAAGTTCATGGGCTGAGTTCACCTGTGCGGGTGCCAGGGGTTGGTCCGTGTCGTACGGTCCGCATATGACCAACCCCGCGCCGCCGCGCAAGTCACCCGACCAGCCCTGGCGTACCGAGGGGGCTCCCGAGGAGCCCCCGAAGCCGCCGAACGGCGGGCGTCGGATGCACGGCGGCTGGTGGCGGCTGATCGTGACCGCGCTGGTCGTGTACCTGCTGGCCAACCTGGTGCTGTCCTACTTCGACGAGGCGAACGAGCCGACCGTCTCGTACACCGAGTTCAGCAAGCAGGTGGACGCGGGCAACGTCGAGAAGATCTACGCCAAGGGCGACTCGATCCAGGGGCAGCTGAAGAAGAAGCAGAAGAACCCCGAGGGCGGCGGCGACTACACCAAGTTCAACACCGAGCGCCCGTCCTTCGCCGGGGACGACCTCTGGACCAGCCTGACCAAGCACAACGTGACGGTCACCGCCGAGCCGGTCGTCCAGCACCGCAGCTTTCTCGCCAATCTGCTGATCTCACTGGCGCCGATCATCATCCTGGTCGCGGTGTGGGTCTTCATCGCCCGCCGGATGAGCGCCGGGCTCGGCGGCGCGGGCGGCATGCTGGGCCGCAAGGCGCCGCCCAAGCCGGTCGAACTGGAGCCCGGACAGCAGCGGACCACCTTCGAGGACGTGGCCGGCATCGACGAGGTAGAGGGCGAGCTCAACGACGTCGTCGACTTCCTCAAGAACCCCGACGCCTACCGGAAGATGGGCGCCAAGATGCCGAGGGGCGTGCTCCTCGCCGGCCCGCCCGGCACCGGCAAGACGCTGCTCGCCCGGGCCGTCGCCGGCGAGGCGGGGGTGCCGTTCTTCTCGGCCTCCGCCTCCGAGTTCATCGAGATGATCGTGGGCGTCGGTGCGTCCCGGGTGCGCGAACTGTTCGCCGAGGCCCGCAAGGTCGCCCCCTCCATCATCTTCATCGACGAGATCGACACCATCGGCCGGGCCCGCGGCGGCGGTGCCTCGATGGGCGGTCACGACGAGCGCGAGCAGACCCTGAACCAGATCCTCACCGAGATGGACGGCTTCTCCGGTTCGGAGGGCGTCATCGTCATCGCGGCCACCAACCGTGCCGACATCCTCGACCCGGCGCTCACCAGGCCCGGCCGCTTCGACCGGGTCGTCCAGGTCTCACCGCCCGACCGCACAGGGCGCGAGGCCATCCTGGAGATCCACACCCGCCAGATCCCGCTCGCCCCGGACGTCGACCTGGCCCAGGTCGCCCGTACGACCCCGGGCATGACCGGCGCCGAACTGGCCAACCTCGCCAACGAGGCCGCCCTCCTCGCCGTCAAGCGCAAGCAGGACCAGGTCACCCGGTCCGACCTCTCGGAGGCACTGGAGAAGGTCCAACTGGGCGCCGAACGGCCGCTGGTGATGCCCGAGGAGGAGCGCAGGCGCACCGCCTACCACGAGAGCGGGCACGCCCTGCTCGGCATGCTCCAGCCGGGCGCCGACCCGGTCCGCAAGATCACCATCGTGCCGCGCGGCCGCGCCCTCGGCGTCACGCTCTCCACGCCGGACGCCGACAAGTACGCGTACACCGAGGAGTACCTGCGCGGCCGGATCATCGGCGCCCTCGGCGGCATGGCGGCCGAGCAGGTCGTCTACGGCGTGATCACCACCGGTTCGGAGAGCGACCTGGAGCAGGTCACCAACATCGCCCGCGGAATGGTCTCCCGTTGGGGCATGAGCGAGGAGGTCGGCCGCCTCTCCGCCCTCCCGAGCGACGCCCAGCAGGCCTACGGCCTCGCCGCCGCACCCCAGACCCTCGACGCCATCGACACCGAGATGCGCCGCATCGTCGACGAGTGCTACGAAGAGGCCCGCCGCAAACTCGTCGACCACCGCGACCAACTGGACGCCCTGGCCCAGGCCCTCCTGGAGAACGAGACCCTGGAAGAGGCGGACGCCTACCGCATCGCAGGAATCACCCGCCTGACCAAGGACCTGGACGAGTCCTGAGCGCCCCGCATCCGAGCGCCTCGCATCCGAGCGCCCCGCATCCGAGCGCCCTCGCCTGAGCGCCCCAAAGGGGCGCGGGGAACTGCGCGACCAGCCCCCACGGCGCCGCACCCGGACACGGCGGCCGAGACCCAGCGTCAGCGAACCCGCGCAATCAGGTACCGGAACACATTCGGCATCCACACCGTGCCGTCCGCCCGCCGATGCGGATGCAGCGCCTCGGCCAGCTCCTTGCCGACCTGCTCCTCGTCGGTCGCCAAGATCCCCGCATCGAACAGCCCGGTGGACAACAGCCCCCGCACCGCACTGTCCACGTCGGCGTACCCGAACGGGCAGGAGACCCGCCCGGACCCGTCGATCCCCAGACCGGCCCGCTGGGCGACCTCCTCCAGATCGTCCCGGCGCGCCGGGCGCCAACTCCCCGCGCTCCGCAAAGGATCGGCCAATCTCGCCGCCACCCGCAGCACGGACGAGGTCGCGCAGCGCTCCGGCGGACCCCAGCCGGCCAGCACCACGGCGGCCCCGCGCTCCGCCAGGGGAGTCGCCTCGGCCAGCAGCTCACCGAGCCGTCCGGCGTCGCCGGCCCGGCAGCCGATCGGGTCGAAGGCGGTGATCAGGTTGTACGCCGGTGCCTGCGCGTCCGCCGCGTCCCGGGGCGTGCCCTCGACGATCCGGGCGGCACGGCCACGCGCGCGTGCACCAGGGGCCGGGTCGGGCAGCAGGCGCTCACGGGCGAGGGCGAGCCGTTCGGGGGAGGAGTCGACTCCGGTGACCGCAGCCCCTCTGGTCGCCGCCATCAGCAGGGCGAGACCGGAACCGCAGCGCAGGCCGAGCAGCCGGGTGGCCGGGCCCACTTCGAGTCGCTCGTGGACGGTCTCGTAGAGCGGTACCAGCATCCGCTCCTGGATCTCGGACCAGTCACGCGCGCGTGCGCCCAGGTTCACACGGGGTGGTGAGCCCGCGTGAGAAAGGTGGTGCCGCACGAGCGTAGGTGTCATAGGTAAGCGCCCCAATCCGCAGAGAGATACGCACTGACCGATTCCGTGGCCCCCGTGCCGTGCGCTCGCACTTCCCACCTATGCCACATAACTCCGGGCTCGCGATGGCGTCCAGAGGTCTCGGGTCCCCGCTTGTGCATGGACTATGACTGTGGCGAGATTTCACATCCCGGCAACTTGGGGCCCTACCATCGGACCCACGACACGGCGGTTCTGGCCATGGTCGGCCGGGACGGTGACGGTACGGAGTCCGGTCGTCCGGGGACGGGCCGGTGCCGGATGACGACGGGCCGCGGGTAACGTCGGGGCCGCCGCGGACGCTGAGCGTGGTGGGACCCCGGCCACGAGAGCGACCGAAACGCCTCTTGCGCATCCGCCGACCTCCGTTGCCCAGGCGTCCGGACCAGGGGTACGTGGTGGGTCGTACGTCAGACTACGCACCGGCTTGGTACGAGCTGTGAGGCTTCTCCGCAGATCAGCGCACCCGTGGTCGTCTCCGCGCATCAGCGGCAACTGACGGGTACGTGCAAATTATTTGGGATGCCCCGGAATAGGAACACAGGGGCCCTCCCGCTCGTTCTCATTACGTGAGCACGACACAGACACCACCTGTTCTCGCCGCAGAGCTGGCAGAGGCGTGGGCCGACATTCAGCGGTACCACCCCGAGCTGCCGGACCTTGCCGCGCCAGAGTCCCTGATCGGGGAGTCGTCGTCCGCGTGCGGTCACGAGCTCTCCTTCGAACGGCTGCTCCATGAGGCAGTCCACGGCATCGCCGCGTCCCGGGGAGTCCGCGACACCTCCCGGGCCGGCCGCTACCACAACCGCCGATTCCTCGCGATCGCCGAGGAGCTGGGCCTGGACCACCCCGACGAGCCGCATCCCAGCAGCGGCTTCTCGCTGGTCACGCTCAACCCCGAGGCGAAGCGACGCTACCGCCCGACCATCGAGAGACTGCAGCGCGCTCTCAAGGCGCACACGGTGGCCACGTCCGCCGACACCTCCCGCACCTTCCGCGGACCGGCCGCCCGGCACGGCTCCTCCGGTGGTGGCGTCCGCGTCAAGGCGGTATGCGACTGCGGTCGCAACGTCCGGGTGGTCCCGTCGGTCCTGGCGCAGGCCCCCATCGTCTGCGGCGGCTGCGGCAAGCCGTTCCGGATCCCGGAGGTCGTGGGAGCGGCATAGGCCACGGCTGCTCGTGGCAGCCGCAGCCATTGCCCGCCCCACACCCTCCGGCCCGACGGCGCCGGTCAGCGCACCCGACGTGACCTCACCTCCACGCCGGGTGCCTCTCCGGCATGCCTGCACGCTTCCGCCCGACCGTCGGCCGGAGTGACCCGCAGGGTGTGGCACAATGGCTAGCTGTACTCGACAGCCGCACAGGACCCCTCTCTCCTCCGGCTGACGCGTCCATCGGGCACTCGGGTACCGCAACCCCACGCGGCAGCCTCGCCGTGCCCAACCACGTCAAATCCAGGAGAACCCACTCCCGTGGCAGTCAAGATCAAGCTGAAGCGTCTGGGCAAGATCCGTTCGCCTCACTACCGCATCGTCGTCGCCGACTCCCGCACCCGCCGTGACGGCCGTGCGATCGAGGAGATCGGCAAGTACCACCCGACCTACAACCCGTCGGTCATGGAGGTCGACGCCGACCGCGTCGCCTACTGGCTCGGCGTCGGCGCCCAGCCGACCGAGCCCGTGCTCGCCATCCTGAAGAAGACCGGCGACTGGCAGAAGTTCAAGGGCGAGCCCGCCCCGGCTCCGCTGCTCGTGGCCGCTCCGAAGGCCACGCGTCCGACGTTCGAGGCGCTCGGCGGTGACGACGAGGGCAAGGGTGAGGCGATCACCCAGAAGAAGAAGGCTGAGAAGAAGGACGAGGCCGCTGCCGAGTCCGAGTCGACCGAGGCCTGAGCAGCATGCTCGAAGAGGCGCTTGAGCACCTCGTGAAGGGCATCGTCGACAACCCCGACGATGTGCAGGTCGCCTCGCGCAACCTGCGCCGCGGGCGCGTGCTGGAGGTCCGGGTGCACCCCGACGACCTCGGCAAGGTGATCGGCCGCAACGGCCGCACCGCGCGTGCCCTGCGTACCGTCGTGGGCGCCATCGGCGGTCGCGGAGTCCGTGTCGACCTCGTCGACGTGGACCACGTCCGCTGACGCTTCATCGCAACCGGCTCGGGCCGGGGAGGGCCGTAACCGGCTGTCCCCGGCCCGTAGTCGTATGAGCAGGCCGCGCAGCATGAGCAGGCCGAGCAGGAGATGACAGGAGAACTGGCACAGTGCAGCTCGTAGTCGCACGGATCGGCCGCGCCCACGGCATCAAGGGCGAGGTCACCGTGGAAGTACGTACCGACGAACCGGAGCTCCGGCTCGGGCCCGGCGCCGTACTCGCCACCGATCCCGCCGGCGTGGGACCGCTCACCATCGAGACGGGCCGCGTGCACAGCGGCCGCCTGCTCCTGCGCTTCGAGGGCGTCAAGGACCGCACCGGCGCCGAGGCCCTGCGCAACACCCTCCTGATCGCCGAGATCGACCCGGAGGAGCTGCCCGAGGGCGAGGACGAGTACTACGACCACCAGCTCATGGACCTGGACGTGGTCACCGTCGACGGCACCGAGGTCGGCCGGATCACCGAGATCTCGCACCTGCCTTCCCAGGACCTCTTCATCGTCGAGCGGCCCGACGGCAGCGAGGTGATGATCCCCTTCGTCGAGGAGATCGTCGTCGAGATCGACCTGGAGGAGCAGAAGGCAGTCATCTCCCCGCCGCCCGGTTTGATCGACGACCAGGCCGAGATCGCCTCCTCCCGGGACGAGTCGTAATGCGCCTCGACGTCGTCACGATCTTTCCCGAGTACCTCGAACCGCTGAACGTCTCGCTGGTCGGCAAGGCACGCGCGCGTGGGCAGCTCGACGTCCATGTGCACGACCTGCGCGGGTGGACCTACGACCGGCACAACACCGTGGACGACACCCCGTACGGCGGCGGCCCCGGCATGGTCATGAAGACCGAGCCCTGGGGCGACGCCCTCGACACCGTCCTCGCCGACGGCTACGAGACCGGCTCGCACGCCCCCGCGCTGATCGTCCCCACCCCGAGCGGCCGTCCCTTCACCCAGGAACTCGCCGTCGAACTCTGCGAGCGCCCCTGGCTGATCTTCACACCGGCCCGCTACGAGGGCATCGACCGGCGGGTCATGGACGAGTACGCCACCCGGATGCCCGTCTACGAGGTCTCCATCGGCGACTACGTGCTCGCCGGCGGCGAGGCGGCCGTACTGGTGATCACGGAGGCCGTGGCCCGGCTGCTGCCCGGGGTCCTCGGGAACGCCGAGTCGCACCGCGACGACTCCTTCGCGCCCGGCGCCATGGCGAACCTCCTGGAAGGCCCCGTCTACACCAAGCCGCCCGTCTGGCGCGGCCAGGACATCCCCGACGTGCTGCTCAGCGGCCACCACGGCAAGATCGCCCGCTGGCGCCGCGACGAGGCCCTGAAGCGGACCACCGCCCACCGGCCCGACCTGATCGAGCGCTGCGACCCCAAGGCCTTCGACAAGAAGGACCGCGAGATGCTCTCCATCCTGGGCTGGGCCCCGGACCCGGAGGGCGAACCCCACGGCCGATTTTGGCGCAGGCCACAGGGCGTGGAAGAATAGGCCGCTGTTGTGCGTCCGTCCGGCGTGCGCCCCTGCCACAGGGGGACACGACGCCCGCCCCGATCCGCACGGCAGACCCCATGGAACACCTAGTTTCCGTTGATGACCTGTGGCATCAGCGAGGAAAGCAGACGAAATGTCTCACCTGCTCGACACCGTCGACTCCGCGTCGCTGCGCAGCGACGTCCCGGCCTTCCGCCCGGGTGACACCGTCAACGTCCACGTCCGCGTCATCGAGGGCAACCGCTCCCGTGTGCAGCAGTTCAAGGGCGTTGTGATCCGCCGCCAGGGCAGCGGTGTCCGCGAGACCTTCACGGTCCGCAAGGTCTCCTTCTCCGTCGGCGTCGAGCGCACCTTCCCGGTGCACACCCCGATCGTCGAGAAGATCGAGCTCGTCACCCGCGGTGACGTGCGTCGCGCGAAGCTCTACTACCTGCGCGAGCTGCGCGGCAAGGCCGCGAAGATCAAGGAGAAGCGCGACAACTGATCTCGCGAACGGAGTTCTTATCGGGGCCGGATAGCATCTGGCCCCGATGGACACCGAAGCACAGCACACGGAGCGCGACCGCTCCTCCCGCCCCGAACCAGAGGCCGCGGAGGACCGGTCGCGTTTCGCGTTGGTGGCGCGGGCCGCCGAGCGGGTCACCGACTGGCTGCCGGGCGGCTGGATCACCCTCACCCTCTTCGCCTGCCTGGCGTTTTTGCTCGTCCTCAACACTTTCGTGGCGCAACCATTCCAGATTCCCAGCGGATCCATGGAACAGGGATTGAGGATCGGGGACCGCGTTCTCGTAAATAAGTTGGCGTACCGTTTCGGTGCCGGGCCGCGCCGGGGAGATGTCGTGGTGTTCGACGGCTCCGGGTACTTCGGGGACGCCGACTACATCAAACGCGTCGTCGGTGTGGGAGGAGACCACGTGGTCTGCTGCGACAAGAAGGGGAGGATCGAAGTGAACGGCCGGCCGGTCGACGAGACCTCGTTCCTCTATCCCGGGGACACGCCCTCCACCGTGCCCTTCAACGTCGACGTCCCCGACGGCACGCTCTTCGTCCTCGGCGACCACCGCAGCGACTCCAGCGACTCCCGCGACCACCTCGGCTCGCCCGGCGGCGGCATGATCCCCGTCGGCAGGGTCGTCGGCCGGGCCGACTGGATCGTCTGGCCGTACGCCCACTGGACCCGTCTCACCCGTCCCGCCGCCTACGCGCGCGTGCCGGCCGCCGGGGCGTCCCATGGGTAACCGGGGCCGGCCGCGCGGCCTGCCGACCGACGCCGCCGCCAACCTGCTGCCCACCGGCGCCCGGCGCACCTCCGGCCCGTCCGGCGGCCGGTCCCGCGCGGAGCGGCGCAAGCTGCAGCGCAAGGTCAAGCGCAAGCGCCGGCGCGGTGCGGTGCGGGAGATACCGCTGCTGGTCGGCGTGGCCGTCCTGATAGCCCTCGTACTGAAGACGTTCCTCGTCCAGGCCTTCGTGATCCCGTCCGGCTCCATGGAGCAGACGATCCGGATCGGCGACCGCGTCCTGGTGGACAAGTTCACCCCCTGGTTCGGGTGGCAGCCGCACCGCGGGGACGTCGTCGTCTTCCACGACCCGGGCGGCTGGCTGGCCGACGAGCAGACCACCAAGGCGAACGACCCCGTCGGGGTCAAGCAGGTCAAGGAGGGGCTCACCTTCATCGGCCTGTTGCCCTCCGCCAACGAGAAGGACCTCATCAAGCGGGTCATCGGCGTCGGCGGCGACCACGTCAAGTGCTGTGACACACAGGGCCGGGTGACCGTCAACGGCGTACCACTGACCGAGGGTGACTACCTGTATCCCGGGAACGTCCCCTCCGCCCAGCCGTTCGACATCACCGTGCCGAAGGGGCGGCTGTGGGTGATGGGCGACCACCGCGGCAACTCCGCCGACTCCCGCGCCCACCAGGACACCGACTACGGCGGCACGGTGGCCGTGACCTCGGTGGTGGGCCGCGCCATGATGATCGGATGGCCCGTCGGCCACTGGACCAGGCTCAACGAACCTAAAACCTTCGCAAGCGTTTCTGACTCCGGGTCGGGGTCGACCGCGGCCCCCCAGCTGTCGCATAGGGTTGCCTCCGACGATCCGAACGGATACATCCAACTCCCGACCCCTGCGGAACTCCCGCTCGTTATGGGAGTGGTGGGCCTGCGCCGGGTATGGCGCAGGCGGCGGCACGGAGTAAGGAGTTGGCGTGGGGGATGTGGCGGTTGGCGCACGGTCGGGACACGACGGCGAGGAGCACAGCGGGCGCCCCGTGGAGAATGTCCCCCCCGCAGACGGCGCCTCGACCTCCGGGAACGGCACCGGGCCTGGCGGGGACGGCACCCCGGCAGACGGTCCGTACTCCGGCGGTGACGGCGGGGGCACGGACGGGGACCCGGGTGAGTCGGCGGCGCCCGCACCGAAGAAACCACGCTCCTTCTGGAAGGAGCTGCCGATCCTGGTCGTCATCGCCCTGGTGCTGGCGCTGCTGATCAAGACGTTCCTGGTGCAGGCGTTCTCCATCCCGTCGGACTCGATGCAGAACACCCTCCAGCAGGGTGACCGCGTCCTGGTCGACAAGCTCACCCCGTGGTTCGGGTCCAAGCCGGAGCGCGGCGAGGTCGTCGTCTTCCACGACCCGGACGACTGGCTGGCGGGCGAGCCCACCGCCCAGCCGAACGCGATCCAGACCTTCCTCAGCTGGATCGGCCTGATGCCGTCCGCCGAGGAGCGGGACCTGATCAAGCGGGTCGTCGGCGTCGGCGGCGACACCGTCTCCTGCAAGGGCAGCGGCCCGCTCATGGTCAACGGCCATGCGCTGAACGAGCCCTATGTGTACCCGGGCAACACCCCGTGCAGCGTCGACGACCAGGGCGGCCAGTTCACGGTGCACGTACCCAAGGGGTACATCTGGGTGATGGGCGACCACCGGCAGAACTCCCGGGACTCGCGCTACAACCAGTCCGACAAGCACCACGGCATGGTCCCGGTGAAGGAGGTCGTCGGCCGCGCCATCGTCAAGGCCTGGCCGATCAACCGCTGGGGCACGCTGCCGGTCCCGGACACCTTCGACCAGAGCGGCATCAACACGCAGTCGTCCGCCGCGGCCTCCCTCACGGTGGCGCCGCAGGGCGTGGCCGTCGCCGCGGTCCTCCCGATCGCGGTGTGGCGCCGCCGGGGCGACCGCATCGAGCGGAAGTTCGACAAGCGCGTGGCCGCGGGCAAGCGCTGACCCGTTCCCGCATGCCCGTGCCGACCCACCCGTGTGAAGCCCTTGGGGAGCTTGTGACCAGGGGCGCCGAAGAAGGGCTGCCCCTGCCCGGTACCGCCGGGTAGGGTGCGGCCTCATGGGCGACAGCACGATACGTACGGCTCCGCGCGGCGGCGCAGGCACCAGCACGAGCACGGCACAGCCCGGCGGCAGGCTCGGACAGCGGTTGTCCGGGATCGCCGTCGCGCTGGGCATCGTGATGTTCCTCGGCGGATTCGCCTGGGGAGCGGTGACCTACCGGCCCTACACCGTGCCCACCACTTCCATGACGCCGACGATCGACGCCGGGGACCGGGTCCTCGGCCAGCGCATCGACGGTGGCGAGGTGCGCCGGGGCGACGTCGTCGTCTTCAAGGACAAGAGCTGGGTCACCAATGCGGACGTCGTCAAGCGTGTGGTCGCGGTCGGCGGGGACACCGTCTCCTGTTGCACCGACGGCAAGCTGACGGTCAACGGCAAGCAGATCGACGAGCCGTATCTGCCGGCCGGCACCGCGGCCGAGCTCCAGGGCTTCCCCTCCGTCACCGTCCCGAAGGGCCGGCTCTTCCTCCTCGGCGACCAGCGCCAGGGCTCCCTCGACTCCACCGCCCACCTCACGGACGCGGCGCGGGGCACGGTCGCGCGCACCGCCGTCAGGGCCCGGGTGGACGCCGTGATCTGGCCGATGAAGGGCCTGCTCAAGCGTCCGACCGGCTTCGAGACGCTGGGCTCCCTCTCGCAGCCGGGCCCGCTGCGCCTCATCGAGTTCCTGATCGTGGCCGGTGGCGTGCTGGTCCTCGCGGGCGGCGCCTACGGCCCGGTCGTGAACCTGTTGGGCCGCTCCCGCAGCCGTGCCCGTACGGAGCCCGCCGGTGCCCGCTGAGGCGCTGCCGGAGATGCCGGAGGTGCCGGAGGGCGGTGGCCTGCGCAAGGTCGCCCGGGTGGTCCTCCTCGACCCCGAGGACCGCATCCTGCTCCTGCACGGCCACGAGCCCGACGACCCGGCCGACGACTGGTGGTTCACGCCCGGCGGCGGCCTGGAGGGCGACGAGACCCGTGAGCAGGCCGCTCTGCGGGAACTCGCCGAGGAGACCGGCATCACGGACGTCGACCTCGGTCCGGTGCTGTGGCACCGGACGTGCTCCTTCCCGTTCGCCGGTCGCCGCTGGGACCAGGACGAGTGGTACTACCTGGCCCGTACGACGCAGACGGTCACCGAGGCCACGGCCCTGACCGAGCTGGAGCGGCGCAGTGTGGCCGGAGCACGTTGGTGGACGTGCCAGGAACTGACCCGGGCACATGAGACGGTGTATCCGACCAGACTCGCCGAGCTGTTCCGTAGGCTGCTCGACGAAGGTCCCCCCGCCGGGCCCGTCACCCTTGACACGGAAATCGTCTAGGGGCGCGCGGGACTGGCGCACAATGGTGGGATCGCACGGCTGAAGGGGAACATGCCATGAGCGCCGAGGACCTCGAAAAGTACGAGACCGAGATGGAGCTGAAGCTCTACCGGGAGTACCGCGATGTCGTCGGTCTGTTCAAATACGTGATCGAGACCGAGCGGCGCTTCTACCTCACCAACGACTACGAGATGCAGGTGCACTCGGTCCAGGGCGAGGTGTTCTTCGAGGTGTCCATGGCGGACGCCTGGGTCTGGGACATGTACCGGCCGGCCCGATTCGTGAAGCAGGTCCGTGTCCTCACGTTCAAGGACGTGAACATCGAGGAGCTGAACAAGACCGACCTGGAGCTTCCGGGCGGCTGAGCCGGCTGTTGACGGCTGGGTGGGTCGCTCGTGTGGGTGACGGAGTTGTCCACAACCACTGAGTGATCCACCAAGATCAACATCGTGGCGGCTCATGCGTGACCGTTGGCATCGGAGGTGGTGCCGACATGAACACGCATCAGGCACACACGAATCAGCCGCGCACGCATCAGTCACCGGCGAACCAGTCACCGGCAAATCAGTCACCGGTAAATCAGTCACAGACGAGTCGGCCACGCACGAACCTGGCACGCAGCGCGCTCGGCAGGTACGGCGAGACGCTGGCCGCACGGCGGCTGGCCGAGGCCGGTCTGACGGTCCTGGAGCGCAACTGGCGCTGTGGCAGGACGGGCGAGATCGACATCGTCGCGCGGGACGGGGACGTCCTGGTCGTCTGCGAGGTCAAGACCCGGCGGACGGGCGTCTTCGAGCATCCCATGGCCGCGGTCTCCCCGGAGAAGGCGCAGCGCCTGCGCGGCCTAGCCGAACACTGGATCCACGCACACGGCGGGGCACCGCCGGGCGGCGTCCGCATCGACGTCGTCGGCGTGCTCCTGCCGCAGCGCGGGGCACCCGTGGTCGAGCACGTCCGGGGGGTGGCGTGAGATGGGGTTCGCGCGGACCTGCTCGGTGGCGCTGGTGGGCGTCGAGGGCGTGGTGGTGGAGGTGCAGGCCGACCTGGAGCCCGGGGTGGCGGCCTTCACCCTGGTAGGGCTGCCGGACAAGAGCCTCACGGAGAGCCGGGACCGGGTCCGGGCCGCGGTGGTCAACTCGGGGGCCGCCTGGCCCTCGAAGAAGCTCACCGTCGGGCTGAGCCCGGCATCCGTGCCGAAGAGCGGCAGCGGCTTCGACCTCGCGGTGGCCGCGGCCGTGCTCGGGGCGGCCGAGCGGATCGATCCCCGGGTGCTCGCCGAGATCGTGATGATCGGGGAGCTGGGCCTGGACGGCAGGGTCCGGCCGGTCCGGGGCATCCTGCCCGCCGTGCTGGCCGCCGCCGACGCCGGGTACGAGCAGGTGGTCGTGCCGGAGAGCGCGGTGCCGGAGGCCTCGCTGGTGCCGGGGGTGTCCGTGCTGGGCGTCCGCAGCCTGCGCCAGCTGATCGCGGTCCTCACCGACGAACCGGTGCCCGACGAGGAGCCCGTCCCCGGCGAGATCCGCCCCGACCCGATCCTCGCCGGGCTCGCCCTGCCCGGCATGGGACTCGGCACCGGCATGGCCACCGGCGACCACGCGCCCGACCTCGCGGACGTCGCCGGCCAGCACGTCGCCCGGGCCGCCCTGGAGGTGGCCGCGGCCGGACGCCATCACGTCTTCTTCAAGGGCCCGCCCGGCGCCGGCAAGACCATGCTCGCCGAACGGCTGCCGGGGCTGCTGCCCGAGCTGGGCCGGCAGGAGTCCCTGGAGGTCACCGCCGTCCACTCGGTCGCCGGGATGCTGCCGGCAGGCCACCCCCTGGTCGACAGGCCGCCCTACTGCTCCCCGCACCACTCGGCCACCATGGCCTCCCTGGTCGGCGGCGGAACCGGCCTGCCACGCCCGGGAGCGGTCTCCCTGGCACACAACGGCGTACTTTTCCTGGACGAGGCCGCGGAGTTCCACGCCAGCGTCCTGGACGCCCTGCGCCAGCCCCTGGAGTCGGGGCACGTCGTCATCGCCAGGGCCGCCGGGATACTGCGGATGCCCGCCAGGTTCCTCATGGTCCTGGCCGCCAACCCCTGCCCCTGCGGCCGCCACGGCACCCCCTGTGACGTCTGCGAGTGCCGGCCCTCCTCGATCAAGCGGTACCGGGCCCGGCTCTCCGGCCCCCTGATGGACCGCGTGGACCTCAGGGTTGCCGTGGAACCGGTCGCCCGGGAGGAGCTGCTGCGGCTGCACACCGGCGCCGAGCCCTCCGCCGCCGTGGCCGACCGGGTCCGCACGGCACGGGAGCGGGCCGCCCGCCGCTACGAAGGGCTGCCCTGGCGCACCAACAGCGAGGTCCCGGGCCACGAGCTGCGCACCCGCTGGCACGTCCAGCCGGGCGCGCTGCTCAAGGCCGAGCTGGACCTCGACCGGGGCCTGCTCACCGCCCGCGGCCTGGACCGGGTGCTCAGGGTCGCCTGGACCCTCGCGGACCTGGCGGGCCGCGACCGGCCCTCGGTCAACGACGTCAACCTGGCCCTGGAGCTGCGCACCGGCGTCCGGCGCGGCGCGGTCCTGGAGGGGATCGCCCCGTGAGCGGCACCGAGCTGCTGGACCGGGTCTTCCTGGCCCGGGTCGTCGAGCCCGGTGACGAGGCGGCCGGGCGGTGGGTGCGGGAGCGGGGCGTGCACGAGGTGGCGGACCGGCTGCGCGGGGACGGGCCGCCCCTGCCCGGCGTCGGCGCCAAGCGGTGGGCGGGCCTGCTGGCCCGCGCGGCGCGGGCCGATCCCCGGGCCGACCTCGCCGTCGCCCGGGAGGCGGGCGCGCGGTTCGTGTCCCCCGGCGACGCCGAGTGGCCCAGCCAGCTCGACGACCTCGGCGACGCCCGCCCCCTGGGCCTGTGGGTGCGCGGCAGGCCCGGTCTGCGGATGTGGGCACTGCGGGCCGTCGCCGTCGTCGGGGCCCGGGCCTGCACCGAGTACGGCGCCCACATGGCGGCCGACCTCGCCGCGGGGCTCGCCGAGCGCGGCTGGGTGGTGGTGTCCGGCGGCGCCTACGGAGTCGACGGCGCCGCCCACCGCGGAGCCCTCGCCGCCGGCGGGGCCACGGTCGCCGTGCTGGCCTGCGGGGTCGACCGGCCCTACCCGAGGGGCCACACCGAGCTGATCAACAGGATCGCCGAACAGGGTCTTGTGGTGGGGGAGTTGCCGCCCGGCGAGCACCCGACGCAGAGCAGGTTCGTGCTCCGCAACCGGGTCATCGCGGCGCTCACCAGGGGCACCGTCGTCGTGGAGGCCGCCCACCGCAGCGGCTCGCTGGTCACCGCGCGGGCGGCACAGCGGCTCGGCCGGTTCACCATGGGCGTGCCCGGACCGGCCACCAGCGGGCTCTCGGCCGGGGTGCACGAGCTGCTGCGCGGGGAGGCCGTGCTGGTCACCGACGCCTCGGAGGTCGTCGAGCTCGTGGGGGACATGGGTGAGCTGGCCCCGGCCAGACGCGGCCCCGTCCTCCCGCGTGACCTGCTGGAACCCGCCGCCCGGCAGGTCCTCGCCGCCCTGCCGGGCAACCGGCCCGCCTCACCCGAAGAGGTGGCGCGCGGCGCGCAGACGTCCGAGGACGAGGCGGTCGCGAGACTGTACGAACTCCGAGCACTTGGTTACGTCGAACGACACGGCGATGGCTGGAAGTTGACACGCCAGGCGATGATCTCGGTCCGGGCCGGTCGGAGCCGGTGCTGACCGAGCGTGTTCGGCCGTCCGGGGGAACTCCCGACGCCCTTGGGAATTCCCGGAGTTGACGCTTCCGGCCGATCACGCAGAGCGACGCGCCGAGCGTTGCGGAGCGCGCCGTGCAGGGGGTTCGCGCAGGGGTGGAGCCTCACTGTTCGCGCACCGCGACTCCTCAGTCACGCTACGCTCACGAAAGGCCTGGCGCAGACCGCGCCAACCGCCACGAGACCGACACCCCGCCCAACCTTCGCTCTTCACTCCTCCGCTCACCCACTCCACGGCACAACACGGCACTTCCTGGCACTTCACGGCAGAACGGCACAAGGCGACGAATGCCCCAGCACACCTCCGGGTCCGACCGGGCGGCGATCCCCCCAGCCGCCCGTGACGGTGGCAGCGTGCGGCCGCCCGCTCCCTCGACGCTCGACGAGCTGTGGCGGTCGTACAAGGCGACGGGGGACGACCGGCTGCGGGAACAGCTGATCCTGCACTACTCGCCGCTGGTCAAGTACGTGGCCGGGCGGGTGAGCGTGGGCCTGCCGCCCAACGTGGAGCAGGCCGACTTCGTCTCCTCCGGGGTGTTCGGGCTCATCGACGCGATCGAGAAGTTCGACGTCGACCGGGAGATCAAGTTCGAGACCTACGCGATCACCCGGATCCGCGGCGCGATGATCGACGAGCTGCGGGCGCTGGACTGGATCCCGCGCTCGGTCCGGCAGAAGGCGCGGAACGTGGAGCGGGCCTACGCCACCCTGGAGGCGCGGCTGCGGCGCACGCCCTCGGAGGGCGAGGTCGCCGCCGAGCTGGGCATCGAGGTGGAGGAGCTGCATGCCGTCTTCAGCCAGCTGTCGCTGGCCAATGTGGTGGCGCTGGAGGAGCTGCTGCACGTCGGGGCCGAGGGCGGCGACGGCCTGAGCGTGATGGACACCCTTGAGGACACCGCCGCGGACAACCCCGTGGAGGTGGCCGAGGACCGGGAGCTGCGGCGGTTCCTGGCGCGCGCGATCAACACGCTGCCGGAACGGGAGAAGACCGTGGTGACCCTCTACTACTACGAGGGGCTCACGCTCGCCGAGATCGGGAACGTGCTCGGGGTCACCGAGAGCAGGGTGAGTCAGATCCACACCAAGTCGGTGCTGCAACTGCGGGCGAAGCTGGCGAGTTTCGGCCGCTGAGCGGGGGTGGTGGGCGGTTTTCGGCCGCCGGGCCGTGGCGGGCGGCCCGCCTCTCGGTCGCGCTGCCTCCCGTCCGGCCCGGCGCGTCCGTACAGTGGTCGACGTGCCAAGGATTCGAGCGGCCTCCGTGGCCGAGCACCGGTCGATGCAGCGAGCCGCCCTGCTGGACGCGGCCCGGTCCCTCCTGTCCGAGGGCGGGACGGAGGCGCTGACGTTCCCCGCGCTCGCCGAGCGCACGGGGCTCGCGCGGTCGTCCGTCTACGAGTACTTCCGTTCCCGGGCCGCCGTGGTCGAGGAGCTGTGCGAGGTCGACTTCCCCGTGTGGGCGGCGGAGGTCGCCACGGCGATGGAGCGGGCGGCTTCCGCCGATGGCAAGGTCGAGGCGTACGTACGGCAGCAGCTCGCGCTGGTCGGGGACCGGCGGCACCGGGCGGTGGTCGCGATCTCCGCGAGCGAGCTGGACGCGGGGGCCCGGGAGAAGATCCGGGCCGCGCACGGCGGGCTCGTCGCGATGATCGTGGAGGCGCTCGGGGAGCTGGGGCACGGCCAGCCCCGGCTGGCGGCGATGCTGGTGCAGGGCGTCGTGGACGCGGCGGTACGGCGGATCGAGCTGGGCGCTGCGGAGGACCCGGCGGTCATCACCGAGGCGGCCGTGGCGATGGCGCTGCGGGGTGTCCAGGGCTGAGGGGCTGGGGCCGGGGGTGGGGACGCTCACCGGCGCTTGCCGGGTGCCGCAGCGCCCACCCGTGCCGCCCCAGCGGCACGACTGCCCGCAGCTATGTTTTCAGGGGCGCGGGGAACTGCGCGACCAGCCCCCACCGGTCCGCGGTCGCACGACTGACCCCGCGACCCCTCCGGCAACGGAAACCCCGGCTCACGCCTGTGGCAGCGGCACCCCCAACACCGGCAACAACCTCGGCGGCCCCCCGTCCAGCAGCCACGGCGGCAACAGCAGCAACGGGTCCAGATACGCCTCCCCCCTGAGCAACCCCCAGTGCACACACGTGCGAGCGCCACAGTGCGCGCCCCCCGGCTCCACCGTGCCCACCACCTCCCCCGCCGCCACCGCCTGTCCCTTCTCCACCGTCGCCGTCACCGGCTCGTACGTCGTGCGCAGGTCCGTCCCCGTCAGGGTCACCGACACCACGCCCCGCCCCGCCACCCGCCCCGCGTAGGAGACCCGGCCCGCGGCCACCGCCCGTACCGGCGCACCGGGGGCCGCGCCCAGATCGACCCCCCGGTGCCCGGCGCCGTACACCGTCGCGGGTGGCTCCCAGCCGCGCAGGACCGGTGGCCGTACCCCCACCGGCCAGGCCCGGGCGAGCGCCGGCACGGGTGGACCGGGTGGCCCGGCAGGGGGTGGCGGGCCGTCCGCGCCGACCCAGGCCCGGGCCGCGGCCGCCCCCAGGGCCAGCGGCAACACCGTCGCCGCCCACATCCATCGCATCGCGCGTCGCATGACCAACATGGCCGAACGCTCCCGCACCGGCGCCGATCATGGCCGGTACCTGTGGATTACTCCCGAGTTGTGGACAGCGGCGTCACCCGGCGCCTTCCCGGTCCCGTACACTTCCCTTGGCGATCCGGGTCACCGGGTCGACTTCGCACGCCCCGACACCTGGCCCTCACCAGCGGGTGTCAGCGCTTCTCGGTCCTTCGCGGCACAGCGCACACGGGCGTCAGGCGCGGGAGCCGTCCGGCCCCCGCGGCACAACCGAGAAATTCAAGGAGATACGGCCATGGCCGTCGTCACGATGCGGGAGCTGCTGGAGAGCGGCGTCCACTTCGGTCACCAGACCCGTCGCTGGAACCCGAAGATGAAGCGCTTCATCTTCACCGAGCGCAACGGCATCTACATCATCGACCTGCTCCAGTCGCTGTCGTACATCGACCGCGCCTACGAGTTCGTCAAGGAGACCGTCGCCCACGGCGGCACGGTCATGTTCGTCGGCACGAAGAAGCAGGCGCAGGAGGCCATCGCCGAGCAGGCCACCCGCGTCGGCATGCCCTTCGTCAACCAGCGCTGGCTGGGCGGCATGCTCACCAACTTCTCGACCGTCTACAAGCGTCTGCAGCGCCTCAAGGAGCTCGAGCAGATCGACTTCGAGGACGTCGCCGCGTCCGGTCTGACCAAGAAGGAGCTTCTCGTGCTCTCGCGCGAGAAGACCAAGCTGGAGAAGACCCTCGGCGGTATCCGCGAGATGCAGAAGGTGCCCAGCGCCGTCTGGATCGTGGACACCAAGAAGGAGCACATCGCGGTCGGTGAGGCCCGGAAGCTCAACATCCCGGTCGTCGCGATCCTCGACACCAACTGCGACCCCGACGAGGTCGACTACAAGATCCCGGGCAACGACGACGCGATCCGCTCCGTCACCCTGCTCACCCGCGTGATCGCCGACGCCGTCGCCGAGGGCCTCATCAGCCGCTCGCGCGTCGCCACCGGTGACAAGGGCGAGAAGGCCGCGGCCGAGCCGCTCGCCGAGTGGGAGCGCGACCTGCTCGAGGGCGAGAAGAAGGCGGACGACGCCGAGGTCCAGACCTCCGCCGAGACCGAGAAGGTCGCCGACGCGGAGCAGGCCGAGGCCCCGGCCGCCGCCGAGGCCGCTGTCGAGGCTCCGGCTGCCGAGGCTGCGGCTGCCGACGCGCCGGTCGCCGAGGCTCCGGCCGCGGACGCCGAGCAGGCCTGACCCGTCAGCGTTGACGGCGGGGGCGACGACATCTCGTACGCCCCCGCCGTTCACCCATAGATTCGCGCTCTACATCTCCGTGTAGATCGTGGATCGGGCAGATCTCCCGACTTCGAGAAAGACTTAACGACTCATGGCGAACTACACCGCCGCTGACGTCAAGAAGCTCCGCGAGCTCACCGGCGCCGGCATGATGGACTGCAAGAAGGCCCTGGACGAGGCCGAGGGCGACGTCGACAAGGCTGTCGAGGCGCTCCGCATCAAGGGCCAGAAGGGCGTCGCCAAGCGCGAGGGCCGCTCCGCCGAGAACGGCGCCGTGGTCTCGATCATCGCCGACGACAACTCCTCCGGCGTCCTCGTCGAGCTGAAGTGCGAGACGGACTTCGTCGCCAAGGGCGACCGGTTCCAGGCCGTCGCCAACACCATCGCCGAGCACGTCGCCAAGTCCTCCTACGCGGACCTGGACGCCCTGCTCGCCTCCGAGATCGAGCCCGGCAAGACCGTCCAGGCGTACGTCGACGAGGCCAACGCCAACCTCGGCGAGAAGATCGTCCTGGAGCGCTTCGCGCAGTACGCCGACGGTTACGTGACCGCGTACATGCACCGCACGATGCCCGACCTGCCCCCGCAGATCGGTGTCCTCGTCGAGCTGGACAAGCCGAACGCCGAGGTCGCCAAGGGCATCGCGCAGCACATCGCCGCGTTCGCCCCGAAGTACCTCGCCAAGGAAGACGTGCCGGCCGAGGTCGTCGAGACCGAGCGCCGTGTCGCCGAGGAGACCACCCGCGCCGAGGGCAAGCCCGAGGCCGCCCTGCCGAAGATCGTCGAGGGTCGCCTCAACGGCTTCTTCAAGGACGCCACGCTGCTCGGCCAGCCGTACGCGCTGGACAACAAGAAGTCGGTCCAGAAGGTCCTGGACGAGGCCGGTGTCACCCTGAAGCGCTTCGCGCGCATCAAGGTCGGCATCTGAGTCCGTACCGCGATCGACGCGCGACCCGCGGGGAAATCCCGATAGGGTCGGTCGACAGCAGTCGTCCGCACACACCGCCACACCCAGGGGCGTGACGGACGGCGGCAGATCTGACGAGGAGGCCATTGCCGCGCATGGGCAGCGAAAAGCGACCCCACCGGCAATGGCCTTCTTTGTATGTGCACCACGTGAAAGAGGCGGGATCTCCATGACCACCAAGGCCCAGAAGAGCGACGACGGCAAAGTACACGGCCGGTTTCTGCTGAAGCTGTCCGGAGAGGCCTTCTCCGGTGGCGGTGGCCTGGGCGTGGACCCCGACGTGGTACACAAGATCGCCCGTGAGATCGCGGCCGTCGTCCGCGATGGCGCAGAGGTCGCCGTCGTGATCGGCGGCGGCAACTTCTTCCGCGGCGCGGAGCTCCAGCAGCGCGGCATGGACCGGGCCCGCTCGGACTACATGGGCATGCTCGGCACCGTGATGAACTGCCTCGCCCTCCAGGACTTCCTGGAGAAGGAGGGCATCGACAGCCGGGTGCAGACCGCGATCACCATGGGACAGGTCGCCGAGCCCTACATCCCGCTGCGCGCCGTGCGCCACCTGGAGAAGGGCCGTGTGGTCATCTTCGGCGCCGGTATGGGCATGCCGTACTTCTCCACCGACACCACCGCCGCCCAGCGCGCCCTGGAGATCGACGCCGAGGCGCTGCTCATGGGCAAGAACGGCGTGGACGGGGTCTACGACTCCGACCCCAAGACCAACCCCGACGCGGTCAAGTTCGACTCCCTCGGCTACGGCGAGGTCATCACCCGCGAGCTCAAGGTCGCCGACGCCACCGCGATCACGCTCTGCCGCGACAACAAGCTGCCCATCCTGGTGTTCGAGCTGCTGGCGGAGGGCAATATCGCGCGCGCCGTCAAGGGTGAGAAGATCGGCACGCTGGTGGGCGACCAGGGCAGCCGGGACTGACCGGCACCGCCTGACGGACCCTGACCGGGGGATGGACAATGTCCTGCCGGTCGGGAACCGTCAGGGAAAGAAGACGCGACGCAGCCGGCCGCCGCCCGCAACGGAACCGCAGCCGGGCCTTACTCAAGACACGCAGGAGCAAGTGGTGATCGAAGAGACCCTCCTCGAAGCCGAGGAGAAGATGGAGAAGGCCGTCGTGGTCGCCAAGGAGGACTTCGCCGCGATCCGCACCGGGCGTGCGCACCCGGCGATGTTCAACAAGATCGTGGCCGACTACTACGGCGCGCCGACGCCGATCAACCAGCTGGCCTCGTTCTCCGTGCCGGAACCGCGCATGGCGGTCGTGACCCCGTTCGACAAGACGGCCCTGCGCAACATCGAGCAGGCGATCCGCGACTCGGACCTGGGCGTCAACCCGAGCAACGACGGCAACATCATCCGGGTGGTGTTCCCCGAGCTCACCGAGGAGCGCCGCCGCGACTACATCAAGGTCGCGAAGGGCAAGGCGGAGGACTCCAAGGTCTCCATCCGCTCCGTCCGCCGCAAGGCCAAGGACGCGATCGACAAGCTGATCAAGGACGGCGAGGTCGGCGAGGACGAGGGCCGCCGCGCCGAGAAGGAGCTCGACGACACCACCGCGAAGTACGTCGCGCAGGTGGACGAGCTCCTCAAGCACAAGGAAGCGGAGCTTCTCGAAGTCTGATGAACGACTCATCCTGGGGAGCCCCGCCGCACGCCGGGCGGCAGCCCGGGCAGGCCGGATCACCCGTCGGCCAGGCCGGAGCACCGGCCGGGTACTGGGGACCGACCGATCAGGGCACCGGCCAGGGGTACGACGACGGCTCCGGCCAGGGGTACGACCTCGGCTCCGGCCAGGGATACGGCCCCGGCCTCGCCCACGGCACCGGCCAGGGGTACGGCGCGGGCGCAGGCCCTGCCCAGGGTCCCGGCCAGGGGTACGACCTCGGTCGCGCCCACGGCTACGACCAGGGGCATGTCCGGGGAGCCGCCCCGGCGGGTCCCGCGTACGATGCGCAGAACGCGCAGCAGACTCGCCCCATGCCCATCGTGCCCGATGACGTACCCGCGTACGGCTCGGACCAGGACGGTGACAGGGGGGCCGCTCGGCTGGGCGGCCCCATGTTCCGAGACGAGACGTTCCGCAACGACACACCGTCGGCGCAGCCCATGCCCCATGCGGCGGCGCCGCAGAATCCGGAGCCCATGCCCGACGCCCCACAGCCGGCCCCCGCGCCGCAGAAAAAGAGCGCGGGACGCGACCTGGGTGCGGCCATAGGGGTCGGTGTCGGACTGGGCGTCGTGATCGTGGCGTCCCTGTTCGTCGTCAAGGCCGTCTTCGTCGGTGTCGTGGCGATCGCGGTCGTGGTGGGCCTGTGGGAACTGACCAGCAGGCTCCAGGAGCGCAAGGGCATCAAGGCGCCCCTGGTCCCGCTGGCGCTGGGCGGCGCCGCGATGGTGGTCGCCGGGTACGCCCGGGGGGCCGAGGGCGCCTGGGTCGCCCTGGCGCTCACCGGCCTCGCGGTTCTGGTCTGGCGGATGACGGAACCGCCGGACGGCTACCTCAAGGACGTCACGGCGGGTCTCTTCGCGGCGTTCTACGTGCCGTTCCTGGCGACGTTCGTCGCGATGATGCTCACCGCCGAGGACGGCCCCCTCCGGGTGCTGACCTTCCTGCTCCTCACGGTGGTCAGCGACACCGGCGCCTACGCGGTCGGCTGGCGCTTCGGCACCCACAAGCTCGCCCCGCGCATCAGCCCCGGCAAGACCCGCGAGGGCCTGGTCGGCGCGGTGCTGTTCGCGATGGTCGCGGGCGCGCTGTGCATGGAGTTCCTGATCGACGACGGCCACTGGTGGCAGGGCCTGCTGCTGGGCCTCGCGGTCGCGGCCAGCGCCACGCTCGGCGACCTCGGCGAGTCCATGATCAAGCGCGACCTGGGCATCAAGGACATGGGCACGCTCCTCCCGGGCCACGGCGGCATCATGGACCGGCTGGACTCCCTGCTGCCGACGGCGCCGGTGGTGTGGCTGCTGATGGTGCTGTTCGTCGGCAGCGGCTGAGCCACTGTGACACCGGCTTTCGGCTGGTCCACGCCGGCCGGAGGCTGATCCACGTTGGCCGGCGGCGGATCCACGTCGGCTGTCGGCTTGATCCACAGAGACATCGGCGGCGGCTGCCGTACAGCCGCCGTAGCCGGGCCCCCGTCCTTCACAGGGCGGGGGCCCGTCGGCATGTCGGCCCCGGATGACGCAGCAGAAATCGCAAGGTCATTCCGGGCGGAGGCAGACTTCCGGTGAGGACGCTGTCTCCTCCGACGTCTCCGCCGACGCGCAGGGAGTGTGCCCATGCCCCTCGACCCGGCTCCGGCCTCCACCCCGTCTCCCGTCCCGCCTCCGCCGCCGGTACGGTTCTGGCCCGTCGACGACCTGCCCGCGCTCGACCCCGACCCGTTCCTGGACGAGATGATGCGCGAGGAGCCGGTCACCCGGATCCGGCTCGCGTACGGCGAGGGGGAGGCCTGGCTGGTCACCCGGTACGAGGACGTCCGCTTCGTCACCTCCGACCCGCGCTTCTCCCGGGAACTGGTCGTCGGCCGCGAGATCACCAGCATGCGCCCGGCGCCGGTGGCCTCCCAGACGGCCGGCCTGCAGTACATCGACCCGCCCGGGCACAACCGGCTGCGCCGGGTCGTCGCCCGTGCCTTCACCGGGCGGGCCATGCAGCGGCTGCGGCCGATGGCGGAGCGCAGGGCCGGCGAACTCCTTGACGCGATGGAGGCGGCGGGCCCGCCGGCCGACCTCATGGAGCAGCTGCACGGCCCCTTCCCGATCGCCGTCATCCGTGACTTCCTCGGCGTCGACGAGAAGGACTGGCACCGCTGGGCGGCCACCGGCGAGGCACTGCTCTCCGCTGGCCCCGACGCCGAGGAACGCGCCCGGGAGGCCGCCAGGGCCACCCGGGCCCGGATCGCCGAGCTGCTGCGGAGCCGCCGCGACGAGCCGCGCGAGGACCTCGCCGGAGTGCTGGCCCAGGCCACCGCGGACGGGGAGATCACCGACGACGAGGCGATCTCCCTGGCCACCGCCATCCAGGTCAGCGGCGGCCACGCGGTCCGCAACAACAGCGGCTCGATGATGTACGCGCTGCTCACCCACCCCAGGCACCTGGACCGGCTGCGCCGTGAGCCGGAGCTGCTCCCCAAGGCGGTGGACGAGCTGTTGCGCTACGTCCCGCACCGCAACGGCGTCGGCATCCCGCGGGTCGCCGTCGAGGACGTCGAGGTCGGCGGCCGACTGATCCGGGCCGGTGACGTCGTCTACAACGCCTACGTCGCGGCCAACCGCGACCCCGCCGTCTTCACCGACCCCGACGACCTGGACTTCGACCGCGCCGACGGCCCGCACATCGCCTTCGGTCACGGCCCCCACCACTGCATGGCCGCGATCATGGCCCGCATGGAGGCCGAGACCATGATCGGCTCGGTGCTCGCCCGTTTCCCCGGCATCCGGCTGGCCGTACCTCCCGAGGAGGTCGAGTTCCAGCGCCAGGGCCTGATCCGCGGACCGCGTACGCTGCCCGTGACCTGGTGACCGGCGAGGGCCGGAGAGGACCGAGGAGAACCCCACCATGCTGACGACCACCTACGTCCCCGGCGCCCCGAACTGGCTCGACCTGGGCACCACGGACACCGACGCGAGCGCCGCCTTCTACTCGGCCGTCTTCGGCTGGCAGCACCGGTCCGCGGGCCCCGAGGCGGGCGGCTACGGCTTCTTCGAGCAGGACGGCGGCACGGTCGCCGGGATCGGTCCGCTCACGGCGGAGGGCGCGACCCCGTCCTGGCGGGTCTACTTCCACACCCCGGACGCCGACGCCACCGCCAAGGCCGTCGAGCAGGCGGGCGGCAGCGTCCGGATCGCCCCGGCGGACGTCTTCGCCTTCGGGCGTGCGGCGGCCTTCGTCGACCCCACCGGCGCGGACTTCGCGGTCTGGCAGCCGGGCGAGACCAAGGGCATGGACCTCGTCGCGGCCCCCGGCAGCCTGGCCAGGACGGAGCTCTACACCACCGACGCGGACGCGGCGAAGGCGTTCTACGAGTCGGTCTTCTCCTGGCAGACGCGGGACGTGCCGATGGGCCCGGGCCTGACCTACACGATCCTCACCCCGGCCGGCGCCGGCCCCGCGGCGGCCCACGGCGGCCTGATGCAGCTGCCCCAGGCCAACCTCGACGCCGGATCCACCCCGGAGTGGCACCCGTACTTCGAGGTCACCGACTGCGACGCCACGTCCGCCAGGGCCACCGAGGCCGGCGCCACCGTCCTCATCCCGGTCACCGAGGCCCCCGGCATCGGCCGCTTCGCCATGTTCCTCGACCCCTCCGGCGCCCTCTTCGCCGTCATCACGACCGCCCGGAGCTGAGCCCCCGGCCCCCGCCAAACCTTCGGTCGCAGGCCACTTCAGTTGATCTGCGACACTGGTAGGGCCATGCCTAATCCCGGAGAACTCACTTTCGTAGCGCCGCGCGGAGCCAAGAAGCCGCCGCGGCATCTCGCTGATCTCTCGCCTGCCGAGCGCAAGGACGCGGTGGCCGAGGTCGGGGAGAAGCCGTTTCGTGCCAAGCAGCTGTCGCAGCACTACTTCGCGCGGTACGCGCACGACCCCGAGCAGTGGACCGACATCCCGGCCGGATCGCGGGACAAGCTGCGGGAGGCGCTGTTTCCCGAGCTGATGACGGTCGTACGGCATCTGTCGACCGACGAGGGGACGACGCGCAAGACGCTGTGGCGGCTGTTCGACGGCACGCTCGTCGAGTCGGTGCTGATGCGCTACCCGGACCGGGTGACGATGTGCATCAGCTCGCAGGCGGGGTGCGGTATGAACTGCCCGTTCTGCGCGACCGGGCAGGCGGGGCTTGACCGCAACCTGTCGACCGCCGAGATCGTCCACCAGATCGTGGACGGGATGCGGGCGCTCAGGGACGGGGACGTGCCCGGCGGGCCCGCGCGGCTCTCGAACATCGTCTTCATGGGGATGGGTGAGCCGCTCGCCAACTACAAGCGGGTGGTCGGAGCGATCCGGGCGCTCACCGATCCGGCTCCGGACGGGCTCGGGCTCTCGCAGCGCGGGATCACCGTCTCGACCGTCGGACTGGTCCCTGCCATCCACCGGTTCGCCGACGAGGGCTTCAAGTGCCGGCTGGCGATCTCGCTGCACGCCCCCGACGACGAACTGCGCGACACCCTCGTCCCCGTGAACACACGGTGGAAGGTGCGCGAGGTCCTCGACGCCGGGTTCGAGTACGTCGAGAAGAGCGGGCGGCGGCTCAGCATCGAGTACGCGCTCATCCGCGACATCAACGACCAGGCCTGGCGGGGCGACCGGCTGGGGCGGCTGCTCAAGGGCAAGCCCGTGCACGTCAATCTGATTCCGCTGAACCCGACGCCCGGTTCGAAGTGGACGGCGTCGCGGCCGGAGGACGAGAAGGCGTTCGTCGAGGCGATCGAGGCGCACGGCGTGCCGGTGACGGTCCGGGACACCCGTGGCCAGGAGATCGACGGCGCCTGTGGTCAGCTCGCGGCCACCGAGCGGTAATCTGAGGGCCGTAGGTACATCTTCATATTCCGACAGGGGAGCGCCACAGCGCTGAGAGTGCGGCAACCGGGCCGCAGACCCTCTGAACCTCGCCCAGGTCATTCTGGGTAGGAAGTTCGGTCTTCACTCAAGCTGTTGCGCCCTGCCCGCACACCGCGGGCAGGGCCGCGTCTCTTCCTGGTCAACCCCAGGAGGAAAACACCAGTGCACACAAGGACCTTCTTGGCCGCGGCCGTAGGGCTCGGTCTCGTCACGCTGTCCGCGTGCTCGTCGTCGTCGG
This sequence comes from Streptomyces sp. NPDC048291, assembly GCF_043201715.1. Taxonomy (NCBI): domain Bacteria; kingdom Bacillati; phylum Actinomycetota; class Actinomycetes; order Kitasatosporales; family Streptomycetaceae; genus Streptomyces; species Streptomyces sp. NPDC048291. Next base: position 281,044 of record NZ_JBICZC010000013.1, read on the forward strand.
GTTCCGCGGCCGACTCCAAGACCGTCACCCTGGTCAGCCACGACTCGTGGGCCGTCTCCAAGAACGTGCTCCAGGACTTCGAGAAGCAGTCCGGCTACAAGGTCAGGGTCCTCAAGGACGGCGACGCCGGGCAGGCCGTCAACAAGGCGATCCTGACCAAGGACAACCCGCAGGGCGACGTCTTCTTCGGCGTCGACAACACCCTGCTGTCCCGCGCTCTCGACAACGGTCTCTTCCAGCCGTACGAGGCGAAGGGGCTCGACACGGTCGGTACGGCGTACCAGCTCGACGCGGACAGGCACCGCGTCACGCCCATCGACTACGGCGACATCTGCGTCAACTACGACAAGGCGTACTTCAGCAAGCACAAGCTGACCCCGCCCACCTCGTACGCCGATCTCGTCAAGCCGCAGTACAAGAACCTCCTCGTCACCGAGAACGCGTCCACCTCCTCGCCGGGGCTGGGATTCCTGCTCGGCAGCGCCGCGCAGTACGGGGACAGCGGCTGGCAGGGCTACTGGAAGCAGCTCAAGGCCAACGGCGTCAAGGTCGTCGACGGCTGGGAGCAGGCGTACAACGAGGAGTTCTCCGGCTCGGCCGGCGGCAGGAAGGCCGGCGGCGACCGGCCGCTCGTCGTGTCGTACGCCTCCTCGCCGCCCGCCGAGGTCATCTACGCCGACCCCAAGCCGAGCACCGCGCCCACCGGCGTCGCGACCGGCACCTGCTTCCGGCAGATCGAGTTCGCCGGGCTGCTGAGCAACGCGGGGAACACCAAGGGCGGCAAGGCGCTCATCGACTTCCTGGTCTCCAAGGAGTTCCAGGAGGACATGCCGCTCAACATGTTCGTGTATCCGGTGGTGAAGGGCGCGAGCGTGCCCGCCGAGTTCACGAAGTACGGTCCCGCCGCCCAGGACCCCGAGACCATGGCGCCCGACAAGATCGCCGCCAACCGTGACCAGTGGGTCAAGACGTGGACGTCACTCGTACTGAAGTAACCGAAGTAGCCGAAGTGGCCGAAGTGGCGGAAGTCGCCGCAGCGGCCGGTCGGCGTGGGAGCGTGGCGCGGCTCGGGTTGATGCTCGGGCCCGTCGCGTTCTTCGGCGTCTTCTTCGCCTGGCCGGTCGCGGCGATCGTCACGCGCGGGCTGAAGGTCGACGGGGTGTGGCGGTTCGGGCGGATCGCCGACGTCCTCGGCCAGTCCGACATCCGCCATGTGCTCTGGTTCACCACCTGGCAGGCGCTCGCCTCCACCGCGCTCACCCTGCTGGCCGCGCTGCCCGCCGCCTACGTCTTCGCCCGCCTCGACTTCCCGGGCAGGCAGGTGCTGCGGGCCGTGGTGACGGTCCCCTTCGTGCTGCCGACGGTGGTCGTGGGGACCGCGTTCCTCGCGCTCGTGGGCCGGGGCGGCCTGCTGGACGAACTGTGGGGCGTACGGCTCGACACCACCGTCTGGGCCATCCTGCTGGCGCACGTCTTCTTCAACTACGCGGTCGTCGTACGGACGGTGGGCGGGCTCTGGGCCCAGCTGGACCCGCGGCAGGAGGAGGCCGCCCGGATGCTCGGCGTCTCCCCCCTGGCCGCCTGGCGGAAGGTCACCCTGCCCGCGCTCGCGCCCGCCGTGGCCGCCGCCGCGCTGATGGTCTTCCTCTTCACCTTCACCTCCTTCGGCGTGGTGCAGATCCTCGGCGGGCCGACGTTCTCCACCCTCGAAGTGGAGATCTACCGGCAGACCTCCGAGATCTTCGACCTCTCCACGGCCGCCGTCCTCACCCTCGTCCAGTTCGCCGCGGTCGGCGCGATCCTCGCCGTGCACGCGTGGACCGTACGGCGGCGGGAGAGCGCGCTCAGGCTGGTGGACCCGGCGGTGACGGCCCGCCGGCCGCGCGGCGCCGGGCAGTGGGCGCTGCTCGGCGGGGTCCTCGCCACCGTCGCGCTCCTCCTCGTCCTGCCGCTGGCCGTGCTGGTACGGCGGTCGTTCGACGGCGGGTTCGGGTACTACCGGGCGCTGGGCGACGCCGACGGCGGGACCTTCCTGGTCGCGCCGATCGAGTCGGTCGTCAACTCGCTGCAGTACGCGGTCGTCGCCACCGCCGTCGCCGTGGTGATCGGCGGCCTCGCCGCCGCCGCGCTGGCCCGGCGGGACGCGGGGCGCCTCGTACGGGGCTTCGACGCGCTGCTGATGCTGCCGCTCGGGGTGTCCGCGGTGACCGTCGGCTTCGGGTTCCTGATCGCGCTCGACAAGCCGCCGCTGGACCTGCGCCAGTCCTGGATCCTCGTCCCGCTCGCTCAGGCGCTGGTCGGTGTGCCCTTCGTCGTGCGGACCATGCTGCCCGTGCTGCGGGCCGTGGACGAGCGGCTGCGGGAGGCGGCGGCCGTGCTGGGCGCCTCGCCCTGGCGGGTGTGGCGGGAGGTCGATCTGCCACTGGTGCGGCGGGCGCTGCTGATCGCGGCGGGGTTCGCGTTCGCGGTGTCGCTGGGGGAGTTCGGGGCGACCGTGTTCATCGCGCGGCCCGACAACCCGACCCTGCCGGTCGCCGTGGCCCGGCTGCTGTCCCGTCCCGGTGATCTCAACTACGGCCAGGCGATGGCCCTTTCCACGATTCTGATGGTGGTGTGCGCCGTGGCCCTGCTGGTCCTTGAGCGGCTGCGGACGGACCGGACGGGGGAGTTCTGATGCCGCTTCTCGAACTGGAGCAGGCCACCGTGCGGTTCGGCGGGCGGGCCGTGCTCGACGCCGTCGGCCTGGAGGTGGCCGAGCACGAGGTGGTGTGCGTGCTCGGGCCGAGCGGGAGCGGCAAGTCGACGCTGCTGCGGACGGTGGCGGGGCTGCAACCGCTCGACTCCGGGCGGGTGTTGCTCGACGGCGACGACCAGGCGCGGATGCCGGCGCACCGGCGGGGCGTCGGGCTGATGTTCCAGGACCACCAGCTGTTCCCGCAGCGGGACGTCGGCGGGAACGTGGCCTTCGGGCTGCGGATGCGTGGCGCCGGGAAAGTGCAACAGGCCGAGCGGGTGGGTGAGTTGCTGGAGCTGGTGGGGCTGCCGGGGGCGGCCGGCCGGGCCGTCGCCGGGCTCTCCGGCGGTGAGCAGCAGCGGGTCGCGCTCGCCCGGGCCCTGGCGCCCCGGCCCCGGCTGCTGATGCTCGACGAACCGCTGGGTCAGCTCGACCGCTCGCTGCGGGAGCGGCTCGTGGTCGAACTCCGGGAGCTGTTCGGGCGGTTGGGTACGACCGTGCTCGCCGTGACGCACGACCAGGGCGAGGCGTTCGCGCTGGCCGACCGGGTGGTGGTGATGCGGGACGGGCGGATCGCCCAGTCCGGCACGCCGCTCGACGTCTGGCAGCGGCCCGCGGACGAGTTCGTCGCCCGCTTCCTCGGCTTCGGCAACGTGGTCCCGGCGACCGTCGAGGGCACGGTCGCGGTGACGCCGTGGGGGAAGGTGCCGGTGCCCGAGGGCTCGGCACAGGGCCCGCGGACGCTGCTGGTACGGCCGGCGGGCGTACGGCTCGTCGCCGCCGACGCGGGGCTGCCCTGCACGGTGGCCGCCCGCACCTTCCAGGGCACCCATGTCACCGTCCACCTCCAGCCCCTGGACGGGCCCCGTCTGGAGGCCGCCTGCGCGCTGCGGGCGGCGCCGGAGGCCGGGGACGCGGTGGGCGTCGAGTTCGACGCGGCGGAGACCGTCGTACTGGACTGAGGGATTCCGCGGTACGGCCGAGGCCCGTCCCCCGGGGATACGGGGACGGGCCTCGACGGTGTACGTACGGGTGAGCGGCGCGTCAGTTGCCGCTGTGCGCCCCACGGCGGCGCATGCCGAACCAGACGGCTCCACCGCCGACCACCACGAGCGCGGCGGCGATACCGGCGATCAGGCCGGTGTTGGAGTTGGCACCGGTCTCGGCGAGGTTCGACTCACCGACGGCCGGGGACGGGGCGTTGTCCGACGTGGTCGCCGGGGCGGTGGTGCTGTCCGTGGCCGACGGGGTCGGGGAGTCCGACTCGGCCGGGGTGGTCTCCGTGGCGGACGGCGACGGGGTGGTCGTGTCCGAGGGGGAGGGGCTGGAGCTCTCCGTGGACTTGCACGCCGTCGACGGGGTGGTCAGGTTGGGCGTGATGTCCGTGTCGATCTGGATCTTGCCACTGTCGACCTTGACGTGGACGCGGTACGTCGCGTCGGGCGCCCAGTCCTCGGAGAAGGTGACCGTCGTGCCTGCCTTGGAGCCCTTGACGGTCTGGGCGTCGCCGACCTGCTTCGCGTCGGCACCGTTGCTCTCGAGGAACACGGTGATGGTGGCCGGAGTGCCTGAGGCGTCGACGTCCTTGACGTTGATGACACCGTTGGAGCCGTCGCAGGTGGCTTCGGCGGAGAACTCGGAGATGTTGCACGCGAGGGCGCTGCTGGAGACGCCCAGGACCAGCGCGGCCGACGCGGAGGCAATACCCAGGATGCGCACGGAACGACGTGCACTGCGGCGGGATATGGACACGTTTGTCCTTACTGAGTGCATAACTGAGGGGGGCTGAGGGGGAGTTGATGCGGCGATGCGGTGAGGCATCAGGATCCCCAAGAGTCCCTCAGGTCTATAAGTGCGCCGTAAGTAGTGTCAACGCATATGCGGTCCACAGGTGTTGACTTTACCTTCTGTTTAATTAGTGAGACGTTTCAGCGCTTGTGAAGCTTGCTCGATCCGGTCAACCAGGGCGATACGGGACGCCATCGCGCGGTCGCCCGCGAGCGAGGTCAGCAGCTGCCAGGCCGGCAGTTTCTCGCTCCAGTGCGCCTCGTTCACGAGCACCATCGGGGTCGGCTCGCCTCGTGACTCGTAGTAGTTGGGCGTCGCGTTGTCGAAGATCTCCTGGACGGTCCCGGCGGCGCCCGGCAGGAACACCACACCGGCGTTGGAGCGGGCCAGCAGGCCGTCCTCGCGGGTGGCGTTGGCGAAGTACTTGGCGATGTGCGCGGCGAAGGCGTTCGGCGGCTCGTGGCCGTAGAACCAGGTGGGGATGCCGACCGACGGGCCGCCGTCCGGCCAGCGCTCGCGGACCTCGAAGGCGGCGCGCGCCCAGTCGGTGACGGACGGCCGGAACGACGGTGCCTTGGCGAGGAGTTCCAGCGCCTCGTCGAGCATCCCGTCGTCGAAGGGCGCCGCGTACGCGCCGAGGTTCGCCGCCTCCATCGCGCCCGGGCCGCCGCCGGTCGCCACCGTGAAGCCGGACCGCGCGAGCTCCCGGCCGAGGCGGGCGGCACCGGCGTACTCCGCCGTGCCGCGGGCCATCGCGTGGCCGCCCATCACGCCCACCACCCGGGCACCGACGAGGAGTTCGTCCAGCGCGTCGGAGACCGCGTCGTCGTGGATCGAGCGGAGCATGGAGCCGAATATGTCTCCGTCCGCCCTGGTCTGCTGGAACCAGGCGTACGAGCGGGCGTCCGGGGTCGCCTCGTACCCCGCGTCGAGCGAGTCGAAGAGCTCGCCGGGCGTGTACACGAAGGCGCGGTAGGGGTCGAAAGGGAGGTCCGGGACCGGGGGGAACACCAGGGCGCCGGACGCGCCGGCCCGGGCGGCGGCCTCGGGGGACATCGGGCAGCCGAGGAAGACGGCGCCGGTGGTGTCGGTGGCCAGCAGGACGTCCGTACGGTCCGTCAGATCGACGGCCTGGACCCGGTACCGGGCGAGCGTGCCGTGCGCGGCGACGACCTCGTCGAACTCGGCGAGGGACTCGATCTCACGGTCGCGGGCGGCCCGGTGCGGCCGGGCGGGACGGGGCTGCGCGGGGTACGGCTGGGCGGGTGTCGGATGCACCCGCCCACTGTAGGCGTCAGCCCTGGACCGCGGCCGGGTCCATCCACACGACCTCCCAGCTGTGGCCGTCGAGGTCCTCGAAGGAACGGCCGTACATGAAGCCCTGGTCCTGGACGTCGTCGTTCGCCGTGCCGCCGGCCGCGACCGCCTTCGCCACCAGTTCGTCGACCTTCTCGCGGCTCTCCGCGCTCAGGCAGATCAGCACCTCGCTGGTCTTCGTGGAGTCGGCGATCTCCTTCTTCGTGAAGTCGGCGTAGCGCTGCTTGCTCAGCAGCATCGCGATGATCGTGTCGCTGATCACGACGCAGGAGCAGTCGTCGTTGCTGAACTGCGGGTTGATCGAGTAACCGAGCTCGGTGAAGAACTTCCGGGACGCGGCGACGTCGTCGGTGGCCAGGTTCACGAAGATCATCTGCTGGTACATGGGGTCTCTCCCTCGGGTGTCGTGCCGTTCGCGGGGATAGACCAGGGGGCGCGGCGAAAGTCATCGCCGGGTCCGGGTTTTTTCGTACGGACTTTCAGTGTGCGAGCGGGAGTGCGGCGAGCTCCGCGATCAGCAGGGTGAGGGGGCCGAAGAGGGCCAGCAGGGCACCGGTGCGCAGGGCCGCCGCGCTGCGCAGCACGGTCGCCGGAGCGCCGAGCCGGAGCAGGGCCGCGGTGGTGTCGGCGCGGGACTGGCGGGCCTCGACGGCGGCGGTGAGGAGGGTGGCGACCGTGCAGCCGGCCACCACGAGGCCGCCGAGGACGGTGAGGGGGCCGAAGGCGGGGGCGCCGCCGGCGCCGCCGTGGAGGGCGGTGGCCGCGAAGGCTGCCGACGCCACCGCGCAGACGACGCCGAGGGGGCGGCCGATGCGGGTGGCCTCCGCCATCAGGACGCGGCCGGCGAGGAGGCGGCGGGCGCCGGGGCGGACGGACTGGAGGAGGCGGCCGCAGAGGTGGGTGAGGCCGGGGCCGGCGAGGATCAGGCCGAGGGCGGTGAGGGCCCAGCCGGCGAGGACCCCGGCGGGGCCGCCGGCCAGGCCGCCGGGGAGGGTGGTGTGGCGGGCGGTTTCGGTGGCGCCGGCGTAGGACTCCACGGCGAGGCCTGCGGCGAGGACGGCGATGCCCCAGGGGAGCGCTGGGGGTGGGGCGGTGGGGAGGTCGGGGAGGGGGGCCGGGGTGTCGTCGGTGCGGTCGGCTGGGGCCGGGGGGTGGGGTTCGCTTACCGGCGCGTGCAGGGTGCCGTCCGCGCCCACCCGTGCCGCCCAAGCGGCACGACTGCCCGCGGGATGAAGCGGTGACTGGGGGCCGTCGGCGGGATGAAGCGGTGACTGGGGGCCGTCGGCGGGGTGGAGTGGTGGCTGGGGGGCGTGCGTGGGGTGGAGTGGTGGCTGGGGGCTGTCCGTGGGGTGGAGTGGTGGCTGGGGGGCGTGCGTGGGGTGGAGTGGTGGCTCGGGGCTGTCCGTGGGGTGGAGTGGTGGCTCGGGGGTGTGCGAGGGATGGCGGGATGGCTGGGGCGCGTTCGGCGGGGGAAGCGGCGGCTGGGTGCCGGGTGTTGGGCCGCGGAAGAAGCGGGCGCCGAAGCGGCCGTAGGTGCCGAAGGTTTCGGGGCTGGGGGTTCTGCCGTAGGCGCCGAAGCGGCCGTAGCCGCGGGTGCGGGTGCGGGTGTCGGCGTGGGGGAGGTCGCGGGGGCGGAGGGCCAGGGCGACCGCCGTGGAGGCGAGGACCGGGAGGGTGGCCAGGAGGGTGAGGGCCGCCGGGACGGGCAGGGACCTGTCGGCCGCCAGGAAGTCCTTCGCGGCGCCGTCGAACGGCATGCCCGTGAGGTCGCCGCGCAGGTGGAGGAAGACCAGGAGGGCCAGCAGGGAGCCCAGGGTGCAGGCGAGGGCCGTGTTGAGGGCGGCGACGGCCATCAGGCGGGCCGGGCCCAGGCCGAAGGCGGAGAGGCCGGGGCGCGGCTTGGCGCCGGGGTCGGTGCGGGCGACCGCGACCGCGAGCTGCACCGTGCTGGCCAGCGGGATCGCGCACCAGGACAGGCGCAGGAGCGCCGCCGTCGAGTGGGTCGGGTGGGTCAGCCCGTAGCCGAGGGCGGACAGCAGCAGGAAGCCCGTGCCGGCGGCGGCCGCGGCCACCAGGAGGCGGCGCAGGTGCACGGTCGGGCGGGCGGCGCGGGTCAGACGGAGACTGAGCACTCGGCCCGGCCCTCCGCTTCGGGGACCGGCGGCAGGTGGACGGTGTTGACCCGGCGGCCGTCCAGGAGGTCGACCTTGCGGTCGGCGAGGGCCGCCGTCTCCGCGTCGTGCGTGGCGAGGACGACCGTGATGCCGTGCGAGCGGGCCGCGGTGGTGAGCGTGCGCAGCACGTGCGCGCGGTCGGCGCGGTGCAGGGGCGCCGTCGGCTCGTCGGCGAAGAGGACCGTGGGGGCGGGGGCGAGCGCGCGGGCGATGGCGACGCGCTGGCGCTCGGACTGCTTGAGCTCGGCCGGGTGCTTGCGGGCCTTGTCGCCGACGTCGAGCCGCTCCAGCCACTCCAGGGCGGCCGCCTTGGCCCGGCGGCGGCCGGTGCCGCGCAGCATCAGGGGCAGGGCGGTGTTCTCCCAGACGTTCAGCTCGGGGACGAGGGTCGGGACCGGGTCGATCCAGCCGAAGCGGTCGCGGCGCAGCCGCTCACGGGCGAACGGGCCCATCCGGTGCACGGCCTTGCTGTTGAACCAGACCTCGCCGTCCTGCGCCGGGACCAGACCGGCCAGGCACCTCAGCAGCGTCGTCTTGCCGCAGCCGCGCGGGCCGCTGACGGCGAGGATCTCGCCCTCGCGCACGCCCAGGGAGATGCCGGTGACACCCGGTGAGCCGTCCTGGTGGCGGAAGTGCAGGGCGCGTGCCCACAGCACGTCGTTGTCCGGCGGGGCCTCCATGGGCGTAACACCTCGGTTCTGATCCGTTTTGCCGTGCCTTCCCACGTCCGGGGGAACGAAAGGCTGGGCCGATCGGTCACGTGCACGCTAGGCAGGCCGGAGGGCGGGGCCCGGACAGCACGCGGCCCCGGGCCGCCGTTCTCACTCGAACGGGCGGCGCCGGGGCCGGGGCCGGATCTGGGATCAGACCGCTGATCCGATGATCAGAGCTTCGTCCACGCCTCGGAGAGGGTGGCGCGCAGGATCTGCTCGATCTCGTCGAAGGTCTCCTGGTTGGAGATCAGCGGCGGGGCGAGCTGGACGACCGGGTCGCCGCGGTCGTCGGCACGGCAGTACAGGCCGTTCTCGAACAGGGCCTTCGAGAGGAAGCCGTACAGGACGCGCTCGGTCTCCTCGTCGTTGAAGGACTCCTTGGTCGCCTTGTCCTTGACCAGTTCGATGCCGTAGAAGAAGCCGTTGCCGCGGACGTCGCCGACGATCGGCAGGTCGTGCAGCTTCTGCAGGGTGGAGTGGAAGGCGCCCTCGTTGTCCAGGACGTGCTGGTTGAGGTTCTCGCGCTCGAACAGGTCGAGGTTGGCGAGGCCGACCGCCGCGGAGACCGGGTGGCCGCCGAAGGTGTAGCCGTGCAGGAAGGTGTTGTCGCCCTTGTAGAACGGCTCGGCGACGCGGTCGGAGACGATGCACGCGCCGATCGGGGAGTAGCCCGAGGTCATGCCCTTGGCGCAGGTGATCATGTCCGGGACGTAGCCGAACTTGTCGCAGGCGAACATCGTGCCCAGGCGGCCGAAGGCGCAGATGACCTCGTCGGAGACGAGCAGCACGTCGTACTGGTCGCAGATCTCGCGCACGCGCCGGAAGTAGCCGGGCGGGGGCGGGAAGCAGCCGCCGGCGTTCTGCACCGGCTCCAGGAAGACCGCGGCGACGGTGTCGGGGCCCTCGAAGAGGATCTGCTGCTCGATCTGGTCGGCGGCCCAGCGGCCGAAGGCCTCCGGGTCGTCGCCGTGGATCGGGGCGCGGTAGATGTTGGTGTTCGGGACCTTGTGGGCACCGGGGACGAGCGGCTCGAAGGGGGCCTTCAGCGCCGGCAGGCCGGTGATCGACAGGGCGCCCTGCGGGGTGCCGTGGTAGGCGACCGCGCGGGAGATGACCTTGTACTTGGTCGGCTTGCCCTGCAGCTTGAAGTACTGCTTGGCCAGCTTCCAGGCGGTCTCGACGGCCTCGCCGCCGCCGGTGGTGAAGAAGACCTTGTTCAGGTCGCCGGGGGCGTGGTCGGCCAGCCGCTCCGCGAGCTCGACGGCCTTCGGGTGGGCGTACGACCACACCGGGAAGAACGCCAGCTCCTGGGCCTGCTTGAAGGCGGTCTCGGCGAGTTCGGTGCGGCCGTGACCGGCCTGGACCACGAACAGACCGGCGAGACCGTCGAGGTAGCGCTTGCCCTTGTCGTCGTAGATGTAGGTGCCCTCGCCCCGGACGATGGTCGGGACGGGCGAGTTCTCGTACGAGGACATGCGGGTGAAGTGCATCCACAGGTGGTCGTACGCGGTGCGGCTGAGGTCCTTCTGGGTCACGGTTATCGGGTTCCCCACATGTAGGTCTGCTTCTTCAGCTTCAGATAAACGAAGCTTTCGGTGGAGCGCACGCCGGGCAGCGCCCGGATGCGTTTGTTGATGACGTCCAGCAGGTGGTCGTCGTCCTCGCAGACGATCTCCGCGAGGATGTCGAACGAGCCCGCGGTCATCACCACGTACTCGACTTCCGACATGGCGCTCAGCGCGTCCGCGATCGACTCGACATCGCCCTCGACGTTGATGCCGACCATCGCCTGCCGGCGGAAGCCCACGGTGAGCGGGTCCGTGACGGCGACGATCTGCATGACGCCCTGGTCCAGCAGCTTCTGGACGCGCTGGCGCACGGCCGCCTCGGACAGGCCGACGGCCTTGCCGATCGCGGCGTACGGCCGGCGGCCGTCCTCCTGGAGCTGCTGGATGATGGCGAGGGAGACGGCGTCCAACTGAGGGGTGCCGTTCCTGGACTCGCGGGACGAGTCCCTCTGGTCTGCGCTTCGACTGGCCACAACCTCACTGTGCACGACGTCTCGACGGTTCCGCAAGGCCGTATCGATGAAATTCGTTGTTTGAGGTGTCCTGTATTGCGGATTTCGCAGACCTGGCGGCCGTAGGGGTGTTGAAAACGTGGGATCTCGGATTACTGTGGGTGTCTCAGTGATTGGACACCCGAACTTGGAGGGCCGGCAGTGAGCACCGAGCTGCGTCGTCTGCGCAACTACATCGACGGTGAGTTCCGGGACGCCGCCGACGGACGGACCACGGAGGTGGTCAACCCCGCGACCGGCGAGGCGTACGCGACCGCGCCGCTGTCCGGGGAAGCGGACGTCGACGCCGCGATGGCGGCCGCGGCCGCGGCCTTCCCGGGCTGGCGCGACACCACGCCCGCCGAGCGGCAGAAGGCCCTGCTGAAGATCGCGGACGCGTTCGAGGAGCGGGCCGAGGAACTCATCGCGGCCGAGGTGGAGAACACGGGCAAGCCGACCGGGCTCACCCGCTCCGAGGAGATCCCGCCGATGGTCGACCAGATCCGGTTCTTCGCCGGTGCGGCCCGGATGCTGGAGGGCCGCTCGGCCGGCGAGTACATGGAGGGGATGACCTCCATCGTCCGCCGCGAGCCGGTCGGCGTCTGCGCGCAGGTCGCGCCCTGGAACTACCCGATGATGATGGCCGTGTGGAAGTTCGCCCCGGCGATCGCCGCGGGCAACACCGTGGTCCTCAAGCCGTCGGACACCACCCCGGCGTCGACCGTCCTGATGGCCGAGATCATCGGCGGGATCCTCCCGAAGGGCGTCTTCAACGTCGTCACGGGTGACCGTGACACCGGCCGCGCGATGGTCGAGCACCCGGTCCCGGCGATGGCCTCCATCACCGGCTCCGTGCGGGCCGGCATGCAGGTCGCCGAGTCCGCGTCCAAGGACCTCAAGCGGGTCCACCTGGAGCTGGGCGGCAAGGCGCCTGTCGTCGTCTTCGAGGACACCGACATCGCCAAGGCCGTCGAGGACATCTCCGTCGCGGGCTACTTCAACGCCGGGCAGGACTGTACGGCCGCCACCCGCGTGCTCGTCCAGGAGTCCATCCACGACGAGTTCGTGGCGGCGCTCGCGAAGGCGGCGGCCGAGACGAAGACGGGCCGGCCGGACGACGAGGACGTGCTGTACGGGCCGCTGAACAACCCGAACCAGCTCAAGCAGGTCGCCGGCTTCATCGAGCGGTTGCCCGCCCACGCCAAGGTCGAGGCCGGCGGTCAGCGGGTCGGCGACAAGGGCTACTTCTACGCGGCGACCGTCGTCTCCGGACTGAAGCAGGACGACGAGATCATCCAGAACGAGGTCTTCGGGCCGGTCATCACCGTCCAGTCCTTCACGGACGAGGACCAGGCCGTGGAGTGGGCCAACGGCGTCGACTACGCGCTGGCGTCCTCGGTGTGGACCAAGGACCACGGGCGCGCGATGCGCATGTCCAAGAGGCTGGACTTCGGCTGCGTGTGGATCAACACGCACATCCCGCTGGTCGCGGAGATGCCGCACGGCGGGTTCAAGAAGTCCGGGTACGGCAAGGACCTGTCCGGGTACGGGTTCGAGGACTACACGCGGATCAAGCATGTGATGACGTCGCTGGACGCGTAGGCCGTAGGCGGTAGGCCGTACGTCGGCTGCGGGGGCGTGGGGGCTGGTCGCGCAGTTCCCCGCGCCCCTGGGTATGTGGCGCTGCCCGGGACGGGGAAGTCTCCCCGGGCAGCGCTTTGCTGTAACGCCGAGTTGACCCGGGGCATCGACAGGGTGTCGGGTCCGTGTCATGTCGCTCGACGCAGCGTCGATTGCCCGGTGGCGGGCGGGCGGGACATGCTTCAGGTGTGCCCCAGACCTCTTCCCAGACGCCCGCGCTCTCCCGTCGCTCCCTGCTGCGCGCGCTCGGCGGCACCGCCGCGCTCGGCGCGCTGGCGGGCTGCGGGGTGCCCGCCGCCTACGTCAAGGCCGGCGACCGCGCCGTGACCGACCTGTCCGCCACGGACCACCGACTGGTCTTCGCCAACTGGCCGCTGTACATCGACGTGGACGACGACAACCCGAACAAGCGGCCCACCCTCGACGCCTTCGAGAAGAGCACCGGGATCTCCGTCGACTACATCGAGGAGATCAACGACAACGACGAGTTCTTCGGCAAGATCAGCCCCGCGCTGATGAACCACCAGTCCACCGGCCGGGACATCATCGTCATCAGCGACTGGATGTGCGCGCGGTTCGTCCGCCTGGGCTGGGTCCAGAAGATGGACCGCGCCCGCCAGCCGAACGTGGCGAAGTACCTGGACCCACTGCTCCGCACGCCCGCCTTCGACCCGGGCCGCCTCCACACCGTGCCCTGGCAGTCGGGCATCACCGGCATCGCCTACAACCGCAGGAAGCTGGGCCGCGAGATCCGGCACGTCAAGGAACTGTGGGCGAGCGACCTCAAGGGCCGGGTGACGCTGCTCTCCGGCCTCGACGAGTCGTTCGCGCTGCTGATGCAGGGCAACGGCGTGGACATCACCAAGTGGACGGCCGACGACTTCTACACCGTCTGCGACGAGGTGCAGCACCAGGTCGACCGCGGCCAGATCCGCCGCTTCACCGGCAACGACTACACGAAGGACCTGGTCAGCGGGGATGTCCTGGCCTGCCAGGCGTACTCCGGCGACGTCATCCAGCTCCAGGCCGACAACCCCGACATCCGCTTCGTCGTCCCCGAGGAGGGCGCGGAGCTGTGGTCCGACTCCCTGATGATCCCGGACCGCGCCGTCCACAAGACCAACGCGGAACGCCTCGTCGACTACTACTACGAGCCGGAGGTCGCCGCCGAACTGGCCGCCTGGGTCAACTACGTCTGCCCCGTCCCGGCCGCCCAGCAGGTCCTCGCCGACTCCAAGGACAAGGACACCGCGGCCCTCGCCGACAACCCCCTGATCTTCCCGAACACGGCGATGCGCAAGCGGCTCGCCATCGCCCGCGACATCACGTCGACGGAACGGGTGGAGTTCGCGAAGCGGTGGAACAAGATCGTGGGGTTGTAGGGAGCGGGTCACTGCTTTCCGTCTGTGCAGCGTGAACTGATAGGTGAGGCCTATACGGGGCATCGATTTTTGGTCGTGGACCCCTGGGGTGCGGGCCGGTTCACTGTGGCGAAAGCCGGCGTGGACCGATCGGGCTCGGTTGCGCGCGATCAGGGAGGCTGCAATGACGCATACCCCGGGCAGCGGACGAGCCGAGCAGGCCGCGCGTATCGCGGCGACGCCGTGGTACCGGCAGCTGTACGTCCAGGTGCTGGTGGCGATAGTGATCGGTGTCGTGCTGGGCTGGCGGTGGCCGGATCTGGCCACCGACATGGAGCCGATCGGCACGACCTTCATCACGGCGATGAAGATGCTGATCGGGCCGATCGTGTTCCTGACGATCATCGGCGGCATCGCGGGCGTCGCCGACCTGAGGAAGGTCGGCCGTACCGGAGTCAAGGCGCTGGTCTACTTCCAGGCCGGCACCGTCGTCGCTCTGGTCACCGGGCTGGTGGCGATCAACGTCTTCCGCCTCGGCGACGGTGTGCACGCCGATCCGGCGTCCCTGAAGACGTCCGGGGACGCGGGCCAGTACATCTCGCAGGGCGAGCACCAGCACTGGTGGGAGTTCCTCACCGGCATCGTGCCGAACAGCGTCTTCGGGCCGTTCGTCGGGGGGAACATCCTCCAGGTGATCTTCCTGGCCGTGGTCTTCGGCATCGCGGTGAAGATGGTGGGGAAGACGGGCGAGTCGATCATCGCGGCCGTGGGGCGTCTGACCGAGGTCGTCTTCAAGGTCCTGTCCTTCGTCATGAAGGCGGCGCCACTGGGTGCCTTCGGCGCGATGTCGTACGCCATCGGGAAGTTCGGCCTGTCCACGCTGACCAGCCTCGGCTCCCTGATCGTCCTCTTCTACGCGACCTCCGCGCTGTTCGTGGTCCTCGTGCTCGGCGGTGTGCTCGCCCTCTACGTGCGGCTGAACATCTTCCAGCTCTTCCGCTACTTCAAGGAGGAGTTCTGGCTGATCCTCGGCACCTCGACCGCCGAGCCGGCGCTGCCCGGACTGATGCGCAAACTGCAGTTCATGGGCGCGGAACGGTCCACGGTGGGTCTCGTCGTACCGACCGGCTACAGCTTCAACCTCGACGGTGCGGCCATCTACCTGTCGCCGGCCACGCTCTACATCGCCCAGGCCACGGACACCTCGCTCTCCCTCGGCGGGCAACTGGGCCTGCTGGCGGTGATGTTGCTGACGTCCAAGGGCGCGGCCGGCGTCGCGGGCGGTGGATTCATCGCGCTGACCGCGACGTTGTCGACGGTCGGCTCCGTGCCGGCCGCGGGCATCATGCTCATCTTCGGCATCGACAAGTTCATGTCCGAGTGCCGGGCCCTGGTGAACTTCTTCGGCAACGCGGTCGCCACGCTGTCCGTCGCCAAGTGGGAGAACGGCCTGGATCTGGAGCGGGCCCGCGCGGTGCTGGCGGGCGAGGTGGGAGTCCCCTCCCCGGCCGCACAGGACGAGCCCGGGTTCGGATCGGACGCACCGGTCATCGTGCCGTCGGCCGCCCGCGGCGCCGAGGCGGCATCCTGATCGTGTCCGTCGATGCCGGTCGCCGCACGCCGCCCGCGGACACCACCGCCCCGCACTTCCGCCCGGTCCGGGCCCTGACGGATCTCACCGACCAGGACCGTGCGAACGGCGGTGCCGTGTCCGCACGGCCGCTCACCCGGTGCGCACGGACACTCGCCGACCGCCGGACAGGTCACTGAGGCAGCGGAAACCGGCAAGTAGGCTCGTCCGTCGCACCGGGACAGCGCGAGGAGTGCCATGGACGCCAGGCAGCTCGAATACTTCCTCGCCATCGTGGAGCACGGCGGCTTCAGCAAGGCCGCCGCCGCGCTGCACGTGGCGCAGCCCTCGCTGTCCCAGGCGATGGCCAACCTGGAGGCCGACCTCGGGGTGGCCCTCTTCCACCGGGTGGGGCGCGGGGTCGTCCTGAGCGAAGCCGGTCAGGAACTGCTCGAACCGAGCCGCCGGGTGCTGCGCGACCTGGCCGCCGTACGCGATACCGCCGCTGGCCTTGCCGGGCTGCGCGGCGGCCGGGTCGAGATCGCCACCATGCCCTCGCCCGGCATCGAGCCGCTGACCACCCTCGTCCGCCGGTTCGCCGAACTGCATCCCTCGGTGACCGTGAGCACCCAGGCCGCCTTCACCCCGGACGAGGTGGTGTCCCTGGTCCGCAGCGGGGCCTGTGAGCTCGGCCTGCTGGGCAGCGCCGCTCCCGGGCAGTGGTCCGGGCTGGACGTCCTGCACGTCGAGGAACAGCCGTTCGTGGCCGTCGCACCGCCGGACGGGGCGATCAAGGACGGCATCACGATCCGGCCCGAGGACCTGTCCGGGCAGAGACTCATCGCGTCCCGCACCGGCAGCCTGATGCGCAGCATCGTCGACGACATCACCGCGGGCGGCGCCAGCACCGAGATCGTCACCGTGGTCGACCACCGCACCTCGATCCTGCCCCTGGTCATCGCGGGCGTCGGCGTCGCCGTCCTGCCCTCCTCCTGGACCAGCCTCGCCCGCCGCTGCGGTGCGGCGGTCGCGCCGATCGAACCGACCGCGCACCTCCATGTGGCCATGGTCAGCCTGCCCGCGCACCTCACCCCGGCCGCGCGGGCGTTCCTCGCGCTCACCGGCGCGCTGGCCCAACGCGGGCGCGGCGCCTGACGTACCAAGGCCGGACGGCTCACGGCCGACGCGGGACCGATCGGCTCCGCCTATACGACGCATCGGAAGCAGGTCTTGGACGTCGTGCGCCCGCCCTGTGTTGACTCGAAACCGGTCCCACCCAGCGAGCCGGAGGCACTCATGACCACCGCATCCCGTACGTTCCGCATCGCCGCCATCCCCGCCGACGGCGTCGGCAAGGAGGTCGTCGCCGCCGGGCGTGCCGTCCTGGACGTGCTGGCCGCGGACTCCGGCGGGGCGTTCGCCTTCGCCTGGGAGGAGTTCCCCTGGGGTTGCGAGTACTACGAGCGCACCGGGACGATGATGGACGAGGACGGACTCGACCGCCTCAAGGACTTCGACGCCGTCTACTTCGGCGCGGTCGGCTGGCCCACCGTCCCCGACCACGTCAGCCTGTGGGGACTGCGGCTGCGGATCTGCCAGAACTTCGACCAGTGGGCCAACGTCCGCCCCGTCCACTTCCTGCCGGGCGTCCTCAGCCCGCTGCGCAAGGCCGACGACACGGACCTCGACTGGGTCGTCGTCCGCGAGAACAGCGAGGGCGAGTACGCCGGCCTCGGCGGGCGCAACCTCTCCGCCCGCGGCCGGGGCGGTGAAGTCGCCGTCCAGTCCGCCCTGTTCACCGAGACCGGCTGCGAACGCATCATGCGGTTCGCCTTCGACCTGGCCCGTACCCGGACCCGGCGCAAGGTGTCGTCCGTGACGAAGAGCAACGCCCAGCAGTACGGCATGGTCCTGTGGGACGACGTCTTCAAGCGGGTCGCCGCCGACTACCCGGACGTGGAGACCGAGAGCGTGCTGGTCGACGCCATGTCCGCCAAGTTCGTGCTGCACCCCGAGGACCTGTCGGTCGTCGTCGCCTCGAACCTCAACGCGGACATCCTCTCCGACCTCGGCAGCGCCCTGGCCGGCAGCCTGGGCCTCGCCGCCAGCGCCAACCTCAACCCCGAGCGCCGCTTCCCGAGCATGTTCGAGCCGGTGCACGGCTCCGCGCCGGACATCGCGGGCCAGGGTCTGGCCAACCCGATCGGCGCGGTCGGCAGCGCGGCCCTGATGCTGGACCACTTCGGCCTGCCCGACCAGGCGGCCAGGCTGGAGAGGGCCATCGAGAAGACGACCGCGGCCGGCATCCTGACCCGCGACGTCGGCGGCACGGCGACGACGGAGGGAGTGACCAAGGCCCTCATCGACGCGCTCGGCTGACGGCAGGAGAGCACGTAGGGAACGGGGACGGCCACGGTGCCCCGCGCGGCGGTCGGCGCTTTCGCGTCGCTTCGGTCCGGCAGATCGCCACAGCTCACTGCGCGGCGTGGTGGACGCGGCGGAAGGCCCCCGGCGTCGTCCCGGTGTGGCGGGTGAAGAACTTGCCGAAGTTGGTGGGTTCGGAGAAGCCCAGGCGGCGGCCGATGACCGCGACCGGCTCGTCGGTGTGGGCGAGCAGCCGCTGGGCCTGGAGGGCGACCCGGGCGTCGATGACCTGTTTGACGGGCTGCCCGGTGGCCGCGAGACAGGCGCGGGTGAGGGTCTTGACCGTGTAGCCCAGACGGTGGGCGTAGTCCTCGGCGCGCCGGGTGGTGGCGTAGGAGCGTTCCAGCTGGGCGCGGAAGCGGGCGTAGACCTCGCCACCGGCGTGCGGGTCGCCGTCCGCCCCCGGCTGCGGCAGCCGGTCGATGTGCAACAGCACCGCGCCGAGCAGCAGTTGGAGGATCTCCCGCGACACGGTGCCGTCCGGGCGGGTGAACTCGGCGCGCACTCTGTCCAGCAGGGCGGACAGGGTGGCGTAGTCGTCGCCGGTGCCCAGCTGCCGGCAGACCGGGCCGTACCACTCGCGCCCGAGGCGGTCGGCGCCGGCCGGGCGGGGCGGGAAAGCCGGAGTGAACAGCAGGTGGGTGCCGGTCATGGTGCCGGGGCGGTCGAAGCGCTGGACCTGGCCGGGGCGGATCCACAGCAGGGTGCCGGGGCGGCAGGGGTGGGTGACGAAGTCGACGGTGTGTTCCCCGCTGCCCTCGGTGATCAGGGTGACCGTGTGGAAGCCGACCCGGTGGACGCGCTGGAGGCTGCCGTCGGCCATCCGCTCGTGCAGGCCGGCCAGCTCGGCCAGCTCGAATCCGGCGACCGGCGCGGTGGGCGGGTTGAAGCCGAACCCGGGGATCGGCCCGTCACGGGTGGCGGCGTCATCGGTGGCGTCACGGGTGGCGGCGACATCGGAGGCCGACATGGGAAACCCCACTCATGTCCGTCTTTGACCATCTTGAGTCTCCAGCGTATCTCGCCCGGCCGTGGCGCACGGGCGACAGTGGGGGCAGCGGCGGTTTTCGGATACCGCCTGAGCAGGAAGAAGAGCGGCATGAACGGCACAGTGACGGTCATCGACAGGGGTACGGTCCGCGTCCACAGCTACATGGCACCGGACGACAGTCTGAATGTCACCACCCAGCTGATCGAGACCCCGGGCCGGATCGTGGCCGTCGACGCGCAGTACGCGCTGGGGTACGCCGACGAGGTCGTCGCCTACGCCAAGGGGCTGGGCAAGCCGATCGACCGGCTGATCGTCACGCACGCCCACCCCGACCACTTCCACGGCGCGGCCCGCTTCGGAGCACCCGTGCACGCGCTGCCCGCCGTGCGCGACCAGATCGCCGCCCAGGGCGACGCCCAGGACCCGACCGGCACGCTCATCCCGGTCGCCGACGTCACGCCGACCGTCGGGATCAGCCCCGGTACCGAGGTCATCGACGGCGTGCCGTTCGTCTTCGAGGCGGTGACGGGCGGCGAGGCGGCCGACGAACTCGTCGTCAGGCTGCCGGAGCAGGGCGTCCTGGTCGCCCAGGACCTCGTCTACCACGCCACCCACCTGTTCCTGGGCAACAACGACATCGACGGCTGGCAGCAGGCCCTCGACACCCTGGCCGCCGACACCTCGTACGACACGATCCTGGCCGGGCACGGCCTGCCCGCCTCGCCCGCCGTCTACGCCGAGTTGCGCGAGTACCTCGCCGCCGCGCGCGAACTGCTCGGCGACGACGGTGAGGCGTACAAGAAGGCGATCCTGGAGCGCTACCCCGCCCACGGCGGCCCGTTCCTGATCGACATCGGCAACCAGTACCTCTTCGGCGCGCAGGACGCCTGACCGCCGTACCGGACAAGGAAAGAGAACCAGGAAGGAGAACACGGACGATGAGCAGGATTGTGGTGTTCGGGGCCGCCGGAAAGGCCGGCTCGCGTGTCGTCGCCGAGGCCGCCGCACGGGGGCACGAGGTCACCGCGGTGGTCCGGGACCGCTCGCGGATCGCTTCCGTGCCCGGCGGGGTGCGGCTGGTGTCCGGCGACGTCACCGATCCCGGGGCGGTCGCCGGCCTGGCCGAGGACGCCGACGCGCTGGTGCTGACCGTCGGCGGACCCGACGCCCTCCTGTACACCGACGCCGTGGCGTCGGTCGCCTCGGCCGCGCGGGCCCTCGTCCCGGCCGGGCCCCGCATCCTGCACATGGGCGGCGGGGCGAGCCTCCTCGACGCCGACGGTGTGCGCTTCTTCGACGGACCCGGCTTCCCGGAGGAGTTCAAGCCCTACGCCGTCGGCCAGATCCGGGCCCTCGACGCCTACCTCGGCCTCGGTGCCGACGTCACCTGGACCTACCTCTCCCCGCCGCCCGTGCACTTCGCACCGGGGGAGCGCACCGGCCGCTACCGCACGGGCCTGGACCACCCGGTCACCGGCCCGGACGGCCGGGCCCGCATCTCCTACGAGGACTACGCCGTCGCCCTCGTGGACGAGATCGAGAACCCCCGACACCTCAACCGCCGCTTCACCATCGGCTATTGAGCCCGTCAGCCGTCGCACCGTCGGTCCTGGTCACATACCGGATACGGTGTTGCTGTTATGGTGCTGGCCGAGGAGGTGGGGCGTTCCGTGGCAGCAACCGGCTCACGAGCGGGAGCGGAGCCCGCGCGGCGTTCGCCGGGGCGTCCGCCGGTGCCGCTGGAGCGTATCGTCTCCACCGCTCTGGAGATCGTGGACGAGGACGGAGCCGACGCGCTCTCGATGCGGACGCTGGCCCAACGCCTGGGCTCGGGGACGGCCACGCTGTACCGGCACTTCGACAACCGGGCGGCGCTGGTCGCCCACGTCGTGGACCGCATGTTCGGCGCCGTGCGGCTGAACGGCGACGAACTCCTCGCGATGGGCTGGCAGCAGGCGCTGCGGACGGTCGCGCACACCATGTTCGACGCCCTGGCCCGGCACCGGAACGCCGCGCGCCTGATGGTCGAGCAGATTCCGCTGGGGCCGAACGCGATGGCGCTGCGGGAGCACTGTGTCGCGGTGCTGCTCGACAGCGGCTTCCCGCCGCGCACGGCCGCGCACGCGTACGCGACCCTGGCCCGCTACGTCCTCGGGTTCGCCATTCAGGTCAACGGGCACGGCGGCGCGGGGGAACCCCACGAGGCGCACCTTTCCGCCGTCTTCCAGGGCGTGGACCCGGAGCTGTTCCCGGCGACCGTCACCGTGGCCGGGTCGATGCCCGTTCCGATCGAGGACGAGTTCTCCTTCGGACTCGAACTTCTTCTCAGCGGGCTTGCCCGCATGCGCGACGACGTCTGACGGCGCGCGGCAGGGCGGCCCGCCGTCGGCCCGGCCCAGCCTGGCGCGGCGCGAGCGGTGTGCTCGCCCGGCCGGGTTCCAGAGGCGAACCCGAAACGGCCTGCCAGGCGGTCCACCACCTCGCTCATGCCCTGTTCCGGCTCGTAGAGCACCCAGTCGGCGGCGGCGAGTTCGGCCGGGTCCGCGGACGTGTCCGGCGCGTACTCGGCGGAGCCGGTCACCACCATCTCCACAGACCCTGGCCGGCGCGGGCCTGCCCCAGCCGGGCCGGGTGGTCCTGATCGCACCCTGGCTGGACCTGACGCTGGCCAACCCCGGGATCCCCGACGCCGAGGCCCGGGATCCGTGGCTCACCAGCAGCAGCCTGCGCGAGGCCGGCCGAGGCTGGGCCGGCGGGGACGACCCCGCGCAGCCGCGCCTCAGTCCCGTCAACGGCCCGCTCGACCGGCTGGCGCCCGTCGACGTCTGCATCGGCACGCGCGACCTGTTCTACCCGGCCGTCCGGCGCCTGGCGGAGCGGGCCGCCCGGGAAGGAGCGGCCGTGCACGTCACCGTCTGCGAGGGCGCGGTCCACGTGTATCCGCTCGTCCCCGCTCCCGAGGGGCGCGCCGCCGCCAGAGCCATCGTGCGGTCCGCGGCCTCCTGAGCGGCCGTCGCCCCATGCGCCCGTGAGCAGGGGTCAGGCGGTTTCACGGACGGTGCGCAACAGCCGCTCTCCGGACGCGCGCAGTTGCTCCTTGACCTCGTCCAGGCCGGATGCCAGCAGGACGAAATCCCGTTTGCGCCAGCTGCCCGCGACCATCACGGCTTCGATGTTCGCGATGTCGGCGTGCAGGACCGTGGCGACCGGGTCGTGCGCAGGCCACAGGTTGACCGCCCGGGCGTCGACGGCGACCAGGTCGGCCTGCAGGCCCACCTCGATCCGGCCCACCTGGTCGGCGAGGCCCAGGGCCCTGGCCCCTTCGACCGTGGCCCAGGCCAGTGCCTGCTTGGCGGTGACCGACGGCGAGTCGGCGTGCCTGCCGGTCGTCCGCCGGTGCCGGGCGTGGTCCAGGGCGCGCTGGTGGGCCAGGGCGATCCGGGCCGCGGTGAGGAGCTTGCCGGGCACGGCGGTGTCGATGTCGGTCCCCAGCGAGGGCGCGGCGCCCAGGCGCAGCAGGGACCCGGTGACGGGTGTGCCGTGTCCCTGGCCCAGTTCGTTCTCCGGGGTGGTGGTGAAGGTGGCGCCCGCCTCGACGAGCGTCCTGACCCAGTCGTCGGGCAGGCCGGCTCCGTGCACGATGTTGGTCAGCGGGCCGAACAGTCCGGCGGCGCGCAGGGCGTCCCAGCCGGGTGCGGGTTCCCCGCCGCTCTGGTGGGTCGAGACCGCGTTCCGCGCCGGCCCGGAAATCGGCCACCGCGGTCTCGGCGGAGGAGTACTGCGGCCCCTGGACCGCCATCCCCAGGGCGAGGAGGGGGTGGTCGCGTACGGGGCCGTCGAGCAGCCGGTCGATCTCGGCGAGCGGGTGGGGGGTCTCCGGCGCGCGGTAGGGCGTGCCGTGCAGGAAGACGGCGCGGATCCCGGCCTGGACCAGGCCCTCGACGGCCGCGTCGGCGTGCTCGGGCGACAGGACGTTGTGGCACCAGTCGCCGACGGTCGTCGTACCGCAGTTGATCTGGTTCAGCGCGCCCGCGAGGTTGGCGATGTGCATGTCGGCGGGGGTGTAGTGCCCGACGCACGCTCCGTGCAGGTGGGTGAGGTACTCCATCAGCGTCCAGTCGGCGCCCGCGGAGCGCAGTGCGGTCTGCCAGGTGTGCAGGTGGGCGTTGACCAGGCCGGGGACGACGATGCGGCCGGAGAGGTCGACGATCTCGGCGTCGGTGGCCCCGGTGTCGGACGCCTCGATGTTCCCGCCGACGGCGGCGATGCGGTCGCCTTCGACGAGGATGTCGACGTGTTCGGCGTCGGGGCGGCCCGGCGCCATCGTGACGACCCGCGCCCCGCGCAGCAGTGTGCGGCTCATGCGGTGGCCCCCGAACCGCGGGAGGTGTGGCCGTGCCGGGACATGGTGCGGCTCCCTGCCCGCGGCGTCATCGCGCGCGCGGCGGTCTGTGTGGTGGTGAGGAAGTCCCGGGTGGCGATGTGCCCGACATAGCCGTCGGGACGGATCAGCAGCAGCGTGTCGCCGGTCAGGCCGTAGGCACCGCGCAGCGTGTTCCCGGGGTCGGAGAAGGCGAGGCCGTCGCCCGGGGCCGCCCCGACGGTGAGCCGCTTCAGCCGGGCGCCGGCCGTCGGCCAGGCGAGGCGTTCGAGGTCCCGGGCGGCACCGGGGCCGTAGGCGACGGCGGTGAACTCCGGTCCGCGGAGGAGGTCGAACAGGCGGGTCCGGGTCCCGTCGGCGCCGAGCAGTTCGGCGTCCGGGGCGCGGTCGCCCACGCGCAGGGTGCCGGTGTGCTCGCCGTCGGCGGGGGCGAGCGGGCCGCCGTAGTAGGTGAGGGCGAGCTGCTGCTCGTCCTTGCCCCGCTTCATGCTCGACGGGTCGAGCCTGGCGATGCCGCCCCACTTCTCGGTGGACAGGCCCAGCACCCCGGCGGCGATCGGCTGCCGTTCGGCCTCGTAGGTGTCCAGCAGCGCCGCGTCCGCCCCGGCGAGGACCTGGCCGAGCTTCCAGCCGAGGTTGTAGCCGTCCTGCATGCCGGTGTTCAGGCCCTGGGCGCCGGCCGGGGTGTGGACGTGCGCGGCGTCGCCGGCCAGGAAGACCCGACCTCGGCCGTAGCTCTCCGCCAGCCGGATGTTGGGCCGGAACACCGACTTCCAGTGGATGGCGTGCAGTTGGATGCGCCGGTTGCGGGTGTGGTCGTGGATTCGCCGGAGGATGTCGTCCTGCTCCGAAGGCGGTTCCTCGTCCGGCGTGAGGCGGATCATCCACTGGAACATGTCGCTGCCGGGGAGCGGGCAGGCGGCGACGAGCCTGCCGCCGCGGCCGGGCCACATGTGCCACCGGTTGCGGGCCAGACCGGTCACCGTCGCATCGACGATGAGCACCCGGTCGCTGTCGTCCGTCGACCCGACGAAACCGACGCCGAGCTGCCTGCGCACCGCACTGGAACCGCCGTCGGCGCCCACGACATAGCGGGCGGCGATCCTCTCGGTGCCGTCCGGGCCCGCGACTTCGGCGACGACCGTGTCCGCGTCCTGCGTCAGCCCGGTCAGCTCCCTGGCGAACTCGATCCCGCGGCCGAGCTCGCCGAGCCGCGCGTGCAGTGCGCGGTCCGTACGGAACTGGGGGATCAGCCAGGTGTTCGGGTACGGGACGTCCGGCGTCGCCTCCTTGCGCGGGAACATCTTCCACGGCACGGCCAGGGGACCCGCGTGGAGCCCGAGCTTGGGGTAGACGCTGCCGCCGGCCAGCACGGCGTCGAGGGCACCGAGGTCTTCGAGCACTTCCAGGCTGCGGGGCTGGACGCCCTTGGCGCGGGAGCCGTCGAAGGCGTGCGGAGACCTGTCGACGATCCGCACGTCGAGTCCCCGGCGTACGAGGTCGATCGCCAGGGCGGCGCCCGAGGGGCCCGCGCCGATGATCAGCACGTCGACGGCCTGCGGGTGGTTCATGAGTCGAGCCTTTCGGTGCGTGCGGCGACGAACGGGACGAGCCGGTCGGCGACGTCGCGGGGCCGTTCGAGCGGGGCCATGTGCCCGCATTCGGGAATGACGTGATGGTGCTGGGGCCTCAGCAGGGTGCGCGCCGTGTCGAGGTGGGCCGGCGGTGTGACGGCGTCCTCGTCGCCCCACAGGAGCAGCGTCGGGATGCCCAGCTCCCCTGTCCGCCGGAAGAGGTCGTCACGGCCGGAGACCCGCAGGTGCTGGAGGGTGTCGAAGACCGCGTACAGCGAACCCTCGAAGCGGATGGAGTCGAGGACCATCTCCGTCAGCTCCGCGCCGAGTCCGGGGTCGCGGACGTTGTGCCCGAGGTGCCCCCGGAGCATCCGCAGGCCGCGCCGCCGGGCGACCGCACCGGCCAGCAGGTCGCTGCGCAGCAGCCGGTGGGGGGAGGCCGGCCGGGGTTTCGCGAGGCCTGCGGGTCCGACGAGGGTGAGGGTGGACACCCGTGGGCGGTACCGGGCGGCGTACTCCATCGCGACCAGCGCGCCCATCGAGGTGCCGACGAGGTGCAGTGGCCGCTCCGTCAGGCCGAGCCGGTCCGTCAGCTCGGCCAGCTGCCGTGCGAACAGCGTCTCGTCGTAGCGCGCCCGTACCCGGTCCGAGAAGCCGCGGCCGTACGCGCTGCACGTCAGCGTCCGCAGCCCGTGGGCGTGCAACTCGGCGACGAGGCCGTCCCAGTAGAACAGCGGGATGGTCAGTCCGCCCGCCATCACGACCACGTCCCCGTCCTCGGGGCCCGTCAGCTCGTAGTGCGTGACGCCGTCGGACAGCTCGGTGAAGCTGCCGCGCAGGGCTCGCCGTGAGTCGGCGGTGAGCCTGCGGTCCTCGCCCGGTGCGACGAAGTACCTCATGGAACGGGCCTCCTTGGCCTCAGTGCGTGGGGGCGTCCGCGCAGGAGCCGAGGAACTCCGTGATCGCGTCCGCGACCCACTGCGGTTCCTCTTCCGGCAGCAGGTGTCCGCCGTGGGGATGGACCAGCTCCCGGGCGCCGGGGATGTCGCGGGCGAAGTGCTGGCCGTCGATGCCGGCGCTGCGCAGCACGAGCGTGGGCACCGCGACACGGGGGAGCTGCGCGGTGCGGTCGGGCTGGTCGGTGTTGCAGAAGTCGACGAAGGCGGAGCGGTTCCCGGGCCGGCTCATGAGCTGATGGGCCCGGTCCACCATGGCGTCGTCCACGATCTTCGAGTGGGAGCCGACGCTCGCGCGCAGGTTGCGTTCGATGGCGCCGCGCGGCATCAGCCGCCGCAGCACGGGGCGCAGCAGCGGGTTGCGGGTCAGGCGCATGCCCGTGGGCACGGTCTTCTCCGGGTATCCGGTGGCGTTGACCAGCACCAGGCCGGTCAGCCGTGCCGGGTGGTCCAAGGCGAGGTTCCAGGCGATGTTGCCGCCGAGCGAGTTGCCGGCCACCGCGCAGCGCGGCACGCCCAGTTCCGCCAGGAGGCCTGCCACCGTCGCCGCGTAGGCCGGAACGCGGTAGTCCCGGTCCTCGCGGGGGCCGGTCAGCCCGAACGCCGGCAGGTCGGGGCGGATGACGTCGAACGACTCCGCCAGCAGCCCCGCGGCACGGTCGAAGTGCTGAAGCGACGAGGCGCTGCCGTGCAGCAGCACGAGCGCCGGGCCGTGCCCGGCGCGTTTGTAGTGGATCCGCAGACCGTCCACCACGACGAACCGCGAATCGGACTGAGGCTCAGACCAGGTGCTCATAATGGCTACACTGTTACCGATAAGATGCCGTGTCAAGAGGGCCCGGCGCGTTACGGCCACGCCGTAACCGTATTTCGGGAACCGGGCGGAGCTCGTCGCGCACGTCGTGGACCGCGTGGTCGGCATGGCCGAGCGTGGAATGCCGCCGTGGGCGAGGCCCGGCGGTGATCGCTCCCGCATCGGGGGAGGCTAGTATGGGGACGAACGCCCCATAGTCCGGGCTTCGTGGTCGACACCGCCACCGAACTCGGCATCGCCGACGGGAAGGTCCGTCAGCGGACCGAGGCCGCCTTCGAGGTCACCCGGCAGGCCCTGCGCTCCGCGCTCGCCGACGGCTGTGACCGTGACCGTGGTGAACTGTCCGTGGATCCCGACCTCGACGACGCCGTGGAGCTGCTGTTCACCACGGTGCTCGGCCTGCGGGTGCGGGAACGCGCCGGACACGGCATCGAGCGTCTGGCCGTCGCGATCGATCTCGCGATCAACGTCCTCGGGCCCATGCCCGCGGAACCCGCCTGACGGCACCGGCGCGCGCGGACACCGCCCCGACTCCGTCGGCGAGAACCCCGCCGGAGAAAGCCCGCCGGAGAAAGCCCGCCGGAGAACACCCGCCGGAAAGAACCCCTTTGGAGGAACCGTGCCCACAGCCGACGAGCTGATCAGCCCCGACAGCATCCGCCGACTGGCTGTCGTCCTCCAGGAGGCCGCCCCCGGAACCTCACGCTGGCACGCGGTCGAGGACAGTTCGACCACGCTCGGCCCACTCGGTCTCGGCGAACGCGCGCGGGCGGTGGCCGACGCCCTCCTCGCCGACTCCGGCCACGACTTCGAGCGGCTCGCACACGCGGTACGGCAGGCCCTGTCCCGTGCCGACCTGACCGGCTGGATGATCTGGCCGGTCACCGAGGCCGTCGCCGTCGCGGCCACCGAATCCGGCACCGGCGGGCACTTCGACGCCGGCCTGGACCTGCTCGCCCGGCTCACGCCGCGGCTGACCGGCGAGTTCGCGCTCCGTACCTTCCTCAACGCGGATCTGGACCGCACCCTGGCGACGGCACTGACGTGGACGGACTCCCCGGACCCGGCCGTGCGGCGACTGGCCAGCGAGGGCAGCCGGCCCAAGCTCCCGTGGGCCCGGCAGGTTCCCGAGCTCAACCGCAACCCCGCGGCCACGGTTCCCCTGCTGGACAGACTGCACACCGACGCGTCGCAGGACGTGCGCCGTTCGGTGGCGAACCATCTCAACGACATCTCCCGGCTCGACGCCGAGCTGGCCGCCGGGACCGCCGCGCGGTGGCTGCGGCACGCGGAGCCGACCACCCCCGCCCTGGTGCGTCACGCGATGCGCACCCTCGTCAAGAAGGGCGAGCCGGCCGCCCTGGAGCTGGTCGGTTTCCACGGCAACCCCGGTGAACTCAGCGTCGTGGGCCCCCTGCTGGCGGAAACCGCCGTTCCCCTGGGCGGGGCGATCGACTTCACGGCACACATCACGAACGTCTCGGCCGGGCCGGTCTCGCTGGCCATCGACTACGTCATCCACCACATGAAGGCGAACGGGAAGACGGCACCCAAGGTCTTCAAGCTCACCAAGCGCAGCCTGGCCCCCGGAGAGTCGGCCGAGGTGAGGCGCACACATTCGTTCCGCCCGATCAGCACGCGTGTCTACTACCCGGGTGCCCATGCCGTCCATCTGCAGATCAACGGTCACGAGTTCGGCCTGACCGGGTTCAGCCTCCTGGAGACCGAGGAGGCGCCGTGACAGTGTGCGGGCCGAGCCGGTTCCCGGCCCCCGGTCAGCTGGACGTGGGGAAGGTGAAGCCGGCGGTGACCTGCTGGGCGGGCTGCGGCCAGCGGGTGGTGACGACCTTGGGGCGGGTGTAGAAGCGGATGCCCTCGGGGCCGTGGACGGGGGAGTCGCCGATGAGCGAGTCCTTCCAGCCACCGAAGGAGTAGTACGACATCGGGACCGGGACGGGCACGTTGATGCCGATCATGCCGACCCTGACGCGGCGCTGGAAGCGGCGGGCGGCCTCGCCGGAGGCGGTGAACAGGGCGGTGCCGTTGCCGTAGGGGTTGGCGTTGACGAGGTCGATGGCCTGGTCGAGGCTCTCGGCACGGACCACGGCGAGGACCGGACCGAACAGTTCCTCCTTGTAGGCGTCCATCTCGGTGGTGACGTGGTCGAGGAGGGACGGGCCGGTGAAGAAGCCCTCCTCATGACCGTCGATCTTCAGACCGCGGCCGTCGACGACGACGGTGGCGCCCTGCGCGGCGGCCGTGCCGACGGCGTTCTCGACGCGCTCCTGGGCGGCCTTGGTGACGAGCGGGCCCATGTCGGTCCCGGGGGCGTCGCCGGGGCCGACCTTCACCTCGTTCGCCTTGCGCTCCAGGACCGCGACCAGCGCGTCGGCCGCGTCGCCCACCGCGACGGCGACGGAGACGGCCATGCAGCGCTCACCGGCGGAGCCGTAGGCGCCGGCGGTGATGTGGTCGGCGGCGAACTCCAGGTCGGCGTCGGGCAGGACGACCGCGTGGTTCTTGGCGCCGCCGAGCGCCTGGACGCGCTTGCCGTGCGAAGTGGCCCGCTCGTGGACGTACTTGGCGATCGGGGTGGAGCCGACGAAGGAGACGGCCTCGATGCCGGGGTGGGCGAGGATCGCGTCGACCGCGTCCTTGCCGCCGTGCACGACGTTGAACACGCCGTCGGGCAGGCCCGCCTTCCTGTACAGCTCGGCGACGAAGTTGGCGGCGGAGGGGTCGCGTTCGGAGGGCTTGAGGACGAAGGTGTTGCCGGTGGCGATGGCGACCGGGTGCATCCACAGGGGGACCATCGCCGGGAAGTTGAACGGCGTGATGCCCGCGACCACGCCCAGGGGCTGGCGGAAGTTGTGCACGTCGACGCCACGCGAGACCTGGTCGGAGAAGGAGCCCTTGAGGACGTCGCCGAGGCCGCAGACGTATTCGACGACCTCACGGCCGCGGGTGATCTCACCGCGGGCGTCGTCGACGGTCTTGCCGTGTTCGGCGGAGATGATCCGGCCCAGCTCCTCCTCGTGCTCGACGAGCAGCTGGCGGAAGGCGAACATGACCTGGACGCGCCGGGAGAGCGAGGACTCCGACCAGGACTCGAAGGCGGCACCCGCGGCCCGGACGGCGGCGTCCACCTCCGTGGCGGCGCCGAGGACGACACGGGCCTGTTCGGCGCCGGTGGCCGGGTTGAACACGGGGGCGGTGGTCTCGGTGGTGACCTCGGCGCCGTTGATCCAGTGCGGGATGGTGTTCACGGGAGTGGGTGTCCTTAGAGGTAGTGACGCTGGGCGCGCTTGTGGGCGGCGTAGGTCTCGTACGCCGTGCGGGTGGAGTCGAGGGCGGAGGTCTGGCTGACCGGGACGTCCCACCAGCCGTGGCCGGGCGGGTTGGGGCCGTACAGGTCGGTCTCGACGTGCACGACCGTGGTGCGGGTGGCGGCCTTCGCCTTCTCCATCGCGGAGCGGAACTCGTCGACGGAGGCGGCGTGCAGGACGTCCGCACCGAGGGAGGAGGCGTTGGCGGCGAGGTCGACGGGGAGCACGTCGCCGTCGAGCCGGCCTGAATCGCCGTCGCGGTAGCGGTACTTGGTGCCGAACCGCTGCGAGCCGAGGGACTCGGAGAGCGCGCCGATGGACGCGAAGCCGTGGTTCTGGACCAGGACGATGACGACCTTCAGCCCTTCCGAGACCATGGTGACGATCTCCTGAGCCATCATCAGATACGAGCCGTCACCGACGAGTACGACCACCTCGCGCGACGGATCGGCCATCTTCGCGCCGACGCCGGCGGCCAC
Organism: Streptomyces sp. NPDC048291; assembly: GCF_043201715.1. Classification (NCBI taxonomy): domain Bacteria; kingdom Bacillati; phylum Actinomycetota; class Actinomycetes; order Kitasatosporales; family Streptomycetaceae; genus Streptomyces; species Streptomyces sp. NPDC048291. Next base: position 311,346 of record NZ_JBICZC010000013.1, read on the forward strand.
CTCGTAGCCCATGCAGGAGTAGGCGTACTCGACGTGGTAGGCCTTCGGGTCGCGGGCCCGCCACAGCTGCTGGAGGTCGCCGGGCATGGAACCGGCCGCGTTGACGACCACGGCACGGTCGTCCAGCACGTCGTTGAGCGCGCCGAGGATCTCCGTCTGCGCGGGCAGCGGGCCGTGCCCGACGTGGAAGCACGCCTCCTCGATCTCCCGTGTGCGGGCGATGAGTTCACGGGTACGGCGGCGGTACTCCTGGGAGACCTCCCAGCCGTCGAGGGCCCCCGCGAGGGCCTGGATGCCGAGGCGGGCGTCGGCCACCAGCGGCTCCGCCGAGTGCTTGACGGCGTCCAGGCGGGCCACGTTCAGGTTGACGAAGACGACGTCCGGATCGCCGAACACGGTGTGGCTGGCGGTGGTGAAGTCGGAGTAGCGGGTGCCGATGCCGAGGACCACGTCGGCCTCGCGCGCCAGTTCGTTCGCCGCGTACGAGCCCGTCGAGCCGATGCCGCCGACCGCACAGGGGTGGTCCCAGGCCACCGCGCCCTTGCCGGCGTGGGTGTCGGCGACCGGGATGCCGGTGGCCTCGGCGAAGGCGCGCAGCGCGGTCTCGGCGCCGGAGTACACGGCACCCCCGCCGGCCACGATCAGTGGCTTCCGCGCGTTGCGCAGCAGGGCAACCGCCCGCTCCACGGCGGCCGGTTCCGGCACCGGGCGGCCCACGTGCCACACCCGCCGCCGGAAGAACTCGACCGGCCAGTCGTACGCCTCGGCCTGCACGTCCTGCGGGAGGGCGAGGGTGACGGCGCCGGTCTCCACCGGGTCGGTCAGCACCCGCATCGCCGCGAGTGCGGCCGGGATCAGCTGCTCCGGGCGCTGGACGCGGTCGAAGTACTTCGAGACCGCGCGGAACGCGTCGTTGACGGTGACGTCACCGCCGCGGGTGTCCTCCAGCTGCTGGAGGACGGGGTCGGCGGCGCGGGTGGCGAACATGTCGGAGGGCAGCAGCAGAACGGGCAGGCGGTTGGTGGTGGCCAGCGCCGCGCCCGTGATCATGTTCGTGGAGCCGGGGCCCGTCGAGGCGGTGCAGGCGAACGTGGCCAGCCGGTCGCGCATCTTCGCGTAGGCCACCGACGCGTGCACCATGCCCTGTTCGTTGCGGGCCAGGTAGTAGGGCAGGTCGGCCTCGCCGGTGGTGGCCGCCTGGAGGAGGGCCTGCCCGATGCCGGCCACGTTGCCGTGGCCGAAGATGCCCCACACGCCGGGGACCAGGCGCTGTTCCTGGCCGTCGCGCTCGCTGTACTGGGCGGCCAGGAAGCGGACCAGGGCCTGGGCGGTGGTGAGCCGTACGGTCTTCATCGGTGCTCTCCGAGGGGCAGCCGGTCTCCCGGACGGCGGTGGTCGTCGCTCACAGCAGGCCCACCGCCTTGTCGACGGCACCGGCGACGTCGCCGCCGGCGGGGTAGAGCAGGGAGCGGCCGACGACCAGGCCCTGCGCGGTGGGCTGCCTCAGCGCCCGGCCCCAGGAGGTGAAGGCCGCCTCGGGGTCGGTGACCTCGCCGCCCAGCAGCAGCGCGGGCAGGGTGGAGGCGGCGAGCACGCGCTCCATGTCCTGGACCACCGGCAGCTTCAGCCAGGTGCGGGCGGTGCGGCGGCCGAGCCCGGACGCGATGGTGACCGACCTGATCACGGCGTCGGTGGAGAGGTCGTTGTGGATCCGGCCGTCCCGCCACTCGGAGAGGAACGGCTCGACCATGGCGATCAGCCGGCGGTCGTTGAGCTCGTTCACGGCCCGTGCCGTGTTCTCCAGGACCGACGGGGTGGCCGGATCGGACAGCGCGATACGGGTGAGCATCTTGCCGCCGTCGAACCCCATGTCGGCGAGGGTCTCGGCGTCGTAGCCGGTGAACCGGTCGTCGATCTCGAAGACCGAGCCGGCGAGCCCCCCTCGGTTCATGGAGCCGAAGACGGACTTGCCGTCGAGGACGCCGAGCAGGAGCAGGTCCTCCAGGATGTCGGCGGTGCCGAGGACACCGGTCACGCCCGGGCGTTCCAGCGCGGTGCAGAGGCGGTCCAGGAGTTCCGGGCGGTCCGCCATGGCGCCGGGGTCGGCGCCGACGCCGTTGGCACCGCGGGCGGGGTGGTCGGCCGCGATGATCATCGCCCGGCCGTGCTCGCCCAGCAGCGAGGTCGCCCTCACCCGGCGCTCCGCGGCGGCGGCGACGGCTCCGGGGTCGTGCACCCGGGCGGCCACGATCCGGCTCACGTTGTCGGACGGCACGTCGTCACACCTCTCGTTCGGTGGGGGCGGGGGAGGCCTCGCGGAGCTTCGCCTCGACCTCGGCCTCGGTCGGCATGGCGTCGGAGCAGGACAGGCGGCCCGCGACGACGGCGCCGGCCGCGTTAGCGAAGGCCACCGTGCGCCGCGTGTCCCAGCCCGAGAGGAGCCCGTGGCAGAGCGCGCCGCCGAAGGCGTCACCGGCGCCCAGGCCGTTGACCACGTCGACCGGCACCGGCGGGATCTCGGCGACCGAGCCGTCGCGGTCCATCGCGAGGACGCCCTTCGGGCCCTGCTTGACCACGGCCAGCCGCACGCCCGCCGCCAGCAGTGCCTCGGCGGCGGCGTACGGTTCGCGCTCGCCGGTGGCGACCTCGCACTCGTCGAGGTTGCCGACCGCGACCGTGGTGTGGCGCAGTGCCTGCGCGTAGGACGACCTGGCCTCGGCCGTGCTCTTCCAGAACATCGGCCGCCAGTCCAGGTCGAAGACCGTCGGACCCGATGTGGCCCGGTGCGCCAGGGCGGCCAGGGTCGCCGAGCGGCTCGGCTCCTCGCTCAGGCCGGTGCCGGTGACCCAGAAGATCCCCGCGTCCGCCACCGCCGCCAGGTCCAGTTCGTCCGGCCGGATGTCCAGGTCGGGGGCCTTGGGCAGGCGGTAGAAGTACAGCGGGAAGTCGTCCGGCGGGAAGATCTCGCAGAACGTCACCGGGGTCGGCGCGATGTCCGACGTGCCGACGAAGCGGGGGTCGACGCCGTAGCCGTCGAGCGCGGTGCGGACGAAGTCGCCGAAGGGGTCCCGGCCGGTCTTGGTGATCACCGCGGCACGGTGGCCGTACCGGGCCGCGGCGACCGCGACGTTGGTCGGGCTGCCGCCCAGGTACTTGCCGAACGAGGTGACCTCCGCCAGCCCCACGCCCGTCTGGAGCGGGTACACGTCCACTCCGACCCGGCCCATGGTCAGCACTTCGTACGGCATCACGCTGGTTCCCTTCGCTCCGGAGACCCCGGCATCGCGGCACGGTGCGGGACCGCGACGGACTTGGAGCGCTTTAGAAAAGCACCCTTCGGTCCAGTACGATGCCGTCGTGCATATGTCATGTCAATAGGTTGTTATGACGATAGCCTGGGGGTGCGGCCACAGGGACCTTCATGGCGTGTCTCTCCTCGGTCCTTCGGGGGTGCGGAGCGGGCGGGGCGAGCTCATCGGGTCTCCCCTCCGGCGTGGATGCCATGTTTTGGAGCGCTTTAAAAATTGGCCTTAGAGCGCTTTGAATTCATACCCTAGAGCGCTCTAGGCGCACCCGATGTCAGGGGCGCCGCGGACCTGTGTCAAGGGTCTCGACGGGCTCCGCCAGCAGTGCCGCGGCCGTCCGGTAGGCCGCCTCGGCCGCCTCCCGTACCGGCAGCGCCCGGTGCGCGTCCGACAGGATCTCCACGCCCCAGGGGCCGGACCAGCCCGCCGCCCGGAGCGCGGCGATGATCCCCGGCAGGTCGAAGGAGCCCTCGCCGCACAGGCGGCGGCGCCGGACGGTGTCCTCGTAGAGGGTGCCGAGCACCTGGCTGTCGGCGTCGTCGAGCTCCACGCCGACGATCCGCGAGAGCGGCACGTCCGCCAGTTCGGCGGCGGGCGTGCCGGCCCGCTCGGTGTGCCAGACGTCGATGATCACACCGCCCGCCGGGTGGCCGGCGGCCTCGGCGAGCCGGAGTCCGTCGTGCACGGTCCTGACGTTGGACCAGGGCAGGAACTCGATCCCGACCCGGGCGCCCACGGCGTCCGCCTGGGCCGCCAGCACGGCCAGTTCCCCGGCCCAGACGTCGAGGTGGAGCGGGCCGTCCTCGACGTCGCCGTGGATCTTGAGGTGGCGGGCGCCGAGCGCCTCGGCGGTCCGCAGCAGGTCGTGGCGGACGGCGTCCGAGGCGGCCCGCAGGGGGCCGTCGGCCCACCAGCCGGCCAGGGCCTCCAGTTCGAGGTGGACGAGGCCGTTGTCCGCGAAGATCGACCTGATGCCCGCGAGCCCGTGCTCGCGCTCGGCGACCAGCAGATCCGCGTGCAGCAGCCCGAAACCCGTGAAGCCGGCCGCGGACGCCGCCTCGGCCCGCTCCCGTAGGCCGAGCGGACTGCGCTGGTCGGCACCGGCCGGGTCGGCGGCACCGGCCGTGGTCCAGCAGGTGGCCAGCAGATCCTCGGTGGTCATGTCCCTCGCCGTCCCTCGTCTCGTCCGCCCCGGTGCCTTCCGGGATGCACCGCGTGTGCCGCGCGTGCCGCCTGTGCCGATCTGCCGGTGGGCGCCGCATGCGCCGGTGTGCGCTGCCCGCGCCGGCGTGCGCCCGCGCGGCCGTCCGGGGTTACGCGTTGCCGCGCAGTACCGAGCGCAGGTGTTCGGCGCTGGCCCACACGTCCTCGACCGGGCCCTTCTCCCTGGGCTCCGCGGTGAGGATGGTGTCCTGTTCGAGGACGTACCAGCCGTCGTATCCGTGGGTGGCGAGGTGGGTGACGATGGCCTCGACGTCGACGTCGCCCGCGCCCAGCGGGCGGTACATGCCGGCGCGGACGGCGTCGGTGTAGGTGAGGCGGCCGGACTGCACCTTGGCGGCGAGGGAGGCGTCCACGTCCTTCATGTGGGTGTGGGCGATGCGCTCGGGGGCCTGGCGGGTGAGCTCGGCGGGGTCGGTGCCGCCGATGAGGAGGTGGCCGGTATCGAGGCAGAGGGAGATCGACGAGTGCTCCAGGACGCGGCGGACCTCGTCGCCGTTCTCGATCATCGTGCCGACGTGCGGGTGCAGGACGGCCCGTACCCCGCGCTCGGCCGCCAGCGCGGTCAGCCGGTCGAGGTTGGACAGCAGCAGCTTCCAGCCGTCGGCGTCCAGCTCGGGCCGGGAGTCGTAGCCGTCCTGGCCGGTGATGGCGGACAGGACGAGGACCTCGGCCTTCGAGGCGGCGTAGTTCTCCAGGAGCTGTTCCGCCTCGGGCACCGGGTCGTGGCCGGGCACGTGCAGCAGCAGCGGGGTGAAACCGCCGACGGCGTGCAGGTCGTGGTCGGCCAGGACGCGGGCCATCTCCTCGGGGGCGGCGGGCAGGAAGCCGTCGGGGCCGAACTCGGTGGCGGCCAGGCCGACCTCGCGCATCTCCTTCAGCACCCGCTCGGGCGTCAGCTGGTAGCCCCAGCCGGGCACTTCGCACACGCCCCAGGAGATGGGCGCGCCGGCGATCCGGTTCAGCTGCGGGGTGGTCATGCCGTGGCCTTTCGGTGGTTCCAGTGGGGGCCGTCGACACCGTGGACGGTGTCGACGAGGACCGGGGGTCGCCGCCGGGCGCGTCACACCCGTACGGGTGCGGGTGCGGACGGCGTCCCGGTGGTGGCGTGGCGGGTGGTGGCAGAGCGGGTGGCGGAAGTGCGGGTGGCGGACGTCCGGTCCGGTGCCCGCGGGACGGCCGGACGCCCGGGCGGGCAGCCGGTCCCGGCCGTGCTCGGCAGGGACCGCCCCGGCGCGGGCGGGCGCGCGGCGGGATGCTCGTCCGCCCCTGCGCGGACGTACGGCACCGCACCGCGGTTCCGCGTCCGGCCGACGACCAGCAACGCCACGGGCGCCATCGCCCTCTCCGTTCGGGAAACTGTCAGAACACGGCCGCCGCCGACGCGCCTACCGGTCGCGCACGGCCAGCGGCCGGACCGTTCACGTGGTCGTAACGCTAGGGTCGGGACGGGATTTGGTGAAGCCCTCGAATCCCTCAATTGGCCGTCATCGGAACCGTCATTTGCCCGTCATCGCGCGGCTCGGCAGCGCGCGGGCCGGCATCGCCCGGCCTCTCTATCTCCAACCTGCGTTGTTCCTAGAATGGCCGTGTGAACGACATCGACGCCATCGCGGCACTGCAGGATCCGGTACGACGCCGGCTGTACGAGTACGTGGCCGCACAGGGCCGCGAGGTCGGCCGCAACGAGGCTGCCGAGGCGACCGGGGTGGCGCGCACGCTCGCCGCGCACCACCTGGACCGGCTGGCCGAGGCCGGACTGCTCGACACCGGGAGCCGGCGGCTGACCGGGCGCTCGGGGCCGGGCGCGGGCCGGCCGGCCAAGGTGTACACGCGGGCCCGTGCGGAGCGGGCGGTGTCGCTGCCCGCCCGCGACTACCGCACCGCCGCCGAACTGCTCGCCGAGGCCGCCGAGCAGGCGGGACTGGACGCCGGGCTGTGCGTGGCCGCCCGCCGCCGCGGTGAGGCCCTGCGCGGTTCGGCGGCGCCCTGCGGCGGCCTCGAAGAAGCCATGGAGACCCTCGCGGCCCGAGGGTACGAACCGCACCTGGAAGCCGCCGTGGGCGCGGAGGGCGCGGAGGAGGGTGCGGCCGGGGCGGCCGGCGCCGTCGTCCGTATGCGCAACTGCCCCTTCCATGCCGTCGCCGAACGCTTTCCGCCGCTCGTCTGCGGCATGAACCTCGCGCTGCTGGAGGGGCTGCTCGGCACCGAAGGGCCGGTCCGGGCCCGCATGGCCGCCCGGCCGGGCGAGTGCTGCGTGGTCGTGGAGGAGGCCGTCGGCGAAGAACTCTAAAAACAACGGTGATTGACATAGAAGGGGGTGCGTGCTGATATGAGGCCATGACCGCATCCGCGTACGCAGCCCACCTCGCCCAGCTGAATGTCGCCACGCTCCGCTTCCCCCTCGACGACCCGCGCATGACGCCGTTCGTCGAGATGCTCGACACGGTCAACGCCGCTGCCGACGGCGCGCCCGGCTTCGTGTGGCGGCTCGTGGAGGACGGCGCTGCCGACGCCACCGCCCTGCGTCCGGCGGGCGAGGACGTCATCGTCAACCTGACGGTGTGGGAGACGCAGGAGGCGCTGTGGGGCTTCACCTACCGCAGTGGCCATCTGGACGTGATGCGGCGCCGGCGCGAGTGGTTCGAGCGGCATGCCGAGGCGCACCTGGTGCTCTGGTGGGTTCCCGCCGGTCACCTCCCGACCGCCGGCGAGGCCCTGGACCGGCTGGCCGACCTGCGCGCACACGGACCCTCGGCGCGCGCCTTCACCTTCGCCGCCGCCTACTCCGCGGACGAGGCCGCCCTTGCGCCGGCCCCGGTCCCGGACGTCCGTACGGCTGCCGCCGGGCGCGGACCCGGGCGCTGAGCCGGACCGCGGTGGCGCGACGGCGGGACCGGCGCGGTGGCGTCCGCCGCCCGTCGCGAGCGCGACCTTCTCCGTGAAGGGGCCCGTCACCGCGCCTCTGCCGCCGCCGCGGGGGCGGGAAGGCCGGCCGGGTAGGCCTGGCCGAAGTCCGCCGACCGGCTCACCGGCTCCCAGGCGGCAGCCTCCGCCAGCTGGCCGTGTGAGTAGTCCTGCGCCATCCGTACGGCACCGGCGCCCAGGATCAGGTGCGAGGGCGGGTTCTCCGACTTGACGACCCGGACCAGGATCTCCCCGGCGCGCTGCGGGTCCCCGGCGGTGGCCACGGCGCCGCCGAGCAGGCGCACCATCGCGCCGACGGTCGGGTCGTACTCCGGCGCGACCTCGGGGATCTGCATCGAGGGGCCGGCCCAGTCGGTGGCGAAGCCGCCCGGTTCCACGACGAGGCAGCGGATGCCGAAGGGTGCGGTCTCGGCGGCCAGGACGCGGGTGAAGCCGTCGACCGCGAACTTGGCGGCCTGGTAGGAGCCGAGGCCGGGGGTCCCGCCGACGCGCCCGCCGATGGAGGAGAACTGCACGATCGTGCCGCCGCCCTGCGCCCTGAGGACCGGGAGCGCTGCCGTCGAGACGTTGTAGACGCCCCAGAAGTTGGTGTCGAACTGGCGGCGGAAGTCGTCCTCCGGGGTGGTCTCGACGGCGGCGAGGTTGGCGTATCCGGCGTTGTTGACCACGACGTCGACCCTGCCGAACCGGTCGACGGCCGCCCGGAGGCCGGTCACCGCGGCTGCCCCGTCGGTGACGTCGAGCGCGACGGCGAGGACGCGCTCGTCGTACTTCCGCACGAGGTCGTCGAGCTGCTCGGGCCTGCGTGCCGTGGCCACGACGTTGTCGCCGGCCTCCAGGGCCGCGATCGCGAGGTTGCGGCCGAAGCCGCGGGACGAGCCGGTGATGAACCAGGTGTGTGTAGTCATGTCGATAGCAAAACACGGTTGCGGTATTACTGCAACCCTGTTGTGTTACGAGTGGCCGACAGGGGCGCCGGGGCCGGTCTTCGGGTCGGTCTTCGGGTCGGTCCCCGGGCGGGACCGTCGGCCGCCTCCGGCGGTCAGACGGCCTTGATCGGCGGATACACCGGCTGCCACATGGCGGCCCTGACCCGCTTCTCGACGGAGTCGTCGACGGTCGTGCCGGCCACGCCGTCGGTGGCCGCGGCGTGAGCCACCGCGACGGCGACCGCCACCGAGGTCTCGCGCAGCTGGTCGGTGAGGGGCAGGATCGGGGCGCCGGGGCCGGTGGCGTCCGTCTGCCCGGCGACGGCGTGCGCGGCGGCGACCAGCATGCCGTCGGTGACCCGGCCGGCCCTGGCGACGATCGCGCCGAGCCCGAGGCCCGGGAAGACCAGCGCGTTGTTGGCCTGCCCGATCAGGTACCGGACGCCGTCCCGCTCGACCGGGCGGAACGGGCTGCCGGTGGCGATCAGGGCGCGGCCGTCGGTCCAGGCCAGCAGGTCGGCCGGGACCGCCTCGGCCAGGTCCGTCGGGTTGGACATCGGCAGGATGATCGGCCGCTCGGCGTGGGCGGCCATGGTGCGGACCGTCTCCTCGGTGAAGGAGCCGCCCTGCCCGGAGGTGCCGATCAGGACCGTCGGCCGGACCCGCGCGACGACCTCGGCCAGCGCGATGCCGCCCACCTCCGCGTCCCGCCGCCAGCCGGCGACCTCGGCGGCCGGGCGGGCGTAGCGGACCTGGAAGTCGCGCAGGTCCTGCTGGTCCTCGGTGAGCAGCCCGTGGCGGTCGACGCCGAAGATGCGGGCGGTGGCCTCCTCGGCGGTCAGTCCGTCGGCGGCCATGGCGTCCCGCAGCTGGTCGGCGACGCCGATGCCGGCGGTGCCCGCGCCGAAGACCACGACCCGGTGGTCGCGCAGCGGGATCCCGCTGGCCTTCACCCCGGAGAGCACGGCGGCGAGGTTGACGGCACCGGTGCCCTGGACGTCGTCGTTGAAGGTGAACTCGGTCGGGCGGTAACGCTCCAGGATGCGGCGGGCGTTGGCGGCGCCGAAGTCCTCCCAGTGCAGCAGGGCGGCCGGGAAGAGCCGGCGGGCGGTGGTGACGTAGGCGTCGATGAACGCGTCGTACGTCTCCCGGTCCACGCGCGTGTGCCGGTTGCCGAGGTAGAGGGGGTTGTCGAGGAGTTCCTGGCGGTTGGTGCCGACGTCCAGCATCACCGCCAGGGTGCGGTTGGGGTCGATGCCGGCGGCGGCCGTGTAGACGGCGAGCTTGCCCACCGAGATGTCGATGCCGCCCACTCCCCAGTCCCCGATGCCGAGGATCGCCTCGCCGTCCGTGGCGACGATCAGGTCCACGTCGTCGGGGCCCAGGCCGGCGGCGGTGAGCGCGCTCTCGATCTCCTCCGGGGCGTGCACCGACAGGTAGACGCCGGACGGGCGCCGGTACTCGTTGCTGTAGCGCTGGATCGCCCTGCCCACGGTCGGGGTGTAGACGATGGGCAGCATCTCGTCGAGGTGGTCGCCGAGCAGGCGGTAGAAGAGCACCTGGTTGCGGTCGTGCAGCGCGGTGAGGTTGACGTTCTTGGCGAGGTCGGTCGGCTGGGCCGCGTACTGCAGGTACGCCCGCTCGGCCTGCTGCTCCAGGGTCAGCACCGCGGGCGGCACCAGGCCCACCAGGCCCAGCGTCCGCCGCTCCTCGGGGGTGAAGGCGGTGCCCCGGTTGAGGCGGGGCTGGGAGAGCACGGCACGCCCGCGGGCGGTGGTCTCGATACGTCCTTCGCCGGCGTTCCACTGGGTCGTCATGATCGGCTCCTTGCCCGTTTCCGTATCGCTTCCAGGATCCCGTGCGGGACGCGCCGAGTCGCTTCGGGTCGCTCGGCGGCCCTTCCGGGGCCGGTCGGCCGCGGCGGGCCGTGGCGAGAACGTCGTCGTCGAGTTCCCCTTCGCGCCCGAGGGCAGCCCCGCCCGGCTGGCGGGCCGGACCGCCGTCCACGAGTACCTGAAGGGCTGCCCCGACCTCATCGACGTGCACCGGATCGCGTCGCTGACCGTCCACGCCACCGACGGCCCGGACACGGCCGTCGCCGACTTGGAGCGTCACCGATGAGGTGCCGGCCAACGGGAACCCGTACGAGATGAGTTGCGCGACGTTCGTGACGTTCAGGGACGGAAAGATCGTCGGGTACCGCGAGTTCTGGAACCCGCTGGCGTTCCTCAAGGCGCTGGGCGGCGAGGGTTCCTGACCGCCGGGGATCGCGGCACTTCCCGCGGAGCGCCTACGCCGCCGGCCGGATCAGCCCCGACTCGTAGGCGAAGGCGACCGCCTGTACCCGGGCGCGGGCGCCGATCTTCGCGAGGACGTTGCTGACGTGGGTCTTCACGGTGGTCGGGGCGATGGACAGCCACTGCGCGATCTCGGCGTTGGTCCAGCCGGAGGCGACCGCGATCAGGACGTCGCGTTCGCGCCCGGTGAGGGCGCCGAGCCCCGAGGTGCGGGGGAGGGGGCGGACGGTGTGCTGCTGGCGGACGGCGTCGATGAGCGCGCGGGTCAGGCCGGGCGTGATGACGGCGTCGCCGGCGGCCACCATCCGGATCGCCGCGGTCAGTTCGGCCGGGTCGGCGTCGTTGAGCAGGAAGCCGCCGGCCCCCGCCCGCAGCGCCGCCCAGGCGTCCGCCTCCTGCTCGGCCGCGGTCAGCATCAGGACCCGGGAGACGCGGGAGGCGGCCGCCGCCTCGCCGGTGAAGCCGGGGGAGGGGGTGCGGGTCCGGGCAGCGGGGCGGGCGATGCGCCGGATGGTGTCGATGGCGTCCGCCCGGGACGGCTGGCTGTCCATGAGGACGACGTCGGGGCGGAGCGCGGCGCTCGCACGGATCGCCTCGTCCCCGTCCGTCGCCTCCCCGACGACCGTCAGCCCGGGCTCGGCCGCGAGGAGCATGCGCAGGGCGAGACGCTGGAGGGATTGGTCGTTGACGACGAGTACGGAGACCGTGCCTGTCTTCTCCATGCGAGGTCCGTTCCGTGAACGAAACTGTTTCGTTCACATGCTACGCCTGGCGCCGCCGTACCGGGAGAGGGGGGTACCCGGAGAGGGGATCACCGGGCGAGGAGCGGCCGCCGACTACCTGGCCCGGACCAGTCCGGCAGTACGGGCTGAGGGTGTCGTACCAGGAGTCGGGCAGCAGCGAGGCCAGCCCGGGCAGGATCAGCAGGATGCCGACCAGGGAGGCGATGGCCCCCGCGGAGTTGCGCAGCAGCACGCCCAGGGCCACCCCGAAGACGGCGACCAGACCGAGGTAGAGACCGGCCCCGGCGAGGCTGCGCAGCACCCCGTCGTCACCGAGCGACAGGGAGATCTTCTCGCCGTCCAGCCCTGGCGAGCCCAGCCCGAACGCGGCCAGCGCGCCCAGGGTGGTGAGGACCAGCGCGATCGGGCCGATCACGGCGGCCTTCCCCCACAGCACCGGCAGCCGGCGCGGGACGGCCGTGAGCGTGGAGCGGACCATGCCGGTGCTGTACTCGCCGGCCGACAGCAGCACCCCGAGCACGCCCACGGCCAGCGACGCGAACGTCACCCCGGTCAGGGCCAGGCCGACCGCGTCGCTGTCGCCGCTGCTCGGGCCGGGCGGGCCGCCCGCCGTGGCGCCCGCGGTGTAGGTGTAGCTGGCGATCGTCCCGAACAGGACCAGCAGGAACACGGCGACCGAGAGGGTGATCCAACTGGAGCGCAGCGACCAGAACTTGGCCCACTCCGAACGCAGCACCCGGGCGCCGGTGACCTTGTACGCGGCCGGGCGGGCGGGGGCGATGCTGGTGACGGTCATCAGGCGGCCTTTCGTGCGGTGCCGGCCGGAGCGCTCTGGTACTCGACCACGTCCCGGGTGAGGTCCATGAACGCCGTCTCCAGGGAGACGGCCTGCGGGGTGAGTTCGTACAGCGGTACGCCGTGCAGCGCGGCGACCGTGCCGATCTCCCGGGCGTCCCGGCCCGCGACCAGCAGTTCCTCGGCGGAGGAGGAGGTGATCGTGACGTCGGGTCCGGCCAGCAGCGAGCGCAGCTTCGCGGGCTCGCCGGTGACGACCTTCACGCCGCCGCCCGCCTCCCGGGTGAAGTCCTCGACCGTGGTGTCCGCGAGCAGCCTGCCCCGACCGATGATCACCAGGTGGTCGGCGATCAGCGCGGTCTCGCTCATCAGGTGCGAGGAGAGCATCACGGCCCGCCCCTCGTCGGCCAGTTGCCGCAGCAGGTTGCGCACCCACAGCACGCCCTCGGGGTCGAGGCCGTTGACCGGTTCGTCGAGCATCACGATCGCCGGGTCGCCGAGCAGCGCGGAGGCGATGCCGAGCCGCTGGCCCATGCCGAGCGAGAAGGCGCCGACCCGCTTGCCGGCCACGCTCGTCAGCCCGGCCAGCTCGATGACCTCCTCGACCCGGCTGCGCGGGATGCCGTGCGTGTAGGCGAGCGCCATCAGGTGGTTGACCGCGCTGCGCCCCGGGTGGACCGACTTGGCCTCCAGGAGGGTGCCGATCTCCTGGAGCGGGGCCGAATGCCGGGCGTGGGAACGGCCGTTGACGGTGACCGAGCCGTGCGTGGGGGCGTCCAGGCCGACGATCATCCGCATGGTGGTGGACTTGCCCGCGCCGTTGGGACCGAGGAAGCCGGTCACCTCGCCCGGCTTCACGGTGAAACTCAGACGGTCGACGACGGTCTTGTCGCCGTAGCGCTTCGTCAGTTCGCGCGCTTCGATCATGGAGCTGGGCCTTCCTGCCTCGCACTCGGCCGCGGCCGGTCCCGGCGCGGTGTCCGATGTCGACGGTAGGAGCGGGCAGGCCCCGGGCCCTGGGACCCCGGGGGAATCTTCGGCGGGCGACTGGTACCGGGGTACCAGTGCGGTGTCCTCACTCCGGTGGACGGCACACCGACCGCCCGGCCCCCCGGCGCTACCTACTTGAGCGCGGCCGGCGCTGTCCGCTGGGCGACCGGGTTCGTGTCCGGCGAAAAAGTGTTATCCCGGAACCCCGCACTCCGTCTCCACACTGTGATCCCCGACATTGCCAAGGTCGCCGCCCCGGCTGAGAGGGTGCGGTTATGAGGACGGACGTGCCGGTGTCGCGGCAGTGGCGGGCCACGGTCGCCGCCGCGCAGGCCGGCGACCGGCGCGCGCTGGACGAACTGGTCGAGGGCTGGCTGCCGTTGGTCTACAACGTGGTCGGCCGTGCGCTCAACGGCCACGCCGACGTCGACGACGTCGTCCAGGAGACCATGCTGCGCGCCGTCGACAACCTCGGCACCCTGCGCGACCCGGACAGCTTCCGGTCCTGGCTGGTCGCCATCGCCATGCGGCAGATCCGGGACCGGGCGCGCCGCCGGCAGGACCGGAAACTGGACGAGGCGGTCCCGGACGGCACCGCCGACTTCGCCGAACTCACCGTGCTGCGGCTCCAGTTGGCGGGCCAGCGACGGGAGGTCGCGGAGGCCGTGCGCTGGCTGGACGCCGAGGACCGGCAACTGGTGTCGCTGTGGTGGCTGGAGGTCTCCGGCGAACTCACCCGGCGCGAACTGGCGGCGGCCGTCGGCATCAGCCGGCAGCACGCCGCCGTCCGCGTGCAGCGGATGAAGGAGCGGCTGGAGACCTCGCGGGGCATCGTGCGCGCGCTGGACGGGGCCTGCCCCGAGCTGCGCGAGCTGACCGGCCGCTGGGACGGGCGGCCCGACTCCGTCTGGCGCAAGCGGCTGGCCCGGCACATCCGCGGCTGCGGCTACTGCGGAGACGCCCGCGACTCCGTCGTACCGGCGGAACGGCTGCTGGTCGGGATCGCCCTGGTCCCGGTGCCGGTCGGCTTCACGCTGTCCCTGGCGCTCGGCGGCAAGACGGCGGCGGCCGCCTCCGCGACGTCCGCCGGGTGGTCGGCGAAGGTGCTGGGCGCGCTGACCAAGCCGGCCGTGGCGGTGACGGCGGGCGCGACGATCGTGGCGGGCGGCGCGTACGTCGCCGTACGGACGCCGCACGACCCGGCACCGCGGACGGCGGTGTCGCCGACGGCGGCGGTCACGCGCGCGGTGCCGCGGACGCCGGCGACCGCTCCCGCGCCGTCCCCCTCCACCTCGCCGTCCCTCTCCCCGTCCCGGTCTCCGTCCCCGTCGGTTTCGGCGGGCGCGGCGGTCTACGGCTCGGTCGTCGACGCGGTCGACACGGCGCCGGACCCGGACACCAGGCCGGGCGCGCTGCCGCACCGGCCGGAGGGCGGGATCACCAGCAGCGGCGGGGCGCACGCCGTGCTGAACCACCGCGGCGACAGCGTGACCCTCAGCGGCCAGGGCTATGTGCTGGTCCGCTGGCAGATCTCGCCCCAGTACCGGGCCGGCAGCCTGGTCATGCCGTCCTGGACCGCGCTGAAGGGGAAGATCTTCCATGTGGCGTCCGGCGGCGGGCGGCGCATGGACGACCGCGTGAGTACGACGGACGCGTCCGCGACGGGGATGGGGAACTCGGCGGTGGGGTACGCGGTGCTGCCCGCCGGCGCTCAGCAGATGTGGCAGAACGAGTACTACTACGTGGACGGCAGCGTGACGTTCACGGTGAACGAACGCGGGGCCGACTACGGGGTGAGCGTCTTCCCGTCCACGTGGGACGCGGCCGAGAAGGACGTGCTCTACGGGCCCGCGGACGGGGCGATCCGGTACGGGCTGGTACGGGACGACGGGAAGGATTCGGCGCCGGTGCCGCAGTACGTGACGCGGTCGGCGCCGAGCGATCCGGCGACGGTGGCTCAGAGGTCGGTCGTGTAGCCGCGTACGGCGTTGAGCACGTCCACCCTGTTCGTCGTGATCGAGTCGACGCCCGTGTCCAGCAGGCGGCGCATCGAGCGGCGGGTGTCCGGCGTCCAGCACGAGACCAGGCAGCCGCTGCGGTGGACGTGTTCGGCCAGGGCGCGGTCGAGCAGGGCGAAGCGGTAGTTCAGGTAACGGGGGCGGATCACGTCCAGCAGCGCGGGGCGGACCGGCGCCAGGGTCTTGCGGGTCAGGGCGATCTCGGCGGACGGGTCGGCCGCCCGGACCGCCAGCATCGCGACGGCGTCCCCCGTGTAGTAGACACGGTCCGCCGCGCCGCACTCCCGGGCCACGCCCACGATCCTGGCCACCGCCCGCTCGCCCGGATCGCCGGGCAGGTCGAGCATCAGCCGGCTGCCCTCCGTCGCCGCCAGCGCCTGGGCCAGGGTCGGGACACCACCCTCGGTGAGGCCCCACACCTCGTCCGCCGACAGGGCGCGCAGCGGGCGGTCGTGCCCCCACAGCCGCTTGAGCGTCTCGTCGTGCAGGAGGACGGGGACGCCGTCACGGGTGAGCCGTACGTCGGTCTCCACCGCGTCCGCGCCCCGGCGGAGCGCGGAACGCAGGGAGTCGAGCGTGTTCTCGCGGAAGCGGTAGGGGTCGCCGCGATGGGCCACGGCGGTCACGGTCTGCATGAGCCCATGTTCTCAGGGCCCGACAGCGGGCCGCCGGGGGCTCGGCGTGGGACGCGGTGCGGGACTGGGCGCACTCGGTGCGGGGCTCGTCAGGGGGCGAGCCACGCCTTCGTGTACGCGTCGATCTCGGCGGAGATCCTCGCCTTGCCGGGCACGTCCAGGAAGGACGCCTCCACGGCGTTCTTCGCGAGGTCCGCGAGGCCGCGCTCGTCGAGGCCGAGGAGACGGGCGGCGACCGCGTACTCGTTGTTGAGGTCGGTGCCGAACATCGGCGGGTCGTCGGAGTTGACCGTGACCAGGACACCGGCGGCCACGAAGTCCTTGATCGGGTGCTCTTCGAGGGTGCGGACCGCGCGGGTGGCGATGTTGGAGGTCGGGCACACCTCCAGCGCGATGCGGTGCTCGGCGAGATGGGCGAGGAGCTTCGGGTCCTGCGCGGAGCTGGTGCCGTGGCCGATGCGCTCGGCGCCCAGGTGGGTCAGCGCGTCCCAGACCGTGCCGGGTCCCGTGGTCTCGCCCGCGTGCGGGACGGAGCGCAGGCCGGCCGCGATCGCCCGGTCGAAGTACGGCTTGAACTGAGGCCGGGGCACGCCGATCTCGGGTCCGCCGAGACCGAACGAGACCAGGCCCTCCGGCCGCAGCCGGTCGTCGGTCGCCAGCCGGACCGTCTCCTCGGCGGCCTCAAGACCCGCCTCGCCCGGGATGTCGAAGCACCAGCGCAGCACCGTGCCGAACTCGGCCTCCGCCGCCTTCCGCGCGTCCTCGATCGCGTCCATGAAGGCCCGCGCGTCGATCCCGCGCCGGGTGGACGAGAACGGGGTGACCGTCAGCTCGGCGTACCGCACCTGCTGGCGGGTCAGGTCGCGGGCCACCTCGTAGGTGAGCAGCCGCACGTCCTCGGGCGTGCGGATCAGGTCGACCACCGACAGATAGACCTCGATGAAGTGCGCGAAGTCCGTGAACGTGAAGTAGTCGGCCAGGGCCTCGGGGTCGGTCGGGACCTTGGAGTCGGGGTGCCGGGCGGCCAGTTCCGACACGATGCGGGGGGAGGCGGAGCCGACGTGGTGGACGTGCAGTTCGGCCTTCGGCAGTCCGGCGACGAAGGCGTGCACGTCGCGCGGGGCGGCGGGGTCGGTGTGGCGGTCGGTCAAGGGTTCCTCCCCGGAACGGCGCGGGCCGCCTACGGCGGGGTACGGCCGTGGGGCCCTGCGCGGTGATCGGCTGATCGGTGACTCGGGCTCATGGTAGGCCGGGCCGGGATCCGGCAAGGGGGCGGGCCGTAGCATGACGGCGGCATGCGCGCAGGAGAGGGGACATCGCACGATGGCTGACGAGGTGCCGGAGGCTCCGAAGGTACGGCTGGACAAGGGGGAGGCCGCGGGGGAGGGGGCCGGGGTGGAGGTGGAGGCGCCGGTGGCGACGCCGTCCGTCCATGGGCAGACGGTTCATGAGCAGTCGGTCCACGAGCAAGGGACGGTGGCGGCGATACCCGGGCCGTCCGCCGCCCCGCCGCCGCAGGGCTGGGCCAACCCCTTCGCCGCGCCGTCCGACACGCCCCCGGCTCCGCCGGTGAACCCCTTCGCGGCGCCGGACCCCGCCGGGCCGCCGCCCAATCCCTACGCCCCGCCTGCGGCGCAGCAGCCGCAGCAGCCGCGGAGTGCGGCGGTGCCGCCTCCGCCGATCGCGCCGAACGGGCCGGGGCCGGTCCCGTACGGCTACCCCGGCGTCCCCGGTCCCGGCGGCGCGCCGGTGCCGGGGTACGGCTATCCCGGACAGCCGCTGCCGCCGTATCCGGCCGGGCCCGGGGGGTACGGCGGCTGGGCGGGGATGCAGCCGATGCCGAACAACGGGCTGGGGACGGCCTCCATGGTGACCGGGATCATCAGCGCGATCGGGTTCTGCCTGGCGCCGGTGGCGCTGGTGATGGGGGTGCTGGCGATCGTGTTCGGGTCGATCGGGCGGGGGCGGGTGAAGCGGGGGGAGGCGACGAACGGTGGGCAGGCGCTGGCCGGGATCATCTGCGGGTCGGCGGGGCTGGTGCTTGCCGGTGCGTTCATCACGTTGATCGTGGTGGCGGGGAGCCAGGGGAGCCAATAGCCCCGGCGGTTCGGTGGGTGGTCGGGTGCGGGCGAGTGGGGGCTGGTCGCGCAGTTCCCCGCGCCCCCTTTAGGCAGGGACGGTTCGGTCGGGGAGAAGCGTCGCGTCCCTTTAGGCAGGGACGGTTCGGTCCGTGAGAAGCGCCGCGTCTCCTTGGGCGGGGCCGGTCCCGTCGGACGCCAGCGTTGCCCCTGTATCGCCCTACGCCCCCGCCGCCCTCAGCTGCTCCCGTGCCTCCATCAACGCGAACCCCAAAAGGTTCAGCCCCCGCCACCGTCCCGGGTCCTCCGCCGCCGGGTCCGTCGCCGCGAGGCCGATGCCCCATATGCGGTCCACCGGGCTCGCCTCCACCAGGACGCGGTCGCCGGTGGCCAGGAGGTAGTCGCGCAGCTCGGGCTCGGCGGCGAACTTGTGGGCGCTGCCCTCGGCGACGATCCGGAAGCGCTCCCGCGTCCATATCGGCTCGTCGAAGCCCCGGACCAGTCGGCCCGCCTTCTTCGCCTCGGCGGGGTGGGCCGCGGCGAGGACCGCCCGTTCCGCCTCCGGGTCCCCGAAGAGTCGGGCCTTTCCCGCCATCATCCAGTGCTCGGCGGTCGCGTACTCGACACCGTCGACCACGAAGGGTGACGGCCACCACTGGCTCAGGCAGCTCGCCGAGACCTGCCCGTCGGGACGCGGTCGGTGTCCCCAGAAGTGCAGGTACTTGATCCCGGCCCCCGCCTGGACCGCCCTGATCAGGGCCTCCACAGAATCGATCTTCGCCATGCACGCCAGTCTGGCAGCCACCACTGACACTCCGTCCTGCCTTTTCACCGCCGACTCGACACCTGGTCGACAGATTCCGTCGCGTAACCAAAAGGCAACAACGGAATCACTTGTTGGTCGCCCCCTGCTCTGTCAGGATCGGCAGTCAAATCCAGCTGGAGCTACGCCACCCGCCTCTCGGGACGGGGTGACGGCGGAGGAGAAGCGACATGGACAACCCGGGCACCGCCACCCCGGAGACCTTCCCCGCGCAGGAGCGGCTCGCGGGCGGCGCGCAGTACATCGCGGGCCGGTTCGCCAAGGGCACGTCAGGCCGTACGCACGCCGTCGTAGACCCGGCCACCGGCGCGGACGTGTACACGTACGAGCTGGCCGGCACCGAGGACGTCGACCGGGCCGTGGCCGCCGCGCGGGCCGCCTTCCCCGGCTGGGCCGGGACCACGCCCGGCGACCGGTCGGACGCGCTGCACCGGTTCGCCGCCGTGCTCGCCGACCGCGCCGAGGAATTCGCCCGTGCCGAGTCCCTCCAGTGCGGCAAGCCGCTGAAGCTGACCCGTGAGTTCGACGTGCCGGGGACCATCGACAACACCGCGTTCTTCGCGGGGGCCGCCCGGCACCTCCAGGGCCAGGCCGCCGCCGAGTACTCCGGCGACCACACGTCGTACGTCCGCCGCGAGCCCATCGGTGTCGTCGGCTCCATCGCGCCCTGGAACTATCCGCTCCAGATGGCCGCCTGGAAGATCCTCCCGGCGATCGCCGCCGGCAACACGATCGTGCTGAAGCCGGCCGAGCTGACCCCGCTGACCTCGCTGCTCTTCGCGGAGGCCGCCACGCTCGCCGGTATCCCGGACGGCGTGATCAACATCGTCACCGGGACGGGAAAGGTGGCCGGCGAGCATCTCGTCGGACACCCCGACGTGGCCATGACCTCCTTCACCGGGTCCACGGGCGTGGGGAAGCGGGTCGCCGAGGTCGCCACCGCGACCGTGAAGCGGCTGCACCTGGAGCTCGGCGGCAAGGCGCCGTTCGTGGTCTTCGACGACGCGGACCTGGAGGCGGCCGCCAACGGGGCCGTCGCGGGTGCCCTCATCAACACCGGGCAGGACTGCACCGCCGCCACGCGTGCGTACGTGCAGCGGCCGCTCTACGACGCGTTCGTCGAGCGGACGGCCGCCCTGATGGAGACCGTGCGGCTCGGGGATCCGTTCGCTCCGGGTACCGATCTCGGGCCGCTGATCTCGCACGCCCAGCGGGACCGGGTCGCAGGCTTCGTGGAGCGGGCGCGCGGCTACGCGCGCGTGGTGACCGGCGGGGAGGCTCCCGGAGGGGAGCTGAAGAGCGGCGCCTACTACCGGCCGACCCTGGTCGCCGACGCGCCGCAGGACAGCGAGATCGTCCAGTCCGAGATCTTCGGGCCGGTGCTGGTCGTTCTGCCGTTCGACAGTGATGATGAGGGGATCCGGCTGGCGAACGACACCCCGTACGGTCTGGCCGCCTCCGCGTGGACCGGCGGCGTCTACCGGGCGAACCGCGCGACGCGCGAGATCAAGGCGGGGTGCGTGTGGGTCAACGACCACATTCCGATCATCAGCGAGATGCCGCACGGCGGCTACAAGGCGTCCGGCTTCGGCAAGGACATGTCGGCGTACTCGTTCGAGGAGTACACCCAGGTCAAGCACGTAATGTTCGACAATACGGCGGTGGCGCGGAAGGACTGGCACCGCACGATCTTCGGGGACCGATAGTCACAGCACCGGCCGTTCGGTGAACGGCCGTCTTCCCGAAAGGGCATCTAGCGCATGAGGCAGTACGAGCCCGACCGCCCTAACCCGGTCGAAATGGCCGCCATGCGGCGCAGTCTCCGCAACGGCCGGGCCGCCCTGGCCCGCCGGTCGTTCCTGGGCGGCGCGCTCGCGGTGGGCGGCGTCGGGGCGCTGAGCGCCTGCGGCATCCCCGCGGCCGGCAAGTCCCAGGGCGGGGTCTCCGCCGACGACCACTCGGCCACGGAGAAGGTCGTCAACTTCTCCAACTGGCCCGAGTACATCGACGTCGACGACAGCGGGAAGACCCACCCCACGCTGGACGCGTTCCGCAAGCGGACCGGCATCACGGTGAAGTACACCGAGGACATCAACGACAACGACGAGTTCTTCGGCAAGATCCAGCCGCAGCTCGCCGCAGGCCAGGACACCGGCCGGGACCTGATCGTCCT
The DNA here is from genome assembly GCF_043201715.1 of Streptomyces sp. NPDC048291. Classification (NCBI taxonomy): domain Bacteria; kingdom Bacillati; phylum Actinomycetota; class Actinomycetes; order Kitasatosporales; family Streptomycetaceae; genus Streptomyces; species Streptomyces sp. NPDC048291. Next base: position 332,281 of record NZ_JBICZC010000013.1, read on the forward strand.
CACCGACTGGCTGGCCGCCCGCATGATCCGGCTCGGCTACGTCCAGAAGCTGGACGCGTCGAACCTGCCGCACGCCTTCGCCAACCTGTCGGACCAGTTCCGCAGCCCCGACTGGGACCCGGGCCGGGCCTACTCGTACGTGTGGCAGGGCATCTCCACGGTCGTCGCCTTCAACAAGAAGGCGCTGAACGGCGTCGAGGTGAAGTCGGTCTCCGACCTGCTCGACAACCCCGCGCTCAAGGGCCGGGTCGGCCTGCTGACCGAGATGCGCGACACCGTCGGCATGACCATGCTCGACATGGGCATCGACCCGGGGAAGTTCACCGACGACAACTACGACGCGGTGATCGCGCGCCTCCAGAAGGCCGTCGACAAGGGGCAGATCCGCCGGTTCACCGGCAACGACTACACCTCGGACCTCAGCAAGGGCGACCTGGCCGCCTGTGTCGCCTGGGGCGGCGACATCGTGCAGCTCCAGGCCGACAACCCGGACGTCGCCTACGTCATCCCGGACAGCGGCTACATGACGTCGACCGACAACCTGCTGATCCCGAACAAGGCGCGCCACAAGACGAACGCCGAGCGGCTCATCGACTACTACTACGAGCCCGAACCGGCCGCCCAGCTCTCCGCCTACGTCAACTACGTCAGCCCCGTCGCGGACGTGCAGCCGTACCTCGCCAAGATCGACAAGGGGGCGGCGAGCAACCCGCTGATCGTCCCCGACAAGGCCATGCAGGCCAAGTCCCACGCCTTCCGAGCCCTCAGCTCGAAGGAAGAGACGGCCTACCAGCAGAAGTTCGCGAAGCTCACAGGGGCGTGACGACACCATGACGACAGACAGCAGCGGCGACGTCCGCCTCACCGGCATCGGCAAGACCTACGACAACGGCTTCACCGCCGTCCAGCCGATGGACCTGACCGTGCCGCAGGGCTCCTTCTTCGCCCTCCTTGGTGCCTCCGGGTGCGGCAAGACCACCACCCTGCGCATGATCGCGGGCCTGGAGGAGCCGACCACCGGCACCGTGCACCTCGGCGACCAGGACGTCACCCATCTGCCGCCGTACAAGAGGCCGGTGAACACGGTCTTCCAGTCGTACGCCCTCTTCCCGCACCTCGACATCTTCGAGAACGTCGCCTTCGGCCTGCGCCGGCGCGGCATCAAGAGCGTGAAGAAGCAGGTCGAGGACATGCTGGAGCTGGTCCAGCTCGGCGAGCAGGCGCGCAAGAAGCCGCACCAGCTCTCCGGCGGCCAGCAGCAGCGTGTCGCGGTGGCGCGGGCGCTGATCAACCACCCCAAGGTGCTCCTGCTCGACGAGCCGCTCGGCGCCCTCGACCTCAAGCTGCGCCGCCAGATGCAGCTGGAGCTCAAGCGGATCCAGACCGAGGTCGGCATCACCTTCGTGCACGTCACGCACGACCAGGAGGAGGCCATGACCATGGCCGACACGGTCGCCGTGATGAACGCGGGCCGCGTCGAGCAGCTCGGCTCGCCCGCCGACCTCTACGAGAACCCGAACACCACCTTCGTCGCCAACTTCCTCGGCACCTCGAACCTGATCGAGGCCGAGGTCGACACGAAGAACGGCGACGACATCATCCTCAAGGCCGGCGGCGGCAAGCTGGTGCTGCCCGAGGCGCGATGTTCGGCGCCCACCACGACCGGCGGCAAGGTGCTGGTCGGCATCCGCCCCGAGAAGATCTCCCTCACCCACGCCGACGACGCGGGCTCCATCCCCGAGGGCCGCAACCGCATCACCGGCAAGGTGGCCGACGCCAGTTTCATCGGCGTCTCCACGCAGTACGTCATCGACAGCGCGGTCTGCCCCGAGTTCGCGGTGTACGTGCAGAACGTCGAGCGCGACGGACGCCTCGTCCCCGGCGCCGACGTCGTCCTGCACTGGAGCCCGGCGCACACCTTCGGTCTCGACGCCGCCCAGTCCCTGCTTGCTGGGACAGTGGGCTCCGCCGGCACCGAGGAGGAGGCGGCCTGATGGCCACGCTGACGGAAGCGCCGCCGCCGCTGGCGCCGGCCCCCGAGAAGAAGCCCCCGCGCAAGCGCGGCCGGTTCACCCCCTACTGGCTGCTGCTCCCCGGCATCCTGTGGCTGGTCATCTTCTTCGCCCTGCCGATGATCTACCAGGGGTCCACGTCGATCCAGACGGGTTCCCTGGAAGAGGGCTACAAGGTCACCTGGCACTTCGCGACCTACTGGGACGCGCTCAGCGAGTACTGGCCGCAGTTCCTGCGGTCCGTCTTCTACGCGGCGGCGGCCACGGTCCTGTGCCTGCTGCTCGGCTACCCGCTGGCGTATCTCATCGCCTTCCGTGCGGGGCGCTGGCGGAACCTGATCATGATCCTGGTGATCGCGCCGTTCTTCACCAGCTTCCTGATCCGCACCCTGGCCTGGAAGACGATCCTCGCCGACAACGGCCCGGTCGTGCACGTGCTGAACTCGCTGCACATCCTGAGCGTCACCGACTTCCTCGGCTGGACGGCCGGCGACCGCGTCCTGGCCACACCACTGGCCGTCGTCTGCGGTCTGACGTACAACTTCCTGCCGTTCATGATCCTGCCGCTCTACACCTCGCTGGAGCGCATCGACGGCCGGCTGCACGAGGCCGCCGGCGACCTGTACGCCAAGCCGTGGACGACGTTCCGCAAGGTCACCTTCCCGCTGTCGATGCCGGGCGTGGTCTCCGGCACGCTGCTGACCTTCATCCCGGCGGCCGGTGACTACGTCAACGCCGAACTCCTCGGCTCGACCGACACCCGCATGATCGGAAACGTGATCCAGACGCAGTTCCTGCGGATCCTCGACTATCCGACGGCCGCCGCGCTCTCCTTCATCCTCATGGCCGCGATCCTCGCCATGGTCACCATCTACATCCGCCGGTCCGGGACGGAGGATCTGGTCTAAATGCCCTTCGTCAACTGGCTCAAGAAGCATCTGGTCGTCATCGCGGGACTGGTGACCCTCGGATATCTCCTGCTCCCGAACGTCATCGTCACGGTGTTCTCCTTCAACAAACCGAAGGGGCGCTTCAACTACGAATGGCAGCAGTTCTCGCTGGACGCCTGGAAGCAGCCGTGCGGGGTCGCCGACATGTGCGGCTCGCTCTCCATCAGCCTCCGGATCGCCGCCCTGGCGACGATCGGCGCCACCGTCCTCGGCACGATGATCGCCTTCGCGCTGGTCCGCTACCGGTTCCGCGCCCGCGGCGCCGTGAACTCGCTGATCTTCCTGCCGATGGCCATGCCCGAGGTCGTCATGGCGGCCTCGCTGCTCACCCTGTTCCTCAACATGGGCGCCCAGCTGGGCTTCTACACCATCCTGATCGCCCACATCATGTTCTGCCTCAGCTTCGTCGTCACCGCGGTCAAGGCGCGCGTGATGTCGATGGACCCGCGCCTGGAGGAGGCGGCCCGCGACCTCTACGCCGGACCGGTGCAGACGTTCGTCAGGGTCACCCTCCCCATCGCGGCCCCCGGAATCGCGGCGGGCGCGCTGCTGTCCTTCGCGCTCTCCTTCGACGATTTCATCATCACCAATTTCAACGCGGGCTCCACCGTCACCTTCCCCATGTTCGTCTGGGGTTCGGCACAGCGCGGCACGCCCGTCCAGATCAACGTCATCGGTACGGCCATGTTCCTCGTCGCCGTACTGCTCGTCCTGGTATCGATGCTCGTCAACAGCCGCCGCAACAGGCAAAAGGCATAGCCCTTTAACTGACTCTGTAGGGAGTTGAAAATCATGGCCCCAAGCGCCATGAGCCGTCAGGCAAATTGGACCAAGTCTCTCTCCGAAGCACAGCCGGTGTCGTACTGGCTGGAAGACCCCGGCAAGCCCCACCCCGAGCCCGCGCTGACCGGCGCCGACACCTGCGACCTGCTGGTCGTCGGCGGCGGCTACAGCGGACTGTGGACCGCGCTCAACGCCAAGGAGCGCGACCCCGGGCGCGAGGTGGTCCTGCTGGAAGGCCACGAGGTGGGCTGGGCCGCCTCGGGCCGCAACGGCGGCTTCTGCGCCGCCTCCCTCACCCACGGACTGCCCAACGGGCTCGCCCGCTGGCCCGACGAGATCCGCACACTCCAGGAGCTGGGCCGGCGCAACCTCGACGAGATCGAGGCCGCCGTCGCCCGGCACGGCATCGACTGCGAGTTCGAGCGCACCGGCGAGATCGACGTCGCCACCGAGACCTACCAGGCGTGGGAACTGCGCGACTGGCACAGGCAACTGGAGCAGCAGGGCCTCGCGGACGACATCGAGTTCCTCGACGCCGACGCGGTGCGCGCCCAGGTCGCCTCGCCCACCTTCGAGGCGGGCCTCTGGGACCGGCGGGGCGTGGCCATGCTCCACCCGGCCAAGCTCGCCTGGGGCCTCAAGCAGGCCTGCCTCGCGCTCGGCGTCCGGGTGTACGAGCACACGCCCGCCCTGGCCCTGAAGGCCTACGGCGCCGGCATGGCCGTACGCACCCCGTACGGCTCGGTCCGCGCCCGGCAGGTCGCGCTCGCCACCAACATCTTCCCGAACCTGGTCAAGCGGGTCCGCGCCTATACCGTCCCGGTCTACGACTACGCCCTGATGACCGAACCGCTCACCGCCGAGCAGCTCGGCGCGATCGGCTGGAAGAACCGGCAGGGCCTCGGCGACTCCGCCAACCAGTTCCACTACTTCCGCCTCTCGGCCGACAACCGCATCCTGTGGGGCGGCTACGACGCCATCCACCACTACGGCGGCCGGGTGCGCCGGGAGTACGACGACCGTCCGGAGACCTACGCCAAGCTCGCCGGGCACTTCTTCACCTGCTTCCCGCAGCTGGAGGGCGTCCGCTTCAGCCACGCATGGGGCGGCGCGATCGACACCTGCTCCCGCTTCTCGGCGTTCTTCGGCACCGCGCACCAGGGGCGGGTCGCGTACGCGGCCGGGTACACCGGCCTCGGTGTCGGCGCGACCCGGTTCGGCGCCGACGTGATGCTGGACCTGCTGGCCGGGGAGGAGACCGAGCGCACCCGGCTTGAGATGGTCCGCAAGAAGCCGCTGCCGTTCCCGCCCGAGCCGTTCGCCTGGACGGGCATCGCCCTCACCAAGTGGTCGCTGGCCCGCGCCGACGCCCATGGCGGCCGTCGCAACCTGTGGCTGCGGGCGATGGACCGGCTGGGGCTGGGCTTCGACAGCTGAGCCGCCTCGGTATGTGATCCAGGTCACTTGAATACGGTGCCGAAACCCGCGTAATGCCCCTGGAGGACCTCCCTCTCTCCCCGTGACGCGACGCCCGCGTCGACGAGCGAGATGGGGAGGTCTTCTGATGACTGGGGCGAAGACGGCGGTCGAGTGGCTGGCATCCGTCGCACCGGATCCCGAGGCCTGCCGCTGGGAATGGGAGCGCAACCCGCGTGGGGTCGCGCTGCTGCCCGCCGGCAGGGCCTGGGACGTGCTGATCCTGCCGGGTGGACTCGGCTATCCGACCCTCGACGTGCTCACCCGCGTCCTCGACCAGCCGGGGCCCGTCCTGGCCGACTTCGGGGACAACCGGGTGGGCTTCTTCGTGCCGCCCGGCACGGCCGCCCGGTGGCTCGGCACCGGGATCCGCACGGCGGGTACCGGCACCTGGATCGTCGTGCCGTATCCCGGCCGGGCGACCCAGGGGGTGCGGTGGCTGGTGGCGCCGGACGGGTCGGGGACGCTGACGGATCCGGCGTTGCTGGAGCTGGCGATGCACGAGGCTGCCGCCGGCTTGGCCGACGGTGAGTAGCCGTCGTGGCGGGTGCGGTCGGCGGTCGGGTGCGGCGGCGTCGTGGCTGGTCGCGCCCACGCGGCGGAGCCGCAAATGTCACAGCCCCGCGCCCCTGAAGGGGCGCGCTGCCGGGCCGTCGGTAGATCGGTGCCGTAGCTCTTGACAGGTGAATTGGTCTGGACCAAGTTGAGTGCGCACCTCACCTCCAAATCCCCCATCCCCGGAGGCACTTGTGGTTCGCGCGAGACCTGTCCTCACCATGCTCACGGCCGCGTTGCTGGCCGTGCCCGGTATCACCGCGCTCTCGTCGGCCGCCCGTGCGGCCGACGCGGACCTCGCCGTCAACGGCGGATTCGAGTCGGGCCTGTCCGGCTGGACCTGTACGGCGGGCAGCGGTACGACGGTCAACTCGCCTGTGCACGGCGGAAGTTCCGCGCTGCAGGCGACCCCGGCAGGCAGTGACAACGCCCAGTGCGCGCAGACCGTGACGGTCAAGCCGGGTTCGCAGTACACCCTGTCCGGTTACGTCCGCGGCTCCTACGTCTACCTCGGCGCGAGCGGCACCGGCACCACCGACGTCTCCACCTGGACCCAGTCCGCCCCCGACTGGCAGAAGCTCACGACCACCTTCACCACCGGCGCCTCGACCACCAAGGTCACCATCTACACCCACGGCTGGTACGGCACCGGCGCCTACTACGCCGACGACGTGTCGCTGGTCGGGCCGGGTGCCTCCGCGGGCCAGCCGCCGGCCGCGCCCACCGGGCTGAAGGCCGGGACCGTCACGTCCTCCAGCGTGGCCCTGTCCTGGGCCGCGGTCACCGGCGCGACGAGCTACGCGGTCTACCGGGACGGGGCGAAGGTCCAGACGGCGACCGGGACCTCGGCGACCGTGACCGGGCTGAACCCGTCGACGGCGTACGGCTTCCAGGTCACCGCCGTGAACGACGCCGGCGAGTCCGCGAAGTCGGCCGCGGTGACGGCGACCACGACCGCCGGTTCCTCCGGCGACCTGCCCACCCACGCCCTGGTCGGCTACCTCCACTCCTCCTTCGCCAACGGATCCGGGTACACCCGGCTCGCCGACGTCCCCGACAGCTGGGACGTCATCGACCTGGCCTTCGGCGAACCGACCTCGGCCACCTCCGGGGACATCCGCTTCAACCGCTGCCCGGTCACCGAGTGCCCGAACGTGGAAAGCGACGCCGACTTCAAGGCGGCGATCAAGGCCAAGCAGGCGGCCGGCAAGAAGGTGCTGATATCGATCGGCGGCGCCAACGGCCAGGTGCAGCTGACCACCACGGCCGCGCGGGACGCCTTCGTCTCCTCCGTCTCGAACATCATCGACACCTACGGCCTCGACGGCCTCGACATCGACTTCGAGGGCCACTCGCTCTCCCTGGACGCGAGCGACACGGACTTCAGGAACCCGACGACCCCGGTGATCGTCAACCTCATCTCCGCCCTGAAGACCCTGAAGGCGAAGTACGGGTCGAAGTTCGTGCTGTCGATGGCGCCCGAGACGTTCTTCGTGCAGATGGGCTACCAGTACTACGGCACCGGCAAGTGGGGCGGCCAGGACCCGCGCTGCGGGGCGTACCTCCCGGTCATCTACGCCCTCCGCGACGACCTGACCCTGCTGCACGTCCAGGACTACAACTCGGGCCCGATCATGGGCCTCGACAACCAGTACCACTCCATGGGCGGCGCCGACTTCCACATCGCCATGACCGACATGCTGCTCACCGGCTTCCCGGTGGCCGGCGACGCCGGCAACGTCTTCCCGCCGCTGCGCCCCGACCAGATCGCGATCGGCATGCCGGCGTCGGTCAACGCGGGCAACGGCTACGTGGCGCCGTCCGAGGTCACCAAGGCACTGGACTGCCTGACGAAGAAGACCAACTGCGGCTCGTACACCACCCACGGCACCTGGCCGGCCCTGCGCGGCCTGATGACCTGGTCGGTCAACTGGGACCGGTTCTCGAACTGGGAGTTCCAGAAGAACTTCGACGCGTACTTCGGCTGAGCAGCAGCCGTAGCGACGTCAGCAGGACGGTGGCCAGGCACCAGCTGGCCACCACGTCCAGCGGCCAGTGGTAGCCGCGGCGGACCAGGCCGTAGGAGACGCCGAGGACGAGCGCCGCGCAGACGGCGACCGTGGTGCGGCGGGCGGCGGCGGAGGTGAGCCAGGGGAGGAGGAGCAGGGTCGCGGAGCCGTACGCGATCGCCGCCGTCGCCGTGTGGCCGGAGGGGAAGTAGCCGACAGCCGGGGGCACCACGGGGGTCCCCGGACGGGCGGTCCACTCCTTGAGCGGCACGACGACCGCCGGGACGAGGGCCATCAGGACGGCGGCGGCCGTGGGCGGCAGCCACCACCGGTCTGTACCAGTGGCACGGCCGCGCCGGGCGACCCACGCGATGACGAGGACCAGGACCGGGACCGCGACCTGCGCGTTCCCGAGGTCGGAGAGGAGCTCGGAGAACCGGTCCGGGTGGACGAGTGCGCTGCTCAGGCGGCTGTCCAGGCGGAGCAGGGGGCCGTGGGCCACGACCTGCCAGGTGATCAGCGCGAAGAGGAGGGCCGGAAGGCCCGGCAGTCCCAGGAGTCCCGCGAGGGGAAAACGGAGGAAGGAGGTCGGCCGCCCCGGAACAGGGGGGGTGGTTCCGAGGCGGCCGTCCGGATCGGAATGTCGCGCGCCCCGGGGGGTTTGGGGCGAGCGACCGTCCGATCGGTGAGGAGATCCGGAGCCGGAGGCACCGGTTGTGTGCGCGAGGGCACGACCAGGTCGAAGCTGGGGAGGCCCCGGCCTGAAATCGCCCACAGTCCCCTGTGGGCGGGGTGTATCTCTCATCTGGGTAGAACCTACGGCAGGGTCAGGTGCGACGACAGGCGGAATCGCGTCCCGTCATGCACCTCGCACACCTTCTTCACACGGCCCGACGGGGGCCGCCCCAGCCCCCCACATCACGCCGGACGGGAGGGGTGGGGCGGTGGTGGCACACGGGTTCGAGCCCCTTTGTGCCGACTTGGCGAACCCTGTGGCTCAGATCCGCGCGAAGGCCTGCTCGATGATGTCGAGGCCCTCGTTGAGGAGGTCGTCGCCGATGACCAGCGGGGGCAGGAAACGCAGCACGTTGCCGTAGGTGCCACAGGTCAGGACCAGCAGTCCCTCCTGGTGGCAGGCCTTGGCGAGGGCGGCGGTGGCCTCCGGGTTCGGCTCCTTGGTGGCGCGGTCCTTGACCAGCTCGATGGCGATCATCGCGCCCCGGCCGCGGACGTCGCCGATGACGTCGAACTTCTCGGCCATGGCGGCGAGCCGCGGCTTCATGATCGACTCGATGTTCTTCGCCCTGGCGTTGAGGTCGAGCTCCTTCATGGTCTCGATGGCCCCGAGCGCACCGGCGCAGGCGACCGGGTTGCCGCCGTAGGTGCCGCCGAGCCCGCCGGCGTGCGCGGCGTCCATGATCTCGGCACGGCCGGTCACGGCGGCCAGCGGCAGACCGCCGGCGATGCCCTTGGCCGTGGTGATCAGGTCCGGGACGATGCCCTCGTCCTCGCACGCGAACCACTGACCGGTACGGCAGAACCCGGACTGGATCTCGTCCGCGACGAACACGATCCCGTTGTCCGCGGCGAACTGGCTGATCGCCGGCAGGAAGCCCTTCGCCGGCTCGATGAAGCCGCCCTCGCCGAGCACCGGCTCGATGATGATCGCGGCGACGTTGTCGGCGCCGATCTGCTTGCTGATCTGGTCGATGGCCTGCTTGGCGGCCTCGGGACCGGCGTTCTCCGGGCCGGTGAGCCAGCGGTAGGCGTAGGCGACCGGGACCCGGTACACCTCGGGCGCGAACGGCCCGAAGCCGTTCTTGTACGGCATGTTCTTCGAGGTCAGCGCCATCGTGAGGTTGGTCCGGCCGTGGTAGCCGTGGTCGAAGACGACGACGGCCTGGCGCTTGGTGTACGCACGCGCGATCTTCACGGCGTTCTCGACGGCCTCGGCGCCGGAGTTGAACAGCGCCGACTTCTTGGCGTGGTCACCCGGGGTGAGCTCCGCGAGGGCCTCGGCGACCTCCACGTAGCCCTCGTACGGGGTGACCATGAAACAGGTGTGGGTGAAATCGGCCAGCTGGGCGCTCGCCCGGCGTACGACGGCCTCGGCGGAGGCGCCGACGGAGGTCACGGCGATGCCGGAACCGAAGTCGATGAGGCGGTTGCCGTCGACGTCCTCGATGATCCCGCCGCCCGCGCGCACGGTGAAGACGGGCAGCACCGAACCCACACCCTGCGCCACCGCGGCGAGACGGCGGGACTGCAGCTCCTGCGACTTCGGGCCGGGTATGGCGGTGACGACGCGACGCTCCTGCGGAAGTGCGGTCATGGGGGCTCCCTGATGAGTCGTGCGAACCGATGCGTGCCGGGCGCGTCCCGTCCGGTTGCTCCGGTGGTGCGTTTTCGGACGCTTTCCTTCTTTCTTCGCAGGCTAGGGCCGGGTGTGGGAGGTGGGCATGCTCCATGTGGGCGTTGTCGGAGAGTGACGTTGTCCGCGATGGACATAGTGCGGTCGGGGGAGCGGTGTCCGGCCGGACGGCTCCTCGGCCGCGTAAGCGGTGAACTCCCCTTGCGAGGGCGTTAGATTGGCCGCTGACGGTGGACGGAAGAACGGCTGGTCAGGGAGCGAGAGCGATGGACAGCGACGGGACGCGGGACACGCGGCGTACGCATGCGAATCCTGTACCGCGTCCGGCGGGACCACAGGACGCGGACGCGGTGCCGACCGAGGCGTCCGCGATGCCGCCACGGCCGACGGCACCGCCGACGGTCCCGCCGCTGCCGGACGGGTCCGCCTTCCTGACCTGGCTGCGGGCGCCCAGGCCCGAGGCGGCACCGGGGGTGTGGCGGTTCGGGTACCGGCCCCGGGCCGAGCAGGAACCCGAGGAACTGCCCACCCGGCAACTGCTCAGCGGCGCCCTGATCGCCTTCCTGGTGGGGTGGCTGGTCTGGTCCCTGCTGACGCACGGGTACCTGGGGGCGTGGTGGGGCCTGCCGCTCCAGCTGTTCCTTCCCGACTCGTGGCAGGGCGCCGACGCCACGATCCCGGCCGTCGCGACCCGTTTCATCTACGAGGGCTACACGTACCTGGTCGCTCTCACCATCATGCTCGTGGTGGGCAGGCTCGGCCGCTGGGGCGAGGTGTGGCGGCGGTTCGTGGCGCCCAGGTTCAGGGCCGCGGCGACCGCGGGAGCCCGCCAGGAGCCTCCCGCCCCCTCGGAGGATCCCGCCCAGTGGCCGCACCTCCGGGCCGCCGGGGCCGGCGCCGCCGCCGACCGGCTTGCCGGGGAGGCGCGCAGTGGGCTGATGCGGGACGTGGACCATGCCCGGATCGCCCGCGCCTGGCAGGGCGTACGCAGCGGCCGGCACACCATGGCCGGCTTCACCGCCGCCGTGGTCAAGGACGGCGCCGCCGCCTGCCTGCACCCCTCCGGCGAACGCGACCTGCCCGCCCGGCACGCCCGCCACGACCTGGTCACCGGCCAGGTCCGGCTCGGCACCACGGCCGACGACCCCCGCAACCCCTACCGGTACCGGGGCACCGGCCTCGCCCTCGGCCCCGACCTGCTCGGTACCTCGCTGCTCGCCGTCGGCCCGGCCGGCTCCGGCAAGACCGGCAGCCTGGTCCGCCCGCTCGCCGAGTCGCTCTGCCTGCACGCGCTCGCCGGCCGCGCCTCCGTGGTTGTCGTCGGCGCGGCCGGCGCCGGCCTCGGACCCGCCGACGCCTACGACGTCGTCGTCCGCATCGCCCACCCCGAGTCCGTCTACGACCTCGACCTGTACGGCGGCACCACCGACCCCGACGAGGCCGCCGCCATACTCGCCGAGGCCCTCGCCGGCGACCTCGCCGACCCGCACCCCGGCAGTGACAGCCGCCGCTCCACCACCGTCCTCGCCCAGCTGCTCGGCCCGTTCCGGGCGGTCCACGGCCGCTTCCCCTCCGTGCCCGAACTCCGCCAGCTCCTCGACGGCGCCCCGGGCCCGCTCGCCGCGCTCCGCAAGGCGCTGACGACGACCGGCCACGAGTCGCTGCTGCGCGAACTGGACGCGCGGGAACGCCAGATGGGTCACCCCGGGGACGTCGGCGCGGTCCTCGCCGACCGCATCGCGCTCCTCGACCGCCCGGCCTTCGCCGGCTTCTTCGACACCTCCGGCCAGTCCCGCCCCTTCTCCCTCAAGGCCCTCGACCACCCGGTCCGGGTCCGCATCGACCTGCCCGAGCGCGGCCACGCGGACGCCTCCCGCATCCTGGCCCGCCTGGTCCTCGCCCAGTTCACGGCGAGCGTCTCGGTACGGGACGACCGCTCGCTCTTCTCCTGCCTGCTCCTCGACGACGCGACCGGCGTGGTGACGCCGGAGGCGGTCCGCGCCATGCAGCGGCTGCGCTCCGCCAACGCGGGCGTGGTGCTGACCCTGCGCACCCTGGACGACGTACCCCGCCCGCTCCGCGGCCCGCTGCTCGGCGCCGCCGGCTGCAGGATGGCCTTCGCCGGACTCACCCCCTGGGACGGGCAGGACTTCGCCGAGGTCTGGGGCAAGGAGTGGACCGAGGCCCGGGACGTCACCGACCGCCAGATCATCGCGGAGACCCCGGCGGGCAAGGCGCTGCACGTCGTACGCCGGGTGATCACCGGCAAGGCGGCCACCGCACGGGCGGTCACCGTCCGGCAGGTGGAGCGCGAACGCTGGTCGGCCTCGGAACTGGCCCACGGTCTCCCGCCGGGCCACGCGGTCCTCTCCCTGACCACGGTCAAGGGCGAGCACGCGCCCCCGCTGCTGGTCGACCTGAGGCCCGGCGGCCGGGTCTGAACACCGGGGCACGCGGGACCGTACAGTGAGGCAGAATCGAGAGAGGCCGTTCATACGGGACGGCCAAAGACCACTGCCCTCACTCGCGGCGCTCACGAAGCTCACGGAACTCGCGGCGCTCAAGACCGAAGAGAAGACCTGACGGCCTGATGCCACCGACGCTCGCCTCGCTCGTCCACCACTCCGCGCTCAAACTGACCGTGCGCGCGGGCGAGGACCGCCTCGACGTGCCCGTGCGCTGGGCCCACGTCAGCGAACTCGCCGACCCCGTGCCGTACATGGAGGGCGGGGAACTGCTCCTGATCACCGCGCTGAAGCTGGACGCGGAGGATCCGGAGGCGATGCGGAAGTACGTGAAGCGCCTGGTCGGAGCCGGTGTGGTGGGCCTCGGCTTCGCCGTCGGGGTCAACTACGACGAGATCCCCAAGGCCCTGGTCGACGCCGCGGAACGCGAGGGCCTGCCCCTCCTCGAAGTGCCCCGCCGCACCCCCTTCCTCGCCATCAGCAAGGCGGTCTCGGCGGCGATCGCGGCCGACCAGTACCGGGCGGTGACGGCGGGCTTCGCCGCCCAGCGCGAACTGACCAGGCAGGCCCTGAACGCCGGCCCGGAGGGCCTGCTCACCGCGCTCGCCGCGCAGGTGGACGGCTGGGCGGCGCTGTACGACGCGTCCGGCGCGGTCGTCGCGACGGCACCGGAGTGGGCGGGGCGCCGCGCGGCCCGCCTGACGGCGGAGGTGGAGCGGCTGCGGGAACGCCCGGCACCGGCCTCCTCGGTGGTCGGCGGCCCCGACAACGAGGACCGCGTGGAACTCCACTCCCTCGGCACCGGCCGCCGCCCGCGGGCGGCCCTGGCGGTCGGCACGGCCTCGGCGCTGGGCACGGCGGAGCGCTACGCCGTCCACTCCGCGATCGCCCTCCTCACCCTCACGACGGAACGCTCCCGCTCGCTGCACGCGGCCGAGCAGCGGGTCGGGGCGGCGGTGCTGCGCATGCTGCTCGCCGGCCAGCCGGACCACGCCCGCGGGGTCGCCGGTGACCTGTACGGCGGGCTGCTCGACGCCCCGTTCCGGATGATCGTCGCCGACGCGGGCGGCGAGCTGCTGGCCGGCCTCACCGAGGCGGTGGAGTCGGCCGCGGCCCGGTCCGGGGAGGCGGTGCTGGTGGTGCCGGAGGGCGAGCGGCTGGTGGTGCTGGCCGCGGACGGGGGCGCGGCGGTGGCGGCCACCGTGGAGTACGCGGCGGCGCGGGAGGCGGCCAGGGCGGCGCCGGAGCAGCCGGACGCCGCGGACGACGACCTGGTCGTCGGCCTCTCCGCCCCGTCCGGCCCGATCGCCGCGGCGGCCGCCTACAAGCAGGCCGAACAGGCCTTGTCCGTGGCCCGGCGCCGGGGCCGGGTCCTGGTCGAGCACGACCAGCTGGCGTCGGGCTCGGTCCTTCCCCTCCTCGCCGACGACGCGGTGAAGGCGTTCGCCGACGGCCTGCTCAGGCCGCTGTACGAGCACGACGCGACCGGCCGGGGTGACCTGGTCGCCTCCCTCCGGGCCTGGCTCTCCCGGCACGGCCAGTGGGACGCGGCGGCGGCCGACCTCGGCGTCCACCGGCATACCCTGCGCTACCGGATGCGCAGGGTGGAGGAGATCCTGGGCCGTTCCCTCGACGACCCGGACGTCCGGATGGAGCTGTGGCTGGCCCTGAAGGCGACGGCGGGGGAGTAGCCGCGCACTCGCCCACCGACCCGCCTCGCCCGCCCGGTGTTCAGGCGGCGGGCAGGTCGAAGGCGGCACGGTTCTGGGCGATGAAGCCCTCGATGTCGAGGGGGTCGCTGCCGCCGATCGTCTTGACCAGGTCGTTGGTGCCGGCGAAGACGCCGTTGCGGTAGTCGACGGCCACGGCGAGCAGGTGCTGGATCAGGTGGTCGGGCGCGCCGCGCCCGCGCAGGATGGCGGCGAACTCGTCGAGTTCGATGGGTACGTAGGTGACGTCACGGCCCAGTGCCTTCGACATCTTCTGGGCGATCTCGTGGTGGTCGAGCTCCTCGGCTCCGTAGAGCGGGTAGATCTGGCCGGCGTGCGGGGCGGGGTCCTCCAGGATGGCCGCGATCACCCTGGCCTGGTCGCTCTCGGCGATGGGGGCGTGGCGTCCGTCGGCGAAGGGCAGGCGCAGTTCGCCGGTTCCGTCGGCCCAGGTGTCGATCAGCCACTGGGCGAAGAAGGTCGGGCGGAGGTGGGTGACGGGGACAGGGGCGTGGTCGAGGACGCGTTCGGCGACCCAGTGCCGGCGGGCCGCGTTGCTGGCGGTGTTGCGGCGGGCGGAGACCTGGGACATGTTCACGATGGCCTGGACCTCGTTCTCCTCCGCGGCCTGGGCCACGTTGGCGGTGGCGTCCATCAGGCCGGGGCGGATCGGGTAGGTGAAGTACAGGGCGTCGATGCCCTTGGTCGCCCGGGCCAGGGAGTCCAGGTCGAGGACGTCGCCTTCGACGACGTCCGCGCCGAGGGCGGCGAGCCGTTCGGCGCGCCCGTCGAGGCCGCGGACGAGGGCGCGGACGCGGTGTCCTCGCCGGAGCAGGAGCTCGGTGGTCTGGCTGCCGGTCTTGCCGGTGGCCCCGATCACGAGGAGGGTGCGTTCCATGACGGTGATCTCCGTTTCCTGAGCGGGAGCTGGGCGGAGCTGGGGGGATTCCCGGCGTCGGCTCGGCGCGCGGGTCCCGCACGAGGCGGGGCCGGCGGTGCGGCCTGTGCGGACCTCCCGTCCACCTCTCAAAAAAGTGGGCCTGGAAGCCCTTTTTCCGTCTGCGTCAAGAGAACGCCTCACGGAATGGGTTGTCAAGCCCTTTTTAGGGTTACAGTGGTGACCATGACCACCACCAGCCAGGTATCGGACCGGAAGCTGACCGCCAAGGGCGCGGCCACCCGCGAGCGCATCGTCCGGGCGGCTGCTGAGCTGATCTACGAGCACGGTGCGCAGAACACCAACAACGAGCAGATCCGGGAGGCCGCCGGGGTCAGCGGCTCGCAGCTGACGCGCCACTTCCCCACCAAGGAGTCCCTGGTGCGCGCGGTGCTCGCCTGGCAGGCCGACGGCATCGTCGCCCGCCACCAGGTGCCGGAGCTGGGCGAGCTGGACAGCCTCGCCGCCCTGCACCGGTGGGCCGACTCCTACATCGCGTCGCAGGACATGCTGCGCGGCGGGTGCACGTTCGGCTCGCTGGCCGCCGAGGTCGTCAAGAACGAGCCCGCCCACCGGGACGCGGTGGCCGACGGCTTCGAGCGGTGGCAGGCGCTGTTCAGGCGCGGTCTGACCAGGATGCGCGAGCGCGGCGAACTGCGGCCGGACGCCGACCCGGCCGCCCTCGCCCACCTGCTCACCGCCGCGTTCCAGGGCGGCGCGCTGCTGGACCAGGCGGCCGGCGAGTCCACGCCCCTGCGGGACGCGCTGCACGGAGCGCTGGCCTACGTCGAGTCGTTCGCCGTGCCGCGCGGCCCGGACGACGGCCCGGCCGCCGGCCGGTGACCCCCGGCCGACCCGACCTGCCGGGAGCCACCGGCCGGCGGAGCCCGGGTGCCGCAGTCGGCCACAACTACCGGCGAAGGGGCGGGAGTCGGGCGCCGCGCCTGGTCGGTGCAGGTACGTTTCCGGCGGAGGGCGAAAGGTCGGCGCTGTGTCTTTCCTTCTGAACACCGATGACGTCGAAGACCGTGATCGCGCCGAGTTCGTCCACGAGGCGCTCGGCGCGACGATGGTGCCGATCGAACTGCACTGGCCCGGGCACCGCCGGTCGGTGGCCGCGCACGGCACCATCACGGACCTGGGCGACCTGACCGTCTGCTCGGGACGGACCACCGCCCAGCGGGTGGAACGCACCGCCGCCCTCGCCCGTGACTCGACGGAACCGAGCGTCTTCGTCAACGTGCAGCTCTCCGGGTCGAGCATGGTCGTCCAGCACGACCGGGAAGCGGTGCTCCGGCCCGGCGAACTGATCATGTACGACTCCACGTCTCCCTACACGCTGCTGAACGACAGCGGCATGACCGGCCACTTCTTCCGAGTGCCGCACTCGGCGCTGGCGATGCCGCACGACATGATCCGCGCGGCGTGCGCGGTCAGGTTGAGTCCCGGGCACCCGGTGGCCTCGCTGACCCACGACTACCTGCGCCGACTGGCCGCCGACCCCGCCCTGCCCACCGCGGTCGACGCCGACCTCGTCGGCCACCCGAGCATCGAACTCGTCCGCGCCGTGATCGCGACCCATCTGCGCGCCGACGAGTCGGCCGCCGCGCCCATGGCCGTCACCCTGCGCACGCGCATCCTCGAATACGCCCGCCGGCACCTCCACGACCCCGGCCTGTCCGCCGAACAGATCGCGGCCGCGCACCACATCTCCGTGCGCCACCTCTACAAGGTGCTGGCCGCAAGCGGCATCGGTCTCGCCGACTGGATCCGCACCCGCCGCCTCGAAGCGTGCAGGCAGGCCCTCGCCGACGACGACGCCGCGGCCATCGGCGCCGTCGCGCGACGCCACGGTTTCTCCGACCCGTCCAGCTTCAGCCGCGCGTTCCGGGCCGCATACGGCATGTCCCCCAGCCAATGGCGAAAGCGCTGAGCGGACCGCGGGGACTGTGCGCGAAGTGAACCCCGCTGTGCGTGCCGTGCACGGCAGGGGACACCGGCCCCCGCGTGCCGTACGGGACTGACAAGGTGTTCGAAGGTGCTTGTCGCGGTGGCCGGCAACGAGGCGGACCGGGCGAGCGCAGTCATCGCTGGGAACGGACAGGGAGAAGCGGGCATGCCCTCCATCACCACCTCCGACGGCCTCGACATCCACTACAAGGACTGGGGCTCAGGCCGGCCCCTCGTCTTCTGCCACGGTTGGCCGCTCTCGTCGGACGACTGGGACCCTCAGCTGCTGTTCTTCCTCGACCAGGGCTATCGCGTGGTCGCCGCCGACCGCCGCGGCCACGGCCGCTCCACCCAGACCGACAGCGGTCACGACATGGACCACTACGCCGACGACCTGGCCGCGGTGGTCGACCATCTCGACCTGCGCGACGCCGTGTTCGTCGGCCACTCCACCGGCGGTGGGGAGGTCGCGCACTACCTGGCCCGGCACGGCCAGGACCGGGCGGCCAAGGCCGCGCTGATCGGAGCCGTTCCGCCGCTGATGGTCCAGACCGATGCCAACCCCGGCGGTCTGCCCAAGGCGGTCTTCGACGACCTGCAGGCGCAGCTGGCGGCGAACCGCTCGGTCTTCTACCGCGCGCTGGCCGCCGGCCCGTTCTACGGGTTCAACCGTCCGGGACGCGAGCCCGACGAGGCGATCGTCGACAACTGGTAGCGGCAGGGGATGACGGGCAGCGCCAAGGCCCACTACGACGGCATCGTGGCCTTCTCCCAGACGGACTTCACCGACGACCTCACGAAGATCACGGTGCCGGTCCTGGTCATGCACGGAGACGACGACCAGATCGTGCCCATCGACGACTCGGCACGGCTGTCGTCCAAGCTGCTGCCCAACGGGAGCCTGAAGGTGTATCCGGGCTTCCCGCACGGCATGCCGACCACGGAGGCACCGACGATCAACGCGGACCTGCTGGAGTTCATCCGCTCCTGACCTCCGCGGGGCCCCGGCCCGCGGGACCGGCCCCGCGCCCCGCCCGTACGGTCCGTACGGCGACCGAGCGGCCGAGTGCGACCAGGACCCGGTCCCGGGCATCGGCCGCTCACTGTCACGATCGGGGTGCGGCGGTGCCGGTCCCAGGCATGCCGTTCGGGCGGCCGGATCGCCCGCCGGGCGCGCCGGTGGTCGTCCCGCGCCCGGCGCGCGTGCCTGCTCGCGGCTGTCGTCTCCGCCGGTGAAAGGCGTGTCGGCGGAAGCCTCGTCCGGCCGGATCCCGGAATCCGTGCCGGGCCGGATCCTGGAAATCGTGCCGGGCCGCAGCCCTGGAAGCCGTGCCGGGCCGGATCCTGGAAATCGTGCCGGGCCGCAGCCCTGGAAGCCGTGCCGGGCCGGATCCTGGAAAGCCGCACCGGGCCGCGGCCCAGAAAGCCGCACCGGGCGGCAGCCCAGAAAACCGCACCAGGCCGCAGCCCCGGAGTGGCCGGTGGAGCAGCGGGCGCCCATGGACGATGGGACGGGCAGGGACGCGTAGGGACGGGGGCAGCGACGCGTAGGGACGTGAAGGGACGCTTAGGGCGGGGCGGCGAATCGGGGGCGCGGTCGGGGGGAGGGCGCGCGGTCTGCTCCGGACCGTGCCAATCCGGCGCACCCCCCGCCCCCACCACTACACCCCGGACAAACACACCCCCGCGCCCGCCGACCTACCGTGGACCCGAACACCCTGCACACCCACCCCCAACGCGGAAGGGCCGGGACTCGCAATGACCGCCACCCACGCCTTCTGGCTCGCCGGCCGCCAGGCCACCGGCGAGGACACCTTCGACGTCACCAACCCGTGGGACGCCCGTCTCGTCGGCAAGGTCAGCGTGCCCACCGACGCCCAGGTCGAGGAAGCCGTCGCCGCCGCGTACGCCGTACGGGACGAGTTCGCCGCCACCCCGGCCCACATACGCGCCGCCGCCCTCGACCACGTCAGCCGCCGCCTCGTGGAGCGCACCGAGGACATCGCCCGGCTGATCTCCGCCGAGAACGGCAAGCCGATCAAGTGGGCCCGCGGCGAGGTAGGCCGCGCCGTGTCCGTGTTCCGGTTCGCGGCCGAGGAAGCCCGCCGGTTCAACGGCGGCGAGGCCCAGCGCCTCGACACCGACCTCGGCGGCCAGGGCCGCCTCGCGCTCACCCGCCGCTTCCCGAAGGGCGTCGTCCTCGGCATCGCGCCGTTCAACTTCCCCCTCAACCTGTGCGCCCACAAGATCGCCCCGGCGATCGCGGCCGGCGTGCCGATCATCCTGAAGCCGGCCCCCGCGACCCCGCTCTCCGGCCTGGTCATCGGCGACCTGCTCGCCGAGACGGCCGGTCTCCCGGTCGGCTCCTGGTCGATCCTCCCGGTCGCCAACGACAAGATGGCCGCCCTCGTCCAGGACGAGCGCCTCCCGGTCATCTCCTTCACCGGTTCCGAGAAGGTCGGCTACTCGATCATGGACTCGGTGCCCCGCAAGCACTGCACCCTGGAGCTCGGCGGCAACGGCGCGGCCGTGGTCCTCGGCGACTACTCCTCCGACGCCGACCTCGACTGGGCCGCGACCCGCATCGCGACCTTCTCGAACTACCAGGGCGGCCAGTCCTGCATCTCGGTGCAGCGGGTCATCGCCGACGCGTCCGTCTACGACCGCCTCCTCCCGCGCATCGTCGCCGCCGTCGAGGCCCAGGCCACCGGCGACCCCGCCGACGACCGGACCGACGTCGGCCCGCTGGTCAGCGAGGCCGCGGCCGAGCGGGTCGAGGCGTGGGTGAAGGAGGCCGTCGAGGACGGCGCCACCCTGGTCACCGGCGGCGACCGCGACGGCGCCACCTACGCGCCGACCGTCCTCACCGACGTCCCGGCCGGCACCACCCTCTCCCGCGAGGAGATCTTCGGACCCGTCCTCACCGTGCAGAAGGTGAACGGCGAGGCCGAGGCCTTCGCCGCCGTCAACGACTCCAAGTACGGCCTCCAGGCGGGCGTGTTCACCCACGACCTCCAGGCCGCCTTCCGCGCCCACCGCGCGCTGGAGGTCGGCGGCGTGGTCGTCGGCGACGTCCCCTCCTACCGCGCCGACCAGATGCCGTACGGCGGCGCCAAGCAGTCCGGCGTCGGCCGCGAGGGCGTCAAGTTCGCCATGGACGACTACACCTACGAGCGCGTCCTGGTGCTCACGGGCCTGGCCCTCTGACCTCCCACGGACCACACACACCACGGCCGGAGCCCGCTGTGCGGGGGCTCCGGCCGTGGTGTGTCCGCGGTGTGACTCAGACCCGGTTGCTCTGCCCGGGCTCGATCAGACGGCGGTCGAGGGCGGCCACCTCCCCACGGGTGAGTACCGGCGGAACCCACTGCCCGACCGCCGCGACGACCGGGGCACCAACCACGGCCGCCGCCACGACCGTGACAACACCCAGCACGACCTTCTGCCAGGTCGCGACGGAAAGGCCCGGCACCGATGTCGTGCGGTGCCGGGCCCTTCGCTGTGTCGGCTGTTCCGGACCCTCAACCGGAGAAGCCGACGTGCGCGAGCCGTAGGGGGCCGCGCAGTCCGAGGCGGAGGTCGTGCACGCCGTCCGCGGGGAGGGGAGCGGTGAGCGAGGTGTAGGTGTACGCGTCGGCGGTCGGCTCGTCGAGGGTGAGCACGGCGAGCGGCGGGGCGCCGTCGAGGGACAGTTCCAGGGTGCCCCGGCCCGCCACCCGGGCCGTGACCTCGGTCGTGCCGGTGCCGAAGTCGCAGTTCCGGTAGACGAGTTCGCCGGGTCCGCCGGTCGCCGGGGTCACCGCGTCGCCCGCCGTCCGCGTACGGTCCACGATCGCGATGCCCGACTGCTCGTCGAAGTCCGCCGGTTCCAGGCCGGATCCGGAGGCGAGGGCCCGCGGCGCCGCCGGCTCGCCGTCGAGGACCACCGTCGTACGGAGGCGGACGTCCGCGCTGGACGCGCCGACGAGGACGTCGTACGGGCCCGGTTCGCGGCGCCGTCCGCCGCGTGCCACGTCCCAGAACCCGAAGGCGGAGAGCGGGACTTCGAAGGTCATGGGGGTTCGTTCGCCGGGCGCGAGGGTGAGCCGGCGGTGGGCGAGGAGTTCGCGGCGCGGGCGTACCGCCGACGGCTCGACGGCCCGGGTGTAGAGCTGGGCCACCTCGTCCGCCGGTACGGCACCCGTGTTGGCGACCGTGCAGGAGACCCGGAGCGTGCCGTCCGCCACCTCGGCCGTCAGGTCCGCGTAGGAGAAGGACGCGTACGACAGCCCGTGGCCGAACGGGAAGAGCGGGGTGCCCTCGAAGTGGAGGTACGTCTGGCGGGCGCCCAGCACGTCGTAGTCGAGCAGGTCGGGAAGGTCGGCGTCGGCCGCGTACCAGGTCTGCGGGAGGCGGCCCGCGGGGGAGACGTCACCGGCCAGGACGCGGGCGAGGGCGGTGCCCGCCGCCTGGCCGCCGTGGGCCGTCCAGAGCACGGCGGGCAGCCGGGCCACGTCCACCGCGTACGGGTACGACGACACCAGCGCCAGCACCGTGTCCGGGTTCGCCGCGCGGGCGGCCCGCAGGAGGCGCTCCTGGTGCGGGGGCAGGGCAAGGGTCGTACGGTCCTCGGTCTCGCGGCCGTTGATGTGCGGGTCGTTGCCCGCGACCACCAGGACCGCGTCGGCCGCGGCGGCCACCCTGGTGACGGCGTCCGTACCGCGTTCGACGATGATCAACTCGAGGATCGAGGCGTTTTCGGCGGCAACCTTCACCCCGTCGGCGGCGACAGAGACGTGGCGACCCGTGCCGAGGTGCCGGAGGAGGTGACCGTTCTCGTGGGGTTCCAGGCGGAACGTCTCCTGGACGACCCAGCCGCCGGGCTGGTCCGCGGCGGCCCGGACGAAGCCGTCCTCGGCGACGGAGAGGTACCGGCCGTCCGGGGCACGCAGGGTCAGGACCCCCTCGCCCCAGTCGGCCAGCGCGAACTCGGTGCCCGTCCCGGTGGCGTCGGCGGTCAGCGGGGGCAGGTCCGTGCGGCCCGCGAGCAGCGCCGGGTCCAGGGCGCCCGCCGCGCCGCGCGCCTCGTCGGCGGCCTCGGGCGCGGCTGGCACGTGCAGGAAGGAGCCGTCCGCGAGCCGCAGCCGGACCCGGTCCACCCCCTCCGCGAACTCCACGCGCGCCGCGCCGAACCGCTCGTACAGGCCCTCCAGGGGAGTGGAGCGGTGGATCAACGTGCCGCTGTACCAGTCGAGTTTGCACTCGTCGGCGAGCAGACCGACCACGGCGATCCGGGCGTCGGACGCGAGCGGCAGCAGGTCGCCGTCGTTCTTGAGGAGCACGACCGCCTGTTCCGCCGCCTCCTGGGCGAGAGCGCGGTGGGCCGGGGTGTCGAACGCCGCCGTGCCCGGATGCGGGTCGTCGTGCGGGTCGAACTCGCCGAGGCGGAAGCGGACCGAGAGCTGGCGGCGGACCGCCGTGTCGATGTCCTTCTCCGTCAGCAGGCCCTGGGACAGCGCCCCGTGGACCCGGGCGACGATCCGCGTGCTGTCCGTGCCGTGGTCGGTGAAGCTGTCGACGCCGGCCAGCAGGGCGGCGGCCGTCGCCTCCTCGTGCGTGGCGAAGTAGTGCTCGTGGTCGACCAGGTTGCTGGGCGCACCGGCGTCCGAGCAGACCAGCAGCTCCTCCTCCGTCCAGGTCCGCAACTGCTCGCGCAGGTACGGGGAGACGTGGTTGGGGCGGCCGTTGACCAGGTTGTACGCGGGCATCACCCCGGCCACCGCGCCCGCCTCCACGGTCTCCCTGAAGGCGCGCAGGTCGTACTCGTGCAGGACGCGCGGGCGGACCGAGGAGGAGGAAGTGGCCCGGTCCGTCTCGTTGTTGTGGGCCAGCCAGTGCTTCAGGACGGGGGCCGTGCGCCAGTACACCGGGTGGTCGCCGCGCAGGCCGCGGGTGTACGCGGTGGCGATGGCCGAGGTGAGCTTCGGGTCCTCGGAGTAGCCCTCCTCGTTACGGCCCCACAGCGGGTGGCGCAGCAGGTTCACCGTCGGCGCCCAGACGTTGAGGCCGACGCGGTCGTCGCGGGCGCGCATCGCCCGGACCTCCTTGGACACCGCCTCGCCCACCCGCCGCACGAGCTCGGTGTTCCAGGTCGCGCCCAGGCCCACCGCCTGCGGGAACACCGTCGCCGGGCCCATCCAGGCCACGCCGTGCAGAGCCTCCTGCCCGGTGCGGAACGCGGCGATGCCCAGCCGTTCGACGGCGGGTGCGAACTGGTGGAGGAAGGAGACCTTCTCGTCCAGGGTGAGCCGGGCCAGCAGATCGTCGATGCGCTTCGCGAACGGCAGACGAGGATCGCGGAAAGGCGGCGTAGGCGGCGTTTGAGCGGTCACGTGCGGTTCCCCTTGCGATGGAGCGACGAGGAGCTTTCGAAGCGCTTCGATGCTCATTCGACGCAGGGGTGGGTGTCAAGGGATGCACACCGTTATTTCAAGCCCTGCATACCCAGAGGTCATCCCCGGTGCCTCGGAGGAATCTTGGAAGCGACCCTTGTGCACCCCCGGGTGTTCACTTAACCTCGCAGCAACATCGAAGCGCTTCGACTACCCGATCCCCTCCGCACCGGACACACCACGGGGACGCACCACGGGGACCCGCGACACGGGTCGAAGGGCCGCTTCCGCTCAGCCAGTTCCACTCAAGACACCGCAGCCGACGGCCACCGCCGGGTGTCCTGGTGCGCCACGAAGGGTTGACGCAATGACGCCGAACGCCGCTTCCGCCCCCTCCGGGCCGAGCCGGAGAAGTTTCCTCGCCTCCACGGCAGTCGCCACCGCAGCGGTGGCGGGCGGGATGCCGCTGCTCGCCGCCTGCGGGGCGTCGGACAGCGGGTCGGGAGGGGGCTCCTCCTCGGGCAAGGACGCGAAGAAGCTGCTGCCGTCGTACGTCGCCAACAACGTGGTGACCCCGGACATCCCGTCGAAGTACGGCTCCTCGATCGGCTTCACCGGCAAGCTCGACCTGGCGACCCTGAAGACCTCGGTCCCGAAGAAGCTCGGCAAGGGCGGCAAGGTCACCGTCATGTCGCCGTTCTGGGGCTCCCCGCCCAAGCAGGACAACCCGTACTACAACGCCATGAACGACATGATCGGCGTCGACGTCGAGTGGCAGAACCAGGACGGCAACACCTACGACCAGAAGCTCGGCGCGGTCCTCGCCTCCAGCGACGTGCCGGACGTCGTCGTCATCCCGAACTGGAACATGGGCGGCAAGATACCCACCGCCATCATCAGCAAGTTCGCCGACCTGGGCCCGTACCTGTCCGGTGACAAGGTGAAGGACTACCCGAACCTCGCCGCCATCCCGACCGACGCCTGGCGGCGCTGCATCTTCGGCGGCAAGCTGCGCGGACTGCCCATGCCGGCCTCGTACGTCACCAACATCGTGCCCTTCTACCGCAAGGACATCTTCGACAAGGAGGGCTACGACGTCCCGCGCTCGGCGGACGAGTTCCTCTCCCTGGCCAAGGAGATCACCAACGCCAAGGCCAAGCGCTGGGCCTGCATGGACATGAAGTGGACCGCCTGGCAGATGTTCAGCGTGCTCTCCGGCAGCGAGAAGCCGCTCGGCTGGAACCTCGTCGACGGCAAGCTGATCAACCGCATCGAGACCGACGAGTACCTCGAAGCGCTGGAGTGGACCCGCAAGCTCTTCGCCGCCGGGGTCGTCCACCCCGACTCCATGCTGGGCAAGAACGCCCCCGACGCGGGCCCCAAGTTCGCGGCCGGCGAGTTCCTGATCTACCCCAACGACATCAGCCAGTGGTGGAGCCGCACCGCCGAACAGGCCACCCAGAACCCGGACTACAAGATCTGGGGCATGGACGTCTACGCCCACGACGGCGGCGACCCGCAGGTCTGGGCCGAACAGCCCGCCGGCATCTTCGCCTTCGTCAACAAGAAGGCCTCGGAGTCCGTGATCCACGACGTGCTGGCCGTCGCCAACACCACCGCCGCGCCGTACGGCACCAAGGAGTACATGGCCACCAACTACGGCGTCGAGGGCACCCATTACACCGTCAAGAACGGCGTGCCCGCCAAGACCACCCGGGGCAACAACGAGGTCATCAACGCCTACGTCATGGTCGCCAGCCCCGCCTCCACCATCGCCCACCCCGACTTCCCCGACGTCGCCAAGGCCCAGGTCGAGTGGCAGCAGCGGATGGGCTCCTTCACCAGGAAGTCCAGCTTCTTCGGCCAGATGATCACCGAGCCGTCCCGCTACACCAACCTCATGAACGACTTCGAGCAGCTCGAAGACGACATCACGCGCGGCCGCAAGAAGATCAGCGACATGCAGCAGGCCGTCGCCGAATGGAAGAGCAAGGGCGGCGACAAGCTGCGCGACTGGTACCAGAAGCTGCTCGACGACAACGGCTCGTCGGCGAGCTGACCCGGCACCGAGGCAAGGGAGAACGGCCGTGTCCCACAGCACGGTGCCTCGCAGCAGGGCCGAGGCAGACGACGACGGAACGGGGCGGACCCCGGTGGCGTCCGGCGGCGCCACCGGAACCGGGAAGAACGGGAGGAGGGCGGACACCGGGAAACTGGGCCTGCGCCTCAGATTCAGGCGCGACCGCGCCCTGATCCTGATGACCCTGCCCGCGGTCCTGCTGCTCCTGGTCTTCAACTACCTGCCGATCCTCGGCAACATCGTCGCCTTCCAGGACTACGACCCGTACGTCAGCGACAACGGGATCGTCTCCATGCTGCACAGCGCCTGGGTGGGCGTGGAGAACTTCCAGCAGATCTTCGCCGACTCCGCCTTCTGGAACGCGGTGAAGAACACCCTGGTGCTGTTCTTCCTGCAACTCGCGCTGTTCTTCCCTATCCCGATCGCCCTCGCGCTGCTCATCAACAGCGTGGTCCGGCCCCGGGTACGGGCGATGGCCCAGGCGGTGCTGTACCTTCCGCACTTCTTCTCCTGGGTGCTGGTCATCTCCGTCTTCCAGCAGATCTTCGGCGGCGCCGGCGTGCTCTCGCAGCTGCTGCGTCAGCACGGCTACGACGGCCTCGACATCATGACCGACCCGTCCACCTTCAAGTTCCTCGTCACGGCCGAGGGCATCTGGAAGGACGCGGGCTGGGGGATCATCGTCTTCCTGGCGGCCCTGGCGTCCGTGAGCCCGGACCTCTACGAGGCCGCCGCGATGGACGGCGCGGGCCGCCGGCGCCGCATCTGGCACGTCACCCTGCCCGCCCTGCGCCCGGTCATCGCCCTGCTGCTGGTCCTGCGGGTCGGCGACGCGCTGACCGTCGGCTTCGAACAGATCCTGCTCCAGCGCGACGCCGTCGGACCGGGAGCCGCGGAGGTCCTCGACACCTTCGTCTGGTGGAACGGCGTCCGCAACCAGGACTTCGGCTACGCGGCCGCCGCGGGCCTCATCAAGGGCGTGGTCAGCCTCGGTCTGGTCCTCGCCGCCAACAAGGTGGCCCATCTCATGGGCGAGCAGGGGGTGTACAAGAAATGACCGCCGTCATCGACGAACCGCCCACGCGCGAACGGCCGCCGTCCCGGTGGGCCGCACCGCCCCGCCCGGTCTGGGAGGAGGAACCTGGCAGGGCCGGCGTCGTCGGCAAGGGCCTGGTCCTGACCCTGGCCTGCCTCGGCGTCCTCTTCCCGCTCTGGATCGTGGTCGTCACCAGCCTGTCCTCCCGGAAGACCATCGACGAGGCGGGCGGCCTCGTGATGATCCCCAAGGGCATCACCTTCGTCGCCTACAGGGAGCTGCTGAGCGGTGGTCAGGTCACCCGGGCCACGGTCATCTCCGTCCTGATCACCGTCGTCGGCACGCTGTTCTCGATGACCGTGTCGGTCCTGTGCGCCTACGGCCTCTCGCGCATCGGCTCGCTCGGCCACCGCTGGTTCCTGATGCTGCTGATGGCGACGATGTTCTTCAGCGCCGGCCTGATCCCCACCTACCTGCTGGTCCAGTCCTTGGGCCTCACCGACAGCTATCTCGCGCTGATCCTCCCGAGCGCGGTGAGCGTCTTCAACATCCTCGTCCTGCGCGGGTTCTTCATGGGCATCTCGCAGGAACTGACCGACAGCGCGCGCATCGACGGCGCCGGCGACTTCCGGATCCTGTGGCAGATCGTCATGCCGCTGTCCCGGGCGGTGCTGGCCGTGATCACCTTGTTCTATGCGGTCGGGTACTGGAGCGCCTGGTTCAACGCGTCCCTGTACCTCAACGACCAGGACAAGATGCCGCTGCAGAACGTCATGATCCAACTGGTCCAGAAGCAGCAGGCCCCGGTGGGACTGGGGCAGGCGATCAAGACGGGTGAACTGTCCTATCTCTCCGTGCAGATGGCGGTCATGGTGATGGCCCTGCTGCCGGTGGCGGTGCTCTCACCCTTCGTCCAGAAGCACTTCAAGAAGGGGATGCTGACGGGGGCGGTGAAGGGCTGACCGTCGCCTTCTGAAGGGGCGCGGTTCGGTCGCCGGTCGGCTGCGGGCCGGTGGGGGTTGCTCGCGCAGCTCCCCGCGCCCCCAAAAGACAAAGACGAAGACCCAGCTGCGGGCAGTCGTGCCGCTGGGGCGGCACGGGTGGGCGCAGCGGCACCCGGCCGGCGCCGGCAAGCGTCCCCACCCCCCGCCCGCACCCCGGCCCGCACACCAAACCCACCGAAGGTTCCCCATGCCCACCCTGCGCCGCAGAACCGTCCTCGCCGGCACCGCGGCAACCGCCGCCCTCGCCGCCCTCCCCGCCCTCGAAGGCGGCACCGCCCACGCGGCCGAGCCCCAGCCGCAGGCGTACCGCTGGCGCAACGCGGTGATCGGCGGCACCGGCTTCGTCACCGGCGCCCTCTTCCACCCCACCACCCCCGGCCTCGCCTACGCCCGCACGGACATCGGCGGCGCCTACCGCTGGGACGCCCGCACCGCCCGCTGGACCCCCCTCACCGACCACCTCGGCTGGGACGACTGGAACCTCCTCGGCGTGGAGGCGATGGCCGTCGACCCGGCCCACCCCGACCGGCTCTACCTCGCCCTCGGCACCTACGCCCAGTCCTGGGCCGGGAACGGCGCGGTCCTGCGCTCGGACGACCGCGGCACCACCTGGACCCGCACCGACCTCACCGTGAAACTCGGCGCCAACGAGGACGGCCGGGGCATGGGCGAACGCCTCCTCGTCGACCCGCGGGACAGCGACACCCTGTGGCTGGGGACGAGACACGACGGACTGCTCAGGTCGACCGACCGGGGCGCCACCTGGGCCGCGGCCCCCGGCTTCCCGCCCGCACCCTTCGCCTCCGGCCAAGGCGTCAGCCTCCTCGTCGCCGTCGGCCGTGCCGTCTACGCCGGCTGGGCGGACGGCGACGGCGGCGCGAGCGCCGTCGGGCTGTACCGCACCGCCGACGGGACCACGTGGGAGGCCGTCCCCGGTCAGCCCACCGGCACCGCCGCCAGGATTCCGGTCCGCGCCGCCTACGACCGCCACGCCCGCGAGCTGTACGTGACGTACGCCGACGCACCCGGCCCCAACGGCCAGGCGAACGGCAGCGTGCACAAGCTCGCCACCGCCGACGCCACCGGCACCGGCAAGTGGACGGAGGTCACGCCCGTCCCGCCCGGCGGCAGCGACACCTTCGGCTACGGCGGGGTCGCCGTTGATGCCCGCCGGCCCGGTACCGTCGTCGTCTCGACGAACAACCGGTGGGCGGCCGTGGACACCCTCTACCGGACCACCGACGGCGGCCGTACCTGGACGTCCCTCAAGGACTCCGCCGTCTTCGACGTGTCGGAGACTCCTTTCCTCAAGTGGGGCGGCGACCAGCCGAAGTTCGGGTGGTGGATCCAGGCCGTCGCCGTCGATCCGTACGACTCGAAGCACATCGTCTACGGCACCGGCGCCACCCTCTACGGCACCCGTGACCTCGTCCACTGGGCCCCGCGGATCCGCGGCCTGGAGGAGACGTCGGTGCTCCAGCTGGTGTCGCCCCCGGTCGGGGAGGCACACCTGCTGAGCGGCTCGGGGGACATCGGCGTCCTGTACCACGAGCGGCTCACCGCGTCTCCGTCCCGCGGTATGGCCACGAACCCCGTGTTCGGGTCGGCGACGGGGCTCGCGCAGGCCGCGGGCCGGCCGGCGTACGTGGTCCGCACCGGCTGGGGCGACCACGGCAACGGCGCCTTCTCGGACGACGGGGGCCGGACCTGGGCGCCCTTCGCCGCCCAGCCCTCCCTCGCCCACGATGCGCCGGGGCCGATCGCCGCCAACGCCGACGGCAGCGTGCTGCTGTGGTCCTTCGTGCACTGGGACGGGACCAGGTACCCCGCCCACCGGTCGGACGACAACGGCGCCACCTGGACCGAGATCTCCTCCTTCCCGAAGGGCGCCACGCCGGTCGCCGACCCGGCCGACCCGACGCTCTTCTACGCGTACGACACCGACACAGGAACGCTACAAGCCAGCACTGACAGTGGCCGTTCGTTCACGGCGCGTGCGGGCGGGCTGCCCGCGGGAGACAGCCAGTTCCAGCTGGTCGCGGCCCCGGGCAGGTCAGGTGACCTGTGGCTGAGCGTGAAGTGGAACGGGCTGTACCGGTCCACCGACGGCGGGGCCACCTTCGCCAGGATCACCAGCTGCCGGGCCGCCTACACCCTCGGCTTCGGCAAGGCGGCCCCCGGCGCCGGCTACCCGGCGCTGTACCTGGTCGGCTCCACCGAATCGATCACCGCCGTCCACCGCTCCGACGACGAGGCCGGGTCCTGGACCCGGATCAACGACGACCGGCACCAGTGGGGCTGGACCGGGCAGGCCGTCACCGGCGACCCGCGCGTGTACGGCAGGGTCTACCTGGCCACCAACGGGCGCGGCATCCAGTACGGGGACCCCGTCCGATGACCGCCGGACGCAGGCCGCCCGGCCTCTCCGACGCCACCCGCGGGCGGATCCTCTTCGGCGGCGACTACAACCCCGAGCAGTGGCCCGAGGAGACCTGGCAGGAGGACGTCCGGCTGATGACGGCCGCCGGCGTCAACTCCGTGACCATGGGCGTCTTCTCCTGGTCGAAGCTCGAACCGCAGCCGGGGGAGCGGGACTTCGGCTGGCTGGACCGGCTCATGGACCTGATGCACGGCCACGGCATCGGCGTCGTCCTCGCCACCCCCACCGCGGCACCCCCGCCGTGGCTCGGCCGGCTGCACCCGGAGACCCTGCCCCGGGACGCCGACGGCCGCACCGAGTGGTGGGGCGGCCGTCAGCACTTCGCGCACTCCAGCGCCGCCTACCGCCGCTACGCCGCCGCCATCACCGAGGACCTCGCCGCCCGCTACGCCGGCCATCCCGCCCTCACGATGTGGCACATCAACAACGAGTACTGCACCTTCGACCACGGCGACGAGGCCGCCGCCGCCTTCCGCCGCTGGCTGCGCGAGCGCTACGGCACCCTCGACGCCCTCAACACCGCGTGGGGCACGGCGTTCTGGAGCCAGGGCTACGACACCTGGGACGGCATCCTGCCGCCACGCCACGCCCACTACCTGAAGAACCCCACCCAGGTGCTGGACTTCCGCCGCTTCACCTCCGACATGCTCCTGGAGTGCTTCCGGGCCGAACGGGACATCGTCGCCCGGCACACCCCGCACATCCCGGTGACCACGAACTTCATGCCGCTCTGGATCGGCCAGGACGCCTGGCGCTGGGCCGCCGAGGAGGACGTCGTCTCCGTCGACCTCTACCCCGACCCGCGGGACCCCCTGGGCGCGCAGCACGGCGCGCTCGTCCACGACCTCACCCGCTCCCAGGCCCGCGGCCCGTGGATGCTCATGGAGCAGGCCGCCGGGCCGGTCAACTGGCGCGGGGTGAACCACCCCAAGCCCCGCGGCCTCAACCGCCAGTGGTCCCTCCAGGCCGTGGCCCGGGGCGCGGACGCCGTCTGCTACTTCCAGTGGCGGCAGTCGCGGCAGGGCGCGGAGAAGTTCCACTCCGGGATGGTCGG
The DNA here is from genome assembly GCF_043201715.1 of Streptomyces sp. NPDC048291. Taxonomy (NCBI): domain Bacteria; kingdom Bacillati; phylum Actinomycetota; class Actinomycetes; order Kitasatosporales; family Streptomycetaceae; genus Streptomyces; species Streptomyces sp. NPDC048291. Next base: position 363,483 of record NZ_JBICZC010000013.1, read on the forward strand.
CCACGCGGGGGAGGAGGGCCGTACGTACCAGGAGATCAAGCGGCTCGGCGCCGAACTGGCCGCCATCGCCGACCAGGTGACCGACCATCACATCGACGCGGACATCGCGGTCCTGCACGACTGGCACTCCTGGTGGGCCGGTGCCCACGAAGGCAGGCTCTCCACCGAGGTGGACCTCCCCGACGTCCTGCACGCCTGGCACCGGGCCCTGTGGGAGTCGAACCTCACCACCGACTTCGCCCACCCCGAACACGACCTGTCCGCCTACAAGCTGGTCGTCGTCCCGCAGCTCTACCTCCTCACCGACGCCGCGATCGGCAACCTCCTCGGCTACGTCCGCGGCGGCGGCACCCTGGTCAGCGGCTTCCTGACCGGCATCGCCGACGAGGACGACCGGATCCGCCCCGGCGGCATGGACGCACGGCTGCGCGAGCTCTTCGGCATCCGCACCCTGCACGAGTGGTGGCCGCTGGACGCCGGGGAGACCGTCGCCTGCGAGGGCTTCCGGGGAACCCTGTGGTCGGAGGAGATCGAGGCCGCGCCCGGGCTCTCCGAGGCCGTGCCGTACCACGGCGGTGAACTGGACGGCAGGCCGGCCGTGCTGCGCAACGGACGCGCCTGGTACGTCTCCACGCTCCCGGAGCCGGCGGCGCTGCGCGGGCTGGCCGGCAGGATCGCCGCCGAGGCGGGGGTTCGCCCGGTGCTGGACGGGCTGCCGAAGGGCGTCGAGGCGGTCCGGCGAGGTGAGCTGTTGTTCCTGTTCAACCACGGTCGCGATGATGTGAAGATCGCTCTCATGGGAACACATCGAGACCTGCTGACCGGTGCGACCGTCACCGGCGAGACCGTACTCGGCCGCTACGGAGCGGCGGTGCTCAAGCCATGACCGCCACCGGCACGGACAACAGTGTCCACACCGCCACCGGCCCCGTCCACGGCACCTGGGAGCCGGCCCCCGCCGCCCGCTGGGAGGACGCCTTCCTGAGCGGCAACGGCCACCACGGCATCCTCGCGTTCGGCGATCCGAACGACGACCGTGTCATCGTCACCCAGCACACCCTCGTCCGTCCGAACGGCGGCGAACACGCCCGCCCGCCCCGCCTGGCGGCCGAACTGGCCGACGTGCAGGACAGGTTGCTCGCCGGGGAGTCCGACGCGGCCGAGAGCTTCACCGACGGCCGTCCGCTCGAGTGGGTCCAGCCCTTCCACCCCGCCTTCCAGATCCGGCTGCGCAGGCCGCACGGCCGGTCCGACGGCTACCGCCGCTCCGTCGACTTCACGACCGGCGAGGTCACCGCCACCGCCGCCGACTGGACCAGCCGGGTCTTCGTCTCCCGCGCGGACGACGTGATCGTGCAGCAGGTCGTGGGCACCGCCGCCCTCGACATCGCCCTCGACCACCGGCTCCCCGGCGCCCCGCCCGGCCTGGGCGTCGGCCACGGCGCGCTGCGCACCCCCGAGGGCGCCCTGCTCAGCCTCCGCGCCCGCTATCCCGACAGCGACCGCGCCTACACCGGCGTCACCCTGGTCGCCGTCACCGGCGGCAGCACCGGACTCGTCCCGCCGGGCGTCCGCGTCACCGGCGCCGACTCCGTGCTCCTGCTCACCCGGGTCCGCCGCCACACCGGCGAACTCGACGTGACCGCCGAGGCGCGCGACCTGAGCGACCTGCTCGCCGACCAGGAGTCGTACGACGCGCTGCTCGCCCGCCACCTCGGCCCGCACCGCGGCGCCTACACCCGCGTCACCCTCGACCTGGGCGCCGACCCGGCAGAACGCGCGCTGCCGGGATCCGAGTTGCTCAAGCGTCCCACCGAAGCGGCCCTGATGGAACGGCTCTTCGCCGCCGGCCGCTACCACCTGCTCTCCGCGTCCGGACTCAACCCGCCCCGCCTGACCGGCCTGTGGACCGGCGACTGGGACACCGCCTGGTCGGGGGCGTTCACCACCAACGCCAACCTCAACCTCCAGACCGCCTCGGCGGCGGCCGGCGCCCTGCCCGAGGTCACCGCGGCCCACGCGGCCCTGATCCACCGCCAGTTGCCGCAGTGGCGGGAGAACGCCCGTGCCGTCTTCGGCGCCCGGGGCGTCGTGGCGCCCACCCACACCGACGGCGAGTCCGGGTACTCGTACCACTTCGACCGCGAGTATCCGCACCAGCTGTGGACGGCCGGCGCCGACTGGCTGCTCAAGCCACTGGTCGACCACGACGAGATCCGCGGCGAGCGCGACCCCCGCACGGCGGCGGTACTGGCCGAAGTCGCTCGGTTCTACGAGGACTTCCTCACCCGGACCGACGCCGACGGCCACCTTGTGATCGTCCCCTCCTACTCGCCGGAGAACCGGCCCGCGAACGCGAGCTGGGGCACGATCAACGCGGCGATGGACCTCTCCGCCGCCCGGCACGCGCTGCGCACCGCGGCCGACTACCACCCGGGCCCGGACGCCGACCGCTGGCGCGCCCTCGCCGACCGGCTGCCCCCGCACCGGACCAACGCCGACGGCGCCCTCGCCGAATGGGCCTGGCCCGGCCTCGACGACACCTACGACCACCGCCACCTCAGCCACCTGTACGGCGTCTGGCCGCTCGACGAGATCACCCCGTACGACACCCCGGAGCTCGCGGCCGCCGCCCACCGCGCCCTCGAACTGCGCGGCGCCGAGAACGACTCGGCCCACGGCCACCTCCACCACGCGCTCGTCGCGGCCCGCCTGCGCGACGGCGAGCGGGTCGGCGCCGCCCTCGACCGGGTCCTGGCCGGCGACTTCTTCCACGCCTCCCTGATGAGCGCCCACTACCCGCACCGCGACGTCTACAACGCCGACGCCGCACACACCCTGCCCGCCGTGCTCGTCGAGGCCTTCGTCCAGTCGACGCCGGACCGCCTGGTCCTGCTCCCGGCCGCCCCGACGGCCCTGAGCACGGGCCGGCTGCACGGCATCCGCACCCGGTTCGGCGCCGAACTCGACCTGGACTGGACCCCCGACGGCGCGCGGGCCGTCCTCAAGCCGCGGCGGACGCTCCGCGTCGACCTGTGGACTTCCTCCGGCCGTCGGCCGCTCGACCTCGTCGCCGGAGAAGACCACGTCCTCACCCTGGGGACGTGGTAGCCACCGCACCTCCCCCCACCCATGGAAGGGACACCATGGCAACACGCACGCCCGGCAGGCTCGCCACCGCCCTGCTCGCCCCCGCGCTCGCCCTCGGCGCCACCGTCGGCCTCGCCGCGGCCCCCGCCTCGGCCGCCGTCTGGAGCTCCTGCGACCAGTGGGGCAACACCACGCTGAGCGGCTACACCCTCTACAACAACATCTGGGGCTCCGGCGCCGGCACCCAGTGCATCTGGGCCAACTCCGGCACCAACTGGGGCGTCAACGCCAACCACCCCAACACCGGCGGCATCAAGTCGTACCCCAACGCCAAGAAGGTCATCAACAAGACGATCACCTCTCTCGGGTCGCTCACCAGCAGCTACAACGTGACCGTCCCGTCGTCCGGCGCGTACAACACGTCGTACGACATCTGGGACACCGGCTACGCCAACGAGATCATGCTCTGGGTCAACAAGACCGGCGCCGTCGGCCCGCTCGGCACCTCGCAGGGCACCCTGACGCTGGGCAGCAACACCTGGACCGTCTACAAGGGCAACAACGGCTCGAACAACGTGTATTCGTTCGTCCGCAGCTCCAACTCCACCTCCGGCACGATCGACATCCTGCCGATCTTGAAGTGGATCAAGGACACCAAGGGCTGGTTCGGCAACGTCACCATCGGTGACGTGCAGTTCGGCTTCGAGATCACGTCCTCGTCCGGCGGGCTGGACTTCACCGTCAACAGCGAGACGGTCAGCAGCAGTTGAGTCACCAGGGCGGTCCCGCCGGCGGTGGGACCGCCCCCTGCGCCGTCAGGCCCGGTCGACCTCGGCGCGCAGCGCGTTGTAGTCCGCGAACGCCGTGTCCACGTCCGTTCGGGTCAGGCCGTAGCGGGCCAGGTCGTAGCTGTGCACGCGGGTCCCCCTGGGGCGGGCGGCGACGGCCGGGAGGCGGGCCGCGTCGGCCTCGGTCCAGCGGGCGCCGACGGCCGCGTAGAGCTTCGGGGCGCCCGCGGCCGGGTCGGCACCCAGCCAGGAGTACGGCACGTCGACGAGGGACTCGCGGGGGATGCCGGCGCGGGCCGCGAGACCGCGGGCGGCTGAGCGGGCCAGCAGTTCCAGCCAGGTGGCGCCGATCCCGTGCAGGTCGAGGGGGTGGGTGTTCACCGCCATGCCGTGCTCGACCAGGCTGCAGAACGAGGCCACGGCGGTGGCCGGATCGCGGTGCGTCCACACGATCACGGCGTCCGGGAAGACCGCGCGCAGCGCGTCCAGGTTCTCCAGGTGCAGCGGCGACTTCAGCACCCAGCGGCGGCGCGGGCGGCCGTACTGGAGCACCTGGTAGATCTGCTTGAGGTAGCGGTAGTCGGCCTCGAAGTCACGGGTCTCGTGCCAGGGCAGGTACTCCGGGATCACCGCCTGGGAGAGCGGCATCACCGTGTGCGGCAGCGCGAAGGTGCACTCCTCGGGGCCCTCGGGGCGCAGGTTGTGGATGTGGCGGAAGCGCGGGGAGAAGAGGTTGATGCCGCCGACCAGGCGACGGGCGGTCGTGATCGCCTTCTCGCGCTCCTCCGGCGGGAGTTCGAGGTCGGGGGTGAGCAACTCCCAGAGCAGTGGGCAGCGGTGGTCCGCGGAGAGGGACAGGATGCCGTGGGTGAGCGTGGTGGCGGTGCGCGGCAGGCCCACCACGAACACCGGCCGCTCGACGGGCTCCCGCTCGATGTCGGGGTGCTCGGCGAGCAGCCGGCGGATCCGGGCCCGGTTGGCGAGATGCCGGCCGACGTGTCCGCGTGCGGACAGCCAGCCGACCGGGGTGAGACGCTCGGCTCCCGCCCAACATCGCAGCAGATGACGGAAGTCGTCGGTGAACCGTTCGTCGTCCTGGACGGGACCGGCGGCGTCGAGCAGCCGGTCGAAGGCCCGGTCCGGCGTCCGGCGGGCCCGGGAACCGGGTCCGAGAAGCAGGTTGGCGAGCGTGAGGGGGAGCGGACCTGAGGGCACGGCAGCGGGACCCTTCGTGGGGGGACAGGGGAGGGGATACTGACTACCCCCTCCAACTGCTTGACCACACTGCCGAGTTGAGACATTTACCGGCCGGTAACGGTAGGCGTCGCAATCCGGCCGGGCTACTCCGGCTCCGCGACCGGCAGCTCCGCCCCGTCGCGCAGGAACAGCGGGATGCGGTCCAGCGGCGCGTCCACGGTCACCGCCGCACCGCCCTCGTACGACTCACCCGTCCACGCGTCCGTCCACCGGGCGCCCGCCGGCAGATACGTCGTCCGGGCCGTCGCACCCGCCGTCAGCACCGGCGCCACCAGCAGGTCAGGGCCGAAGAGGTACGCGTCGTCGACCGCCCAGGCCGCCTGGTCCCCGGGGAACTCCAGGAAGAGCGGCCGCAGCACCGGCAGGCCCTCCTCGTGGGCCTCCCGCATGACATCGAGGACGTACGGCCTCAGCCGCTCGCGCAGCCGCAGGTACTTCTCCAGGATCGCGCCGGCCTCCATGCCGTACGACCACACCTCGTTCGGGCCGCCGGTCATGTCGGGACCCAGCGGCATGCCCGGGTCGCGGAAGCCGTGCAGGCGCATCAGCGGGGAGAGCGCGCCGAACTGGAACCAGCGGACCATCACCTCGCGGTAGGCCGGGTCGTCCGGGTCGCCGCCGTGGAAGCCGCCGATGTCCGTGTTCCACCAGGGGATGCCGGACAGGGCCGTGTTGAGGCCGGCCGCGATCTGGTGGCGCAGGGTCGTGAAGTCGGTGCCGATGTCACCGGACCACAGCGCGGCCCCGTACCGCTGACTGCCCGCCCACGCCGAACGGTTGAGGGTGACGACCTCCTCGCCCTCGGCCCGCAGCCCCTCGTGGAAGGTCCGGGAGTTCTCCGCGGGGTAGCTGTTGCCGACCTCCAGGCCGGGGCCCGTCCAGTAGCGCAGGTTCTCCTGGAAACCCGGCTTCAGTTCGGGCTCGCAGGCGTCCAGCCAGAACGCCGTGATGCCGTACGGGTCCAGGTAGTTCTCCTTGACCCTGGACCACACGAACCCGCGGGCGTCCGGGTTGGTGGCGTCGTAGAAGGCGACCTGGACGGTCGACGCGACCCCCTTGTCCGGCCAGTCGGCGTGCGCCGTCGGGCCGTACTGGGTGCCGATGAAGTAGCCGCGCTGCTCCATCACCGGGTGGTTCTCCGACAGCGGGGACACCGACGGCCAGACGCTCACCACCAGCTTGACGCCGAGCTCGTCGAGTTCGCGGACCATCGCGGCCGGGTCCGGCCACTCGGCGAGGTCGAACTTCCACTCGCCGAGGTGGGTCCAGTGGAAGAAATCGCACACGATCGCCGAGAGGGGCAGGCCCCGGCGCTTGTACTCCCGTGCCACGGCGAGGAGTTCGTCCTGGGTGCGGTAGCGCAGCTTGCACTGCCAGAAGCCCGCCGCCCACTCCGGCAGCATCGGCGAACGGCCGGTCACCGCACTGTAGTTGCGCTGGCCGTCCGCCGGATCGCCGACGGTGACCCAGTAGTCGAGCTGGCGGGCCGAGTCGGCCACCCAGCGGGTGCCGTTGCCGGCCAGTTCGACGCGCCCGATCGCCGGGTTGTTCCAGAGCACGGTGTAGCCGCGGCTGGAGACCAGGACCGGGATGGAGACCTCGGCGTTGCGCTGGACCAGGTCCAGGACCAGGCCCTTCTGGTCCAGGCGCCCGTGCTGGTGCTGGCCCAGGCCGAACAGCTTCTCGCCCTCGTAGGCGGCGAACCGCTGCTCCAGGCGGTGGTGGCCGTTGCCGACCGCGGTGTACAGGCGCGAGCCGGGCCACCAGAAATGGGCGCGCTCCTCGGCCAGCACCTCCGAGCGGTCGGCGGAGCGCAGGAAGCGGACCAGGCCCTCGGCGGACACCTCGACGGTCAGCCCGCCGACCGTCAACTGCCCCTCGCCGTCACCGATCTTGACGGTCGACGCGGTGGCGGGCGGCTCGTCGAGCAGGGCGCCCGGCAGCCCTTCGAGGATCGGCCCGCCGAGCCGGGCCCGCACCCGGACCGCGTCCGGACCCCACGGCTCGATCCGCAACGTCTCCTGACGGCCGCTCCACTCCAGGGCCCCGTCCCGCTCCCGGAACGTGCCGACGGTGGGGGAGGACTGCGCGAGGCTGACCTTCGACTGCGGCGCGGCAGACGGGTTTTCGGCAGGCTGGTTCACGTGCGCGCTCCTGTATGAGTGCAGACATGGCAGACATGGCAGACATGGGGGTGCCCCGGCTCGGCAGGACGGGGTGAGACTCGGCTGGACAGGCCGAGACTTGGCGGGACTGGGGTGGGAACCGGGGTGGGACCGGGTGGGAGGGGCGAGCGGTTCAGGCCCCGGCAGGCGCCGGTCCCGTGCTCGCCCGTACCGTCAACTCGGGTGCGATCAGGACGACTTCGTCACTGGCCCGGCCGTCCAGCTTGGCGACCAGGTGTTCCACGGCGTACCGGCCCATCTCCTGCGCGGGGATGGCGACCGAGGTCAGCCGCACCGAGGCCTGCACGGCGACCTGGTCCGGGCAGATCGCGACCACGGACACGTCCTCCGGCACCGCCCGGCCCTGCTGGCGCAGCAGCGCGAGCAGCGGCTCCACCGCGGACTCGTTCTGGACGACGAAACCCGTGGTGCCCGGGCGCTCGTCGAAGATCCTGGCCAGCGTGGCGGCCATCGCGTCGTACCCGCCCTCGCACGGCCGGTGCAGCACCCGCAGGCCCAGCTCCCGGGCCCGGGAGCGCAGTCCGTCCAGGGTGCGCTCGGCGAAGCCGGTGTGCCGCTCGTAGACGGCCGGGGCCTCGCCGATGACAGCGATGTCACGGTGACCGAGCTTCGCGAGGTGCTCCACGCACAGTGCGCCGGTCGCCCCGAAGTCGAGATCGACGCAGGTCAGCCCCGAGGTGGAGGCCGGCAGTCCGATGAGCACGGACGGCTGGTCGGTCTGCCGCAGCAGCGGCAGCCGCTCGTCCTCCAGCTCCACGTCCATCAGGATCATGGCGTCGGCGAGCCCGCTGCCGGTGACCCGGCGCACCGCGTCCGGACCCTCCTCGCCGGTGAGCAGCAGGACGTCGTAGCCGTGCGCGCGGGCCGTGGTGGCCACCGCGATCGCGATCTCCATCATCACCGGCACGTACATGTCCGTACGCAGCGGGATCATCAGCGCGATGATGTTCGACCGGCTGCTGGCCAGGGCGCGGGCGCCCGCGTTCGGGTGGTAGCCCAGCTCCCGGATGCTCTGCTCGACCCGCTGCCGGGTGATGGCGGAGATGGACCGCTTGCCGCTGAGGACATAGCTCACCGTGCTTGCCGAGACTCCGGCGTGCTGGGCGACCTCGGCGAGGGTGACCATCCAGCTCTCCAAGCTTTGTGAAGCGCTTCGACAGTGCGCATTGCTGACAGGTGGCGAGTGAGGGTGGTTCGACAGTAGCCTCAGTGCGGGTAGGTGTCCATAGGTTGTCGAAGCGCTTCGACAGCGAATTGCCGGGACGGCGTCGGCAACCTTTCCAGGGGGCGGCGGCCACAGAGGTCGTACGGCCGTCCGGCGGGTCGTACCCGAACCGTCCCCCGGAAGGCCCCCTCGACGCAACACCGCAGACCGCGCCGGCCCGCGCCCCGTCGTACTCCGTCGACAGCGGCCGGGAAACGCGTCGGCCGGGAAACGCGTCGGCCGGGGAACGCGTCCGTGGGGCGATCCGTCAGCCGATCGGACCGCGGGGACTGGTGGGTACGGCCCGTTTCGGGTACCAACGATCCAGTAGCACTGGTCGGTAATGAACGGTCCTCAACAGCCCCTTTCGTGGCGAGGTGAGCCTCAATGTCCGCCCCCACCACCAAGAAACCCACCGTCACCGAGCGGGAGGCCCGCCAGGTGGCGGAGGCCGCCCGGGAACAGGACTGGCGCAAGCCCAGTTTCGCCAAGGAACTGTTCCTCGGGCGCTTCCGGCTCGACCTCATCCACCCGCATCCGCTCCCGGCGGACGAGGACGTGCAGCGCGGCGAGGAGTTCCTGGCGCGGCTGCACGAGTTCTGCGAGACGAAGATCGACTCGGCGCTCATCGAGCGCGAGGCACGCATCCCCGACGAGGTGATCGCCGGCCTCAAGGAGCTCGGCGCCCTCGGCATGAAGATCGACACCAAGTACGGCGGCCTCGGCCTCACCCAGGTGTACTACAACCGGGCCCTGTCCCTGGTCGGCTCCGCCAACCCGGCGGTCGGCGCGCTGCTCTCGGCCCACCAGTCGATCGGCGTCCCGCAGCCGCTGAAGATCTTCGGCACCCAGGAGCAGAAGGACGCCTTCCTGCCGCGCTGTGCCCGCACCGACATCTCGGCGTTTCTGCTCACCGAGCCGGACGTCGGCTCGGACCCGGCCCGCCTGGCCACCACGGCCGTCCGGGACGGCGACGACTACGTCCTCGACGGCGTGAAGCTCTGGACCACCAACGGCGTGGTCGCCGACCTGCTCGTGGTCATGGCCCGGGTCCCGAAGACCGAGGACGGCAAGGACGGCAAGGGCGGCATCACCGCCTTCGTCGTCGAGGCCGACGCGCCGGGCATCACCGTGGAGAACCGCAACGCCTTCATGGGCCTGCGCGGCATCGAGAACGGCGTCACCCGCTTCCACCAGGTCCGGGTCCCCGCCGCCAACCGCATCGGCGCCGAGGGTGCGGGCCTCAAGATCGCCCTCACCACCCTCAACACCGGGCGGCTCTCGCTCCCCGCGATGTGCGTGGGCGCCGGCAAGTGGTGCCTGAAGATCGCCCGCGAGTGGTCGGCGGTCCGCGAGCAGTGGGGCAAGCCGGTCGCGCTGCACGAGGCCGTCGGCTCCAAGATCAGCTTCATCGCGGCGACCACCTTCGCCCTGGAGGCGGTCGTCGACCTGTCCTCCCAGATGGCCGACGAGAACCGCAACGACATCCGCATCGAGGCCGCCCTCGCCAAGCTCTACGGCTCCGAGATGGCCTGCCTGATGGCCGACGAGCTGGTCCAGATCCGCGGCGGCCGCGGCTTCGAGACGGCCGAGTCGCTGGCGGCCCGCGGCGAACGCGCGGTCCCCGCCGAGCAGCTCCTGCGCGACCTGCGCATCAACCGCATCTTCGAGGGCTCCACGGAGATCATGCACCTGCTGATCGCGCGCGAGGCCGTCGACGCCCACCTCTCGGTCGCCGGCGACCTCATCGACCCCGACAAGTCCCTCCAGGACAAGGCGAGGGCGGGCGCGAACGCCGGCGTCTTCTACGCCAAGTGGCTGCCGAAGCTGGTCGCGGGACCGGGCCAGCTCCCCACGTCGTACGGCGACTTCAAGCACGGCGTGGACCTCGCCCCGCACCTGCGCTACGTGGAGCGGCACGCCCGCAAGCTGGCCCGCTCCACCTTCTACGCCATGTCCCGCTGGCAGGGCCGGATGGAGACCAAGCAGGGCTTCCTGGGCCGGGTCGTGGACATCGGCGCCGAGCTGTTCGCGATGAGCGCGGCCTGCGTCCGCGCCGAACTGCTGCGCCGCCAGGGCGACCACGGCCGCGAGGCCTACCTGCTCGCCGACGCGTTCTGCCGGCAGGCCCGCATCCGCGTCGACGAGCTGTTCAACCGCCTCTGGTCGAACACCGACGACCTGGACCGCAAGGTCGTCAAGGGCGTGCTCGGCGGCTCCTTCGAATGGCTGGAGCAGGGGATCGTCGACCCGTCGGGCGAGGGCCCGTGGATCGCCGACGCGACCCCCGGGCCGTCCCGACGGGACAACGTCCGCCGCCCCTTCAAGTGATTCAGCAGTACTTGTCGCTCGGATCCCGCGTCGTCCAGGAGCAGGAGTCGACCTTGGCGCCACTCGCCTTGGTCAGCGTCGCCGTGTCGCTGGTGTTGTTCCACACGTAGGCGCGACGGTTCTGGTACTTGTCCGACGCGGTGTCCGTGCCCCGGCCGGTGTGCACCTTCATCGTCTTGTGGGCGCCGATCTTGACGCTCTTGAAGGTGTACCGGTGGTTGGAGGTGTCCTTCAGGACCCAGCCCTTGAGCGATACGGCCGAGCCGCCGGTGTTCTTGATCTGCACCCACTCGGCGTTGAGGCTGGCGTTGGAGCGGTTGTCGCTGCCCGGGCTGTCGAACCAGACGTGGTAGACGGTCACGCCGCCGGCCGCCTGGGCCGGGGTGCTGAACACGGTGCCGGCGAGCAGCGCGGCGCCCGCGAGCGCGGGCAGGGCGGTGCGTATGCGTACAGAACGCATGGAGAGATCCCCCCAGGATTCTTCCGATGGACCGGTCATCCCCGCCGGTCCGACAGAAGTGTTATCACACGATCTTCACGTGAACCTCACAAAGGGAATTACGCGCCATAGGGCGCCAAGAACTGATAAGGCACCCGGGTGAGGGACGCGCTGTCCGCCCGGCCGCCGGAAGCGGCCACAATGGGGGGATGACCGACAGTCCCGCCAGTCCGGCGCCCCTCGCCGACCCCCACCTCGTGTACGACCCGCTCGTGGGCGACGGCCCGAAGGACGTGGTGATCCTCGGCTCCACCGGATCCATCGGCACCCAGGCCATCGACCTCGTCCTGCGCAACCCCGACCGCTTCCGGGTCACCGCGCTGTCCGCCCACGGCGGCCGGATCGCCCTCCTCGCCGAGCAGGCGCACCGGCTGCGGGTGCGCACCGTCGCGGTCGCCCGCGAGGAGGTCGTACCGGCGCTCCGCGAGGCGCTGACGGCCCTGTACGGCCCCGGCGAACCGCTCCCCGAGATCCTCGCCGGACCCGACGCGGCCACGCACGCCGCCGCCTCCGACTGCCACACCGTGCTCAACGGCATCACCGGCTCCATCGGCCTCGCGCCCACCCTCGCCGCCCTGGAGGCGGGCCGCACCCTCGCGCTCGCCAACAAGGAGTCGCTGATCGTCGGCGGCCCGCTGGTCAAGGCGCTGGCCGAGCCCGGCCAGATCATCCCGGTCGACTCCGAGCACGCGGCGCTCTTCCAGTCGCTCGCGGCGGGCACCCGGGCCGACGTCCGCAAGCTGGTCGTCACGGCGTCCGGCGGACCCTTCCGCGGCCGTACCAAGGCCGACCTGGCGAACGTCACCGTCGAGGACGCCCTCGCCCACCCCACCTGGGCGATGGGGCCGGTCATCACGATCAACTCCGCCACCCTGGTCAACAAGGGGCTGGAAGTCATCGAGGCGCACCTCCTCTACGACATTCCCTTCGACCGCATTGAGGTGGTCGTGCATCCCCAGTCGTATGTCCACTCGATGGTCGAGTTCACGGATGGATCCACGATCGCGCAGGCGACGCCCCCCGACATGCGGGGGCCGATCGCCGTCGGTCTCGGCTGGCCCGAACGGGTCCCGGACGCGGCGCCCGCCTTCGACTGGAGCAAGGCCTCCACCTGGGAGTTCTTCCCGCTGGACAACGAGGCCTTCCCGTCCGTGAACCTGGCCCGGCACGTCGGTGAGCTCGCGGGCACCGCGCCGGCGGTGTTCAATGCGGCCAACGAGGAGTGCGTCGAGGCCTTCCGGACCGGTCTGCTGCCTTTCAACGGCATCATGGAGACCGTGACCCGGGTGGTCGAGGAGCACGGCACCCCTCGTACGGGAACTTCACTCACCGTGCCGGACGTCCTTGAAGCGGAGACCTGGGCACGGGTCCGGGCCCGGGAACTGACAGTGCAGAAGGCGACCGCGGAGGCGCGTGCATGACAGCCCTGATGATGATCCTCGGCATAGTCGTCTTCGTGATCGGCCTGCTGGTCTCGATCGCCTGGCACGAGCTGGGGCATCTCTCCACCGCCAAGCTCTTCGGCATCCGCGTCCCGCAGTACATGGTCGGCTTCGGCCCGACCATCTGGTCGCGCCGCAAGGGCGACACGGAGTACGGGATCAAGGCCGTCCCGCTGGGCGGCTACATCCGCATGATCGGCATGTTCCCGCCGGGCGCCGACGGCCGGGTCACCGCCCGCTCCACCTCACCCTGGCGCAGCATGATCGAGGACGCCCGCTCGGCCGCCTTCGAGGAGCTCCAGCCCGGCGACGAGACCCGCCTCTTCTACACGCGCGCCCCCTGGAAGCGCGTGATCGTGATGTTCGCGGGCCCGTTCATGAACCTGATCCTCGCGGTGGCGCTCTTCCTCACCGTCCTCATGGGCTTCGGCATCAGCCAGCAGACCACCACGGTCAGCTCGGTCTCCCAGTGCGTGATCGCGCAGAGCGAGAACCGCGACACCTGCAAGAACTCCGACGCGGCCTCCCCGGCCGCCGCCGCGGGCCTCAAGGCGGGCGACAAGATCCTCTCCTTCAACGGGGTCCGGACGGACAGCTGGAACCAGCTCTCCGACCTGATCCGGGCCACCCCCGGCAAGGAGGTCGCGATCGTCGTCGACCGCAAGGGCCAGGACGTCACCCTGCACGCGAAGATCGCCACCAACCAGGTCGCCAAGAAGGACTCCAGCGGCCAGATCGTCACCGGCCAGTACGTCACCGCCGGCTTCCTCGGCTTCAGCGCCGCCACCGGCATCGTCCGCCAGGACTTCGGCGACTCGGTGACCTGGATGGGCGACCGCCTCGGCGAGGCCGTCGACTCCATCGCGAGCCTGCCCGGCAAGATCCCGGCCCTGTGGGACGCGGCCTTCGACGGCGCCCCCCGCCAGCCGGACTCCCCGATGGGCGTGGTCGGCGCGGCCCGCGTCGGCGGCGAGATCTTCACCCTCGACATCCCGCCCACCGAGCAGCTGGCCATGGCCCTGATGCTGGTGGCCGGCTTCAACCTCTCCCTCTTCCTCTTCAACATGCTCCCGCTGCTGCCCCTCGACGGCGGCCACATCGCCGGCGCCCTGTGGGAGTCGCTCCGCCGAAACCTGGCCAAGGTGCTGCGCCGCCCCGACCCGGGCCCCTTCGACGTGGCGAAGCTGATGCCGGTGGCCTACGTGGTGGCCGGGGTCTTCATCTGCTTCACCGTCCTCGTCCTGATCGCCGACGTGGTTAACCCGGTGAAAATCTCCTAGCCACACAGCGTTCGAGGCGGCCCGGAACACTGTGTTCCGGGCCGCTTCCATCGAGTGGGTTTACGGGTGGGGGATGTGCTCGGTCCTGTGCCGGTGCCGTAATCTCGAAGCCTGGAACCCGCTTACGACGGGACCTGGACCTAGATCCACGACTTGGGGTTGCACAGCAGATGACTGCGATTTCTCTCGGCATGCCGTCCGTTCCGACCAAGCTCGCCGAGCGCCGGAAGAGCCGGCAGATCCAGGTCGGCTCCGTGGCGGTCGGCGGGGACGCCCCGGTCTCGGTCCAGTCGATGACCACGACCCGTACGTCCGACATCGGTGCCACCCTCCAGCAGATCGCCGAGCTGACCGCCTCCGGCTGCCAGATCGTGCGGGTGGCCTGCCCCACCCAGGACGACGCCGACGCCCTCGCCACCATCGCGAAGAAGTCGCAGATCCCGGTCATCGCGGACATCCACTTCCAGCCGAAGTACGTCTTCGCGGCCATCGAGGCCGGCTGCGCCGCCGTCCGCGTCAACCCCGGCAACATCAAGCAGTTCGACGACAAGGTCAAGGAGATCGCGCGGGCCGCGAAGGACCACGGCACCCCGATCCGCATCGGCGTCAACGCCGGTTCCCTGGACCGCCGGCTGCTCCAGAAGTACGGCAAGGCGACCCCCGAGGCCCTGGTCGAGTCGGCCCTGTGGGAGGCGTCCCTCTTCGAGGAGCACGACTTCCGCGAGATCAAGATCTCCGTCAAGCACAACGACCCGGTCGTGATGATCGAGGCGTACCGGCAGCTGGCCGCCCAGTGCGAGTACCCGCTGCACCTCGGTGTCACCGAGGCGGGCCCGGCTTTCCAGGGCACGATCAAGTCGGCCGTCGCCTTCGGTGCCCTCCTCTCCCAGGGCATCGGCGACACCATCCGCGTCTCCCTCTCCGCGCCGCCGGTGGAGGAGGTCAAGGTGGGCAACCAGATCCTGGAGTCCCTGAACCTCAGGCAGCGCGGCCTGGAGATCGTCTCCTGCCCCTCCTGCGGCCGGGCCCAGGTCGACGTCTACAAGCTCGCCGAAGAGGTCACCGCCGGCCTCACCGGCATGGAGGTCCCGCTCCGCGTCGCCGTCATGGGCTGCGTCGTCAACGGCCCCGGCGAGGCCCGCGAGGCCGACCTGGGAGTCGCCTCCGGCAACGGCAAGGGTCAGATCTTCGTCAAGGGCGAGGTCATCAAGACGGTCCCCGAGTCGAAGATCGTCGAGACCCTCATCGAGGAGGCCATGAAGCTGGCCGAGCAGATGGAGGCGGAGGGCACGGAGTCGGGCGAGCCGTCGGTGTCGGTGGCCGGCTGAGACCGTCCTCGGGCGGGATTTTCCCGCCCCCGCCCCCGCCCCCGCCCCCGCCCCCGCCCCGCCACCCCTACCCGTCCCGTCCTGAAGGGGCGCCGCCCCTCCGACCCCGCCAGGGGCTCCGCCCCTGGACCCCGCTCCTCAAAGGCCGGAGGGGCTGGTTTCTTTCAGCCCGTCCGGCCTTTGAGGACGAGGCCGGAGGCCGATGCGGGGGTCCGGGGGCGGCAGCCCCCAGGGGCGGAACCCCCGCCGGCGGCCGCTTAACAGCACACGGGGCGGCACGGCCAAGCTTCCGCAGGTACAGTGCGGAGATCAGCAGAACCCCTCAGCGTGAGGCCCCGCACGTGTTGACGCAGACCACCTCACGGGTGCTCGAACCGAGTGACCTGGACGCCGCGCTCGCCGTACTCGACCGCGAGCCGGTCGCGAACGCCTTCGTGACCTCACGTGTCCAGGTGGCCGGCCTCGACCCCTGGCGCCTCGGCGGCGAGATGTGGGGCTGGTACGAGGACGGCATGCTCACGTCCCTCTGCTACGCCGGCGCCAACCTGGTCCCGATCTGCGCCACTCCGCGCGCCGTCCGCGCCTTCGCCGACCGGGCGCGAAGGGCCGGCCGCCGCTGTTCCTCGATCGTCGGCCCCGCCGAGGCCACCGCCCAGCTGTGGCGCCTCCTGGAACCGCACTGGGGCCCGGCCCGCGAGGTGCGCGGCCACCAGCCCCTGATGGTCACCGACCGCATGCCCGCCGACATCGCCGCGGATCCGTACGTCCGCCGCATCCGCAAGGACGAGATGGAAGCGATCATGCCGGCGTGCGTCGCGATGTTCACGGAGGAGGTGGGCGTCTCCCCGATGGCCGGCGACGGCGGCCTCCTCTACCAGGCGAGGGTCGCCGAACTCGTCGGCTCCGGACGCTCGTTCGCCCGGCTCGACGACAACGGCAAGGTCGTCTTCAAGGCGGAGATCGGCGCGGCCACGGCCGAGGCCTGCCAGATCCAGGGCGTATGGGTCGCCCCCGAGTACCGCGGCATGGGCCTGGCCGCCCCCGGCATGGCAGCGGTCCTGCGCTATGCGCTCGCCGACGTGGCTCCGGTGGTCAGCCTCTACGTCAACGACTTCAACACGGCCGCACGAAGGACCTACCTGAGGGTGGGCTTCCAGGAGGTCGGCGCGTTCATGAGCGTGCTCTTCTAGGCGCGCCCCTGCGCGACCAGCCACAACGCCCCCGCACCCGGACGACAACGCTCCGCCCCCTGTACGCTCCCCGCATGGACCTCGTGATCGGCCCCCTGGACCTCCCCTCCCGCGTCGACGAGGCCCTCGCAGTCCAGGCCGTCGCATTCGGGCTCGGCCCCGACGAGGTGGCGGTCCGCCGCCAGATCGTCCTCCGCCACATGCAGTACCCCGGCGCCAGGGCTCTCGGCGCCACCAGCGAGGGGCGCCTCGTGGGGTTCGTCTACGGCATGCCGAACTCCCGCACCCACTGGTGGTCCACCGTCGTGGAGCCCTACCTCCGCGCCCAGGGCAACGCCGACTGGCTCGACGACTCCTTCGTGATCACCGAGCTGCACGTGCACCCCGGTCACCAGAACCGCGGTATCGGCCGCCGCCTGATCACGCTCATCACCGACGGTGCCGGCGAGCCCCGCTCGATCCTCTCCGCGATCGACACCGACAGCCCGGCCCGCGGCCTCTACCACTCCCTGGGCTACGTCGACCTGGCCCGCCGGGTGAACTTCCCCAGCGCTCCGAAGCCTTACGCCGTGATGGGCGCGCCCCTGCCGCTGCGCCGCAAGCAGCCCGTAGTAGCCCGTCGTCGTTAACCGATTTCCACCGGCACAGCGAGCCCGGCTAACCTCCTAGCCATCAACCTTTTCCGGCAGGAGTACGAGAACCATGGCGAACGCACCGGTCCAACGCATGTCCCAGTTGATGGCGAAGACGCTGCGTGACGACCCGGCGGACGCCGAGGTCCTCAGCCACAAGCTCCTCGTCCGCGCCGGCTACGTCCGCCGTACGGCGGCCGGCATCTGGTCCTGGCTCCCGCTCGGTCTGAAGGTGCTCTCGAACATCGAGCGGATCGTCCGCGAGGAGATGGACGCGATCGGCGCCCAGGAGGTGCTGCTCCCGGCCCTCCTGCCCCGGGAGCCGTACGAGGCGACCGGCCGCTGGGACGAGTACGGCCAGGAGTTGTTCCGCCTCCAGGACCGCAAGGGCGGCGACTACCTCCTCGGCCCGACCCACGAGGAGATCTTCACCCTGCTGGTGAAGGACCAGGCGTCCTCCTACAAGGACCTGCCGGTCATCCTCTACCAGATCCAGAACAAGTACCGCGACGAGGCCCGTCCGCGCGCCGGCATCCTGCGCGGCCGTGAGTTCCTCATGAAGGACTCCTACTCGTTCGACCTGGACGAGGACGGCCTCGCGAAGTCGTACGCCCTGCACCGCGCGGCCTACCAGCGGATCTTCGAGCGCCTCGGCCTCGACTACCGCATCGTCGCCGCCACCGCCGGCGCGATGGGCGGCTCGAAGTCCGAGGAGTTCCTGGCCCCGGCCGAGGCCGGCGAGGACACCTTCGCCGACTGCCCGAACTGCGACTTCGCGGCCAACACCGAGGCGATCTCGTACCCGCTGAAGCCGGTCGACGCCACCGGCGTGCCCGCGCTGGAGGAGATCCCGACCCCGGACACCCCGACCATCGAGACCCTCGCCGCGCACCTCGCCGTCCCGGCCTCCGCCACTCTGAAGAACCTGCTGGTGAAGGTCGACGGCGAGATCGTGGCCGTGGGCGTACCGGGCGACCGCGAGGTCGACATGGGCAAGGTCGAGGAGCACTTCGCCCCGGCCGCCGTCGAGCTGGTCACCGAGTCCGACTTCGCCGGCCGTCCCGACCTGGTCCGCGGCTACGTCGGCCCGCAGGGCCTCGGCGAGAAGGTGAAGTACATCGCCGACCCGCGGGTGGCCCCGGGCACCTCCTGGATCACCGGCGCCAACAAGGCCGGCATGCACGCCAAGAACGTCGTGGCGGACCGTGACTTCACCGTCGACGAGTACGTGGACGTCGTCGTCGTGCTGGAGGGCGACCCCTGCCCGAAGTGCGGCACCGGCCTCAAGCTGGACCGCGCCATCGAGATCGGCCACATCTTCCAGCTCGGCCAGAAGTACACCAACGCCCTCAAGCTCGACGTCCTCGGCCAGAACGGCAAGCCGGTCCGCGTCACCATGGGCTCCTACGGCATCGGCGTCTCCCGCGCCGTCGCCGCACTCGCCGAGCAGACCGCCGACGAGAAGGGCCTGGTCTGGTCGCGCGAGGTCGCCCCGGCCGACGTGCACGTCGTCGCCGCGGGCAAGGCTCTGCAGACCGAACTCGCCCTGGACGTCTCGGAGAAGCTTCGCGCGGCCGGACTGCGGGTCCTGGTCGACGACCGGGCCGGGGTCTCCCCGGGTGTGAAGTTCACGGACGCCGAGCTCTTCGGCGTGCCGCAGATCCTGATCGCGGGCCGCCGCTCCGGCGAGGGCGTCCTGGAGCTCAAGGACCGCAAGTCGGGCGAGCGCGAGGAGCTCACGGTGGACGAGGCGATCACCCGCCTGACCGCCGGCTGAGCCCCAACTCCCGCCGCGGCGGGGGGCCGGGGCCCCCCCCCGGGCCGGGGGGGGGGGGGGGCCGAGACGACGGAGAGAGTGTGCGCCGCGACGGAGTGGCGCGCAAAACGGAATATCGCCGGCGCGCGCACGGTCGGATTGGGGGGGGGGGGGGGGTCGCCCGGGGGCCCGGGGGCGACCCCCCGCGTGCCGCCGGCGGGCGCCCCCCCCCCCCCCGCGGGCCCCCCGGGCCCCCCCCCGCCCCCCGCCGCGGCTTTTCAGGAACGTCTCAGACAGTTCTTCCGCCCCGTATGGGAGCCTCACAGACTTCTCTCAGGCCGATACCCGAACGTAATGCGTGACAGAGAGTCACGCAGGAGGGGATCGGTCATGACCGAGAGAGTGCAAGGCGAAAAGTCCGGGGAAAGGGGCGCGGTCGCGGCGGTCCGCCGGGGGACCCGGCGCACGGCGGCCCTGGCGGCGGCGGTCACGCTCGCCGCGGCGGCCGGGGTGTTCGCCCTCGTCGGCACGATGCAGTCGGACGCCGAGACGACGGCGAGCAGCGGCAGCGGTACGACGTCGAGCTCCAGCAGCTCCGGAAGCAGCTCCAACTCGTCCTCGGACACGGACAGTTCCTCGTCCTCCTCCTCGAAGTCGACCGGCTCGTCCGGCTCGTCCAGTTCCTCCAGTTCCTCCAGCTCGTCCTCCTCGGACCTCCAGTCCTCCTCCGACGGCCTCACCTCCGGCAGCGGATCGAGCTCCACCGACTCC
This sequence comes from Streptomyces sp. NPDC048291, assembly GCF_043201715.1. Lineage (NCBI taxonomy): Bacteria > Bacillati > Actinomycetota > Actinomycetes > Kitasatosporales > Streptomycetaceae > Streptomyces > Streptomyces sp. NPDC048291. The sequence goes on from NZ_JBICZC010000013.1 coordinate 383,237, forward strand.
ACCTCGGGGGCGTCATGACCGCCGCCCGAGCCCCGCGTCCGACGGCCGCCGCCGAGTGGCGTGCCCTCGGCACCACCGTCCGCCTGGTCGTCACCGACCCCGCCCTGCTGGACTCCTGCAACCTGCTCCTCGCCCGGCAGCTCGCCGAGGTCGACGCGGCCTGCAGCAGGTTCCGCACCGACTCCGAACTTGCCGCCCTCGACACCTCCCACGGCCGCCCGGTCCGGGTCAGTCCGCTGCTCGCCGAGGCCCTCGCCGTCGCCCTGCGCGCGGCCCGGGCGACGGACGGCGCGGTGGACCCGACCGTCGGCTCGGCGATGGACGCGATCGGCTACGACCGCGACTTCACCCTCGTCCGCGAGGACGACCGCCCGGTCTCCCTGCGGGTGCGCCGCGCCCCGGGCTGGCGCAAGGTCACCCTGGACCCGGCGACCGGCACGGTCACCGTTCCCGAGGGCATCCGCCTCGACCTGGGCGCCACGGCCAAGGCCTGGGCCGCCGACCGGGCCGCGCGGCTGCTGGCCGACACCGCCGGCTGCGGGGTGCTGGTGAGCCTCGGCGGCGACACCGCCGTCGCCGGCGAGCCCCCGGCGGGCGGCTGGCAGATCCGCGTCCAGGACATCACAGGACCGGTGGACGAGACGCCCGCGCAGGGGTCGTACGACACCGTCGGCCTGCGCTCCGGCGGCCTCGCCACCTCCGGTACCGGCGCCCGCCGCTGGCGGCGCGGTGGTTACGACCTGCACCACATCGTCGACCCGCGCACCGGACTGCCGGTCCGCTCCCCGTGGCGCACGGTCTCGGTGGCCGCGGCCGACTGCGCCGACGCCAACGCGGCGACCACGGCGGCCCTGGTCAAGGGCGTCGGCGCGGAACGCTGGCTGACCCGCCTCGGCCTGCCCGCCCGTCTGGTCGCCCACGACGGCACCGTCGTCACCACGCCCGGCTGGCCCGCCCCCCTCCCCGCGCTGGAGGCGGCGGCGTGACCTCCGAAACCCTCTGGTACGCCAACCGGGCCACCGGCGCCGTCTGCCTGGTGCTCTTCACGGTCGTCGTCCTCCTCGGCATCGCCGTCCGCCTGCGCACCCGCCTTCCCGGCCTCCCGCGCTTCGGCACCATGAGCCTGCACCGCACGCTCTCCCTCTCCGCCACCGCTTTCCTGGCCCTGCACATCACCGTGGCGGTCGTCGACGGCTACGTGAACATCACGGCGCTGGACGCCCTCGTCCCCTTCGTCTCCGACTACCAGCCGCTCTGGCTGGGCCTCGGCACGGTCGCCTTCGACCTGCTGCTCGCGGTCCTGGTCACCAGCCTCCTCCGCGACCGCCTCGGCCACCGCGCCTGGCGGGCCGTGCACTGGCTGGCGTACGCCTCCTGGCCGGTCGCCCTGGTGCACGGCCTCGGCATCGGCACGGACGCCGGCACCGACTGGATGACCTGGCTGACCGTCACCTGCGTGGCGACGGTGATCACCGCCTTCGCCCTCCGTGCCGCCCACGCCGCCCGCGCCGCCCGCCGGACCCCCGCCGCACTCCTGCACACCGAAGGGGCCCACTGATGACCGCGCTCTTCCCCGACGTCTACATGCCGCCCCGCCTGCTGGCCCCCGGCGGCACCCCGGCCGACCTCGCCACGCACGAACAGCGCTACGGCCCGCTCGCGCACGGCGACCCGGCCGCCCTGCTCCGCACCCTCGCCGAATCCGGCCTCACCGGACGCGGCGGCGCGGGCTTCCCCGCGTACCGGAAGTTCGTCGCGGTCGCCGACGCGGCCCGCCGCACCGAGCGGGCGCCGATCGTCGTCGCCAACGGCGCGGAGAGCGAGCCGGCCAGCCACAAGGACCGGACCCTGCTCCGGCTCTCACCCCATCTGGTCCTGGACGGACTCCAGTCGGCCGCCGAGGCGGTCGGCGCGGCGGAGGCGTACCTCGCCGTCGAGGACGGCGCCTCCTACCTGGAGTCGGCCCTCGCCCAGCGCCACGACCCGGTGCGCGTGCAGGTCGTACGCCTGCCCGCCCGCTTCCTCTCCGGCCAGGCCTCGGCCCTCGTCCAGTACCTCTCCGGCGGCCCCGCCCGCCCGACCCATCCGGTCCCGCCGGTCCGCGAACGCGGGGTGCGCCGTGCCCCCACCCTGGTCCAGAACGTCGAGACGCTGGCCCACCTGGCCCTGATCGCCCGCTACGGCGCCGACTGGTTCCGCTCGGCGGGCACCCCCGCCGAACCGGGCAGCACCCTCTGCACCGTCCATGTGCCGGGCCGTGAACTCCGCGTCGTGGAAGCCCCGTTCGGCATGCCCGTCGGCCGGCTCCTCCCCCTGGAGGGCGCCTCCGCGGCCCTGGTCGGCGGCTACCACGGCACCTGGATCCCGGCCGCCGAGGCCGCCCAAGTCCCCCTCTCCTCCACCTACCTGGGTGCGGGCGTCCTGGCCGCCCTCCCCGCCGACCGCTGCGGCCCGACCGAAACCGCCCGCGTCCTGCGCTACTTGGCCCTTCAGTCGGCAGGCCAGTGCGGCCCCTGCCTCAACGGCCTCCCGCGCATGGCCGCCGCCTTCCAGACCCTGGCCACCCCCGGCCCCCAGGGCACCGCCCGCACGGACCTCTCCCGCTGGGCAGGCCTGGTCGAGGGCCGAGGCGCCTGCCACCACCCGGACGGCACGATCCGCCTGGTCCGCAGCGCCCTCACGACGTTCGCGACAGAACTCGACGCCCACGCGAACGGCCATTGCACAGCGACCGACCACACCCCGCTGCTCCCCGTGCCGGCGGAAGGGATCTGACATGGACCAGCACATCACCATCGACTGGACCTCCTGCCAGGGCCACGGCCTGTGCGCGGAGCTGCTCCCCGAGCACATCACCCTGGACGAATGGGGCTACCCGCTGGTCGACGGCCGCCCGATCCCACCCCGAACCAGGAAACGAGCCCGCGGAGCGGCGGCAGACTGCCCGGTCCTCGCCTTGAAACTGGGGCAGGTCTGAGCGCCCCGACAGAGGCGCGGGGAACTGCGCGACAAGCCACAGCGCACCCGCAGTCAAAAACGTCAAACCCACCCGGCGAATTCAAGCAACAGCTCCGCATCCCTCGGCCGCCCCACGCGAAGCGCCCGCACACCCGACTCCACCGCCCGGAACAGCGTCCACCCCCGCAACCGCTCCTGATCCACCTCCAGCGACTCCGCGAGCCGCTTGATCCGCCGCCGGGTGATGGACGCCCCGGACGGCGACGCGATCAGATCCTCCACCCGGTCCCGGACCAGCCGCGCCAGATCGAACGCACACTCCCCGACCACCGGATCCGGCCCCACCGCCAGCCACGGCATCCGCTCCCCGGCCAGCACCTTGCTCTGCCGGAACGTGCCGTGCAGCAGCCGCCGCTCGGGCGGCGCGGTCACCAGCTCCTCCCGGGCCGCGACCGCCGCCGCCACCAACGGCGCCACCTCGGGGTCACCGGCCGCCCGGGCCATCGCCGCGGCCTGCCGCCCCGTCCGTTCGGCCACGGTCTCGAAGACGTGGTCCTCCGGCGGCGGTACCCAGAGCCGCCGGAGCGTCCCCGCAGCCTCCAGCCACGCCTTCGCCTCCGGCAACGACCGCACCGACACCTCCGGATGCAGCCGCTCCAGGAGCAGCACCCCCGCGGGCCCGTCGGCCTCCAGCACCTGCACCGCACCGAGCCCGCCCCAGTGCGCCAGCGCCGCCGCCTCGCTCTCCGGCCGGGCCCGCCGCGGCGCCAGCTTCAGTACGGCAGGCGTGTCGTCGGCCCGCCGGACCAGCAGCACCACACTGCTGCGGCCACCCGGTACCTGCACCCGCTCCACGGTCAACTCGCGTAGCGCGACGGCCTGTTCCACCGCACCCGGCAGCTTCTCCAGCCACTCGTCACCGTCCGGCGCCGTCTCACCGAGCGCCCTCACCAGGCGCCGCGGCGGTTCGAAAGCCATACGCGAGTCGTTCCTTTCCTGCTCTGGGGCCCTGGGGCGCTAGGGAGTCGCCGAAGCCAAGGGCGAAGACGATGACGATGACGAGGCCGACCCACCGGCCGCCGCCCCGGAACCCGCACCGGAACCCGCCCGTTCGGCGAGCCCAGGGAAGGCTACGCTCTCCCCGCTCCAGCGCACCGCCCGCACCGCGGCCTCCCGCAGTGCCGCCGCGGCCGAGCCGCGCCGCTCGCCGGAGGACGCCCGGACCAGGTCGGAGTAGACGTCGGCCACCCGCTGCTCCAGGTCGGCCGCGAGCCGTGCGGCCGTAACGGCGTCCGTGACGGCGAACGGCAGCGCGTACGCGGCGTTCGCGGCGACGGGCGCACCGCCCAGGTCCCGTACCTCCCGGACCAGCGCGTCCCGGCCGGCCCGGTGCGCGTCGTAAGCCGAGCGTGCCTCGGCCAGCCGCTGCGCGCCGATCCGGCCGCCGACGACGCCGTACCCGTACACCGCCGCGTGCTCGGCGGCCAGCGCCGCCTGGAGCGCCTCGATGACGCCCGCCTCCGCCTCGTCGCTCACCGGTCGCCCTTCGTCAGCAGGTACGCGTGCGCGGCCCCGGCCGCCGCAACGCCGGCCAGCAGCCGGGCCAGTTCGCCCGGCACGTCCAGCAACGCCTGGGCCCGCCGGTCGGCTAGGTTCCGCTCGGCGGCGGCCAGCGCGGCGAGCGCGGACTTCTCGTCGGCGGGCACGGTCGGCGAGGCCGACGCGGACGCCGTGGGCGAGGGCGAGCCGGTCGCCGTTGGCGAGGGCGAGCCGGTCGCCGTGGGGGAGGCCGTGCCCTCCTCGAACGCCGCCGCGTGCGCCGCGACCTCCGCCCGCAACGGCCGCAGGCGCTCCGCGAGCACGGGATGAACGGCGAGGACGGCGTCGTACTGGCGCAGCAGCCCCCGGCTGTCCCGCGCCGCACGCGCGCGTGCCCGCGCGGACACCGACGTACTCCCGGCGCTCCCCGGGGAGTCCGAACCGGAGGAGCAGCCCGTCAGCACGGCAGCCGAGGCCACCGAAACGATCAGGCTCCTTCTGCGCAACAGAGAGGGCAACGACACGGCAGACGTCCTCAAGGGGGCTCGTACGAACACACGGCCGGACATGCACCCGACCGTGATCACGTTACCCGTGCACCCCCACAACTGACGTCACCGCCTCGACGCCCCCCGCTGGAGCCGACCAAAGGGGTGCGGGGAACTGCGCGACAAGCCCCCCACCGGCCCGCACCCGCCCCCGAACCGCAGCCCCACCCCCCCCGTGGGCGTTCGGCCCCACCGCCGGAGGCACCCGCACGCAACACCCCCCGCGACCCGATACCCTTTGACCAGACGCGCGACCCATCCCACAACAGCACACGCGGCCGAGGAGTCACCCGGATGAGCACCACCCAGAGCGAGAGGCTGCGAGAGCTCCTGGAACCGCTCGTGACCTCCCAGGGACTGGATCTCGAAGAGATCGCCGTGGACTCCGTCGGACGCAAGCGTGTGCTGCGTGTCGTCGTCGACTCCGACACCGGGGCGGACCTGGACCAGATCGCCGATGTGAGCCGTGAGCTCTCGGCGAAGCTCGACGAGTCGGACGCGATGGGCGAGGGGGAGTACACCCTGGAGGTCGGCACCCCCGGCGCGGAGCGCCGGCTCAGCGAGCACCGCCACTACCTGCGCGCCGTGGACCGCCTGGTGCGGTTCCAGCTGGCCGAGGGCGGGGAACTGGTCGCCCGGATCCTGGACGTCGACGACGAGGGCATCGACCTGGAGGTGCCCGGTGTGAAGGGTCGCAAGGCCACCGCGCGCAGACTCGGGTTCGCCGAGATCGACAAGGCGCGTGTGCAGGTCGAGTTCAACCGCAAGGACAAGAAGGACATGACGGAAGAGGAGGAGGCGTAGCCGTGGACATCGACATGAGCGCCCTGCGGGGCTTGGTTCGGGAGAAGGAGATCTCCTTCGACCTGCTGGTCGAGGCGATCGAGTCGGCCCTCCTCATCGCCTACCACCGCACCGAGGGAAGCCGCCGCCACGCGCGCGTGGTGCTCGACCGGAACACCGGGCACGTGACCGTGTGGGCGAAGGAGGACCCCGAGGACCTGGAGGAGGGGCAGGAGGCGCGCGAGTTCGACGACACCCCGTCGGACTTCGGGCGGATCGCCGCCACCACCGCCAAACAGGTGATCCTGCAGCGGCTGCGCGACGCCGAGGACGACGCCACGCTCGGCGAGTACGCCGGCCGCGAGGGCGACATCGTCACCGGAGTGGTCCAGCAGGGCCGCGACCCGAAGAACGTGCTCGTCGACATCGGCAAGCTGGAGGCCATCCTGCCGGTGCAGGAGCAGGTCCCCGGCGAGACCTACCAGCACGGGCTGCGGCTGCGGTCGTACGTCGTACGGGTGGCGAAGGGCGTCCGTGGCCCCTCGGTCACGCTCTCGCGTACGCACCCGAACCTGGTGAAGAAGCTCTTCGCGCTGGAGGTGCCGGAGATCGCCGACGGGTCCGTCGAGATCGCCGCCATCGCCCGCGAGGCCGGTCACCGGACGAAGATCGCGGTCCGTTCCACCCGTTCGGGCCTGAACGCCAAGGGTGCCTGTATCGGCCCCATGGGCGGCCGGGTCCGCAACGTGATGGGCGAGCTGAACGGCGAGAAGATCGACATCGTCGACTGGTCGGACGACCCGGCGGAGATGGTGGCGAACGCGCTGTCCCCGGCCCGCGTCTCCAAGGTCGAGGTCGTGGACCTGGCGTCCCGGTCGGCCCGGGTGACCGTGCCGGACTACCAGCTGTCGCTGGCGATCGGCAAAGAGGGACAGAACGCCCGGCTCGCCGCCCGGCTCACCGGCTGGCGGATCGACATCCGCCCGGACACCGAGCAGGCGCCCGAGTAGATCACCCGCCCCGTTCACTCGGACGAGGGGAATAGTTCCAAGCCGCAGGTCGCTTGGATTACGACAACGGGCGTTCGATCTTTGCCCCGAAGGGGTGAGGTCGGTTCGGGGAGGTAGACTTAGCAGTGTCTGGCCGGACGCATGCCCGCGCATGCCCTGAGCGCACCTGTGTGGGGTGCAGGCAGCGAGCGGCCAAGACCGAACTGCTGCGGATCGTGGCGGTCGAGGACGAATGCGTTCCCGATCCTCGCGGTACGCTGCCCGGCCGGGGTGCATATGTACACCCCGCCCAGGTCTGTCTGGACCAGGCGGAGCGCCGCCGGGCACTCCCGAGGGCGCTGCGCGTCCCGGGCCCGCTGGACGTAAAGGCGTTGCGCCGGTACGTCGAGCAGTAACACCGTAAGAAGCGTCGTTCGGAACGTCCGTGCGGCTCTGGTACCCCGCGAGTTGGAAGTAGGTCGAGATTGCGATGAGCACTCGATGAGCACGCGATGAGTACGCCCATGAAGTAGCGACGGTCCGGACGCACCCGGACCTAAAAGGAGCGAAGTGGCTAAGGTCCGGGTATACGAACTCGCCAAGGAGTTCGGGGTTGAGAGCAAGGTCGTCATGGCCAAGCTCCAGGAACTCGGTGAATTCGTCCGTTCGGCGTCCTCGACGATCGAGGCGCCCGTTGTACGCAAGCTGACTGACGCCTTCCAGGGCGGCGGCAAGCCCGCCCCCCGCAAGGCTGCCCCCAGGCCCGGCGCGCCCTCCCCGGCGCAGTCGGCCCGTCCGGGTGCCCCGAAGCCGGCCCCGCGCCCGGCTGCCCCGCAGCCCCCGGCCGCGCCCGCGGCTCCGGTGGCGCCCGCGGCTTCGGCTCCGGTCACCCCCGCGCCGGTCTCGCCTGCGCCTGTCACGCCCGCGCCGGCCGCCTCCGGCCCGCGTCCGGGTCCCAAGCCCGCCCCGCGTCCGGCTCCGGCCGCGCCCGAGTTCACGGCTCCGCCGGCGCCTCCGGCCGCCGCGGCACCGAGCCCGGCCGCCGCGCAGGGTCCGCGTCCGCAGTCCGGCCCGCGTCCGGGTCAGGGCCAGGGTCAGGGTCAGGGCGCTCCGCGTCCCGGCGGTCGTCCCGCCCCCGGTCAGGGCCAGGCCCGTCCGGGCCAGGGCGGCCAGCGTCCCGGTGGCGAGCGCGCCCCCCGTCCGGGCGGTGCCCGTACGGCCGGTCCGCGTCCCGGTAACAACCCCTTCACGTCCGGTGGCTCCACCGGCATGGCCCGCCCGCAGGCCCCGCGCCCGCAGGGTGGTCCGCGTCCGGGTGGCCCCGGTGCCCCCGGTGGCGGCCCCCGTCCGCAGGCGCCCGGCGCCCAGGGCGGCGGTCCGCGTCCCCAGGCTCCCGGCGGTTCCCGCCCGAGCCCGTCCGGCATGCCCCGTCCGCAGGGCGGTCCGCGTCCCGGCGGCGGCTCCGCGGGTCCGCGTCCGAACCCCGGCATGATGCCGCAGCGTCCCGCTGCCGGCCCGCGCCCCGGCCCCGGTGGCGGCGGTCGCGGTCCCGGCGGTGCGGGTCGTCCCGGCGGCGCCGGTCGTCCCGGTGGCGGCGGCGGCTTCGCCGGTCGTCCCGGTGGCGGCGGCGGTGGCGCCCGTCCGGGCGGTGGCGGCGGCTTCGCCGGTCGTCCCGGTGGCGCCCCCGGCGGCGGTGGCGGTGGCTTCGGCGGCGGTCCCGGTGGCGGTGGCGGCGGTGGTCGTCCCGGCTTCGGCGGTCGTCCCGGCGGTCCCGGTGGCCGTGGTGGCACGCAGGGCGCCTTCGGCCGTCCCGGCGGTCCGGCGCGTCGCGGTCGCAAGTCGAAGCGGCAGCGTCGCCAGGAGTACGAGGCCATGCAGGCCCCGAGCGTCGGCGGCGTGATGCTGCCGCGCGGCAACGGCGAGACCATCCGTCTCTCCCGCGGCGCGTCGCTCACCGACTTCGCGGAGAAGATCAACGCCAACCCGGCGTCCCTCGTCGCGGTCATGATGAACCTCGGCGAGATGGTCACGGCCACGCAGTCCGTCTCCGACGAGACGCTGCAGCTCCTCGCCGGCGAGATGAACTACGAGGTTCAGATCGTCAGCCCCGAGGAGGAGGACCGCGAGCTGCTCGAGTCCTTCGACATCGAGTTCGGCGAGGACGAGGGCGACGAGGACGACCTGGTGGTCCGTCCCCCGGTCGTCACCGTCATGGGTCACGTCGACCACGGCAAGACCCGACTGCTCGACGCCATCCGCAAGACGAACGTCATCGCGGGCGAGGCCGGCGGCATCACCCAGCACATCGGTGCCTACCAGGTCTCCACCGAGGTCAACGACGAAGAGCGCAAGATCACCTTCATCGACACCCCGGGTCACGAGGCGTTCACCGCCATGCGTGCCCGTGGTGCGAAGTCGACCGACATCGCGATCCTGGTCGTCGCGGCCAACGACGGCGTCATGCCGCAGACGGTCGAGGCGCTCAACCACGCCAAGGCGGCCGACGTCCCGATCGTCGTCGCGGTCAACAAGATCGACGTCGAGGGCGCCGACCCGACCAAGGTGCGCGGTCAGCTGACCGAGTACGGCCTGGTGGCCGAGGAGTACGGCGGCGACACCATGTTCGTCGACATCTCCGCCAAGCAGGGTCTGCACATCGACTCGCTGCTGGAGGCCGTGGTCCTCACCGCGGACGCCTCGCTCGACCTGCGGGCCAACCCGCACCAGGACGCGCAGGGCATCTCCATCGAGTCCCGTCTCGACCGCGGCCGTGGTGCCGTGGCGACGGTCCTCGTCCAGCGAGGCACCCTGCGGGTCGGCGACACGATGGTCGTGGGCGACGCCTACGGTCGCGTCCGCGCCATGCTCGACGACAACGGCAACAACGTCGCCGAGGCCGGCCCCTCCACGCCGGTGCAGGTCCTGGGTCTCACCAACGTCCCGGGTGCCGGCGACAACTTCCTCGTGGTCGAGGAGGACCGTACGGCCCGCCAGATCGCGGAGAAGCGTGCGGCGCGCGAGCGCAACGCGGCCTTCGCGAAGCGCACGCGCCGCGTGTCCCTGGAGGACCTGGACAAGGTGCTCAAGGCCGGCGAGATCCAGCAGCTCAACCTCATCATCAAGGGTGACGCTTCCGGTTCCGTCGAGGCCCTCGAGTCCTCCCTGCTCCAGCTGGACGTCGGCGAAGAGGTCGACATCCGCGTCCTGCACCGCGGCGTCGGTGCGGTCACGGAGTCCGACATCGACCTGGCGATGGGCTCCGACGCCATCGTCATCGGCTTCAACGTCCGCGCGGCCGGCCGCGCGGCGCAGATGGCCGAGCGCGAGGGCGTGGACGTCCGGTACTACTCGGTCATCTACCAGGCGATCGAGGAGATCGAGGCGGCCCTGAAGGGCATGCTGAAGCCGGAGTACGAGGAGGTCGAGCTCGGTACGGCGGAGATCCGCGAGGTCTTCAAGTCGTCCAAGCTGGGCAACATCGCCGGTGTTCTCATCCGCTCGGGCGAGGTCAAGCGCAACACGAAGGCCCGCCTCGTCCGCGACGGCAAGGTCATCGCGGAGAACCTCAACATCGAGGGCCTGCGCCGCTTCAAGGACGACGTCACCGAGATCCGCGAAGGCTACGAGGGTGGTATCAACCTCGGAAACTTCAACGACATCAAGATCGACGACGTCATCGCGACGTACGAGATGCGCGAGAAGCCGCGGGTGTAACACCCACGGTTGGCAGCCGGCCGACGGGACTTCGGTTCCGTCGGCCGGTACCTTTCCCGCCGGGACACCACCGTCACGGGGCTCCGCCCCGGACCCCGGGACCTTCGCCCACCCACCACCCGACTCGGTCGGCCGAGAAGGCTTCGACCGAGAGGGCGCCCTTCAACCCGCCGAGTCGGGTACCGGGGGGGGCACCCTTTCAACCTGCCGAGTCGGGTGGTGGGTGGGTGAGGTCGGGGTCCGGGGCGGAGCCCCGTGGCGGGGCCTCTCGGCCCACCGAGTCGGGTGGGCGGACGGGCGACGCGGCGGACTTCCATCGCTGGGGAAAGTCGGTCGAGCCCCCGGCAGGGACGGGGTACCGTTCCTGACAGGGCCATCGATCCCGAGCCGGCGGGTTAACCGGTTACATACATGTACGTGGGGACTCTGTCCTTCGACCTCCTCCTCGGCGACATCCACTCGCTGAAGGAGAAGCGCTCCGTCGTCCGCCCGATCGTCGCCGAACTCCAGCGGAAGTACGCCGTGAGTGCCGCCGAGGTGGACCATCTGGACCTTCACCGCAGGGCCGGCATCGGCCTCGCCATGGTCTCCGGAGACGCCGCGCACCTGACCGACGTACTCGACCGGTGCGAACGGCTGGTCGCCGGCCGCCCCGAGGTGGAGCTGCTGTCCGTGCGACGGCGCTTCCACGGCGACGACGACTAGACCTGAGACTTGAGAACGACGAGAAGAGAGAACGGGAGACGGACCAGTGGCCGACAACGCGCGGGCGAAAAGGCTGGCGGACCTCATCCGAGAGGTGGTGGCCCAGAAGCTGCAGCGCGGGATCAAGGACCCGCGGCTCGGTTCGCACGTCACCATCACGGACACCCGGGTCACGGGTGACCTCAGGGAGGCAACCGTCTTCTACACGGTGTACGGCGACGAGGAGGAGCGGAAGGCCGCCGCCGCCGGTCTGGAGAGCGCCAAGGGCATCCTCCGGTCCGAGGTCGGCAGGGCCGCGGGCGTGAAGTTCACGCCGACCCTCGCCTTCGTCGCGGACGCCCTCCCGGACACCGCCCGGAACATCGAGGACCTCCTCGACCGGGCGCGCCAGTCCGACGCGAAGGTCCGCGAGACCTCCGCGGGCGCCGACTACGCCGGAGACGCCGACCCGTACCGCAAGCCGGGCGAGGACTCCGCCGACGAGACGGACGACGCCACCGAATGACCAGCAAGCCCACCCCGCCCGACGGCCTTGTCATCGTCGACAAGCCGTCGGGCTTCACCTCGCACGACGTCGTCGCCAAGATGCGGGGCATCGCCCGCACCCGGCGCGTCGGGCACGCCGGCACCCTCGACCCCATGGCCACGGGTGTCCTCGTCCTCGGCATCGAGCGGGCCACCAAGCTCCTCGGGCACCTCGCCCTCACGGAGAAGGAGTACCTGGGGACGATCCGCCTCGGGCAGGACACCGTCACGGACGACGCCGAGGGCGAGATCACCTCGTCCACCGACGCCTCCAAGGTCACCCGCGAGGCCGTGGACGCCGGCATCGCCAAGCTGACCGGCGCCATCATGCAGGTGCCGTCCAAGGTCAGCGCCATCAAGATCGACGGCGTGCGGTCCTACAAGCGCGCCCGGGACGGCGAGGACTTCGACATCCCGGCCCGCCCGGTGACCGTCTCGTCGTTCGCCGTGTACGACGTACGGGACGCCGTCGCCGAGGACGGCACCCCCGTCCTCGACCTGGTCGTCTCCGTCGTCTGCTCCTCCGGCACCTACATCCGCGCCCTCGCCCGCGACCTCGGCGCCGACCTGGGCGTCGGCGGCCACCTCACCGCGCTGCGCAGGACCCGCGTCGGACCGTACAAGCTGGACTCCGCGCGCACCCTCGACCAGCTCCAGCAGGAGCTGACCGTGATGCCGATCGCGGAGGCCGCCGGGGCCGCGTTCCGCCGCTGGGACGTCGACGCCAAGCGGGCCAGGCTGCTGCTCAACGGCGTACGCCTGGAGATGCCCGAGGAGTACGCGGCCGCCGGTCCCGTCGCGGTGTTCGACCCCGAGGGCCGCTTCCTGGCGCTCGTCGAGGAGCAGAAGGGCAAGGCGAAGAGCCTCGCCGTCTTCGGCTGAACCCCCGGTGTGCCCGTGGAGCGGCGGCCACGGGGTCTGGCGCCGCCGCCGCTCCACGGTCCCCCCTCGGTTCCCCCACCCCTAGGGTGTATCCACCCGCACCTGGCTATTCACCCGACCGAGCAGGCGCTCGGAGTGAACCGGGGGAGCGGAGGGGGGCGCGTTCACCGCCCGCTCTGTCCCGCTGATCATTTCGCGCCTACGGTCGAAGACAGCCCGGGACAAAGGGCACGGGTGTACGGGCGGGGAGGTTCGATCATGGCGGGACGGGGCCCGCGGACCGGGAGCGGTCGCCGGACGGCGGACGGTACGCGGGAGGCGCGGCGGGAGCCGGGAACGGGACGGGAGCCGGGAACCGGGCACGAGACGGAAACGGGGCTGGACGAGCGGCTGGTCCGGGTCCGCGACCTCGCCGGACGCCCGCGCGGCACCGGCTTCCTCGCCGATCACCAGGGGACGCTCATCACCAGTCACGAGGCCGTCGACGGCCTCGCCCGGATCGTGCTGCACGCGGCCGGGGACCGCACCTGCGTGGTCGGCTCGGACGCCGTCGTCCCGCTGCCCGCCTACGACCTGGCCCTGGTCCGCACCGAGGGCCTCGCCGTGGACCCGCTCCCGATCACCGTACGGGAACGCATCCCGGCCGGCGCCTACGTGCGCATCGCCGCCGACCGCTGGCGCGAGGCCCGGGTGCTGGCCGCGACCCAGGTGACGTACACCGCCACCGACCGCTTCCACCTCCTCGAAGACGCCCTGGAGCTGGCGATCGGCACGGCGGGCCGGGACGCCCTGCGACTGGGCGGCGGGGCGGCCGGCGGCCCTGTCCTGGACGCGGAGACCGGCGCGGTCCTGGCAGTCCTCGGCACCGCCCTCCAGTCCGGCCAGCGCGACGTGGGCTTCGCCGTCCCCCTGCACCACCCCGACAGCGGCCCCCTCGCCGACCTCCTCGCCACCAACGCGGCCACGGTCCCGGCCTACGGCACCGACCTCAACCTCGCAGGCGTACTGGAACTGACGGCCACCTCCGTGGGCCAGGACGGCCCCCCGCCCCAAAGGGGCGCGGGGCTGTATCAGACATGCGGCTACCGCCGCGTGGGCGCGACCAGCCACGACGCACCCGCACTCGCGCCACCACCGTTCATGGCACTCGCAGGCGAATACACCGACCCCGTCCAACCGGTAGAACGAGCCGCGACGGCAAAGGAACTGTCGGCCTTCGCCGAAGGCACCCGCGCCGGAAAAGCCACCGCCACCGTCCTGGCCCTCGTCGGCGCCCCCGGCACGGGCCGCACCACGGAACTCGCCGCCCTCGCGGCCCACCGCACCCGCGAAGCGAACCCGGCCCCCACCCTCTGGCTCCGCGGCGCCGACCTCAGGGACACCGACGACTCCGTCGCCGACGCGGCCCGCCGCTCCCTGGACCGCGCGGTCCGCATCGTCGCCGCCTCCCGCTCCCAACTCGCCGGAGATCTCGGAGAGTTGACCGTGGAGCGGCTGGCCCGCCTCGCTGCCCGGGCCGGCCGCCCGCTCCTCCTCCTGCTGGACGGCCCCGAGGAGATGCCCCCGGTCCTCGCCCACCGGCTCCCCGCCTGGACCGAGGGCACCGCGGACTGGCTGCGCGACACCGGCGCCCGCCTGCTCCTGGCCTGCCGCGAGGAGTACTGGGAGCACGCAGGCGCCGAGTTCCCGCCCGACCTGCTGCACCAGGGCCCCGGCGACCCCGCCTGCGTCCGGCTGACCGACCTCACCCCCGACGAGGCCCGCAGCGCCCGCGCCCGCTACGGCATCCCCGACGGCGCCCTCATCGACCGCGACGCCCGCCACCCCCTCGCCCTGCGGTTGCTCTCCGAGGTCCGCGCCGCCCTCCCGGACGCCCCGGCCGACGACGACCCGCTCGACCGGCACGACGTCTTCGCCGCCCACCTCGACCTGATGTGCCTGCGCATCGCGGTCCGCCTGGCCGCCGAGAACGGCCTGCGGGGCACGGCCGTACGGCGGCTCGCCGCCCGGGTCTCGGGCCAGGTGCACGAGGCCGCCCGGCGCAGCCTCGGCCCCGGCCAGGGCGAACTGGACCGGGAGTCGTTCGAGGCGGTGTTCCCCTGGGGACCCGTCCCGGCCCACCTCGGCGGTGGCTCCGGGTGGGCCTCCGCCGTGCTCACCGAGGGCCTGCTGGTGCCCGCCGGCGCCGGCTACCGCTTCGCCCACGAGGAACTCGCCGACTGGATCCAGGGCATGCACCTGGACCTGGACGAGGCCCTGCACGCCCTCGTCCACCGCTCCCGCACCCCGTTCGGCGTCCACCCCCTGCCGGTCCCGCACCACAGGGTCGGCCCGGTCGTCCAGGCCCTGCTGCTGCTCGACCGCGAGTACGGGCCCACCCGACTCACGCCTCGACTGGACGAGTTGGTGCACGCCCTCGATCTGGACCCCGGTTCCTGGTGGGCCGCGCGGCTGCTCACCCAGACCCTGCTGGGGCTGCCCGACGCGACCCCGTACACGGGGGTGCTCCGGCTGCTCGCCGACCGGGTCGTGGGCCGGCCGCGTATCGCGCCCCCGGAGCTCGGCCCGGACTTCTGGACCGCGCTCGCCCTCCCGGACCCCGACCGCTTCGATCTGCTGCGCAGGCTCGTCCTCGCCGACGAGCCGCTGCCTGAGCCGGACCCGGGCCCGGCCCCGGAGACCGCGCGCATCAGCCGCTTCGGCCCACGGCCTGCCCGGCCCACCCAGCCGACTCATCCGACCCAGCCGCTCCGGCCGACCAGGCCACCGTCCCGGCCCCCGATGGAGGAGCCCGACGGCACCGCCCCCCGCTACCTGGACGCCGTGGCCCGCCTGCTGGCCGCCGACCCCACCGCCGTACAGCCGTGTCTCACCCGGTGGTTCGACGACGAGCGGCCGTTGCCCGCGATGCCGCACGCCACCGTGGCGACGGCCGCCCAGGCGCTGCTGCACACCCACCGGCACCGGGCCCTGGACGACCTGACCGAGGTGCTGGTGGACGCCGCCCACCGGCGCGGCGACGAACTCCTCGCCGTACTCGCCGAGGACGAGCCGTCGGCGGTGTGCCGGGCCGTCGACCGCTGGGCGCACGACGAGCGCCCGGCCCGCCGGGTGGCCGCCATCGCCCACGGGCTGCGCACCGCCCCGCACGTGCACAGCGAACCCGACCGCGAACTGCTCCGCTACGCCGCCCTCGCCCTGCTCGCCCGCCCCGCCGACTGCACCCTGCACGGCGGCGCCCTCGCCCTCCTGGTCCGCGACCCGGCGACCCGCGCCCGCCATCTCCCGCAGGCGCTGCGGCACTTCGCCGACGGCGACCACCAGCTCACCCCCGCCGCCCTGGTCCCCGCCCTCACCACCCACTCCGACGAGATCCTGGAAGCCTTCCGCGCCCGGCTGCGCGGACCGGACGCCGCCCAGGTACTGCGCACGCTCGCCCACGTCACCGCGCCCGCCCTCGCCCGGCGGATCGCCGAGCTGGTCCTGGAGACCGCCGAGCTGCGGCCGGAGCTGGCCGGGCAGGTGGCGGGCTTCGTCGAACGCCGCCTGGACCAGGGCGCCACGGCCCGTACCGTCCTCCTGCCCCTGGTCACCGAGCTGCTCGACGACGGACCCGAGCCGGTCCGGGCGGCCCTCGCGACCGTACTCGGCGCGGCCGGCACCCCCGCCTCCCGACCGCTGCGCCGGGAACTCCTGGAGTTCCTGCTGGCCCGTGAGCGCGCCCCGGGCGTCCTCGACGCGCTGCTGCACGCCGCCGCCGCACAGCGCGAGGACGACGGCGACGGGATGCGCGAGCTGGTCAGGCGCACCGGGCTGCTGCTCGTCCGCACCCCGGACGGGGCGACCCTCTTCGACCGCGGGCTGGTCGACCTCGGCCGGCACGTCCCCGGATTCGCCGTCCTGATGGCCCGCTGGCTCACCGACACCCCGCAGGAGTGGGCCGCGGTGGTCGGCCCCAGCACCCGCCGGATGCTGGGAAACCTGGCGGGCGTCCGGGTCCCGGCGTGAGCGCGGACACGTGCGCCCGGTCACAGCGACCGTGCCGGTGTGAGACGGGTCGGGCAAACATGGCACCCTTAGACCTGCGTAAGACGGACAACGGACACAGGTTCGAGGAGCGGACACAGTGCAGCGCTGGCGTGGCTTGGAGGACATCCCCGAGGGCTGGGGGCGCAGCGTCGTCACCATCGGGTCCTACGACGGGGTGCACCGCGGTCACCAGCTGATCATCCGGCATGCCGTGGACCGCGCCCGTGAGCTGGGCATCCCGGCCGTCGTCGTCACCTTCGACCCGCACCCCAGCGAGGTCGTCCGCCCCGGCAGCCACCCGCCGCTGCTCGCCCCGCACCACACCCGCGCCGAGCTGATGGCGGACCTGGGCGTGGACGCGGTGCTGATCCTCCCGTTCACCACCGAGTTCTCGAAACTCTCGGCCGCCGACTTCGTGGTGAAGGTCCTGGTCGACAAGTTGCACGCCAAGGCGGTCGTCGAGGGCCCCAACTTCCGCTTCGGCCACAAGGCCGCGGGCAACGTCGAGTTCCTCGTCGAGCAGGGCAAGGTGTACGACTTCGAGGTCGAGGTCGTCGACCTGTTCGTGCGCGGTGAGGCGGGCGGCGGCGAGCCGTTCTCCTCGACCCTGACCCGGCGCCTGGTCGCCGGGGGCGACATGGCGGGTGCCCGCGAGATCCTGGGCCGCCCGCACCGGGTGGAGGGCGTGGTCGTGCGCGGCGCCCAGCGCGGCCGTGAGCTGGGCTTCCCCACCGCCAACGTGGAGACCCTCCCGCACACCGCGATCCCCGCCGACGGCGTCTACGCCGGCTACCTGCACGCACAGGGCGAGGTGATGCCGGCCGCGATCTCCGTCGGCACCAACCCGCAGTTCGACGGCACCGAGCGCACGGTGGAGGCGTACGCCATCGACCGCGTGGGCCTGGACCTGTACGGCCTGCACGTCGCCGTCGACTTCCTGGCCTACGTCCGCGGCCAGGCCAAGTTCGAGTCGCTCGACGCCCTCCTGGAGCAGATGGCCGAGGACGTCAAGCGCTGCCGCGAGCTGGTGGCGGCCGAGCACGCCTGATCCGGCGGAGAACTCGGCAGAGGCAGAAACAGAAGCAGTACGCCGAAGGGCGGTCGGTGCCCTGTCGCACCGACCGCCCTTCGGCGTTCCGGCTACTGCTGCGGCGGCTGGTCCTGCGGCGCCTGCGGCGGCTGCGGGGGCTGCTGCGGGTAGCCGTATCCCGGCTGCTGCGGGTACGGCTGGGTGCCCGGCTGCGGCTGGCCGTACAGCTCCTGCTGCGGATACGGCTGCTGCCCCGGGTACGGCTGCTGCTGCGGGGGATACGGCTGTCCGGGCGGCGCGTACGGCTGGGGCTGGCCAGGAGCGGCGTACGGCTGCTGCGGCTGGCCGGGTGCGTACTGCTGCTGCCCGGGCAGGGGCCGGCCGGGCATGGGCGGGGCGGCGACCGGCGGCGGGTTGCCGTCGTTGGTCCACAGGCCGTGCATCTGCTGGTGGCGTACGAAGTCCTCGGCGACCATCGCCGCGAGGTTGAAGTACGCCTCGCGCACCTTGGGCCGCATCATGTCGAGGTCGACCTCGGCACCGGCGGACAGGTGCTCGTCGAACGGCACGACCACGACACCCCGGCAGCGCGTCTCGAAGTGCTGCACGATGTCCTCGACCTTGATCATCTTGCCGGTCTCGCGGACTCCGGAGATGACGGTGATGGACCGCGACACGAGGTCGGCGTACCCGTGCGCGGACAGCCAGTCCAGCGTCGTGCTCGCGCTGCTCGCCCCGTCCACCGACGGCGTCGAGATGATGATCAGCTGGTCGGCGAGGTCGAGCACCCCGCGCATGGCGCTGTAGAGCAGGCCGGTGCCGGAGTCGGTGAGGATGACCGGGTACTGCTTGCCCAGTACGTCGATCGCGCGCCGGTAGTCCTCGTCGTTGAACGTGGTGGAGACGGCCGGGTCGACGTCGTTGGCGATGATCTCCAGGCCGGACGGGGCCTGCGAGGTGAACCGCCGGATGTCCATGTAGGAGTTGAGGTACGGGATCGCCTGGACCAGGTCGCGGATGGTGGCCCCGGTCTCGCGGCGCACGCGGCGGCCGAGGGTGCCGGCGTCCGGGTTGGCGTCGATGGCGAGGATCTTGTCCTGGCGCTCGGTGGCGAGCGTGGAGCCCAGCGCGGTCGTCGTGGTCGTCTTGCCCACGCCGCCCTTGAGGCTGATCACCGCTATCCGGTAGCAGGACAGCACCGGCGTGCGGATCAGGTCCAGCTTCCGCTGCCGCTCGGCCTCCTCCTTCTTCCCGCCGATCTTGAACCGGGAGGCCGCGGCGGCGGGCCGGCCGCTCTTCGCCTTCTGCTTCTTGTTGTTGAGCAGCCGGTCGGAGGACAGCTCCACGGCGGCCGTGTAACCCAGCGGCGCGGCACCGGGGTTGGTCATCTGCCGCTGGTCGTGCTGCATGGGCTGCGGCCAGGCGGCGCCGGCCCGCGGGTCGACGGGCGGCTGGGGCTGCGCGGCCTGCGGCTCGGCCGCCTGCGGGCTCTGCGGCGGTTGCTGCGGTGCCTGGGCGGCGCGTGGGTCCTGCGGGGCGTGCGGGGCGGCCTGCGGCGGCTGGCCCGGCTGCGGGAACCCGTAACCGCCGGGCTGGCCCGGGGTCAGCGGCTGCCCGGGCTGCGGGAAGCCGTACCCGCCCGGCGCCTGCGGCGGCGGTGGCGGAACGGGGACGCCCGGCTGCGGGAAGCCGTAGCCGCCCTGTGCGTCGGGCGCGGCGGGCTGCGGTGCGTACGGCTGCGGCTGTCCGGGCTGCGGGGGCGCGGGCTGGTTCCAGGCGGCGGGCGCCGGCTGCGGTGCCTGCGCGGGCTGGAACGGCTGCTGCCCCTGTGCGGCGGCGGGCTGGGCCTGCGGCTGACCGGGCGCGGGTTCCGGTGCCGCCGGCTGGACCGGCCACTGGGCGGCGGGCGCGGGAGCCGCGGGCTGGTACGACGGCGGCAGCGGCGGAACCACCGCAGGAGGGGTCGGCGGGGGAGCCCAGGCGGTGGGCACGATGTCCTCGGGAGCCGGGGGCGCGTCCTGCGGCGGGGCCGGAGGCGCGGGGACCGCGGCGGGGGGCTCGACGGCGTCGACGGCGGCTACGGGCTCGTCGGCCTCGGCGCGAGCCTCGGCGTCGTTGCCGTCGTCGCCGTCATGGGCGTCCGCGACGACCGCGTCGGCCAACTCGCCTTCGTCCGTGTCGTCCGTGCCATCCGTGCCGTCCGCCGGGACGGCTTCCCGCACGTGCCCTTCCGTCGCGTCCGTACCGTCGGCGTCGGTGGCACCGGGGGTGACGTCCTCGGCCCCCTCGTCGATGTCCTCGGCGTTCGCGGAGTCTTCGGTGTCGTCGGCGTCCTCGGCGTCCGCATCGAAGCTCGCCGGAAGCGCGACGGCCGCCGCCTCCGATTCGCCTTCCTCTTTGCCTGTTTCGGCGGCAGCGGGCTCGGCGGCCTCGGCCATCTCGCGCTTCAGCGCGACGGGGGAGAGCCGGATGGTCGAACCGCTCTCCAGGTCACCGTCGCCCTCCTCGGGCTCCGGCGCCGGCTCCTCGGCGATGGCCGACTGCGGCTCGAAACCGACCGGCAGCTGCGGCACGCCGGCCGGACCACCGACGGGCGGCACGGTCGGGGCCGGGGCCGGGGTGAACGGTGCCATGGGCGGGGCGGCCGGCGCCCCGGCGTCCGCGCTCGGAACCGGCGGCGTGAACGGCGCCCCCGGCGTGGAGGTGGGCGGAGGGGTGAACGGAGCCCCTGGCGTTGACGCGGGCGCGGGAGTGAACGGCGCTCCGGGAGTTGACGCGGGCGGAGCGGTGAACGGCGCTCCCGGCGTCGAAACGGGCGGCGGTGTGGCCGGCGCCGCGGGCGCCCCGGGCGTCGCGGAACCCGGCACCGGAGGCACGGAAGCCACTGGAGGCACGGAAGCCGCCGGAGGCACCGAAGCCGCCGGAGGCGTGAAGGGCGCACCCGGCGTCGCGGTGGGCGGCGGAGTGAACGGCGCACCCGGAGTCGACGCGGGCGGCGGTGTGAACGGCGCGCCGGGAGTCGACGTCGGCGGCGGGGTGAACGGCGCGCCCGGAGCGGACGTCGGAGCAGCGGCCGGCGGCGGAGTGAAGGGCACCCCGGGACCCGGCCTCCCACCCCCCTGCTGGGCGTGCGGAGGAGGGGTCAGCCCGGGAATCGGCGCCCCCGGCGGGAACGGCGAACGAGGCTGGGCGGCACGCCCCGCACCGGCGCCACCCGCCCCCGGACCGGCACCCGCACCCGGCCCGTTCTCCGCGCCGGCCGCACCCGCGGGTCCGGGTGCACCCGGTGCACCGGGACCGCCGGTCGCCGGACCGGAACCGTCGGCCGCGTTCTGCGTGTACCAGGCGGGCGGCGCGTAGTCGATGGTGAACTCGCCCGTCATCTCGTTGAGGGACTCCGCGTCGGGCTGGTCATCGCCGGGTGTGGCCCAGCCCCCGCGGATCCCGTCCCGATCGCTGCTCACAGTTCCTCCTGGTGTGGTCGAGCACCCTCATGCCGTGCCGGCGCGACGACCATGTCGTGTCGTTCTCAGCATCCGTATTCGTGTGAGGTAGTCCGATCCACCGGCTCTCCCCCTCGGGACACCGACGCCGTATTCACGGTCCGGACGTCGTGCCACCCTCCCAGCCTAATCACCGCGAGCCGCACCTCGGCAGGCCCGTCCGCCTCTCGTCAGAGGTCCGCCTGGTCACACCCTGCCCCGAAGTGGTGTGCGGGGCCTTCGTATTGCCGAACAATCGATGAACAAAACGGGCAAGAACCGTCACTTCGGGTACCAGTTGGCGTGGGTCACCGGTCCGCGTGAGTGCAGACGAAGCAGAGAGGAAGCGGACGAACCAGCCCTGGAAAGAGGGACATTGCGCACGGATGCCGCGAGGGGCGGAGAGGGCGGGGCGGGGACGGCGGCCGGCCTCACGGGATCACGAAGGAGGAAAAGGAGGAAGGGGGCGGCACACGCGCGTGCCGCCCCGTGAAGTCCCGGGTGAAGTCCCGGTCGTCTACTGGGCGGCCAGTCCGCCGTTGCGCTCGTTCGGCTCCAGGTCGAACTCCCCGTCCCGGGCGCCCAGCACGAACGCCCGCCACTCCGCCTCCGTGTACCGCAGCACGGTGCCGTGGTCGAGCGACGACCGCATCGCCACCGCGCCCTCGGGCAGGTAGGCGATCTCGACGCGCTCCTCGTCCTGCTCGGTACCGGGCGCGCAGTGCCACTCGACGCCCGAGATGTCGAGCGCGTAGAGCTCGTCCCGTTCCCGCTCCTTGCGCGCCTTCATCTCCTCAGCCGTCTCGCTCATCCCGCAGCGACCCCTTCCCGTCGTACCTAGGCTGTGACCGTCACACTACTGGCGGTGGCAGCGGCCTCGTACTTTCTTCCGGATCCCCGGGACAGAGCCCCGTACCGGCACTGGTACTCTTGACGACGGCCGTTTGTGTACGCACCCCCGGAGTCCCCCGCGGACCCCGGAGGCAGCGCCCAGCGGATCCCCGCCTCCCGAGTAACGGAAGCTCTCCCGCGATGCAGACCGGGAGCACTCGGAGGCACTACACAGACTACGAGGAGTACGCGTGTCGCTCGATTCCGCCACGAAGAAGCAGATCATCACCGAGTTCGGTACCAAGGAGGGTGACACCGGCTCTCCCGAGGTCCAGGTCGCCATGCTGTCGCGCCGGATCTCGGACCTGACGGAGCACCTCAAGGTCCACAAGCACGACCACCACTCCCGTCGTGGTCTGCTGATCCTGGTCGGTCAGCGTCGTCGCCTCCTGCAGTACCTGGCGAAGAAGGACATCCAGCGCTTCCGTGCGCTGGTCGACCGCCTGGGCATCCGCCGCGGTGCGGCGGGCGCCAAGTAAGACGCCGTGAAGGGAGCGGTTCCCGGAGAGACACACCGGGGCCGCTCCCTTTGCCGTACGTGCGGAAACGTGCGGAGTGTCACTCACGCTTTGTAGTGTGGTAGCACAACGCAATACGCACGACACAGCACGACAACGCAGAACGAACAAGGAGAAGCGCACCCAAGCCGCCGCCGGTCCTCGGTAGTGGCCCCCGGGGGGAAGCGAGCCCCGGGTGCTTCGATCGAAGACCGGCCCGCACAGCACGGCGCGCTTCTCCGACACCGTCCCCCTGCCACACGGGCAGACCGGGACAAAAGACGTAACGCAGACGAAAGTAACGGAGAAAACGCTAGTGGAGAACGAGACCCACTACGCCGAGGCCGTCATCGACAACGGCGCCTTCGGCACCCGCACCATCCGCTTCGAGACGGGCCGCCTGGCCAAGCAGGCCGCCGGCTCCGCCGTGGCGTACCTGGACGACGACACCATGGTGCTGTCGGCCACCACCGCCTCCAAGAACCCCAAGGACCAGCTCGACTTCTTCCCCCTCACGGTGGACGTCGAGGAGCGGATGTACGCCGCCGGCAAGATCCCGGGTTCCTTCTTCCGCCGTGAGGGCCGGCCGAGCGAGGACGCGATCCTCACCTGCCGCCTGATCGACCGCCCGCTGCGCCCGTCCTTCAAGAAGGGCCTGCGCAACGAGATCCAGGTCGTCGCCACGATCATGGCGCTCAACCCCGACCACCTGTACGACGTCGTCGCGATCAACGCCGCGTCCGCGTCCACCCAGCTGGCCGGTCTGCCCTTCTCCGGCCCGATCGGCGGCGTCCGCGTCGCGCTGATCAACGGCCAGTGGGTCGCCTTCCCGACGCACTCCGAGCTCGAGGACGCCGTCTTCGACATGGTGGTCGCCGGTCGCGCCCTCGAGGACGGCGACGTCGCGATCATGATGGTCGAGGCCGAGGCCACCGAGAAGACCATCCAGCTGGTCAAGGGCGGCGCCGAGGCGCCCACCGAGGAGGTCGTCGCCGCCGGTCTGGAGGCCGCGAAGCCCTTCATCAAGGTCCTCTGCAAGGCGCAGGCCGACCTCGCCGCGAAGGCCGCCAAGCCGACCGGCGAGTTCCCGATCTTCCTCGACTACCAGGACGACGTCCTGGAGGCGCTGTCCGCCGCCGTCCGCCCGGAGCTCGCCTCCGCGCTGACCATCGCGGGCAAGCAGGAGCGCGAGGCCGAGCTGGACCGCGTCAAGGGTCTGGCCGCCGAGAAGCTGCTCCCGGAGTTCGAGGGCCGCGAGAAGGAGATCTCCGCCGCGTACCGCTCGCTCACCAAGCAGCTGGTCCGCGAGCGCGTGATCAAGGAGAAGAAGCGCATCGACGGTCGCGGCGTCACGGACATCCGTACGCTCGCCGCCGAGGTCGAGGCCATCCCGCGCGTGCACGGTTCCGCGGTGTTCGAGCGTGGCGAGACCCAGATCCTGGGCGTCACCACCCTCAACATGCTCCGGATGGAGCAGCAGCTGGACACCCTCTCCCCGGTGACCCGCAAGCGCTACATGCACAACTACAACTTCCCGCCGTACTCCACCGGCGAGACCGGCCGCGTCGGCTCCCCGAAGCGCCGCGAGATCGGCCACGGCGCCCTCGCCGAGCGCGCCCTCGTGCCGGTCCTGCCGACGCGCGAGGAGTTCCCCTACGCGATCCGCCAGGTCTCCGAGGCCCTGAGCTCCAACGGCTCGACGTCCATGGGCTCGGTCTGCGCCTCCACCATGTCGCTGCTGAACGCCGGTGTGCCGCTGAAGGCCCCCGTCGCCGGTATCGCCATGGGCCTGATCTCCCAGGACATCGACGGCGAGACGCACTACGTCACCCTCACCGACATCCTCGGTGCGGAGGACGCCTTCGGCGACATGGACTTCAAGGTCGCCGGCACCAAGGAGTTCGTGACCGCCCTCCAGCTCGACACCAAGCTGGACGGCATCCCGGCCTCCGTCCTGGCCGCCGCCCTCAAGCAGGCCCGTGACGCCCGCCTCCACATCCTCGACGTGATGATGGAAGCGATCGACACCCCGGACGAGATGTCCCCCAACGCCCCGCGGATCATCACCGTCAAGATCCCCGTGGACAAGATCGGCGAGGTCATCGGCCCCAAGGGCAAGATGATCAACCAGATCCAGGAGGACACCGGCGCCGAGATCACCATCGAGGACGACGGCACCATCTACATCGGTGCCGCCGACGGCCCGTCCGCCGAGGCCGCCCGTACGACCATCAACGGCATCGCCAACCCGACGATGCCCGAGGTCGGCGAGCGCTACCTGGGCACGGTCGTGAAGACGACCACCTTCGGTGCGTTCGTCTCCCTGCTGCCCGGCAAGGACGGTCTGCTGCACATCTCGCAGATCCGCAAGCTGGCCGGCGGCAAGCGCGTGGAGAACGTCGAGGACGTCCTCGGCGTGGGCCAGAAGGTCCAGGTCGAGATCGCCGAGATCGACTCCCGCGGCAAGCTCTCCCTCATCCCCGTGATCGAGGGCGAGGAAGGCTCCGAGGACGAGCAGAAGGACGACACCGACAAGTGACGTCGAGCAGCTCTACGACGACGGCCCGCACCTCCTCGGAGGCGCGGGCCGTCGCCCGTACCCAAACCCTGATCAAGGGCGAGAACGGCATCGGCACGGTCCGCAAGACCACCCTCCCCGGCGGCCTGCGCATCGTCACCGAGACCCTGCCCTCGGTCCGCTCCGCGACCTTCGGCATCTGGGCCCACGTCGGCTCCCGCGACGAGACCCCCGCCCTGAACGGCGCCACGCACTACCTGGAGCACCTGCTCTTCAAGGGCACCACGCGCCGCTCCGCCCTGGACATCTCCTCCGCCATCGACGCGGTCGGCGGCGAGATGAACGCGTTCACGGCGAAGGAGTACACGTGCTACTACGCACGCGTGCTCGACACCGACCTGCCGCTCGCCATCGACGTCGTCTGCGACATGCTCACGGGCTCGCTGATCCTGGAAGACGACGTCAACGTCGAGCGCGGCGCGATCCTCGAAGAGATCGCCATGACCGAGGACGACCCCGGCGACTGCGTGCACGACCTGTTCGCGCACACCATGTTCGGCGACAACGCCCTCGGCCGCCCGGTCCTCGGCACCGTCGACACGGTCAACGCCCTGACCGCCGACCGCATCCGCCGCTTCTACAAGAAGCACTACGACCCCACCCACCTGGTGGTCGCCGCGGCCGGCAACATCGACCACAACAAGGTCGTACGACAGGTCCGCGCGGCCTTCGAGAAGTCCGGTGCCCTCAGGAGCTCCGACGCGCAGCCCATCGCCCCGCGCGACGGCAGCCGCACCATCCGCACCTCGGGCCGCGTCGAACTCCTCGGCCGCAAGACCGAGCAGGCGCACGTCGTCCTCGGCATGCCCGGCCTCGCCCGCACCGACGACCGCCGCTGGGCGCTCGGCGTGCTCAACACCGCCCTCGGCGGCGGCATGTCCTCCCGGCTCTTCCAGGAGGTCCGCGAGAAGCGCGGCCTGGCCTACAGCGTGTACTCGTACACGTCCGGCTTCGCCGACTGCGGCCTGTTCGGCGTCTACGCCGGCTGCCGGCCCTCGCAGGTGCACGACGTCCTCAAGATCTGCCGGGACGAACTCGACCAGGTCGCCGAGAACGGTCTGCCGGACGACGAGATCGGCCGCGCCATCGGCCAGCTCCAGGGCTCCACGGTCCTCGGCCTGGAGGACACCGGCGCGCTGATGAACCGTATCGGCAAGAGCGAACTGTGCTGGGGCGAGCAGATGTCCGTCGACGACATGCTGGCCCGGATAGCGGCGGTCACCCCGGACGAGGTCCGCTCGGTCGCCCGCGACATCCTGGGACAGCGCCCTTCGCTGTCGGTCATCGGCCCGCTCAAGGACAAGCAGGCCGCACGCCTGCACGACGCCGTCGCCTGACACCCCACCGGTAAGGAACGAAGACGAAGATGAGCAAGCTGCGCGTGGCGGTCCTCGGCGCCAAGGGCCGGATCGGCTCCGAGGCGGTCAGGGCGGTGGAGGCCGCCGAGGACCTGGAGCTGGTCGCCGCCCTCGGCCGGGGCGACAAGCTGGAGGCGCTGGAGGCGTCCGGCGCCCAGGTCGCCGTCGAACTCACCACCCCCGCCTCGGTCATGGGCAACCTCGACTTCTGCGTGCGCCACGGCATCCACGCCGTCGTCGGCACCACCGGCTGGACCGACGAACGCCTCGCGCAGCTGCGGGGCTGGCTCGCCCAGTCCCCGGAGACCGGCGTGCTCATCGCCCCGAACTTCTCCATCGGCGCCGTCCTGACGATGAAGTTCGCGCAGATCGCCGCGCCCTACTTCGAGTCGGTGGAGGTCGTCGAACTCCACCACCCGAACAAGGTCGACGCCCCCTCGGGCACCGCCACCCGCACGGCCCAGCTCATCGCCGAGGCCCGCGCGAAGGCCGGCACGGCGCCCGCACCGGACGCCACGGTCACCGCCCTGGACGGCGCGCGCGGCGCCAGCGTGGACGGCGTCCCCGTGCACGCCGTCCGCCTCCGCGGCCTCCTGGCCCACCAGGAGGTCCTCCTCGGCGCCGAGGGCGAGACCCTCACCATCCGCCACGACTCCCTCCACCACAGCAGCTTCATGCCGGGCATCCTGCTCGGCGCCCGCCGCGTGGTGACCACTCCGGGCCTGACCTTCGGCCTGGAGAACTTCCTGGACCTGGGCTGAGCCCCGGAAGGCACCTGCTCATGCGCGCGAAGCTCTCCTACGCCCTCACGGCCGCCGTCCTCCTCTTCTACTTCGTCCTGGTCGGCAGCAGGGGCGTGATGCTCATCCAGACCGGCACGGTCCTCACCGTCACCTTCGGGGTGGCGGTGCTGATCCTGCCGGTCATCGGCCTGTGGTTCCTGTGGAAGAACACCCAGTTCGTCCGCCGGGCCAACGCCCTCGCCGCGGAACTCGACGCCGAGGGCGGCCTGCCCGTGGACGAGCTGAAGCGCACGCCCGGCGGCCGCATCGACCGGGACTCCGCCGACGAGGTCTTCACCAAGCGCAAGGCCGAGACCGAGGCCGCCCCCGACGACTGGCGCAGCTGGTTCCGCCTCGCCGTCGCCTACCACGACGCCCGCGACACCCCACGCGCCCGCAAGGCAATGCAACGCGCCATCGCCCTGCACGACGGCAGGCCACTGGAGGCCTGAGCGACCGCGTCCCGGCAGCGCCCCGTAGGGGCGCGGGGGGACTGCGCGACCGGCCACGACGGTGCCGCGGACGAAAGACGTCACATCACGGCGCTTCCCGCGGAGCTACCCCCGCCGGTACTCCGCCGCCCACGCCTCCACCACGTCCGCCGCACGATCGAAGGCCGACGCCCGCCCCACGAAGTCCATCCCGTGCGTGGTCAGCAACGGCTCGGTGTCCGCCGGGGCACGATCCTTGCGTACGAGGGTCAGCGCCTGCCCCTGCACGGTCCGCGGCAGACCCAGCCACCGCACCGGCTGCTGCGCCGTACGCACCTCCACGACCCGCTTCCAGGGCACCGTCCGCGTGTACAGCAGACCCACCTGGCGCACGCCGTGCGCGCTCACCCACACGCCCATGCGCAGTATCCGCAGGGCGGCGGCGATGATCAGCAGGGCGATGCCGAGGACCGTCCCGGCGGAGGACAGCGAGCCGGTCAGGGCCAGCGCGACCGCCGCGAACAGCACGAAGGAGGCGAGCAGCAGCCACAGGGCGGCTCCGCCGACCCGCCACGGCCCGGGCCGGTAGGGGCGCCGCCAGCGGTCGCGGTCGTCGAAGGGCAGGGCGTTGTCGAGTGCCGCGTCATAGGTGCGGTCGGCCGTCAGGAAGGGCAGGGGCACGGCTGGTCCTCACTCAATCCATGCGTGGGCTGTGCCCGGTGAGGCTATCCGCCCGTCTTCCCGCCCACCACTCACGGGGGTCCGGAAGAGTCAGCGCCCCTGGGAGGCCTGCGACTGCTGGGTCTGGGTGTCTGACGGCGTGGAGAGCGCCGGCATACCGAGGACCAGCGAGCCGACCAGCCCGGCCACGAGGGTGAGCCCGAGCAGCCACCGCCCGGCTATCTGGCTCACGGACGACCGCTGGCGGGGTGGTGGAGCCACATTGCTCCGGAACCTGTCGGCTTCGGCGAGGAAGGCGAACGGAACCGGTTCGCGCCGACCGAACATGGGCGGTGCATCCCCTCTCGGGATCGAACGAGTGTCTGTCATCTACACAGACGGGCGAGTGGCCCCGAAGGTGCCCGGTTTCACCGAATTCACAGAAATTCGCTGCCGTATGTCGCGCCCCGGTACCGAACGCGTTGATGTCAGAGGCTCGCTCTAGAGTCAGGAGCTCCCCTTGGGTGACCAGAGAGGTGCAGAGAGTGAGTGCTGGGGCGGGTGGACGGTGCTGTGAAGACGTGGGTTTGGAACTGCGGGAGGCGGCCGGTTACTCAAGTGGGAGGCTCACCGCCTCCACAGAGATCACTCTGGTGAACCCGAAAGGGGACTTACGCCGACGGCGAGCAGGGGAGCTTCATCGTCTCTGGCACCAAGGGGTCAGTGACGCCGACCCGGTGGTGAAGGGCGGGGTGAAGAAGCACAGTGCTACTGGCAAGTGGCAGGCGCAGGTCAGGTTCCGGGGAGAGACACGGTGGCTGGGCCTGCATGAGGAGCGTGCAACGGCTGAGCGGGCCGTTGCGGAGTTTCGGGAAGGCAACCCGAACCACCGCCAGAGGCTGCTGGCGTCGGTGCGCCGCAACCACGTTCGGGCGTACGACGAGCAGACATTGCTGGCGGCTCGTGCCCGGATCCTGGATGTCCGATGTAAGGGCGTCGAGCCTGTTCTGCTGCTCGGCACACAGAGCGGAAAACAGCTCAGATGCGGTGTGGGCAGCGGGATCCTGACTCCCGAAGGGTGGCGCAGGGCGGAGGATCTCGTTGTTGGTGGCAGCGTCATGGTGGCGGGAAGAATCCCGCGGCCTTCAGAGGCGACGATTCCTCCCAGCCTGCGCCGCGGCATCGGAGTCTGGACCTCGATGCAACGGAACCGGCTGATCAAACCCGTGGATGCCTGCTACGTGTGCAGGGTGCCCTTCCCCAGAGCGGAACTTGAACTGGACCACGTCGTTCCTGTCGTCAGTGATCTGTTGAAAGCGTTGGACGAGCGCAATCTGTCTCCGATCTGCGAGCCGTGCCACGCGGTCAAGAACGCCGAGGAACAGCGGCTCGCGCGGCGCGCCGGGATGATCGCGGCCGCGAGGCCTCACACCGTTATGACGATCGGGAGAGGTGGCGTCGAGGAGACGTACGAGGTGGTTGTGGAGGAGCCCACTTCGAATCTTCTCGCCAGCGGGATCGTGTTGAAGGGCGCCTGCCAGGGGAGCCCAGGGACGTTTCGTTGAGCCCTCGGCCACACAAGATGGCCGGGCTGTTCCAGCACGACCTTGCTGGAACAGCCCGGCCATCTTGGACGGGACGAGGTGTGGGGCGGTCAGACCTTCCGCCAACCCGGGATCCAGGCTCCGTCCTCGACGGTGTAGTCACCGAAGAGGGCTGGAGCCTCCTTCACCATGAGCTCGCCCACTTTTCCGAAAATAAGGCGAATCTCTTCCTCGGCCCCGGCCGCGGTGCGGTTCTCGATCACGTGGCGCAGGGTTCGTACGTTGGCGCTCCAGACCAGGCCGGTCGCCAGGCCCTCGGGTGCGAACCGTCGCATGAAGGAGGTCTTCGCCTTCTTCTCGGCAAAGGGCACCCCCTCGTTGTCTAGGCCGAAGTGGTCCGCCATCCAGCGCTGGAAGGCTTCCATCTCCTTGAGTAGTCCGTCGGCCCGAGACATCAGCTCCTCGTCCTGCTCCGCCCAGTCCGGGAACCAAAACGGCAGGTCGTCCAGACGCACGAAGCGCAGCGACTCCTGGGACACCGCCACACCCGCTCGGTGGCGTACCAGCTCGTGGGTCGCGACCCGGCTGACGTTGTGCAGGATGAAGTTGAAGTTGACGTGTTCCAGGACCGACCCATGTGCGCTGGCCAGGATGTTCATCAGATACTTTTCCTGGTCCGCGCGGATGCGCGTGACGTTCGGGTTGAGGCCTGGCTCCCAGGAGCGGTAGCAGATGCGGCCGGCGAACTCTGCGAGGTTCTGCGCGTCGTCCAGCTCACCGCGGTCGATGCGCTCCAGCCACTTCTCCCCACCGACATCCTTGAGGTACGCCGCGATCTCGTCGTAGTCGAGCTCGGGGCGACCAATGAGATGCACCTGTGGTTCGACCGCGTGCATGTGATCACTCCAGTTCAGAATGGGGCAGAGGGGCGTAATCCTCGCACGCTGGCCCCGTCACTCCTGGCGGCGGGGCGGGTAGCGGCCGTACCGCTCCGGCGATGGGGCCCTCATCGTAGGCATACAGAAGGCCCGCGCTCCCTTGGAGGTGAGCCGTCCCTTCGGCTGGGACATCCGTACGGATCGCCCTCTGGAGGTGTCCGTATTGCGGCATTTAGAGAAGTTCATCTAGCCTGATCAAACGGACCCGGCACTGCTTGAACCCCCGAGCAGGCAGTGCCGGGCTCCGCATTTGTCAGGACTTTCCCCGCACCCCAAGGGCAGACCGCGCCGTGAGCACCGAGTAGCGTGTAACCCATGGCTCCGACCTCCACTCCGCAGACCCCCTTCGGGCGGGTCCTCACCGCCATGGTCACGCCGTTCACGGCGGACGGCGCACTCGACCTCGACGGCGCACAGCGGCTCGCCACCCACCTGGTGGACGCAGGCAACGACGGCCTGATCATCAACGGGACCACCGGCGAGTCGCCCACCACCAGTGACGCGGAGAAATCGGACCTGGTACGAGCCGTACTGGAGGCGGTCGGCGACCGCGCCCACGTCGTGGCCGGAGTCGGCACCAACGACACCCACCACAGCATCGAGCTGGCCCGCCAGGCCGAGCGCGACGGCGCGCACGGCCTGCTGGTCGTCACGCCGTACTACAACAAGCCCCCGCAGGAGGGCCTGTACCGGCACTTCACGGCCGTCGCCGACGCCACCGGGCTGCCCGTGATGCTCTACGACATCCCCGGCCGCAGCGGCGTCCCGATCAGCACCGAGACGCTCGTCCGCCTCGCCGGACACCCGAGGATCGTCGCCAACAAGGACGCCAAGGGCGACCTGGGCCGCGCGAGCTGGGCCATCGCGCAGTCCGGCCTTGCCTGGTACTCCGGCGACGACATGCTGAACCTGCCGCTGCTCTCCGTGGGCGCGGTCGGCTTCGTCTCGGTCGTCGGCCATGTGGTCACCCCCGACCTGCGGGCCCTCGTCGACGCCTACACCTCAGGTGACGTCGTCAAGGCCGCCGAGATCCACCAGAAGCTGCTCCCCGTCTACACCGGCATGTTCCGCACCCAGGGCGTCATGACCACCAAGGCCGCCCTGGCCCTCCAGGGACTGCCCGCAGGACCCCTGCGCGCCCCCATGGTCGAATGTTCGGCCGAGGAGATTGCCCAGCTCAAGATCGATCTTGCCGCCGGCGGGGTACAACTCTGACAACAGACTTCTGCGCGGCCGTCCGCGCAGCAACGCTTCACAACTGAATAAGCGGGACCACCGGTGCCCGCACCCCACCAAGACAACGACAACTGCTTAAGCACGAACGTCACGCACGCCACGTGCCCGACCGGTACGTGGCGTGCGTGGTTGAGGAGAGTCTTTTGAGTCATCCGCATCCTGAACTCGGCCCGCCGCCCCAGCTCCCCGAGGGCGCACTCCGCGTCACACCACTCGGCGGTCTCGGCGAGATCGGCCGGAACATGACCGTCTTCGAGTACGGCGGTCGCCTGCTGATCGTCGACTGCGGAGTGCTCTTCCCCGAGGAGGAGCAGCCCGGAATCGACCTGATCCTGCCGGACTTCTCGTCCATCCGGGACCGCCTCGACGACGTCGAGGGCATCGTCCTCACCCACGGCCACGAGGACCACATCGGCGGCGTCCCCTTCCTGCTCCGCGAGAAGCCGGACATCCCGCTGATCGGCTCCAAGCTGACCCTCGCGCTCATCGAGGCGAAGCTCCAGGAACACCGCATCCGCCCGTACACGCTGGAAGTGGCGGAGGGCCAGCGGGAGCGCGTCGGCCCCTTCGACTGCGAGTTCATCGCCGTCAACCACTCCATCCCGGACGCCCTCGCGGTCGCCATCCGCACCCCGGCCGGCATGGCCGTCCACACCGGCGACTTCAAGATGGACCAGCTCCCGCTGGACAACCGCCTCACCGATCTACACGCGTTCGCACGACTGAGCGAGGAGGGCATCGACCTCCTCCTGGCCGACTCGACGAACGCCGAGGTCCCCGGGTTCGTCCCGCCCGAGCGCGACATCTCGAACGTGCTGCGCCAGGTCTTCGGCAGCGCCCGCAAGCGCATCATCGTGGCGAGCTTCGCCAGCCACGTCCACCGCATCCAGCAGATTCTGGACGCGGCCCACGAGTACGGCCGCAGGGTCGCCTTCGTCGGCCGTTCCATGGTCCGCAACATGGGCATCGCGAGGGACCTCGGCTACCTGAAGGTCCCGCCGGGCCTGGTCGTCGATGTCAAGACGCTCGACGACCTCCCCGACCACGAGGTGGTTCTGGTCTGCACGGGCTCCCAGGGCGAACCGATGGCCGCGCTGTCCCGGATGGCCAACCGCGACCACCAGATCCGCATCGTCGACGGCGACACGGTCATCCTGGCCTCGTCGCTCATCCCCGGGAACGAGAACGCGGTCTACCGCGTCATCAACGGCCTGACCCGCTGGGGCGCCAACGTCGTCCACAAGGGCAACGCCAAGGTGCACGTCTCCGGCCACGCCTCCGCCGGTGAGCTGCTGTACTTCTACAACATCTGCCGGCCGAAGAACCTCATGCCGGTCCACGGCGAATGGCGCCATCTGCGGGCCAACGCCGAGCTGGGCGCCCTCACCGGCGTCCCGCACGACCGCATCGTCATCGCCGAGGACGGCGTCGTCGTCGACCTCGTCGCCGGCAAGGCCAAGATCTCCGGCAAGGTCCAGGCGGGATACGTCTACGTCGACGGCCTCTCCGTCGGCGACGTGGGAGAGCCGGCCCTCAAGGACCGGAAGATCCTCGGCGACGAGGGCATCATCTCGGTCTTCGTGGTCGTCGACTCGTCCACCGGCAAGATCACGGGCGGCCCCCACGTGCAGGCCCGCGGGTCCGGCATCGACGACTCGGCGTTCGCAGCCGTCCTCCCGAAGATCGCGGAGGTCCTGGAACGCTCGGCCCAGGACGGCGTCGTGGAACCCCACCAGCTGCAGCAACTCATCCGCCGGACCCTCGGCAAGTGGGTCTCGGACACCTATCGGCGCAGGCCGATGATCCTCCCGGTGGTCGTGGAGGTCTGACCAACCCGGAGCGGGGTCCCTCGATTTGCATCGAGGGACCCCGCTCCAGTAGGTTTACGGCTCTGCCCGACCGGGAACCCCAGTGCTTCATGGACTGGATCCGGTTGCCCCGGACCGGGTGGAAATTCCGACTCAGAACTTCTGATAAAGTCGGAACCGCCGGAAAGGGAAACGCGAGAGCGGAAACCTGGAAAGCACCGAGGAAATCGGGTCGAGGAAAGATCTGATAGAGTCGGAAACGCAAGACCGAAGGGAAGCCCGGAGGAAAGCCCGAGAGGGTGAGTACAAAGGAAGCGACCGTTCCTTGAGAAC
>NZ_JBICZC010000014.1:0-404848 GCF_043201715.1 Streptomyces sp. NPDC048291
CTGATCACCGCCGCCGGGCTGTCCGAGGCCCCCGTGACCGGTACCGGTCACGGGGGCCTCGCCGTCTGCGTGCGGGCTCGGGTCAGCGCAGGCTCAGTGAGACCTGTACGGGCAGGTGGTCGCTCGGGAACTGGCCGTGCATCGAGAAGGTGTCCATCGTCGCCTGATGCGTGGTCACACCCGGCGAGGTCAGGATCCAGTCGATACGGTCGCCGTCCTGCTTGAGACGGTGGTAGCCGTGGAAGGTCGCGTACTGGGGGCCGCGGTGCTCCGCCGCGTCCCAGGTGTCGACGAGCCCCGAGCCCACCAGGGTGTCGTAGGCCGGGTTCTTGTGGGCGTAGGCGTTGAAGTCGCCGGTCACCACGACCGGCAGCTTCCGGTCGAACTCCGCGATCCGCCGCACCAGGAGCGTGGCGCTGCGCTCCCGGGCGTACTGGCTCTTCTGGTCGAAGTGGGTGTTGGCGACGTAGAACTCCCGTCCGTCGTCGGCGAGGTCGCGGAAGCGGACCCAGGTGACGATGCGGGGGAAGGCGGCGCCCCAGGTGTTGGAGCGGATGACCTCCGGGGTGTCGGAGAGCCAGAAGGTGTAGTGCTCCAGGGGTTCCAGGCGCCGGAGGTCGTAGTAGACGGCGGTCGACTCGTCCCGGCTGCCGCCCTCGCGGCCGGTGCCGACCCAGTCGTAGTGCGGTCCGAGGTCGCTGTCGATGTCGCGCAGCTGCTGGTAGAGACCCTCCTGGGTGCCCATGATCTGGGGCTGTGCGCGGCGCAGCAGTTCGGCCATCACCGGCCGGCGGTCGGCCCAGCTGTTGGGCTCGGCGGTGCTGGCGTACCGCAGGTTGAAGGTCATGACGTCGAGGCGGGGCGCCGGCCGGGCCGGTGCCGCGAGGGTGGCTGCCCGGCGGGCCCGCGACACGGCGGAGGAGGCGGAGGACGTGGTGATCGCGGCACTGGAGAGGGGCACGGTGACCGCTGCGGCCAACAGGGCCTGCAGTCCCAGCCGGCGGGTGACTCGGCGCTGGTTCGGCACGACGGCTCCTTCAGGGGGCACAAGCCGGACGGGCGGGCGTTGAGCAGTGTGATACCCAGGTGTGTGACGAGCGTGAACATGCCCAGATGGGGGCGTGTCGCTCCGCGGACAGGGTGTTGACCGCCCCGAAGACGCCCGGATACCTTCATTCAACGGATTGTTGATTCCGTACAGTGGAAAACAGGAGGGTGCGGGATGGGTCAGGGACGGCAGGAGAAGGTGGCGACGAGCCTCGCGGGCGCCGTCAGCGAGGAGATCAGCGCCTCTCTCGCACCCGTCGACGCCGAACTGGAGCGCCGCTATCCAGGTGATCCGGGAACCCGTCAGCCCGTCCACACCGTGTACGTCCCCGGCGACGCCTTCACGGCCGGCACCATCCGCTCCTGGGGCGACCGGGCCCTCGCCGCCCTCGACGAACACGCCCCCGACGCCGCCGCCTTCGCCGCCGTCCTCGGCCTGCCCGACGACCTCGCCGAGCCCGTCCACGCCCGGGTCCGCGCCAAACTGGAGCGGGAGCCGGTGGAAGACCTCCGCGTCGACTTCGAGGACGGCTACGGCCCTCGCCCCGACGCCGAGGAGGACGAGGCGGCCGCCCGCGCCGCCCGGCTGATCGCCGAGGCGTATGCCGAGGGCACCGCGGCGCCGTACATGGGCATCCGGATGAAGTGCATGGAGGCCGCGGTACGCGACCGGGGCATCCGCACCCTCGACATCTTCCTCACCGGGCTGGTCGAGGCCGGCCCCCTGCCCGACGGGCTCGTGCTGACGCTGCCCAAGGTGACCTACCCCGAACAGGTCACCGCGATGGTCCGGCTCCTGGAGGCCTTCGAGAAGACCCACGGACTGGAGCCCGGCCGGATCGGGTTCGAGATCCAGATCGAGACCAGCCAGTCCATCCTCGCCACCGACGGCACCGCCACCGTCGCCCGGATGATCCAGGCCGCCGAGGGCCGGGCCACCGGACTGCACTACGGCACCTTCGACTACAGCGCCTGCCTCGGGGTCTCCGCCGCCTACCAGGCGAGCGACCACCCGGCCGCCGACCACGCCAAGGCGGTCATGCAGGTCGCCGCCGCCGGTACGGGCGTACGCGTGTCGGACGGCTCCACCAACGTCCTGCCGGTCGGCCCGACGGCCCGGGTGCACGACGCCTGGCGGCTGCACTACGGTCTCACCCGGCGCGCCCTGGCCCGCGCCTACTACCAGGGCTGGGACATGCACCCCGGCCACCTGCCGACCCGGTACGCGGCCGTGTTCGCCTTCTACCGCGAGGGCCTGGAGCAGGCCGCCGCCCGGCTCGCCCGGTACGCCAACCGGGCCGGCGGTGACGTCATGGACGAGCCCGCCACCGCCAAGGCCCTCGGCGGCTACCTGCTGCGCGGCCTCGACTGCGGTGCCCTCGACAACGGCGAGGTGGCCCGGCTGACCGGCCTGACCCGGGCGGATCTGGAGGGCTTCGCGATGCCCGGGCGCGGTGGTCTGACGGCCTCCGGGAAGTAGCGCGTACCGGTCAAGTCACAGCTTTTCCAGTCGACTTGAACCGACCCTGTCACTGCCCCGTACTCTGGTGCGCCATTCGGGGACGTGTTCAGGATCGGGGCTGTGGTGTCGGGTTCGTACGGACAGGCTGACGGGACCGGTCGCCTGCTGGCAGGGAGGTACCGGGTCGTCGACCGACTCGGGCGCGGTGGTATGGGCGTGGTGTGGCGGGCCGTCGACGAGGTCCTCGGCCGCGAGGTCGCCGTCAAGGAACTGCGCGCCTACACCGACAGCGCCGGGCCCGAACTGGCCGACCTGCGGCTGCGGATGCAGCGCGAGGCGCGGGCCGCCGCCCGGGTACGCCATCGCGGGGTGATCGTCGTGCACGACATCGCCGAGGTCGACGGCCGCCCGCTGATCGTCATGGAACTGGTCGACGGGCCCTCCCTGGACGACCTGCTGCGCGAGCGCGGCACGCTGGGCCCGCAGGAGGCCGCCCGGGTCGGCGCCGAGGTGATGGACGCCCTGGCCGCGGCCCACCGGGTCGGCGTCCTGCACCGCGACGTCAAGCCCGCCAACATCCTCCTCGACCGCTCGGGCCGGGTCGTCCTCACCGACTTCGGGATCGCCACCATGGCGGATCCCGGCGACGGCTCCGCCACCCAGCTGACCGGCAGCGGTGAACTCGTCGGCTCCCTGGACTATCTGGCGCCCGAGCGGGCCAAGGGCGCGGCCCCCGGCCCGGCCTCCGACATCTGGGCCCTCGGCGCCGCCCTGTACGCGGCCGTGGAGGGCGCCTCGCCCTTCGGCCGTACGTCCACCTTCTCGACGCTCACCGCGATCGTCGACGAGCCCCTCCCGGAGCCCCGCAGGGCCGGTCCGCTCGCCCCCGTCCTCCGGCGCCTGATGGACAAGCTTCCCGACGCCCGCCCGGACGCCGAGGAGGCCTGCGGGCTGCTGCGGGCGGTGGCGCTGGAGCCGGTCCCGGACACGCCGACGACGGTCCTGCGGGAGTGGCGGCGGATGCGCGGGGAGGAGACTGCGGGGCGGGAGACCGGGGCGGGGGCGCCGGTGTTGCTTCCGGTGGGCGGCCCCGTCCAGGAGACCGAGGAGAGGGCCGGCGACGGGGCCGACGGTGAGGTCGGTGGTGAGGCTGACGGCGGGGCCGACGGCGGGGCCGACGGCGGGTCGGCGGGCGAGGCCGGTGCCGGTCGGGGAGGAGCGGACGGGCGGGCCGGAGGGGCTGTGGAGGGACCTGTGCACGGGCCCGCCCAAGGGGCCGCCGTCGGATCCCCCGAGGAGCCCGCGGCGGAGTCCGCCGGACGACTCGCCCCGGTGCCCGCCGCCGGGCTCGCCGAGGGAGCCGGAACTCCCGGGCCGGGAGCCGGACTCGAACTCGCGTCCGCCCGAAGATTAGACCCCGCGCCCCGACCCGGCGCCCCCGACGGCCCGACGGGCCCCATCCGTCCGATCCGCACCCGCCGCCGGGTCCGGATGCTCGTGGTGGTGGCCGTCGCCGTCGTCCTCACGGCGACCGGGCTGACCGTCGCGTTACGGAACGAGAAGGGGCAGACGGCGAAGACCGACGCCGGACCGCCCGCCCCGACCGTGGCCGGTGCCTCGCAGAGCGTCCGCGGCACGGGCACCGGCACCGGCGCCGGACACCCGGCCGACGCGGATCCCGTGGGACAGGGCGCGGAGACGGGCACCGTACCGGCCGCCGGCGCCACACACGCCACCGCCGGCGAGCCCGCGGGAGGCCAGGCCGACGGCGCTTCCGCGACGCCCTCCCGGGGCCAGACCGCAGACCCCGGCCCCACCGGCGGTTCCGGCACCGCCACGGCCACCGCGCCCGCCACCGCGACGGCTTCAGCGCCCGCCACCGCGGTCTGCCAGTCCGCGGGAGACGGCACGTACACCTGCAGGGTGCGCAGCGGCGGAGCCAAGTCCTACACCGCCGACGGCGCCAAGGCCGGCCGGGTCCGCCAGGGCGCCCACTCGTTCTACTGCCAGGCCGACCTGGGCCGCCGGGAGACCCACGGCCAGCGGACCAACGTCTGGTGGGCGCTGACCGACGACGACAAGGGCAACACCGGCGTGTACATCAGCGACGTCTACATCAAGGGCGGCACGAACGACGAGCCGCTCCCCGGGCTTCCGGTCTGCTGAGTACGGACGTACCGCTCCAGCCCCGACGCGACCGCCCACCTCCGCTCCGCGAACAGCCGGGTGCCCCGCCCGCACAGCGCCGCGTCGGCCCGCGCCCGCGCGCAGAACTCCTCGGGCGTGACACCGAACAGCTCTCTCAACTCGACCGACTCCGCGAGGAGTTCGGTGAGGAGGGTGTGCTCGCCGGGATGGCGGCGGGGCGCGCCGGAGCCGTCGTGCAGCACACCGTGCCGGTTGACGTACGCGTGGACGCCGGGGAGCGCCGTGCCGTCCGCGAGCGTGGCGCGTACGGCCGGGGCGGGCAGCCAGGCCCGTCGGAAGTTGCCGTGCGGCAGCGGTACGCCCTCGCTCGCGTCGATCACCTCCAGCTGCCGCCCGTCCAGCCACAGGACGAACAACTCCCGTACCGCCGAGGGGGAGGCGACCGGGGACGCCGAGACATAGCCGAGGCGGCTGACGTGCGCGGAGACCCCCACGTCGAGGCCGGCCACCCGGGCACGCACCATCGGGATCGGCCCGGTGACGCCGGACTCCGCCATCTTGTTCCGCAGTTGGGCGGGCGAGGCGTTGGAGCCGACCGCGAGCACCGGCACCCGCCCGTCGTCGTGCACCAACCGGTCGAGCGGCAACAGCCGATCACCGTCGAGAAGCCCGGAGCCGGCCGGCCAGGCGCCCGGGTAACTCAGCGGATGATCCCGCGGCGCCGTGTCGAGCCCCAACTCGGCGAGCGTACGGCCGGTCACGGACACCCCCGCCCCGCGAGCACGCGCCCGCCCGCCGGGCGACTCGGTTCGGCAGGGGCCCGGCCGGTGGCCGCGGGGTTCGGTTCCGTGCGTGGGCGTCCGGTGGTCGTGGTGCTCGGTTCGCTGCGCGTGCGTCCGGTGGCCGTGCGGTCCGGTTCCGTGCGGGGCCGGGCCGGCGACGGGCGGCTCGGGGCCGCGGGTGTCCGGTCCGTCATGCGCGGCTCAGTCCGCCGGGGGCAGTTCGCCCGAGCCGCGGGTGATCAGCCTGGTCGGCAGTTCGATGCGCTCCGGTGGCATGAGGGTGCCGTCCAGCTGGCGGAAGAGCCGTTCGGCGGCCGTGCGGCCGAGCAGCGCCGCGTCCTGGGCGACGACCGTGAGGCCGGGGTGGAGCAGGTCGGCGAGTTCGATGTCGTCGAAGCCGACGAGCGCGACCGGGCGGCTCTGTTCGGCGAGGACGCGGAT
Organism: Streptomyces sp. NPDC048291; assembly: GCF_043201715.1. Lineage (NCBI taxonomy): Bacteria > Bacillati > Actinomycetota > Actinomycetes > Kitasatosporales > Streptomycetaceae > Streptomyces > Streptomyces sp. NPDC048291. Next base: position 5,881 of record NZ_JBICZC010000014.1, read on the forward strand.
CACGGTGACGGTGACACGGTTGTTGCCCGCGAAGATCGCGGTGATCGGGTCCGTCGCGGCCAGCATCTCCTCGGCGGCCCGGCGCACCCGCTCCGGGTCCGTCACACCGAGGGAGGTCCACGCGGGCTCGACGGCTATCCCGGCGTCCTCCATCGCCGCCTGGTAGCCGCGCAGCCGCTCGGCCGCCGTGTGGATGTGGGGCATGTCGCCGATGAACCCGATCCTGCGGTGGCCGTGCGCGATCAGGTGGGTGACCCCGTCCCGGGCGCCGCCGTAGCTGTCGGACAGCACGACGTCCGCGTCGATCCTCCCGGCCGGGCGGTCCACGAACACCGTCGCCACGCCGGCCCTGATCTCCGGCTCCAGGTACCGGTGGTCGTCCCCGGCCGGGATCACCACCAGGCCGTCCACCCGCCGCGCGCACAGCGCCAGCGCCAGCTCCTGCTCCCGCTCCGGGTCCTCGGCGCTGGACCCGTTGATGAGCAACGCCCCGTGCGCCCGGGCCACTTCCTCCACCGCGCGGCTCAACGGCCCGTAGAACGGGTCCGCGAGGTCCTCGAGGACCAGGCCGATGCTCGCGGTACGGCCCTTGCGCAGCACCCGCGCGCTGTCGTTGCGGCGGAAGCCCAGCGCGTCGATCGCCTCCTGGACCCGGCGCTCGGTGTCCGGGGTCACCCCGGGCTCGCCGTTGACCACCCGGGACACCGTCTTGAGGCCCACCCCGGCCCGCGCCGCCACGTCCTTCATCGTCGGCCGGGTCCCGTAACGGGAGCCGGGGAGACGGTCTGCGCGGCGGGAGGTGTCGGGCACGATGCGGCGTCCTGTCCTGTCGTCCACGGGAGGCATGGGCTCACGAATTACGTCTGGGCTCATGGGTTTGTATCAGGGATACACAGGCTCGTGGGTTTGTATGAGGATGTGGCGTCGAGCATAGAGCCTGGACAACGTTGTCAGATGCAAGGGAGACTGTCCACCGCAATCTCCGGCCTGCGTCCCCACCGCTTGACCGGCCTGTTGTGTCACTCGGCTACTCATGGTTGACGGGGAGAACTGACTCTGATGCACACCGACCTCGTGGCGGCCCTCGACATCGGCGGCACCAAGATCGCCGGCGCGCTGGTGGACGGTCACGGACGGATCCAGGCGCGCGCCCAGCGCGCGACACCCGCCCAGCAGGACGGCGAGACGGTCATGGGGGCCGTCGAGGAGGTGGTCGGCGAACTCGCCGGTTCACCGCTGTGGGGGCGCGCCCGCTCGCTCGGGATCGGCAGCGCCGGCCCGGTGGACGCCTCCGCCGGCACCGTGAGCCCGGTCAACGTGCCCGGCTGGCGGGAGTATCCGCTCGTCGAACGGGTGCGGGCGGCCACCGGCGGGCTGCCGGTCGAGCTGATCGGCGACGGCGTCGCGATCACGGCCGCCGAACACTGGCAGGGCGCGGCCCGCGGCCACGACAACGCTCTGTGCATGGTGGTGTCGACGGGCGTCGGCGGCGGCCTGGTGCTCGGCGGCAGGCTGCACCCCGGCCCGACCGGCAACGCCGGCCACATCGGCCACATCAGCGTCGACCTCGACGGGGATCCCTGCCCCTGCGGGTCGCGCGGCTGTGTCGAGCGCATCGCGAGCGGCCCCAACATCGCCCGCCGCGCCCTGGAGGGCGGCTGGCAGCCGGGCCCCGACGGCGACACCTCGGCGGCGGCGGTGGCCGCCGCGGCCCGGGCCGGCGACCCGGTCGCCGTGGCCTCCTTCGAGCGGGCCGCGCAGGCACTCGCGGCCGGGATCGCGGCCACCGCGACCCTGGTCGAGATCGACATCGCGGTGATCGGCGGGGGCGTCGGCAAGGCGGGGGACATCCTCTTCACGCCCCTGCGCAAGGCGCTCACCGACTACGCGACCCTCTCCTTCGTCCAGCGCCTGACGGTCGTACCGGCCCAGATGGGCACGGACGCGGGGCTGGTGGGCGCCGCGGCGGCGGCGCTGGCCGCCAGGCCGGACGCGGAGGCGGCGGGGGTCTGACGGCGGTCCGGCGGCTGTCGCCGGACCGCGCAGGAACGTTCAGGCCCGGTCGGCCGGGGTTCAGGTCCGGCCGACCGGGCCGGGGCGCACGCCCGTGACCTCAGCAGGAGATCCGCGCGTCCGCCCAGTCCCCGTGGTCGGAGGTGATGCCGTCACCGCCGTCGGTGACGACGAGCCTGACCACCTCGGCGCCGGTCACGTCGGCGGTGAGCGGCTGGGCCGGCATGTCGGTGGTCAGCACGCCGGTCGAGGCGACCTTCGTGCCGTCCGCCCAGACCTCGAACGAGACACTGCCGTTGGCGGTCTCCTCGTCGTCCACCCCGACGTCCGCGGTGACCTGCTCGCACGCCTTCCCGGCGTAGTAGTCGACCTCGCTCTGCGCGTGGGTGCCGAGCCCCTTGGAGTAGACGACCCCGCCGATGGTGATCGGATGTCCGTCGCCCGCGGCGGTCTCGCCGTTGCTGGTGTCGCGCTCCACCGGCCCCCAGCCGTTGTCGGCCGACAGCCACGGCAGGTCACTGAGGAAGGAACCGCCGGCGGGCGGCGGGTCCGCGACGGTCATCGTGACCGTCGTCGCACTCCGGGCACGCACTCCGGTCGGCGACCGGTAACTCGCCCTGAGCTCCAGGTCGTACGACCCCCTCGGCGTCCCCGCGGGAGCGGTCACCTCCCAGCCGGTGCGCAGCGCGCGGCCGGTCGGCAGGGCGGGCGCCTTCGTCGGCGAGGCCGCCCTGACGGTCCAGCCCGCAGGGCCCGTGAGGGACACGGAGACCTTCGTGGCCGTGCTGCGGCCGAGGTCGGTCACCGACGTGGTCAGCGCGGACGTGCTGCCCGGCTCGGTGAACCGGCTGCCGTCCAGGCCGAGTTCCACGGCCGGCGGGTGGGCGGCCCAGCGCCGGTCGGCGGCGACCCGCACCAGGACCGTGCCGTGCGCCGGGACGACGGCGGAGACGGTGCCCGCGGTGTTGTAGCTCCGGTGCTGCCACAGGTCGCGCAGGGTGTAGGCGGGGGCCTTCGGGAGGCCCACGGCGGTCGCCGACGTCGCGATGCGCTGCGCCGAGCCGGACTCGTTGAACAGGGCGATCGCGCGGCTGCCGTCCGCCATCTCCTTGGCGACGACCCAGCGCCCGTCCGCCGAGGAGACCACCGTGCCCTGCTTGCCCAGCGGGTCCTGGTCGACGGCGATGACCTCCTTGTTGTCCAGGATGTCGAAGGTCGCCGGAGTGGCCTTGCGCAGGTCGGTGCCGATGAGCAGCGGGGCGGCCATGACCGACCACATCGAGAAGTGCGAGCGGTACTCGGTGTCGGTCATGCCGCCGTTGCCGACCTCCAGCATGTCCGGGTCGTTCCAGTGCCCGGGGCCCGCGTACGGCGCGAGCGGCAGGTTCTGCTTCAGGATCGACACCATCGAGCCCCAGCTGTCGCCGATGTCCCCGGTGGTGCGCCAGAGCTGGCCGACGTCCGCGGCCCACTCCCAGGGCTTGTTCTCGCCCCATTCGCAGATGCTGAGGACGATGGGCCGGCCGGTCGCCCTGAGCGCGTCGCGCATGGCGGTGTACCGCTGCCTGGCGTCGACACCCTGGTTGTTGCAGTTGTCGTACTTGAGGTAGTCGACGCCCCAGTCGGCGAACTGCTGGGCGTCGCTGTACTCGTGGCCGAGAGCGCCCGGAAAGCCCGCGGCGTTGCAGGTCTTGGTGCCGGCGCTGGTGTAGATGCCGAGCTTCAGGCCCTTGGCGTGCACGTAGTCCGCGACGGCCTTGATCCCGTTCGGGAACCGGGCCGGGTCCGGGACCAGTTTGCCGTTCGCGTCCCGGTCGGGCAGGGCCCAGCAGTCGTCGAGATTGACGTACCGGTAGCCGGCGTCCTTGAGGCCCTTGGCCACGAAGAGGTCGGCGATGCCCTCGACCATCGCCTCGTTGAAGTCGGCCCTGCAGTGCGTGGAGTTCCAGTTGTTGAAGCCCATCGGCGGGGTCGGCGCGAGACCGTCGGCCTCGGCGGGGGAGGTGGTCCTGGCGTCGGCGACGGCGGGTGCGGCGAGGCCCGCCGTACACAACAGGGCCGCGGCCAGTGCTCCGATCACTCTTCGGCGGGTCGTGCGGGTGTGAGGGTGACGCATCGTTACGTTCCTCCGACTCGCGAAAGGTGCGATGACGACATGTACGCGTCATCGCTCTGTGCGGTTACGTTAGAACCCGTCGGAGTGTGTTGAATAGAGAGCGGTAGTGATGGTTCGACGTCGAGTTCGGAATCCCTCTGGTCCAGACCGGAACGAAACGGGTCATCCGATGTTCGGGTCGGCGAGGGCGGGACTCCGCCCCGGCGTACCGCGTTGCTCCCCTCGCGGGTATGCCCGTGACCCCCGGCCGCCGGCGGAGTTGGAACGGGCATGAAGAAGCGCAGCATGCTCGCCATCGCCAGCCTGGCCACCGGATTCGTCGTGGCCGCCATCACCCCGTCCCACGCGGCCGACGAAGGCCCGCTCGGCGACCTGCACATCTCGGACGCCCTGGAGCACGTCGGCCACATCGTCGGCGACGACAGCTTCCAGACCGACCCGGACTTCCTGGGCCAGGAGTAGCCCGGCGGATTCCGGGCGGACGACGGTGCCGGTGTTCCGGGCGGCGGACGCCGGCACTCCGTTTGCGTGCCCTCAACGGGAACTGGTTTCCGTGGCAGTGTGGAGCGGGCAAGCCACAGGGGGCCAACAGCAGAGGGGGAGTCCGTGATCGTCTGGGTCAACGGCGCGTTCGGTGCGGGTAAGACCACCACCGCACGTGAACTGATCGAACTGATCCCGAACAGCACGCTCTTCGACCCCGAGTTCATCGGCGGAGCGCTGACGCACCTGCTGCCGGCCAAGCACCTCGCCGAGGTCGGAGACTTCCAGGATCTGCCGATCTGGCGCCGACTGGTGATCGACACGGCCGCCGCGATGCTCGCGGAACTGGGCGGCACCCTGGTCGTTCCGATGACGCTGCTGCGCCAGGAGTACCGCGACGAGATCTTCGGCGGTCTCGCGGCCCGCCGGATCGCCGTCCGGCACCTGTGCCTCACCCCGGCGGAAACGATCCTGCGCGAGCGAATAGCCGACCGGGAGATCCCGCCCGACCTGCCCGACGGGGAGATGCGGGTCCGGCAGTGGTCCTACGACCAGATCGAGCCCTACCGCGCCGCCCTCGCCTCCTGGATCAGCGCCGACGCCCATCTCGTCGACACCAGCGCGCTCAGCGGGTACGAGGCGGCGGTGCGGATCGCGGGGGCGGTGACCAGCGGCGAAGCCGTGGTATGTGACATAGTACAAACCCCCGAACCCACCGCCGAGACCACCGCCGCCGGCGTCCTCCTCTTCGACGAGCAGAACCGCGTCCTCCTCGTGGACCCCACCTACAAGGCCGGCTGGGAGTTCCCCGGCGGTGTCGTCGAGCCCGGTGAGGCCCCCGCCCGGGCCGGTGTGCGGGAGGTCGAGGAGGAGACCGGGATACGGCTGGAGGAACTGCCGGGGCTGCTCGTCGTCGACTGGGAGCAGCCCGCCCCGCCCCGCTACGGCGGCCTGCGGCTGCTCTTCGACGGCGGCCGGCTCCACTCCGTCGAGGCCGCGCGCCTGGTGCTCCCGGGGCCGGAGCTGCGCGACTGGCGGTTCGTCACCGAGCAGGAGGCCGCCGACCTGCTCCCGCCGGTGCGTTACGAACGGCTCCGCTGGGCGCTGCGGGCCCGCGAGCGCGGTGCCGCGCTCTACCTGGAGGCCGGCGTCCCGGTCGGTTGACATTCCCTGACGATTCGTCAAGTCCTCACCACATCAGTGATGTTGGCGGGGACTTTGGCCTTTCCGGGGCGTGTATAGGGGACTTTGCGCGAGGTGGAAGGTTCCTGGGGAAAAACGAGGGTGAATTGTCGCCGTCCCGGTATGAACAAGAACATGAAGGAGGTACACAGACGTTCTAACGTCGTTGCGCAGCTCAACTTCCTCGCGGCCGCTGGCCGCCGTGCACAGGCCGGACAACCGCCGGCTGAAGGAGGGACATGCGCGCGCACTCTTCGGCCCTCACAAGGGGACTCGCACTGACCGCCGGGCTCGTTCTGGCGCTCGCCGCCTGCAGCAGCGGGGGAGGCGGCGGGGGCAGCGGCAGCAAGGGCACCTCGGCCGGTCTCGCGAACTGCTCAAGCCAGGGCAAGGCCGACACCTGCAACGCCGGCACCACCAAGGCCGGCGGCACCTTCACCTACGTCCTCGAGAAGAACATCCAGCAGTGGAACGTGCAGGACACCAACGGCAACACCTTCGAGAACGCCGAGGCGCTGAGCCCCGTGCTGCCGCAGGTGTACATCCCGCAGCCGGACTTCAGCGTCAAGCTCGACACCGACCTGGTGACCTCGGCGACCCAGACGGGCACCAGCCCGCAGACCATCGTCTACAAGATCAATCCCAAGGCGTCCTGGAACGACGGCACCGCGATCACCGCGGACGACTTCGTCTACTACTGGCGCACCAACGACGGCAAGGACTGCCCGCCGCCGCCCGCCAGCGACTCCACCCAGACCAAGGGCTGTCTGCCGGAGAGCACCGCCGGCTACGACCGGATCAAGTCGGTCACCGGCTCCGACGGCGGCAAGACCGTCACCGTGGTGATGACCAAGCCGTACTCCGACTGGAAGTCCCTGTTCGGCGCGGGCTACCCGTTCTACCCGGCGCACGTCGCCGAGAAGATCTCCGGTGCCAAGGCGGGCGACGCGGCCCACATGACGGCCGCTCAGATGACCCAGGGCTGGCAGTACTTCCAGAAGAACCCGCCCACCAAGTACGCGACCGCGGGCCCCTACAAGATGACCGAGTGGGTCGACAACGACCACGCCACCTACGAGCCCGACCCGAAGTGGACGGGCACGAAGGCCACCCTGCAACGGCTGATCTTCAAGGTCATCACGGACGCCACCCAGGAGCCGATCGCGCTGCGCAACAACGAGGTCCAGGGCATCTACCCGCAGCCCGAGGTCGACCTCGTCAACCAGGTCAAGGCCATCCCCAACGTCACCTACACCATCGGCAGCGGGCTCACCTGGGAGCACTTCGACCTCAACCTGCACAACCCGGTGATCGGCAAGTACCTGGCCCTGCGGCAGGCGATGTTCACGGCCATCAGCGTCAAGGACATCATGGCCAAGACGGTCGCCCAGTTCGATCCCGGCGTGAAGCAGCTCTACAACCACAACTTCGTCCCGGGGACCGCCGGTTACAAGGACGTGGTCAGCGCCGGCGGCCAGGGCTCGGGTGACCTCACCAAGGCCAAGAAGTACCTGACCGACGCCAAGTTCACCGGAGTCGGCACCGCTCTGAAGACCCCGGACGGCAAGGCGGTCGGGCCCTTCAACTGCCGCTACACCACCGGCAACCAGATCCGGCAGAGCGAGTGCCAGATCCTCCAGAGCGACCTCGCCAACCTCGGGATCAAGGTCACGATCAAGCCGATCGGCGCCGCCGACCTCGGCACGGTCCTGGCCGGCCACCAGTACGACATCATCGTCTTCGCCTGGGTCGCCTCGCCCTTCCCGACCAGCAACGCCCAGCAGACCTGGTCGACCGGAGGCGGCGGCAACTACGGCGGCTACAGCAACAAGCAGGTCGACTCCCTGATCAGCCAGGCCATCGGCGAGACGGACCAGACCAAGGCCGACGCCCTGCTCAACCAGGCCGACCAGATCATGGTCAACGACGCCTACGTGCTGCCGCTGTACCAGAAGCCCACCTTCCTCGCGGTGCAGACGCGGTTCGTCAACATGCGCAACAACTCCACCAACGTCGGACCGCCGTACAACGTCGGCGAGTGGGGCCTCAAGAAGTAACCCCAGCGACCGGCCGGACCGATTCCCGGCCCCGGAGACCCCGGGGCCGGGCCTCCGCGAGAGAAGACCGCATGCTCGCCTACACCGTGCGCCGCATCCTCGTCTCCATCCCCGTCCTGATCGTCTCGACGTTCATCGTCTTCCTGGTCGTCGTCAACTCCGGCGACCCGGTGGCCAACTTCGCCACCTCCCGGCAACCGCCGCCCAGCAAGGCGGCCGTGACCGCCTTCGCCCGGCACATCCACGCGAACGAACCGGTCGCGGAACGCTACTGGAACTGGATCACCGGCGTCCTGCACGGCGACTGGGGCCCGTCCGTCCAGTCCAACCTGGACATCGGCCACGACCTGTTCACCCGCTTCCGGGTCACCGTCACCCTGGTCGCCGCCGCCATGCTGCTCGCCCTCGTGATGGCGGTCGTCTTCGGGGTGTTCAGCGCGATCCGCCAGTACAGCGCCGCCGACTACACCATCACCTTCCTCGGCTTCCTGTTCCTCGCCATGCCCGTGTTCTGGTTCGCGGTCCTGCTCAAGCAGGCCGGGATCTGGTTCAACCAGGAGACCGGCAGCCAGTTCCTCGGCACCATCGGCGAGAAGTCCCCGTACCTCGAAGTCGACACCACCTGGAACGAGTTCACCGACCGCATCGGCCATCTCATCCTGCCCACCATCACCCTCGCCCTGGTCTCCTTCGCCTCCTGGACCCGCTACACCCGCGCCTCCCTGCTCGAAGTCCTGGACAGCGACTACGTACGGCTCGCCCGCGCCAAGGGACTGCGCCGCGGCCGGGTGCTCGTCCGGCACGCCCTGCGCACCGCGCTGATCCCGCTCGCCACCGTCACCGCCCTCGACATCGCGATCATCCTCGGCGGCGCCGTCATCACCGAGACGATCTTCCAGTGGCACGGCATGGGCGAGATGCTCGTCCAGGCCGCCACCACCCTCGACGTCTACCGGACCATGGCCTGGCTGCTGCTGTCCGCCGTCGTCGTCATCGTCTTCAACCTCCTCGCCGACCTCCTCTACGCCGTACTCGACCCGAGGATCCGCTATGACTGACATCGGGGCACTCGGGCCGGCCGGCACCCGGACGCCGGACGACGACCACGAGTTCACCGTCGCGCAGCGCAGCCAGACCCAGCTCGTCCTGCGCCGCTTCCTGCGCCACCGGGCCGCGATGATCAGCCTGGCCGTCTTCGTGCTGATCGTGCTCTGGGCCTTCGTCGGCCCGCACTTCTGGCGCTACTCCTACGCCAAGTTCACCCCGGACAACTCACAACCACCGTCCTGGAAGCACCCGTTCGGCACCGACTCCTCCGGGTACGACGCCTACGCCCAGGTGATGCGCGGCACCCAGACCTCCCTGAAGATCGCCATCCTGATCGCGCTCGGCTCGACCCTGGTCGGCGCCGTGTGGGGCGCGGTCGCCGGCTTCTACCGGGGGTTCGTCGACGCGCTGATGATGCGCATCGCCGATCTCGTGCTCACCCTCCCGCTGTTCGCGATCGCGCTCGTCATCTCCTCGCGCAGCGGCGGTTCCTGGTACTGGATCGCCGCGGTGATCGCCGGACTCACCTGGGCGTACGTGTCCCGCGTGGTGCGCTCCTCCGTACTCTCCCTGCGCGAGAAGGAGTTCGTGGAGGCCGCCCGGGCGCTCGGCGCCTCCGACACCCGGATCATCTTCCGGCACCTGCTGCCCAACGCGCTCGGCCCGATCATCGTGAACGCCACCATCCTGGTCGCCACCGGCATCCTCACCGAGACCGCCCTGTCCTTCCTCGGGTTCGGCGTCCAACCGCCCGACACCTCCCTCGGGTTGCTGGTCGCCCAGGCACAGACCGCGGTCGACACCCGGCCCTGGCTCTTCTACATCCCCGGCGCCTTCATCATCGCCATCGCCCTCACCATCAACTTCATCGGCGACGGGCTCCGCGACGCCTTCGACCCCCGGCAGCAAAGGGTGCGACAGTGACCGACACCGACACCGACACCGGCAAGGGCAAGGGCATCGACAGGGTCGTGGGGAAGGGCGAGGAGTCCGGTGCCGTTCTCGAAGTCGAGGACCTGAGCGTGGAGTTCCCCACCGAGGACGGGACCGTACGGGCGGTGCGCGGCGTCGGCTACCGGCTGGAGCGGGGCGAGGCACTGGGCATCGTCGGCGAGTCCGGCTCCGGCAAGTCCGTCACCGCGCTGGCCGTGATGGGCCTGCTGCCCGGCTCGGCCCGGGTGCGCGGCTCGGTCCGGTTCGAGGGCGCGGAACTGCTCGGCATGTCCGACGCCCGGCTCTCGGACGTCCGGGGCAGCGGCATCGCCATGGTCTTCCAGGACCCGATGACCTCCCTCAACCCCGTCTACACCGTCGGCTACCAGATCGCCGAGACCCTGCTCCGGCACAACCCGAGGCTCGGCAGACGCCCGGCCCGCGCACGCGCCGTGGAACTCCTCGGCACGGTCGGCATCCCGAGCCCCGAACGGCGCGTCGACAGCTACCCGCACGAACTCTCCGGCGGCATGCGCCAGCGCGTCGTCATCGCCATCGCCATCGCCAACGACCCGGACGTGATCATCGCCGACGAGCCCACCACCGCCCTCGACGTCACCGTCCAGGCGCAGATCCTGGAGGCCCTGGAGGCCGCCCGCGCCGAGACCGGCGCCGCCCTCGTCCTGATCACCCACGACCTGGGCGTGGTCGCCGGCCACACGGACCGGGTCGCCGTCATGTACGCCGGACGGATCGTCGAGACCGGCTCGGTCGAGGACATCTTCTACACCCCGCGCATGCCCTACACCCTGGGCCTGCTCGGCTCCCTGCCCCGCCTCGACCGCGAGGAGGACCGCCTGACGCCCATCACCGGCTCCCCGCCCTCGCTGCTCAACCTGCCCCCGGGCTGCCCCTTCGCCCCGCGCTGCCCGATGCGCCGGGAGCCCTGCGACAGCACCGAACCAGCGCTGCGCCCGGCCGGATCCGACGCCCACCGCAGCGCCTGCCACTTCGCCGCCGAACTCGTGGACGCGGCGGCCGGCGAGGTCTTCGACGCCGTCGGCGCCGACACCGAGGCCCTGGCCCGGTTCGCGGACCTGGAGGACGATGCCCGATGACCGACCCGCTGACTCCGCTGCCCCCGCTGCCCGGTCACGGCGGCACAGGCGACCCCGTCCTCCAGGTCCGCGACCTCGTCAAACACTTCCCGGTGATGTCCCGGGGAGTGGTCCGCCGCCGGGTCGGCGACGTGCACGCGGTCTGCGGGGTCTCCTTCGACCTGCACGAGAACGAGACGCTCGGCCTGGTCGGCGAGTCCGGCTCCGGCAAGACGACCGTCTCCCGCACCCTGCTCAACCTGGAGACGGCCACCTCCGGCTCCGTCCACTACCGGGGCCGCCCGCTCACCGACCTGAGCAGACGTCAGATGCGCCCGCTCCGCCGCGAGCTGCAGATCGTCTTCCAGGACCCGTACGCCTCCCTGGACCCCCGGATCTCCGTCCACGAGATCGTCGCCGAACCCCTGCGCATCCACGGCAGGTACGGTCCCGGCGCCGCCGACGAGGTACGCGAACTGCTGCGCCTGGTCGGCCTCAACCCCGAGCACGGCAACCGCTTCGCGCACGAGTTCTCCGGCGGCCAGCGCCAACGCATCGGCATCGCACGGGCGCTGGCGCTGCGCCCCAAGGTGATCGTGCTGGACGAGCCGGTCTCCGCGCTGGACGTGTCCATCCAGGCGGGCGTCCTCAACCTGCTGATGGACCTCCAGTCCGAACTCGGGCTGTCCTTCCTCTTCGTGGCCCACGACCTCTCCGTGATGCGCCATGTCGCCGGGCGGGTCGCGGTGATGTACCTGGGCCGCCTGGTGGAGATCGCCCCCGCCCGGCAGCTCTTCGCCCGCCCCGCCCACCCCTACACGCAGGCCCTGGTCTCGGCGATCCCGCTGCCCGACCCGCGCAAGGAACGCGCCCGGAAACGCATCATCGTCCAGGGCGACGTCCCGAGCCCGGTCCGCCCGCCCAGCGGCTGCCGGTTCCGCACCCGCTGTCCCAAGTTCGCGAACCAGCTCACCGACGGCGAGCGCACTGCCTGCGTCGAGCAGGTGCCGGAGCTGGTCGACCGGGGCGGCGGCAACCCGGTCGCCTGCCACTACGCGGAGAGCGTGCAGCTGCTGTGACCGTCCGGGTACGGGAACGGTGTCAGCCGGCTCTCCCGGCCCAGCCGCCGGAAGAAGTCCTCCATCTCCACGGCGAGCGGGGCGTGCCGGACCACCAACTCGGCGGCGCCCCGGGGGATCCCCTCGGGCCGCCGCCCGTCGGCGCAGGCGCGCACGAACTCCGCCCGCTCCTCACCCCGGTACCCGTACAGGGCGGTGACGAGCCAGATCACCAGGTGGTAGGAGGTGTAGGTGCTGTCGTAGTGCCGATGCCGGTCGAAGAAGTCCCGCTCGGCGGGCGTGAGGCGGAAACGGGAGCTGAGTGAGAGCCCGAAGTCGGTGAGGTAAAGATCCCGGCCGTCGGTGAGGATGTTGCGGAAGTGGGCATCCAGATGCAGGAGCTGCTCTCCGTGGAGGAAGGACGTCATTTCCTCCAGTTGCCGCGCCACCTGGCCGCAGGCCGCATCCGCCCGCTCTGTGCGCAGCTCGGCGTCCAGCCAGTCGTGCAGGGTGGACGGGAAGTGCTCCAGGAACAGGGTCATGCTCGCGGAGGCGTCCCGAAGACCCTCGATCCGTTCACGCAGGCCCGTCGAGCCGCCCCAATAGGCCACCACCTTCTCGACGTCGGCGAGTTCGTCCGGCAGAGGGTGGGCCGTGTCCGGCAGTACCCGCCAGTGGTGGAGCAACGGGAAGCCGGGGAAGCGGCCGGTCAGTGCCCAGTTCGTCGTCGCCGTGTGCGCGGCCAGCTCTCGCCAGGCGGTGAATCTCGGGCCGCAGACGGCACCCATGCCGTAGTGGCAGTACGGCGGCAGGTCGAAGAGGTTCGCGGTGGAGCGGACGTGCAGCGGGCTGCGCTCCCGGTCGGTCAGGGGGATCCGCTTCACGAACACCGCGCTGCCGTCCACCGTGATCCGCACGGCTCTGCCGCCGACGCCCGTTCCCAGCGGCTCGCCCGCCGCGACCAGTTCGGCCAGCTCGACGTCGCTCAACAGGGCCAGGGAGGTCGCGATGTCGGCATGGGCGGCGATACGGCGCGCGGTGTCGGTCATGCTTCCATGCTCACCGCGGCGGGCCGCAGGTGTCCGCGGATTCGCGCAGCGCCCGCGCCGCGTCGGCGGTCACCGGATCCACGTGGCCGGGGCCACGCCGTCTCCGATGTCCGCCGCCCCGGGATGCGTCAGCCCGCCGCGTAGTTGCGCAGGAACAGCGCCTCCGCCACCGAAAGCCGCTCCAGTTCCTCCGGGGACACGCTCTCGTTGGCGGCGTGGATCCGCGCCTCCGGCTCGTTCAGGCCGATCAGTAGGATCTCGGCCTGCGGGTAGAGGTCGGCGAGGGCGTTGCACAGCGGGATGGAGCCACCCTGACCGGCGTACTGCATCGTCTCGTCCGGGTACGCGGTCGCCATCGCGTCGGCCATCGCCCGGTACGCCGGGCTGGTGGTGTCCGCGCGGAACGGCTGGCCCTGCCCGACCGTCTCGGTCCGCACCCGGGCACCCCACGGCGTGTGCGCCTCCAGGTGGGCCTGGAGGAGCTTGGTCGCGTCGGCCGCGTCCACGCCCGGCGGCACCCGGAGACTGATCAGGGCGCGGGCGCCGGCCTGCACCGACGGGGTGGCGCCGACCACCGGCGGGCAGTCGATGCCGAGCACCGTGACCGCCGGGCGGGCCCAGATGCGGTCCGCGACCGGACCGTCACCGATCAGCCCGACACCGTCCAGCACCCTGGCGTCCTTGCGAAACTGCTCCTCGTCGTACTCCAGGCCCTCCCACCGCGACTCCGGCGCGAGCCCGTCGACCGTGGTGGAACCGTCCTCGGCGCGCAGCGAGTCCAGGACCCGGATCAGCGCGGCCAGGGCGTCGGGGGCGGCACCGCCGAACTGGCCCGAGTGCAGATTGCCCTGCAATGTGTCGATCTGGACGCGGACCATGGTCATGCCGCGCAGGGTCGTGGTCACCGTCGGCAGCCCGACCCGGAAGTTGCCCGCGTCGCCGATGACGATCGCGTCGGCCGCCAGCAGCTCGGGGTGCTGCTCGGCGTACCGCTCCAGGCCGCCGGTGCCCATCTCCTCCGAGCCCTCGGCGATCACCTTGACGTTGACCGGGACGCCGCCGTTCGCCTTCAGCGCGCGCAGCGCCAGCAGGTGCATGATCACACCGCCCTTGCAGTCGGCGGTCCCGCGCCCGTACCAGCGGCCGTCCCGCTCGGTCAGTTCGAACGGCGGGGTGGTCCAGGCGGCCTCGTCCAGCGGCGGCTGCACGTCGTAGTGCGCGTACAGCAGGACCGTTTTGGCACCCTCCGGTCCCGGCAGGTGGCCGTACACCGACTGCGTGCCGTCCGGGGTGTCCAGTACGGCGACGTCCCCGAAGCCCTCGGCGCGCAGTGCGTCGGCCACCCAGTTCGCGGCGCCTTCGCTCTCGCTCTTCGGGAACTGGGCGAAGTCAGCCACCGACTTGAAGGCCACCAGCTCGGCGAGTTCCGCCTTGGCCCTGGGCAGCAGGGCTGCGACGGTCTCGGCGACCGGATTCGACGACATGGGCACGCTCCTCGTGGGTGCGACGTTGAACTGGTGAGTGGACCGATCCTCCCACAGTGGCCTGCGGCGATCTCCGCCGTAGGATGCGGGGGGACAGGTGGCAGGTGTCGGCCCACGGACGGACGGGGGCCTGGCCTGAGGCCTGAACGGACAGGGCCTGACCTGAGGCTTGATACGGCGTGATACGGCTTCTACGGCTTGATCGGAGCAGCGGACCATCGTGAGCGGCGAGAATTCTTCGGCGGACGACGTGCGGGCGGACGAGGCGCAGCGGGTGTGGGACGTCGTCGTGGTGGGCGCGGGACCCGCGGGGGCCTCGGCCGCCTACGCGGCGGCGGTCGCCGGACGGCGCGTGCTGTTGCTGGAGAAGGCCGAGCTGCCGCGCTACAAGACCTGCGGCGGCGGCATCATCGGCCCGTCGCGCGACGCGCTGCCGCCCGGCTTCGAGCTGCCCCTCAAGGACCGGGTGCACGCGGTCACCTTCTCCAACAACGGACGGTTCACCCGCACCCGCCGCTCCAAGCAGATGATGTTCGGCCTGATCAACCGGCCCGAGTTCGACCAGCAGCTGGTCGAGCACGCCCAGAAGGCGGGCGCCGAGCTGCGCACCGGCGCCGCCGTGCAGCGCGTCGAGCAGCACGGCTCGGCGGTCCCGGACCGGCGGACGGTCGCGGTCGTGCTCCAGGGCGGCGAGACCCTGCTGGCCCGCGCGGTGGTCGGCGCCGACGGCAGCGCCAGCCGCATAGGCGCCCACGTCGGAGTCAAGGTCGACCAGGTCGACCTCGGCCTGGAGGCGGAGATCCCGGTTCCGGAGACGGTCGCCGAGGACTGGAAGGGCCGGGTCCTCATCGACTGGGGGCCGATGCCCGGCAGTTACGGCTGGGTCTTCCCCAAGGGCGACACGCTGACCGTCGGTGTCATCTCGGCCCGCGGTGAAGGTGCCGCCACCAAGCGGTACTTGGAGGACTTCATCGCCCGGCTCGGCCTCGCCGGGTTCGAACCGAGCATCTCCTCCGGCCACCTGACCCGCTGCCGCGCCGACGACTCCCCGCTGTCCCGGGGCCGGGTGCTGGTCTGCGGTGACGCGGCGGGCCTGCTCGAACCCTGGACCCGCGAGGGTATCTCCTTCGCACTGCGCTCGGGGCGGCTCGCGGGGGAGTGGGCGGTGCGGATCGCCGAGGCCCACGACGCCGTCGACACCCGCCGCCAGGCGCTGAACTACGCCTTCGCCGTCAAGGCGGGCCTCGGCGTCGAGATGAGCGTCGGCAAGCGGATGCTCGCGGTCTTCGAGCGCCGACCCGGCCTGTTCCACGCGGCGCTGACCGGGTTCCGTCCCGCCTGGCGGGCGTTCAAGGAGATCACCCAGGGCCGCACCTCCCTCGGCGAGCTCATCCGCTCGCACCCGCTGGCCCAGCGCGCCCTCACCGCCTTCGGCCCGGAGCCGGCGGCGAAGGAGAGCGCACCCGAGGAGGACCCGGCCGACGAGGAAGCCGTCACCCCGTGACGGTGACCCGGAAGACGGGGTGGTCGGCGCCGGCCGCGACGAGTTCGTCGTCGGAGGAGCCGGCCGTCACCCCGGGGAAGTACTGCTTGACCTCCCAGCCCCACTTCTCCAGGTAGGCCCGCAGCACCGGGAGCTTCTCGGCATCGGGAAGCTCCACCACGGTGAACTCGCGCACCTTCCGCCCCACGCGCAGCTCCCCGCCGCCGGCCACGCGCATGTTCCGCACCCACTGGGAGTTGCCGCGCGCCGAGACCAGGTACTGGGTGCCGTCGTACGTGTGCGGGTTGACCGGGACGCGCTGCATCCGGCCGCTCTTGCGGCCGCGCACCGACAGCTCCGCGCTGCCCGCGAGGCTGATCCCGTGCCGGGCGAGCCAGCCGACGAGGCTGTTCACGCGGACGGCCACCGGGTTGGCCTCCGCGTAGTACGGCTGGGACGACAGCCGTGACGACGGCTGGGACGACGGCTGCGGTTCCGACGGCGACATGGTGACCCCCACTTGTTTGGGAGAGCAGTGCTCTCTCTTGAGGGACAGTGTGGGGAGATCGGTGATCCATTGCAAGAGCAGTGCTCTCTTTTTTGAGCGGTGCACTCGTATGTGAGCGTCGCACTGAACTGTGTTCGCTGATCCAAAACAGAAGCAGTGCTCCAAAACGTGTGCACCGCTCCACAGTCATGGCAAACTGCCCCTCATGACCACCCCGCAGGGCGCCCGCGCGCGAGCCAGGATGGAAGTCACCACGGCCATCAAGGACGAGGCGCGCAGACAGCTCGCGGCCGAGGGCGCCGCCAAGCTGTCGCTGCGGGCCGTGGCGCGCGAGCTCGGCATGGTCTCCTCGGCGCTCTACCGTTACTTCCCGAGCCGCGACGACCTGCTCACCGCTCTGATCATCGACGCCTACGACTCCCTCGGTGAGGCCGCCGACGCAGCCGACGCCGCTGCCGCCGGCGCGGCCCCGGCGCACCGCTGGGTCCTCGTGTGCGAGGCGGTGCGCGGCTGGGCGCTGACCCACCCGCACGAGTACGCGCTGATCTACGGCTCGCCGGTGCCCGGCTACTCGGCGCCGGACACGACGATCCCGCCTGCGGCCCGGGTCGGCCTCGTCCTCGTCGGGATCCTGCGCGAGGCGTTCGAGGGGCGCGGTCTGGCCCGCACCCCGGTACCCGCCGAACTCGCCCCCGAGGCCCGCCGGATGGCCGACGAACTGGTGCCCGGCCTGCCGCCGGAGGTCGCGGTGGCCATGGCTGCGGCGTGGGCCCAGCTGTTCGGACTGGTGGGGTTCGAGCTGTTCGGTCAGTTCAAGGGGATCGTGGCGGAAGCGGAGCGGGAGCGGTTCTTCCGGCATGCGGCCGCGCAACTCGCCCACGGCGTCGGCCTGGTCTTCCCCTGACGGCGCTCGGTCAACCGGTCACCCGGTCACCCGGTCACCCGGTCACCCGGTCACCCTGTCCAGGAACGCGGCGAGGTTCCCGGCCGTCCGCCGGATCTTCTCCTCCAGCGTGAGCGACTCCGGCATCCGCCCGCCGACGCCCGGGTCCCGCAGACCCCGCACGTAGAGCGAGCAGGCCAGGTCGCTGCAGAGGTAGGCGCCCACGGAGTTCCCCTGCTGCCCGGCCTTGCCCGCCTTGGCGGCGACCATCAGGGAGACGCCTCCGGTGTGCGTGGTCAGGCAGATCGAGCACATGCTGCGCCGGGTCTGCCACGAGGACGGGCTCGGGCAGCGCAGCGCCACCGCCCGCGCGAGGCCGTCGTCCGACTCGGTCACCAGGTAGGCGCGGTCGGGAGCCTGCGGGTCGCGCCAGCCGAAGTAGTCCAGCTCGGCCCACGGCCGTTCGTCCAGGTCGTGCGGGATGTTCAGACGCTTCGCCGCGCCCTTGGTGCAGTTCACGAACGCGGCACGGATCTCTTGCTCGGTCAGCTGTCTCATGCAGCGCACGCTATTTTGCCTAAAAGCTTTAGGCAAATGCATAATCGGTTCAGGCAACAGGAGGGCGGAGGTGAGGAGCGGAGTGGCGCGAGCGGGACTGAGCACGGAACGGTTGGTCCGGGCCGGAGCCGAGCTGGCCGACGAGGTCGGCTTCGACCAGGTGACGGTCTCGGCGCTGGCCAGGCGGTTCGACGTGAAGGTCGCGAGCCTGTACTCGCACGTCAAGAGCTCCCAGGACCTCAAGACGAGGATCGCGCTGCTGGCGCTGGAGGAGCTCGCCGACCGGGCCGCCGAAGCGCTGGCCGGACGGGCCGGCAAGGACGCCCTCGTCGCGTTCGCCGACGTCTACCGCGACTACGCCCGCGCCCACCCCGGCCGCTACACGGCGGCCCGGCTGCGCCTCGACCCGGAGACGGCCGCGGCCAGTGCCGGAAGCAGGCACTCCCAGATGACCCGGGCGATCCTGCGCGGCTACGACCTGACCGAACCGGACGAGACCCATGCCGTGCGGATGATCGGCAGCGTCTTCCACGGCTACGTCGACCTGGAACTGAGCGGCGGCTTCAGCCACAGCGCCCCCGACAGTCAGCAGTCCTGGACCCGCGTCCTCGACGCCCTCGACGCGCTGCTGCGCAACTGGCCCACCCCGACCGGACCCCCCTCGCACGGAACACCGACGGAACACCGACGCAAGACGGACGGAACGCAGAGGCGATGAACACCCACCCCCGCTGGATCACCACGCCGATCACCGCCGACCTCCTGCGCGGCGCCCTCGACCTGGAGCGGACGGAGCACGGCCTGCTCCCGCACCGGCTCCCGGCCCGGGCCCGCGCCCAGTGCGCCGACCCGCAGCTCGCCATGGTCGAGTCCCAGCCCTCCGGCGTACGACTGGTGTTCCGCACCCGCGCCACCGCCCTGGAACTGGACACCCTCCCCACCAAGCGGCTCTACGTCGGCGCGCCCCCACGCCCGGACGGCGTCTACGACCTCCTCGTCGACGGCACCCTGGCCGGCCAGGGCAGCGTGTCCGGCGGCACCGTCCAGGTCGTCGACATGGGCACCGGGACCACGGAGCTGCGCCCCGGACCGGTCGGCACCCTCCGCTTCACCGGCCTGCCCGAGCGCGAGAAGTCGGTCGAGATCTGGCTGCCGCACAACGAGACCACCGAACTGGTCGCGCTGCGCACCGACGCCCCGCTCACCGCCGTACCCGACCACGGCCGCAAGGTCTGGCTGCACCACGGCAGTTCGATCAGCCATGGCTCCGACGCCGCGAGCCCCACCGCCATCTGGCCGGCGCTCGCCGCGGCGCTCGCCGGGGTGGAGCTGGTCAACCTGGGGCTGGGCGGCAGCGCCCTGCTCGACCCGTTCACCGCCCGCGCCGTCCGGGACACCCCCGCGGACCTGATCAGCCTCAAGCTCGGCATCAACGTCGTCAACACCGACCTGATGCGGCTGCGCGCTTTCGGCCCCGCCGTGCACGGCTTCCTCGACACCGTCCGCGAGGGGCACCCCACCACCCCGCTGCTGGTCGTCTCGCCGATCCTGTGCCCCATGCACGAGGACACGCCGGGCCCCACCGCCATGGACCTGAGCGCCTTCGGCGCCGGCCGGCTCGCCTTCACGGCCGCGGGCGACCCGGCCGAGCGCGCGAGCGGCAAGCTCACCCTGAACGTCATCCGGGACGAGCTGTCCCGGATCGTCGCCCGGCGTGCGGCCGAGGACCCGCACCTCCACCATCTCGACGGCCGTGCCCTCTACGGCGAGGCCGACGCGGCCGAACTCCCGCTGCCCGACGGGCTCCACCCGGACGCGGCCACCCACCGCCGTATCGGCGAACGCTTCGCCGCACTGGCCTTCGCGGGCGTCGGCGCGTTCGCGGCCACGGGGGACGGCGACCGCTGAGCCGGCGCCCACCGGACCGGTGGGCCTCATCGCGCCGAGTCGGCCGACGCCCCGTCGCCGCCGTCCGGAACCAGCACGATCTTCCCCGCGACGGTCCCCGACTCGGCGAGCCGCAGGGCCTCGGCGGCCCGGGTCAGGGGCAGCCGCGCGGCGATGCGCGCGGTGACCTCGCCGCGTTCGAACGCCTGGAACACCTGGGTCAGGTCGGCGCTCAGCCGGGCCCGGAAGCGGTTCTTGCCGAGGGCGCGGCCCTCCCAGACGTTGAAGAAGTAGGCGTGCCGGCCGTTGGGCAGCGCGTTCCACAGCCACACCCGGCCGAGGATCTTCAGTACCGGCAGCTGCTTGGAACCGGAGTCGTCCCGGGTGGTGGCACTGCCGTAGGAGACGAGGGTGCCGCCCGGGGCGAGGAGCCGCCAGGAGTCGACGACGCTACGGCCGCCGAGATGGTCGAAGACGGCGTCGACACCGTCGGGGGCCAGCTCCCGGACCCGGGCCGGGACGTCCTCGGCGCGGTAGTCGACCGGGATCACGCCCAGCTCCCGCAGCGCCGCGTGGTGACGGGCGGAGGCCGTGCCGATCACCCGAAGGCCGGCCGCCCGCGCGAGCTGGACCAGCACCGTGCCGACCCCGCCGTTGGCGCCGTGCACCAGAATCGTGCCGCCGGCGCGCACCCGCGCCTTGCGGTGCAGCATCTGCCAGGCCGTGATGCCGTTGACGACCAGCGTCTCCGCCTCCGCCGCGCCGACACCGGCGGGCACCGGTACGGCGTCGGCCGCGTCGAGCACGACATGACTGGCCCAGCCGCCGACCTTCACGAGTGACGCCACCCGCTTGCCGACGAGCCCCGGCGCGACGCCCGCCCCGGCCGCGAGCACCGTGCCGACCAGGTCGTAGCCGGGGACGAAGGGGAAGGGCGGCTGGTCGTAGTACCGGCCGCGGCGCATCTGCTGCTCCGCGAAGGACACACCGGTCGCCTCCATGCGGACGACGATCTGGCCGGCGGCGGGGGCCGGGATCTCCCGGCGCTCGATGCGGAGGCCCTCCGGCTCCACGACACCCGGCAGGACGACCTCGACGAGCTGGGCGCTTCCGGGGGTTCCGGGGGTTCCTGCGATTTCTGCGATTCCCATGACGACGGCCTCCGTGCGTAGCTGGATGTACATGCGGTCGCAAGCGAGAGAGGTTCTCGCTTGCGTTAGAAGCTATAACAAACATGACTGGTGCTCGCGGGAGTGTCAAGCCGTCGCGATGGGTGGTGTCGTCACGACTGTTAGAAGTCCTCTCAAAAGTGATAGCTTGAAACGAGGACGTGCGAGAGGAGCGTGATGGCCATGGCGGCGGACGCGGACACGGACGCGCTGAGCCCCCGCGAGCGGTACCGGACCCAGGTGCGAGCGGACATCAAGGCGCGGGCCTGGGAGCAGATCGCCAAGTCAGGCGCGTCGGGCCTGTCCCTCAACGCGATCGCCAAGGAACTGGGCATGAGCGGTCCGGCCCTCTACCGCTACTTCGGCAGCCGCGACGAGCTGATCACCGAGCTGATCCGGGACGCATACCGCGGCCTGGCCGACACCTGCCGTGCCGCCGCCGACGCCGCGGCCGGTATCGACGGCCTCGCCCACGCCCTGCGCCGCTGGGCGCTCGACGACCCCCAGCGCTACTTCCTCGTCTACGGCACGCCGGTCCCCGGCTACCACGCGCCCGAGGACATCACCGGCATCGCCCAGGAGATCATGGGGGCACTGCTCGACGTCTGCGCGGCGGCCGAGCCCGAGGCGCCTCCGCCGGTCTCCGCCGGGTTCACCGCGCACCTCTCGCAGCACCGCGAGTGGGCAGGCGGCCACCCCGCGCCGCCGGGAGTGCTCCGCCGGGCGCTGGCCTTCTGGACCAGGATGCACGGGGTGCTCTCCCTCGAACTCGCCGGCCACTTCACGGGTATGGGCTTCGACCCGGACCGCCTGTTCGACGCCGAGGTGGCGGAGCTGAAAACCGGGCGCTGACCCGGGCGCTGACCCGGCCACCGACCGGCCCACTGATCTGCCCACCGATCCGGCCGCCGACCAGGTCCGGCGACCTCGCGCCACCTACTACCGGGGGAGTACGCGTGATCACCTCGCCGGGCTGACGCTCGCGCGGAGCGAGGGCGTCTAGCGTGGCGGTCATGGACGAGCAGCGGGTACGGGAGCGCGGCCCCGCGCAGTGGTGGCACCACGGCCCCCCGTGGTGGAACCACCCGGAAGCCACCGCGACCACCGCGACCGCCTCTGCCACCGGCGCGGGCACCGGCGCCCCCACCGGCACCGGTGCCGGCACCCCCCGCCACCGCCTGCCCTGGCGCTCCACCCTCCTGCTCACCGTCCTCGTGCTGGTGGGCTCGAACTTCGCCGCCCACACCCAGCCCCACCGCGAGCACCTCGACACCTACGCCCGCCTGCTGCTTCTCGCCACCTGCGCCCTGCTGCTGTGGCGGCACCGGCACCCGGTGACCGTGGTGTTCGGCACGGCCGCGCTCGCCCTGGTCTACCTCGGCGCCGGCTACCCGTACGGGCCGGTCTTCGCGGCCGTCGCCGTGGCCTGCTTCGGTGCCGTGGTCGCCGGGCACCGCAGGGCGGCCTGGGCGGCGCTCGGGATGCTGTGGGCCGGACATCTGCTGATCTCGCTCTGGCTGTACCGGTGGCTGCCGCCGCCGGGCGACACGGGTGCCGGCCCCGGCCAGGAGGTGATCGTCGCCACCTGGGTGCTGATCATCGTCTCGGTGGCCGAACTGGTCCGGCTGCGGCGCGAGCAGTGGGCGCGGGAGCGGGCCGACCGGGCGCAGGCGGCCCGGCGGCGTGCGGACGAGGAACGGCTGCGGATCGCGCGGGAGTTGCACGACGTCCTGGCGCACAGCATCTCGGTCATCAACGTCCAGGCGGGCATGGGACTCGCGCTCCTCGACTCCGACCCCGAGCAGGCCAGATCGGCGCTGACCACCATCAAGGCGGCCAGCAAGGAGGCGCTCGGCGAGGTCCGCCAGGTGCTCGACACCCTGCGCGCCTCCGGAGACGCGCCGCGGACGCCCGCGCCCGGTCTCGGCCGGCTGCCCGAGCTCGTGGAACAGGCGGCGAGCGCCGGCCTCACCGTCGACGTGACCGGGGAGCCGCCGCGCCTTGCGCCCGGCGCCGACCTGGCCGCCTTCCGCATCGTGCAGGAGGCCCTCACCAATGTCGTACGGCACTCGGGTTCGCGGCACGCGCGTGTGCGGCTCGAACGCGGGGGCGGGGAGCTGCGGTTGCGGATCGACGACGACGGTCCGGCGACCGGGGCGGACGCGGGCGGCAGCGGGAACGGGCTGGCCGGGATGCGGGAGCGGGCGGCGGCCCTGGGTGGCACCATCGAGGCGGGACCGCGCGCCGACGGCGGCTTCCGGGTGCTCGCCGTACTGCCTTTGAGCGGCTGGGACGACCGGGAGGACCGATGATCAGGGTGCTGCTCGCCGACGACCAGTCGCTGGTGCGGGCCGGTTTCCGGGCGTTGCTCGACGCGCAGCCGGACATCGAGGTGACCGGTGAGGCGGCGGACGGCGAGGAGGCGCTGCACAAGGTGCGTGAACTGCGCCCCGACGTGGTCCTGATGGACATCCGCATGCCGCGTCTGGACGGCCTGGCCGCGACCCGTCGGGTCACCGGCGAACCGGAGTTGGCGGACGTCAAGGTGGTCATGCTGACGACGTTCGAGCTCGACGAGTACGTCTTCGAGGCGATCCGGTCCGGCGCCTCGGGTTTTCTGGTCAAGGACACCGAGCCGGACGAACTGGTGCGGGCGGTCCGGGCGGTGGTGGCCGGGGACGCGCTGCTGTCGCCGGGGGTGACGCGGCGGCTGATCGCGGAGTTCGCGGCCCGTTCCAAGGAGCCTGCCGCCGCCGATGCCCTC
Source organism: Streptomyces sp. NPDC048291 (assembly GCF_043201715.1). Classification (NCBI taxonomy): domain Bacteria; kingdom Bacillati; phylum Actinomycetota; class Actinomycetes; order Kitasatosporales; family Streptomycetaceae; genus Streptomyces; species Streptomyces sp. NPDC048291. The sequence goes on from NZ_JBICZC010000014.1 coordinate 29,652, forward strand.
GCGCGGCTCACCGAGCGGGAGCGGGAGGTGATGGCCCTGGTCGGCATCGGTCTGTCCAACGAGGAGATCGCCCGTCGGCTGGTCGTCAGCCCCCTCACCGCCAAGACCCATGTGAGCCGCACCATGGTCAAGCTGGGCGCCCGCGACCGCGCCCAACTGGTCGTCCTGGCCTACGAGTCGGGGTTGGTGCGACCGGGCTGGCTGGGCTGATCCGAGCGCTGGAACCGGACCAGCACGCTGACGACCCGGGCGAGGAACAGCACGCCGGCGACTACCGCGCCGGCGACCGGCAGTGCGCGCTCCAGGCCGCCCGGCAGCTCGAACAGCAGCGCCGGACCGGCCACCGCCCCGAACACCACGACGGCCGCGAACACCGCGCTGCACAGCGCGTATCTGATCTCGACGGTGATCGCGTCCCGCTCGGCCTGACCGCGCCGTCCCCCGTGCGTCGTCATCCCGGCAGTCTCACAGCCGTGTGCCCGGCGGGGCAACAGGCCCCGCCGGGCACACGTTCGGAGGCGTCCCCGGTCAGTCGCGTGCGGACACGCGCTCCGCCTCCAGGGAGGTGGACTTGGCGATCACGACGGTCTGCTGCGGGCGCCGGGCGCGCAGCCCCGTGAGGGTGATCAGCAGCCCGGCGAGGGCCACGGCCGCCACCACCATGAACCCCGGACGGTAGCTGTCGAGCACGGCCTGCGGGGACGCGTGGGCGGGCGCACCCGCGGTGACCACGGCCGTGACGATCGCCAGGAAGATCGCCCCGCCCACCTGCACCGAGGTGTTGAGGAGCCCGGAGACCATGCCCTGCTCGTGGTCGTCGACGCCGTTGGTGGCCTGGATGTTGAGGGAGGGGAAGACCAGCGCGCAGGCCGCGCCGATCAGCAGCATGGACGGCAGGATCGCCGCCGCGTAGGCCGGGCTCAGGTCGACGCGGAGGAACAGGGCGTAGCCGACGACCATGAACGCGAAGCCCGCCGCGATCAGCCGCGGGGTGCCGAAGCGGTCCACGATCGCGCCGACCTTGGTCGAGGACACCGCCACCAGTGCGCCCGCGGGGAGGAAGGCCAGGGCGGTGTGCAGCGCGGACCAGCCGAGCAGGGACTGCATGTAGAGGGTGGTCAGGAACTGGAAGCCGACGTACGAGCCGAAGAAGGCGATCGCGCCGAGCTGGGCGCGGACCTGGTTGCCCGAGCGCAGCACGCCGAGCCGGACGAGCGGTCCGGGGGAACGGCGTTCGACCTGGACGAAGACGGTCAGCAGGACGGCGACCGCGAGGAAGGAGAGCAGGGTGCGGGCCGACGCCCAGCCCGCCTGCGGCGCCTCCACGACGGTGAACACCAGGAGCAGCATGGCGGCGGTGCCGAGGATCGCGCCGGGGACGTCGTAGCCGTTGTGGTCGCGTTCGCGGGAGCTGCGCGGCAGCAGCTTGAGGCCGGCGGTGAGCGCGATCAGGGCGATCGGGGCGGGCAGCAGCATGGTGAAGCGCCAGCTGACCTCGGTGAGCAGGCCGGACAGCACCAGGCCCATGGAGAAGCCGGTGGCCGCGCAGGTGGTGTAGATGGCGAGGGCGCGGTTGCGCAGCGGGCCCTCCGGGAACGTGGTCGTGATGATCGAGAGGCCGGCCGGCGCGGTGAAGGCCGCGCTCAGGCCCTTGATGAAGCGGCTGGCGATCAGCAGCGGGCCCGAGTCGACGAGGCCGCCGAGGAGCGAGGCGAGCGCGAAGACGCCGAGGGCCACGAGGAACACCTGGCGCCGGCCGAGCAGGTCCGCGGTGCGGCCGCCGAGCAGCAGCAGGCCGCCGTACCCCAGGATGTAGCCGCTGACGATCCATTGCAGCGTCGAGGTGGACAGGTGCAGGTCGGAGCCGATCGACGGCAGGGCGACGCCGACCATCGACACATCCAGCGCGTCCAGGAACATGGCGGCGCAGAGCACCAGCAGCGTGCCCCAGAGCCGGGGGGTCCAGCGTCCCTCGGAAGCGGGGGCGGTGAGCGGAGAGGTCATGGATCCAGACACTACATGCACATGCATCGAATGCAAGTACATTTAATTACGATGCAACAATCCCGCTTCTCTGCTACGGTGCCCCGATGGCGGCGATGAAGCCCGAGCAGGCGCTCGTGGAGCAATGGCGGGACATCCTGGCCGTGCACGCCCGCACCCAGTGCGAGCTGGACCGTGCGCTGAACGGCCACGGGTTGTGCGGCAGCGACTTCGAGGTCCTCGACCTGCTCTCCGACGGCACGGCGGCGGACGGCGTCTGCAGCTTCCGGGTGCAGGAGATCGCCGAGCGGGTGCACCTCAGTCAGAGCGCGCTGTCCCGGCTGATCGCCCGGCTGGAGAAGGACGGCCTGGTCGAGCGGGCCATGTGCGCGGAGGACCGGCGGGGCGTGCGGGTGGCGCTCACCGGCAAGGGGCGCGCGCTGCACGGCGAGGTGCTGCCGGTGCAGCGCGCGGTGCTCACCCGGATGCTGGCCGCCGAGCCGGGCTGAGCCCGGCAGGCCCGGCCGCGGGCCGGTCGGGCCGTTCGCGAGCGCCGGCCGGTCAGATCCCGGAGTTCGTCAGCCACAGATCGGCCAGGTCCGGGTCGCCGGTCACCTTCGGCACCGGCTGCCGGTTCCACAGGGCCAGGTACAACTGATCGGCGGGACCGGCGAGTTCGGCCTTCGCCTCCGGGGACGCGCCGAGTTCCGTGACCGGTGGCCGCTCCGACAGCCGTACGGTCCAGGCCGCGTCGACGTCCACCGTGCGCACCCCGAGCACCCGCGGGTGCTCGCTGCGCACCCGGCTGCGGGTGCGGGCGTGGAAGCCGCGCAGCAACTCGTCGATGCCGTCGACCGCGAAGCCCGTCCCGACCGGGGTCGCCGGGCCGCCCCGCGCCGCCTCGGCGTCGTACCGGTGGACGGTCGTCTCGTGGGCCTGCCTGCGGAGCCAGAAGGCCAGCGGCGAGGAGACCGGGGCGGGGTGGAAGGTCCAGCACGTCATGTCCCGCGGTGCGGCACCCAGGGTGTCGACGAGCCGCCGGTGGCCGTCCCGGTACCAGTCCGTCAGGTCCGTGCCGTCCAGGTCCGGGGGCTCGGGGACGGGGCGGGGCGAGGTCTCGGCGTCGGCGACGACACCGGCGGCCCACCGGTGGATGGTGCCGGTGTGCCGCAGCAGGTCGCGCACCCGCCAGTCCGGGCAGGTGGGCACCGGGGTGTCGAGCCCCGCGTCCGTGGCGGCCGAGGCCAGCAGCCGGCCCTCCCGGTCGAGGATCTCGAGAAACTCAGCAGTCTCCATGCGGCGAGTCTGCCGGACGCGCGGCCGGTCCCGCCGTCAGCGCAGCAGGAATCCCACCGCGTACCCGAGGGCGTTGACCGCCCAGTGCAGGGCCATCGGAGCCAGCAGGGAGCCGCTGCGGTCGCGCAGCCAGCACAGCAGACAGCCGGCCACGGCCGTGAAGAGCACGGCGCCGACGTCCACCAGGACCGCCCCGGCGGCCGAGTGCCCGAAGAGCGAACCCAGGGTCGGCTTCTCCTTGTTGAGGTTCAGCGAGGGCAGGATGTGCCAGAGGCCGAAGAGCACGGAGGAGAGGACGGCGGCCGTCGTCGCCGTGCGCAGACGGCACAGCAGCGCGAACAGCACCCCGCGGAAGGCGGTCTCCTCCAGCAGCACCGTCCCCACGGGCACCGCGACCAGCGCCTTGAAGGCGGTCTCCGCACCGCTGAGCGTGTCCGTCCGCTGGTCCGCGAACAGCCCGCGGGTGACCGGCAGCAGGGCCGCGCACAGATAGACCGCCGCGACGATCCCGATCAGAGCCACCGACCAACGCACCCCGTCCGCAAAGGCGTTCCGCCCCAGCCCCAGCTCCGGCCAACCACCCCCGGCCCAGAACAGCAGCCCCACCAGGACGGCGGAGGTGACGACCGCGGTGAGCAGGATCCAGGAACCGGCCCAGCGGTTGTCCAGCAGGTTCGCGAGCACCAGCACCGCCACCACCGCGGCCACGGCGGTACGGGTGGGGAGCCGGGGGAGCCGGGGGAGCCGGGGGAAGGTCATGACGGGCGGGGGTCAGAACCCGACCGGGCCGCGACACGGCAGCCGGGTCGTGCGGGGCCCGCCGTCACCACCCCGGCCCGGTCCGCCGCCACGCCCCCGGCCCGGCGCGGCACGGGCGACGGCGCCTACCTCGCCACCCGCCGGCCTCGGCAGTGCGCCGGTCCGGCCGGTCCGGACGGTGTGGCCGGTTCGCACGATGCGGCCGGTGTGGACGGTGCGGTCGCAAGCGAGATCCAGACCCGGCTCCGGCTCCGGCGCGACCACGGCGACGAACGGGGTGGCGTGCGCGGTCGTCCGGGCCTCGGCCATGCCCACCACCATGGGACACCTCGTCCGGCCGCGCACCTTTTCCCGGAGCGGGAGCCGCCGCAGCCGGAAGGATCTTCAGGATGCGGCGGCGGGCGCGGTGACCGATCGTGGTCCCGTGGTGGCGAAGTGAGCGGTGCGGGCAGGGCTCTGAAGCGTACGAAGGAATGGACCCGGTGGACGGCGGAGCGGGTGCGCCCGCACCTGGGCCCCGACCGGGTGGTCCGGCGCCGGCCGTGCTGGGGCGGGACCGCGGTGGCGGTCCTGTGCTACTGCCTGTCCCTCACCCCGTCCCTGCTCCCGCGGGCCTGGTGGCTGCAGGGACTCGCGGCCGGCGTCTCGGCGGCCGTCGGCTACGCCGTCGGGGCCGTACTGGAGACACTCGCCCGGCTGCTGCTCCGCTGGGCCGGTGTCCGGGTCCGCCCGCGGGTCCGCCGTACCCTGTGGGCCGCCGTGTGGGCGCTCGGCGCCGCCGCGGTGGTCACCGCAACCGCCTGGAGCGTCCGCTGGGAGGACCAGGTCCGCAGGGCCGTGACCCTGCCCCCGCACATCGTCTGGTGGCAGTGGACGCTCGTCCCGGTCGTGGCCGCGTTCGTCGCGACGCTGCTGCTCCTGGCCGCCCGGACGGTACGGCTCGGCACCCGCGTCGCCGCCCGCGCGTTCGACGCCCTCGTCCCGCGCCCCGTCGCCTACGCCACCGGGGTCGTCCTGGCCGCGTTCGTGATCGTCGGAGTCGTCCAGGGCTTCCTGCTGCGCGCCGCGCTGGACGCGATCGAGAGCGGCGCCTCCCTCGCCGACCAGGGCACCACCGAGGGCGTACACCGGCCCGGCCTGCCGACCCTCTCCGGCAGCCCCGAGTCCGCCGCGCACTGGGACACCCTGGGTGCCAAGGGCCGCGACTTCGTCGGCACCGCCACGCCCCGCGCCGACATCGCCGCCTTCACCGGCCGCCCGGCGGAGGATCCGGTACGGGTCTACGTCGGCCTGCGCACCGCCGACACCCTCGACGAGCGCGCCGCCCTCGCCGTACGCGAACTCGAACGCACCGGCGGCTTCTCCCGCAGGATCCTCGCCGTCATGGGCACCACCGGCACCGGCTGGATCAACGACCAGGGCAGCAAACCCCTGGAGTACATGTGGGGCGGCGACACCGCCATGGTCGCCATGCAGTACTCCTACCTGCCCAGCTGGGTCTCCGCGCTCACCGAGGACGAGGCCGCCGCCACCGGACGGGCCCTCTTCGACGCCGTCCACGCCAAGTGGCTCACCCTCCCCGCCGCCTCCCGCCCCCGGCTGCTCGTCTACGGCGAGAGCCTCGGCTCCTTCTCCATGGAGTCCGCCCTCGACGGCTCCCTGCCCACGCTCGTCGCGCAGACCGGCGGCGCGCTGTTCGTCGGACCGACCTACGACAACCCGCTGTGGAAGTCCGTCACCGCCCAGCGGCAGCCGGGCAGCCCCGAGTGGCGGCCGGTGGTCGCCGACGGGGCACACGTGCGCTTCGCGCAGGTACCGGCGGACTACGGCATCCCGGACGCGCCCTGGGGCGAGCCCCGCGCGCTCTACCTCCAGAACGGCTCCGACCCGGTCGTCTGGTGGTCGCCCGACCTCGCCTTCCACCGGCCCGACTGGCTCGACCGGCCACGCGCCCGGGACGTCTCGGCGGCGATGCAGTGGTACCCGCTCCTGACGTTCTGGCAGGTGGCCTGCGACCTGGCCGGCGCCGACAGCGTGCCGGACGGCTTCGGCCACCGGTACGGAACCCTGCCGACGAGCGCGTGGGCGGAGATCACGAGCCCACCCGGGTGGACCGACGCCGACACCGCGAGACTGGCCGGGGTGCTGGAGTCGGTGCGGGAACCGGGGCTGCTGGACTGAGCCGAGCCGCTGTCCGTTGCCCGGCACCCGCGGAGAAGAACGCCGAACCGTGCGGGTGTTCCAGAGGCGGGTGGTGACCTCGGTCAGTGCCCCGCCGTGCGCCGGGTCAGGAGCGCGATGGCCGCAGCGGTGGCGGCGAGTGCTGCGACGGTGGTGAGGGCGGTGGGGAGGGAGAGCCAGTCCGCCATGAAGCCGATGGCGGGCGGTCCGAGGAGCATGCCGCCGTAGCCGAAGGTGGAGGCGATGGCGACGCCCTCGGGGCCGGCCAGTCGGCCGGCGCGTTCGACGGCGACGGGGAAGAGGTTGGCGAGGCCGAGGCCGGCGATCGCGAAGCCGAGCAGGGCCGCCCACAGGTCCGGGGCGAGTGCGCCGAGCAGCATGCCGGCCGCGGCGGTCGTGCCGCCGAGGACCAGGGTGCGCGTCTGGCCCAGGACCTCCAGCAGCCTCGTCCCGCTGAGCCGGCCGACGGTCATGGCGAGGGCGAAGCAGGAGAAGCCGATGGCGGCCGTGCCGGGTGCGGTGCCCAGGTCCTGCTCCAGGTGCAGGGCGCTCCAGTCGGCCATGGCCCCCTCGCCGTAGGCCGTGCACAGGGCGATCAGACCGAACGTGACGACGAGCAGCCGGGTGCGGGGTGCCAGGCGGCGCGGTGCGGACGCGCTCTGCGGTACGTCGTCCGCGGGTGTGGCCGGCGGGGGCGTGCGCAGCAGAGTGCGGCCTGCGACGAGGGTGACCAGCAGGCCGACGCCGGTGAGGCAGAGCAGGTGCTGCGTGGGGGTCAGCACGCCCGCGATCAGTGAGCCCAGACCGGAGCCGAGCATGCCGCCCAGGCTGAAGGCGGCGTGGAAACTGGGCATGATCGGCCGCCGGAGGGCTCGGACCAGGTCGACCGCGGCGCTGTTGAACGCGACGTTGATGCCGCCGTAGGCGCTGCCGAACACCAGCAGGACGGCGCCGAGGGCCGGGACCGAGTGAGTGAGCGGGGGCAGGGCGACGCTGAGGGAGAGCAGGACGGCGCAGACGACGGTCACCGGGTGGGAGCCGTAACGGCGGCACAGCCGTCCGGTGAACATCATCGTGATCACGGCCCCGGCCGAGACGCCGAGCAGGGCGAGCCCCAGGGCACTGGCCGAGGCGCCGGTCTGCTCCTTGACGGCCGGGATGCGCACGACCCATCCGGCGAAGATGAAGCCGTCCATGGCGAAGAAGACGGTCAGGGCGACACGGAGTCGGGTGAGGGCGTTGCCGGGCACGACGTTGTGCGTCCGGGTTTTGTTTATTAGCGGCACAAACTCAGGCTAGGCGAGGGCCGGAGCTGGGACAAGGGGCGTTGTCCGGACGTCCCCGCCGGCACCGCGCTGGGAACCGGATGCCGCATGCCTGACGCAGGAACGAACATTCCCGGCGGGAAGCGCGTCCACCGGGGCCGCCGGCTCGTGGAGGAATGTGCTGCCCGCTGCCCGCTGCCCGGCTGCTCAGGGCGGCGTTCCTGGTTGAGGACGCCGAGGGAGGCTGACGCGCACCTGCCGCCGGGTGGCATGGGCGCCGAACAGGACGACCGCACCGGCGACCGCCTGCAGCAGCGTGCCGCGCACATTGTTCACCGCGTTCAACCGGTCGGCAGCACGATCGCGGCCGGCACCGCGGGGACGGCACGAGCCAGGCGCCACCGGCCACGAACAGATCCCCCCCATGGCCAACGGATCCCAGAACACGGCCGACCCCGGTGAACCCGTGCGGTCACAGCCCTGTCGGCCGGCGCGCCATGCGCCGGGCAGTCGGGAACCGTCGTCCCGCCGGGGCGTCGTACCCCTCGTCGAGGCAGGCTATCGACACGGCTGAGAAGGCGAAGAAACAATGGGCGACCACATCACGCGATGGGGGCAGGCGCGTTGCCAACTTTTCGCCCACCAGGGGGGCCGAGCCGGGGCTGGATCAGGTACCTGGCAGCCGTGGGGATCGGAGCTGGCACGGTGGCCGTCGCCGCCACCTGGACGACCGGTCCGCTCGCCACCGGCATCGGTGCGGCCGTGACGGCGGTGTACGGCCTCGTCGCGGACCACCTGCGTCCGCAACGGCTCTCCTCGCACGCGGTGGCACTGCTGTGGACGCTGGACGGCCGCATCCCGAGGCTCAGTCAGATCGAGCATCCCGAACTGGTCGGGGCACATCCCGCGGACGGACAGCGCACGCGACCGCCGCCCCCGTACGTCGAACGCGACGTCGAGCCCGCGCTGAGAGAAGCACTCGCGCAGGGCGGCTTCGTGCTGATCGTGGGCGAGTCGACCGCCGGCAAGACGCGCCTGGCCTACGAGGTCGTCCGATCGCTCTTCCCCCGGCACTCCTTCGTACGCCCCCTGACCAGGACCGCTCTGACCGCCGCCGTCGAGGCCGCCCGGCGTCGCAGGCACGCTGTCCTGTGGCTGGACGATCTGGAGAACTACCTGGGAGCCGACGGACTGACCATCTCCATGCTGGCCGGGCTGCTCCAGGGCCGCTCCCGCCGGGCCGTGGTGGTGGCGACCATGCGGTCCGAGGAGTACCGCCGTTACGACGCCCGAGAGGAGAGCAGGCTCACCGGGTCCGCCCGCGATGCCTGGCGCTCCCAGCGGGAGGTGCTGGACCAGGCGGCCAGGATTCCCCTGGCCCGGCACTGGTCACCGACCGAACAGCACCGTGCCGCGGCGCATCGGACCGACGCGAGGCTCAGACTCGCCCTGGAGTCCTGCGACCGGTTCGGCCTCGCGGAGGTGATCGCGGCCGGTCCCGAACTGCTTGCCGCCTGGGGCCACGCATGGGCGCCCGGCGCCAACCCGCGCGGAGGAGCCGTCGTGGCCGCGGCCGTTGACTGCCGCCGCGCGGGACTGAGGCGGCCGGTGAGCAGAGAGTGGCTCCGGGAACTCCATCCGCCCTACCTCGCCGAGCGTGGTGGGCCGGACCTGCAACCCGAGCCGTTCGAGGAAGCGATGCGATGGGCCTGCCAGGCCGCCTACGCGACGAGCGGGCTCCTGATCGGCAACTACAGCCAGGGATATGTGGCGTTCGACTACCTGCTGAGCGCACCGGGGCTGGCCCCTGTGCCGGATCACCTGTGGAATGCCCTGCTGGGCCGGGTCGAGCCCGACGACGCCTACGACATGGGCATGGTCGCCCATCAGGCCAATCGGCTGGCCCGGGCGGTGCAGGCGCTCGAACGGGCCGCTGCCGGAGGGGTTGTGGGGGCCGACTTCCAGCTGGCCGTCGCCGTGGGCGATCGTGGCTGGCCGCGACTGGCGGTGAGCAGGCTGGAGGACATCGTACGCGGGAGGCGGGCCGAACTCGGCCCATGCCATCCGGACACACTTGCCGCGCGGCACCAACTGGCGTTCTTCACCGGCGAGGCGGGCGAGACGCACACGGCCGAGGCCGCGTTCCGGGTACTCGTGGCCGATACGTCGACGACGCTGGGCCCGACGCACAGCGACACCCTGGCCGCTCGCCACCAGCAGGCCTACTTCTCCGGGGAGACGGGGGACACGCAGGCGGCCGTCCGGCAGCTTCACGGACTTCTCGAGGACCGATTACGACTGGAAGGACCGAGGCATCCGCAGGTTCTCGCCACGCGACGCAGCCTCGTCTGGTTTCGCGGCCTTCAGGAGAATTCAACTGAGGTGGAACGCGAGTTGCAGCGCCTCCTGGAGGACGCGCACGACTGCCTCGGAGCCGATGCCCCGCACACGCTGGCCATTGTCAGCACCCAGGCGGACTTCGCCGCACGAGCCGGCAGGACGAGTGAAGCCCTCGCGATATTCGACCAGTTGGTCATCGACCGTAGCCGCGTCCTCGGCGCCGACCACCCGCACGTGATGCACTCCCGGCTGCAAAGGTGTCAGGCGCTCGTCGCTGACGGCCGTACCGGCGAGGCGGTCGACGAACTCACGCGGATCCTCCACGACGCCCAGCGCGTTCTCGAGCCCGACCACCGCCACATCAACAGCGCACGGAGCACGCTGTCCCTCTTGCAACAGGCCTGACCGGACCTCGACCGCTCCGGACGCACCCGCCGATGCTGTCACCGCATGCGACTCGAACACTTCTGGGCGGGGGCGTCAGCTCTCCGCCGGGGCCCTGTCGCCGCGCCCCGTCATGGCCCGTGGTCCTCGGCCCGCCGCCCCGCCCTTCCGGTGACGGCCGTGAGGTAGCCGCGCAGCATCACCTTCGCCTCGTCGAGGAGGGCGGCGTCGCCCTCGGCGTCGCGGCGGAAGGCCTCCTGGGCGAGTGCGTCGGCGGCGAGGACGGCGGCATGGCAGGCGGGGCCGAGCCCCTCCGTGTCGCCGACGATGCCGAGCGCGAGGAGGACCCGGCGCACCCCGTCGGCCATCCGGCGCTTGTGGTCCCGGTCCGCCGCCCGGGTCCGGTCGGTCAGACCGCTGCCGAACCACAGGGCCCGGAAGCCGTGTTCGGTGCGGTAGAGCCCGGCGTAGGTGTCGATCAGCACGCCGACCGGGTCGGACCAGCGCTCGGCCGCCGCGCTGTGCACGAACCCCTCCATCACGGCTTCGAGCCGGGCGAAGTATGTCGCGGCCAGCGCGTCGATGATCGCGTCCCGGTCGGGCAGGTACTGGTACAGCGAGCCGACCGAGACCCCGGCCTCCGCCGCGACCCGGGTGGTGGTCAGGGCCGGCACGCCCTCCGCGATCAGAACGCGCTCGGCCGCCGAGAGCACCCGCGCCAACCTGGCTCTGCTGCGGGCCTGTTGGGGAGTACGGCGGAGCACGGCCCCGGACTCCTCGGCGGTCGGCCCGCTCACACAACCACCCCTGAACCTGAACGTGACTTTGTTTCAGGTTTACGTTACCGTCGCGGCCATGACGGACTCAAGCTCCGCGCTGGTTCAGGAACGGGCCGCGGTGGCGGACGTCTGCCGTCGCCTGGGAGCGGCGGGCCTGCTCGTCGGAACGGCGGGAAACGTCAGCGTCCGGGTGGGGGACCGGGTCGCGGTCACCGCGACCGGCGCGGTGCTCGCCCAACTCACCGCGGGCCAGGTGACGGTGGTCGACCTGGACGGCGAGGTCGTCGCCGGGACCCTCCAGCCGACCTCCGAACTCGACCTGCACCTCGGGATCTACCGCCGCTACGGCGCCGGCGCGGTCGTCCACACCCACGCCCCGATGGCCACCGCCCTCTCCTGCGTCGTCGACGAACTGCCCTGCATCCACTACCAGTTGCTCGCCCTCGGCGGCACCGTGCGAGTGGCGCCGTACGCCACCTTCGGCACCCCGGAACTCGCCGCGTCGGTGCTCGCCGCGCTCGACGGCCGCAGCGCGGCGCTGATGGCCAACCACGGCTCGGTCACCGTCGGCCCGACCCTCGACAAGGCCGTCGAGAACGCGCTGCTGCTCGAATGGGCCTGCGGTGTCTACCAGCACGCGGCGGCCCTCGGCACACCCCGCGTCCTGGACGAGGGGCAGCAACTCGCGGTGATCGAGGCCGCGATCGCCCGGAACTACGGCACCACCCGAACCCTGCAGGAGGGCAAGCCATGAGAGTCGTCACGATGGGCGTGCACGTACTGGACGTGCTGGTCAGGCCCGTGGACGCGATACCCGAGGGGCAGGGCGCCACCCTGGTCGAGGACATCAGGATGACCGCGGCCGGGACCGCCGGCGGGACCGCGCTGAGCCTCGCCAAGCTCGGCGCCACCGTACTCAGTGCCGGGGCCGTCGGCGCCGACGCGACCGGCGACATGCTGGTGCAACTGCTCGGCAGGGCCGGGATCGACACCGGGTTCCTCGTCCGCCGGACCGACACCGCCACCTCGGCGAGCGTGCTGCCCATCCGCCCCAACGGCGACCGGCCCTCCCTGCACCTGCTCGGCGCCAACATCACCTACGGCGTCGACGACGTGCCCTGGGACGCCCTCGCCGAAGCCGACCATCTCCACCTGGGCGGACCGGAGTTGATCGGCGTCGACGTCGCCGCGCGCATCCTGCACTTCGCCAAGGAACACGACGTGACGACCTCCGTGGACCTGCTCGCGCCCGGCGTCCTCGGCAGCTTCGAGCAGATCGCGGCCGCCCTGCCGTACGTCGACCACCTGCTCCCCAACGACGACCAGGTACGGGGCTTCTCCGGCGAGGACGACCTGCTGGCGGGCGCGAAGAAGCTGGTCGGTGCCGGCGCCGGGCTGGTCGCGGTCACCCGGGGCGGCGACGGCGCGCTGCTGGTCACCGCCGAGGGCGCCGAGCCGGTGCCCGCCTTCGAGATCGACGTCGTGGACACCACCGGCTGCGGCGACGCCTTCTCGGCCGGATTCGTCTACGGCGTCGGGCTCGGCCGCGGCCCGCGCGACGCCGCCGTCCTCGGCAACGCCGTGGCGGCCCTGGTCGCCCAGGGCCTCGGCAGCGACCACGGTGACTTCGACCTGGCCACCGCCGACGCGTTCGCGGCGAAGGGTGTCAGGCGCGCGTAGCGCAGGTGTCCGGCCCGCGTGGAACGTGACGTCGGACACGGTCGTCCCGGACGTCCGAGAGGTACCTTCCGTCCCTCGAACCACTGAAATCCTGCGGATATTCACTCGTCCCGGGTGTCTGTGTTCGGACAGAGTCCGGCAACAGCTCGGTTAATAACTGCTCGCTGGTTGGTTACCGGAGAGTGAGCGGGCCATGATGGGCCCATGACGTTGGCCTCGCGCGCTCTGGCGCAACTGGCGACCTGGCCCGACCTGACCCAGGCCGTACCGAGCTGTGGTCTGGGGCAGGCCGTGAGTTCGGTGCAGGGCGAGATCGCGCACTTCCACTCCGACCGCGATGTGGACCTGCGTCTCACCACTCATGCCATCCGGCACTTCGCCAAGGACCTGAAGAACACGGGGGCGATCCGGATCGTCCCGGGCTCGCAGTGGGTGACCATACGACTGGACGCCGCGAGCGACGTCGACCTGCTGCTGACCCTGGTGAGCGTCGCCCTCCAGGCCCAGCAGAGCTGGCCCGACCCGGCCGACCGGCCGGTGTTCGGTTGCAACGACCAGCGGGGCGCGGGATTCGTCAGCGCGGACACCAGCGGGATGTGACGGCGAGCCGAGTCGCAGGGCCGTACCGCGCCGCACTCACACGGCCAGGACCCGGATCCCCGTCTCCTCGAACCGGCGCACCGTCTCCGGTGCCGCCGCCGTGTCCGTCACCAGGGTGTCCACCAGTTCCGCCGCGCAGATCCGGGCGAACGCCCGCCCGCCCAGCTTGCTGGAGTCGGCCGCGACGACCACGCGGGCCGCACGCTCGCACAGCAGCCGGTTGACCGCGGCCTCCGCCTCGTCATGGGCCGCGGCCCCGTGGACGACGTCGAAGCCGACCACCCCGAGCACCGCAACATCGAGGGTGATCTGTCCCAGCACCCCGTCCGCGAGCGGCCCGACGAGCTCGTACGACTGCGGGCGGGCCACCCCGCCCGTCACCACGATCTTGAACTGGGGCCTTACCGCGAGCTCGTTCGCGATGTTGAGCGCGTTCGTGACGACCGTCAGCGCCGGCGTCCCGGTGGCCAGGTCGCCCCGCACGGCCAGGGCGCGGGCCACCTCCGTGGTGGTCGTGCCGCCCGTCAGGCCCACCGCCTCGCCCGGCGCGACCAGGTCCGCCACCGCCTTGGCGATCCGCTGCTTCTCCGAGGCCTGCCGGGCTGTCTTGTAGCGCAGCGGCAGCTCGTACGACACCCCGTGCACCACCGCACCGCCCCGGGTGCGCACCAGCATCTGCTGCTCGGCCAGCTGGTCGAGATCCCGGCGGATGGTGGCCGCGGAGACCGCCAGCTCGGCCGCCACCTCCTCGACCTCGAGGCGACCGCGCTCGACCAGCAACTCGAGCAGCGCCTTCCAGCGGGCGTCGCGCGACATCCGCCGCCTCCGTTCATCGATCTTCCGGCGACCTTAGCGCACCCGGCCTTCGACGGAATGCTTGATTGTGATTGAAAGGTGGCTCTATCTTGCAAGAACAATCACGTGGTCCATTCGGGGATCCAGGGGAGGGGTAGTGATATGTCACATACCACCGAAGAGCTGAACAGCCAGCCCGAGTGCTGGACGCAAGCCGCCACCGAGGCCGCCCGCCAGGCGCACGCGCTCCCCGACCGGGGCGAGCGGGTCGCGATCGTCGGCTGCGGCACCTCGTACTTCATGGCCCAGGCCGCGGCCGTACTGCGCGAGTCCGCCGGACTCGGCGAGACGGACGCCTTCGCCGCCTCGGAGTTCCCGCGCGGGCGGTCCTACGACCGGGTACTGGCCCTCACCCGGTCCGGCACCACCACCGAAGTGCTGGACCTGCTGGGCGAGTTGAAGGGGCGGGTGCGCACCGCCGCGATAACCGCCGACCCCGGCACCCCCGTGGCGGAGGCCGCCGACGACCTCGTCGTCCTGGACTTCGCCGACGAACGCTCCGTCGTCCAGACCCGGTTCGCCACCAGCGCGTTCACCCTGCTCCGCGCCCACCTCGGCCTGCACACCGATGCCGTGGTCGCCGACGCCCGTACCGCGCTGGCGGCCCCGCTGCCGCCGGGGCTGGTCGAGTGCACCCAGTTCACCTTCCTCGGGCGCGGCTGGACCGTCGGGCTCGCCAGCGAGGCCGGGCTCAAGATGCGCGAGGCCTCGCTGTCCTGGACCGAGGCATACCCGGCGACGGAGTACCGGCACGGCCCGATCAGCATCACCACCAGCACCACGGCCACCTGGATGTTCGGCCCGGCCCCCGCCGGACTCGCCGAACAGGTCGGCGCCACCGGAGGGTTGTGGGTCCAGGGCACCCTCGACCCGCTCGCCGAACTCGTCCGGGCCCAGCGTCTGGCCGTCGCCGTGGCCGCAGCCCGGGGCCTCGACCCCGACCGGCCGCGCCATCTCACCCGTTCGGTGATCCTCACTCCGACCGGCGGGGAGTGAGCGTGCCCCTCGCAGCCACCGGCGCCCTGCTGGCCCCGGCCGCCGAAGTCCGGTCCGCCGTAGCCGCGTTCAACGTCATCACCCTGGAACACGTGGAAGCCGTGGTCGCCGGTGCGGAGGCGGCCGGCCGACCCGTCGTCCTCCAAGTCAGCGAGAACGCGGTCAAGTTCCGCCACGGACGACTTCTCCCGCTGGCCCGCGCCGCCACCGCGGCCGCCGAACGCGCCCATGTGCCGGTCGCGTTGCACCTCGACCACGTCCGCAGCGACGACCTGCTGCGCCAGGCCCCGGGCGCCGGATTCAGTTCGGTGATGTACGACGCCTCCCGGCTGCCGTACGCCGAGAACCTCGCCGCGACCGCGGCGGCCGTCGACTGGGCGCATGCCCAAGGCCTGTGGATCGAGGCGGAGCTGGGCGAGGTCGGCGGCAAGGACGGCAGCCCGGCGCTGGACGCGCACGCACCCGGGGCGCGTACCGACCCGGCCGAGGCGCGGGACTTCGTCGCCGGCACCGGTGTCGACGCGCTGGCCGTGGCGATCGGCAGCGCCCACGCCATGACCACCCGGACCGCCGCCCTCGACCACGACCTGCTCCGGCGTCTCTCGGCCGCCGTACCGGTCCCGCTCGTCCTGCACGGCTCCTCCGGCGTCCCGGACGAGGGCCTGGTCGCCGCGGTCGCCGCCGGCATCGCCAAGGTCAACGTCGGCACCGCACTGAACATCGCGATGACCGCGTCCGTCCGCCACTACCTCGCGGACCATCCCGAGGCGGTCGACTCCCGCACGTACCTCGGTGCCGGCCGAGAGGCGATGGCCCGGGAGGTGACCAGGATCATCGGCGTACTGGCCGCCGGGGCTACCCGCGCTTGACCGCCTTCAGCACGACGAACTTCGGGTCGCTCGCGACCAGTCGGCTGTTGCCGAACAGGCGGCGCAGCGTCACGTGGTAGCCCAGGTGCCGGTTGCCGATCACCCACAGCTCGCCACCTGGGCGCAGCGCCCGCTTCGCCCCGCTGAACATCCGCCACGCCGTCGCGTCGGTGGTCGCCTGGTGGGAGTGGAACGGCGGGTTGTTCAGCACCACGTCCACGCTCCCGGCCGCGACCCCGGCCAGCCCGTCGCCGACCCGGAACTCGGCATGCCCGGGTACCCCGTTGGCCTTGTAGGTGGCCTCCGCCGAGGCGACCGCCTGGAACGACTCGTCCACGAACAGCACCTCGGCCGTCGGGTCGGCCAGCGCCACCGCCGTACCCACGACCCCGTTCCCGCAGCCCAGGTCCACGATCCGGCGGCCCCCCTCGGGCAGATGCGCCAGGAAGAACCGCGTCCCGACGTCGAGCCGGTCGGCGCAGAAGACGCCCGCGTGGTTGACGACCGTACGCCCGGAGGCCGCGCCGATGCCCTCGGGCAGCGCGTAGCTGTACGGCCACGGGTTCTCCGGGCGCTGCAGCGACGGATCCGGCGTGCAGTGGATCAGCCGGGCCTTCTGCTCGGCGAGCGACGTCCGGGTCGGCCCGAGGATCCGCTCGAACAACCGGAGCGTCGAGGTGTGGATCTCCTTGACCATGCCGGCGCCGATCACGACCGTCCCCGCGTGCACGGCGGGCGCCAGCCGCAGCAGCTGGTCCTCGAGGAGCGCAAGGCTCTTGGGTACCCGCACCAGCAGTACGTCCACCCGCTCCGGCGGCGGATCCTGGGTGGTCAGCAACTGCACCGCGCCCGGCTCGGCACCCGCGCGCGCGAGGTTCACGCGGGTCGCCTCCTGGCTCAGGTACGAGTCGGTGATCTGCACCGGCCGGTGCTCCGCCAGCGCCGTGACCAGCGCGCCCCAGCGGTCCCCGAGCACCACGACCGTGCCGGACAGCCCCGTCCGCTCCCGGTCGAGACAACGCAGCAGGTACGCGTCGGAGGCGTCCCAGGCACGCAGCCGGTCGCGCGGATCATCCGGGAAGCGGGACAGCTCGAACTCGCCCCAGGCAGTCGTCATACGGTCGCTCATCGTGCGTCCAGGCTAGCGGAACCCCAGTTCAGGCCCGGTCGGGCAGGATGGGGGCATGGAGGACGAACTGTTCCCGAGGGCGCGCGCCCGCATCGCACCGGGCGCCGTGCACGTCCCCGACTGGCTGGATCCGGACCGGCAGCGCGCGCTGCTCGCCGCCTGCCGCGACTGGGCCCGGCCCCCGGCCGGCCTGCGTACGGTCCGCACCCCCGGCGGCGGCACGATGACCGCCCGCCAGGTCTGCCTGGGCTGGCACTGGTACCCGTACGCCTACGCCCGCACCGTCGTCGACGGCGACGGCAGTCCCGTGAAGCCGTTCCCGCCCTCGCTCGGCGAACTGGGCCGCCGCGCGGTGACCGACGCCCTGGGGCCGGAGACGGTCGGCGGATTGTCGTACGACATCGCGCTGATCAACTTCTACGACGCGGACGCCCGCATGGGAATGCACCGCGACGCCGACGAGAAGTCGGACGCACCGGTGGTGTCGCTGAGCCTCGGCGACACGTGCGTGTTCCGCTTCGGCAGCACGGAGAACAGGGGCAGGCCGTACACGGACGTGGAGCTGCGGTCGGGGGACCTGTTCGTGTTCGGGGGCGGGAGCAGGCTCGCGTACCACGGGGTGCCCAAGGTGTACCCGGGCACGGGACCGGCAGAGCTGGGCCTGACCGGCCGACTCAACGTCACACTGAGAGTGAGCGGCCTTTGACATGGCTCGGCTGCAGCGCGCCCCAAAGGGGCGCGGGGCTGTATCGATGTGCGGCTCCGCCGCGTGGGCGCGACCAGCCCCAACGGCGCCGCACCTTCGCTACGGCCGCTTCTGCGGATCATGGCAGACTCCTTCCCATGAGCGGAAAGGTGGTCCCCGACCCGACGGGGAACGGAACCTCGAAACCCCGGTTGGACCGAGGACGCGGCGCACTCGGCCCCGCCCTGGAACTCGTGCACACCGGCCGCGCCCCCACCCGCGCGGTGCTCACCGCGGAACTCGGCGTCACCCGGGCCACGGCCGGCGCCGTCGCCGCCGAACTGGAGGCGCTCGGCCTGATCAGGGTCGACGCCCACCCGGGCGCCGCGGCCGGGTCGCAGGGCCGCCCCTCGCACCGGCTGGAGGTCGCCGAGAACGGCCCCGTCGCCCTCGCCGCGCAGATCCACGCCGACGGTTTCCGCGCGGCGCTGGTCGGCCTGGGCGGACGCATCGTCGCGACCGCGCCCGGCTGCGAGGCCGTCGACGCCGACCCGGCGAAGGTGCTCGGCTCGGTGGTCGAGGCGGGCGCCGACCTCCTGCGCACCACCGGCCTGCACTGCGTCGGCGCGGGTCTCGCCGTGCCGTCCGCCGTCGCCGAACCGGAGGGCCTGGCCCTCAACCCCCTCCACCTGGCCTGGCCGGTGGGGGCGCCCGTGCGCCGGATCTTCGCGGAGTGCGTGCGCGCGGCCGGGATCACCGGCCCGGCGTTCGCGGGCAACGACGTGAACCTGGCCGCGCTCGCCGAGCACCGGCACGGCGCCGGCCGGGGCGCCCGGGACCTGCTGTGCGTGGCCACCGGGCACCGGGGCGTCGGCGGTGCCCTGGTCCTGGACGGCCGCCTGCACACCGGGAGTTCGGGCCTGGCCCTGGAGGTCGGCCACCTCGCGGTGAACCCCGACGGCCGCCCCTGCCACTGCGGCAGCCGGGGCTGCCTGGACGTGGAGGCCGATCCGCTGGCGCTGCTGATCGAGGCGGGCCGCGAGCCCGGCCCCGAGGTGTCGCTGCTCCGGCAGGCCGAGGACCTGATCCGCGACCACTACGCCGACCCGACCGTCCGCAGGGCCACCGAGGCCCTGATCGACCGCCTCGGCCAGGGCCTGGCGGGACTGGTCAACATCCTCAACCCCGACCGCATCATCCTCGGCGGCCTGCACCGCACCCTGCTGGACGCCGACCCGGAACGGCTCCGTGCCGTCGTCGCCGACCGCAGCCTCTGGGGCCAGAGCGGCAGCGTACCGATCCTGCCGTGCACACTGAGCCACAACAGCCTGGTGGGCGCAGCCGAGTTGGCCTGGCAGCCGGTACTGGACGACCCGCTGGGGGCACTTCGCTGACGGCCCGCCGCGGCGAAGCGCCGCCCTCTCGGTGGCCGCAGAGGGATCAGCGCCAGTCGACGGCGAAGGCCCGGGCCGGGTTGTCGGTGAGGATCCGGTCGACGGGCTCCGCGCCCAGTTCGTCCACCAGTCGCGCACGCACCCGCCGCAGCAGGTACGGCATCCCGGGTCCGCCGTCCACCGACCGCGCCCCCGCCACCACGGTGTCCCCGCCGAGCAGCAGCCGGTCCCCGAACCCGGCCTCGGCCAGGGCCCGTACCGCCTCGGGCATCCGCCAGTCGGTGGCGTGGTTGGCCCGGGACGGCCCGTCGAAGGCCAGCCAGCAGCCCGAGGCGGCGGCCTGCCGCTGGACGGCGAGGTCGGGGGAGCGGTTCAGGTGGCCGAGGACGACCCGGTCCCCGGGGACGCCCAACTCCCCGCAGAGCAGGTCGAGTACGTCGAGCGCGCCGGTGCCCAGCTCCAGGTGGACGGCGATCGGCGCGCCCGTCGCGTGGTGGGCCTCGGCCGCCGCGGCCATCGTCCAGCGGGCGTGCGCGTCGAGGTGGTGGAAGCCGCCCGCCACCTTGACCAGTCCCGCGCGCACCCCGGACGTCCCGATGCCCTCGGTCAGTTCGGAGACGAAGACTTCGGCCAGTCGTCCCCGTAGTCCATCAAGCAATTCCGGTGCGTAGTGCGCCGATTGGTGGAGTCCCGTCGCGCAGACCACGTGCACTCCGGCGGACCGGGACAGCAGGGGCAGGTCGGCGGCCCGCCGTCCCATGCCGTACGGCGTCCACTGCACGACGGCCGCCCCGCCCGCCGCGCGGAACGCCGCCAGCTCGGCCCCGGCGGCGCTCGCGTCGTTCAGCTCCTGTCCCGGCAGCCGGGGGCTGCGGAGGAACAGGTGGTCGTGCGCGTCGCAGACGCCCAGGTCCGCGGGCGGGATGTCGCCGAGGACCGTACGCACACCGCTCACCACTGCCGCCCGCGCGGCAGCGCGTCGCGTCCCGGCGCGGACAGGTGCAGTACCTGGAAGACGTCGCCCTCGGCCTTGGGCGTGTCGTGCGCCCAGAGCGAGAAGTGGACCAGCTCCCAGGTATTCGTGTCCACGGCGGCTGCCGCCAGCACGGCACCGTCCTCGGCCGCCAGCCGCCCGGTCTCGTCCGCCGCCCCGGCCATGAAGGGGGCCAACTCCACGCCGTCCGGCACCGGTTGGCGGCGCCGGAGAGCGAACGCGGCGGGGGAGCCGGCGGCGGTGCCCTCCTCGAAGGCCAGGCCCGTCCACTGCCGTATGCGCGGTCGCCCGAAGTCGTCGACAGGCCCCTGGAAGGCGCCTCCCCACAGGAAGGAGTTCATGCCCCGCACGGTGTTCCAGAGGTAGAACGGCCCGTACTGGTTGACCGGCGAGCCGTGGCGTCCCCGCTCGCGCATGAGGTAGGTCTTGACGCCGAGGCCGTCCCAGCCGTCCAGCAGGTGCCCGACGCGCGCGACGCGGGAGCGGATGACGCCCATGTCGTACTCCGCGGGCAGGGTGAACTCGTACTGCATGGCGTGCATCGCGCTGGTCGCTCCTCAGGCCGGGTAGTCGGTCACGTGCTCGTGCCACTCGGCGGTCGTGCCGTCCTCGGCGGCCTCCACGACCGCGAGATGCGTCATGAAGGTGCGCGGCCCGGCGCCGTGCCAGTGCCATTCGCCCGGCTCGATCCACACCGTGTCGCCCGCGCGGATCGCCTCCGGTTCGCCGCCCCTGCGCCGCACCAGCCCCTCGCCCTCCAGGACGTGCAGGACCTGGCCGTGCGGATGCCGGTGCCAGGCGGTGTGGGCACCCGGGGCGAAGTGGACGCTGAACATGCGCAGCCGGGACGGGGCGGCGGGCGCCGCCAGCTCGTCCAGCCACACCGTGCCGGTGAAGTTCTCCGCCGGGCCCTGCCGGGTGTCCGGGCGCTCTCTGGTGATGTGCACGTACGTCAACTCCTCAGCAGGGACAGCAGTCCGCGCACCCCGGCGTCGAACGCGGCCGGGGAACCGGAGGCACGGGCGAGGACGTAGCCGCCCTGCACGGTCGCGAGGACGGTGGCGGCGATCTCCTCGCCGTCCACCCGGGGCCCGAACTGCCCCTGTTCCCTGCCCTCTTCGACGATCCCGGCGATCAGCTCCCGGATCCGGTCGAGCGTCTCGTCGACGGGCGCGCGCAGTTCGTCGCTCGCGACGATGTCCGGGTCCATGGTCAGCCGGCCGATCGGGCAGCCGCGCAGCACATCGCGCTCGCGCCGCAGGTACGCCTCGATCCGCTCGTACGGGGTGCCCGGTCCGGTGAGTACGGCCTCGGCGGTGGCCAGCAGTTCGTCGGCGGTCCGCCGGATCGCGGCCAGCGCCAGGTCCGGCTTGCCCTTGAAGTGGTGGTACATGCTGCCCTGGCCGGCGCCCGCGCGCTCCAGGATCGCCTTGGGGCTCGTGCCGACGTAGCCGCGCTCCCACAGCAGTTCGCGGGTGGACTCGATCAACCGCTCCGACGTGCTCACACAACGACTGTACATACTAGTAGTTACAGAACGCCAGTCGTCCGGGGAGCAGGCCCCGCGCCGCCGCGTACTCCCCGGGAGGTACGGACGGTGCCGTCGGCCGCACGACGACCCGGACCCCTTCCGGCGGCCAGTCTCGGTACATCACACCGAGACCCTGGGGAGTTGACCGATATGGAGACCCTGGCGAACTGGAACGGCGGGCCCGGTCCGTGGATCCTGTTCTTCCCGCTGATCTGGGCGGCCGTCGTGATCGGCGTCGGCACGTTCCTGCGCCGCGCCGTGTGGCGTGGCCGCGGCGGACCCTGGCGCCCGACGGACGCCGGCCGTCCGTCCGGCGACTCGCCGCTCGCGGTCCTCGGCCGCCGCTTCGCCTCCGGCGAGATCGACGAGGACGAGTACTGGCGCAGGCTGTCCGTCCTGGAGGAGCAGTTCGGCCGCATCGGCAAGGGCGGTGCGGTATGAAACGGCGGTAATGCCGGGGAGAGGCTCGGCGAGGAAGACTCACCGCCCGCTCAACTGGCGACAGCCGAGCGGGCGGGAGCGTGTGCGGCGCCGGGGACGCCGGCGGTCGCGTGCACGGGGGCCGGGGCGCCGACGGGCCCGGCCGCGGGTGCGGAGGCGGGCGCGGCTTCGGGCGTGGGTTCCGGCTCGACGATCCGGCGGGGCGCCGGTTCGGTGATCGGGCGCTGCGGACGCGCGGCCTTCGGGGTGGCCGTCGGTGCCGGCAGGGTGAACCACACGACCTTGCCGTCGTCGTGCGGCCGTACCCCCCAGCTCTCGCTGACCGCGGCCACCATCGCGAGCCCTCGCCCGCAGGTGGCCAGCGGTGCGATCTCCAGGCCGTCCTCCACCACCGGAAGGCGCGGATCGTGGTCGCGGACCGACACCGTGAGGCGGTCGAGCTGGAGCTCGATCTCCACGGTGCAGTTCTTGTCGGTCCGGGCGTGCCGGTGGACGTTGGTGAGCAACTCCGTCACACCGAGCGCGGCCCGGTCGATCAACGGGTCGAGATGCCAGTAGCGCAATTGCGCAGATACGATTCTGCGGACCTGGCCGATCCGCGAGGGCAATGCTTGGAGCTCCACCGAGCAGTGTCTGCTTGGGTGTTTGATCACGGCTGCGACTCCCCGACGTGAGGTCCGGAAGAACACGGAGAACGGATCCAGCAGGGCGCCGCCGTCCATGGGGCCGCCTGCTGTCGTGGCCGGCGGGCTGGTTCGCAGCGTTATCGCCGGTAGACCCAGAGTGACGTGAGACAAGCGTGACCCAGCGCGCACGGTCCCGCAACTCGCCGTGGCCGGACGGTCGCGCCCCGCGGCTCCGTGCGGTTCAGCGGTCACGCCCCGCGGCTCGCCGTACCGCCTCGATGAAGCGGCGCGCCGCGGGCGGACCGGGCTCGCCCGGCGCCGGGTCGTGGTCACCCAGGGTGAGTGAGTAGCGCTGGCCGTTGAGGTCGGCCAGGGCCCGGTCCTCCGACGCGAACCAGGGCTTCGAGGCCCGTACCGCCTGTACGGGCGCGCTGTCGATCTCGCTGCCGTAGCTCGTGAGCAACTGCAGCCTGCCGTCCCTTATCCGGACCTGCCCGGCCCGGGTGAGCGAACGCAGCCGCTTGTCGATCCGCACGCCGTTCGCCGTGAACTCCGGCTCCGCCATCCTGCCCCGCCCCTTTTCGAGTACGTCGGTCGCCGTCCGGAAGCTTGTGGCCCCGGCCCGGCGCGCTCCGGCTCGTGTCGTGATCCAGTGTGCGCCCCCGTTCGAGACGTTCGTCCCGTCCGGTGGCAGTCTGCCCGCCCCCGGCGCGGAGCACCAGTGTGCACGGACCGCCGGGCGGGGGGCGCTCGGAGCACTCGCGACCGTGCGCCCCCGAAGGGTTCGGGCCACTGTCCGCCGCTGTTCCCCAGGGGTGCCTTTGAGTCGCCCAAAGATGCGTTTATGCAGGTGAGAAGCGTGCGGAAGGTGTTTATGATCGGTGCGTCGGCCGCGTTCGGACGCCGTCGACGCGAAGCGTAAGGAGCCCGTCGTGAGCACCACCCCGCAGATCCGGACCGGCGCCACCCTCGACGTCGACCGCAGTGACGCCGCCTACCGTGACTGGCTCAAAGAGGCCGTCCGCAAGGTCCAGGCGGACGCGAACCGCTCGGCGGACACGCACCTGCTGCGCTTCCCGCTGCCCGAGGCCTGGGGCATCGACCTCTACCTCAAGGACGAGTCGACGCACCCGACAGGAAGCCTCAAGCACCGGCTGGCCCGCTCGCTCTTCCTCTACGGCCTGTGCAACGGCTGGATCCGGCCGGACCGCCCGGTGATCGAGGCGTCCAGCGGCTCCACGGCCGTCTCCGAGGCGTACTTCGCCAAACTCATCGGCGTGCCCTTCATCGCCGTCATGCCGCGCACCACCAGCGCCGAGAAGTGCCGGCTCATCGAATTCCACGGCGGACAGTGCCACTTCGTGGACGACTCCCGGAAGATGTACGAGGAGTCCGCGCGCCTCGCGGTGGAGAGCGGCGGCCACTACATGGACCAGTTCACCTACGCCGAGCGGGCCACGGACTGGCGGGGCAACAACAACATCGCCGAATCCATCTTCCGCCAGCTGGAGTTGGAGCGGTTCCCGGAGCCGGCCTGGATCGTCGCCACGGCGGGCACGGGCGGTACGTCCGCGACGCTCGCTCGCTATGTCCACTACACCCAGCGCGACACCCGGATCTGTGTGGCCGACCCCGACAACTCCTGTTTCTTCGAGGGCTGGACCACCGGTGATCCGGACGTCACCTGCGACTGCGGATCCCGCATCGAGGGCATCGGCCGGCCGCGGATGGAGCCGAGCTTCGTGCCCGGGGCCGTCGACCGCATGATGAAGGTGCCGGACGCGGCGAGCGTGGCCGCGGTGCGGGCGCTGGAGCGGGCGATCGGCCGGAAGGCCGGCGGGTCGACCGGGACCGGGCTGTGGAGTGCGCTGAAGATCGTCGCCGAGATGGTGGCCGAGGGACGGCAGGGGAGCGTGGTGACCCTGCTCTGCGATCCGGGCGACCGGTACCTCGACAAGTACTACTCGGACACCTGGCTCGCCGAGCAGGGCCTGGACATCGCGCCCTACGCGGCGGCGATCGAGTCCCTGCTGGAGACGGGGGTCTGGCCCGCCTGAGCCACTACCGTGCCAGGCGCCGGTCCAGTTCGACGACCGCGCCCCGGAAGGCCCGGCCCAGCCCGGCGCGTGCCGCCTTCACCACGAGACGGAACGGCGCCGTACCGTCCACGGCGAAGGTCCACTGCACGCGGGTGCCGCCGCCGGACGGGATCAGCCGCCACTCCTCCGCGATCGCGTGGGCGCCGGGCGCGTTGGTCAGGTCCACCCGGTAGGCGTACACCTCCGCCTCCTTGGCGGCGATGATCGTCTCCCGGAAGTGCCCGCCGCCCTTGAGCCGGATGTCGCGCCCGGCTCCGTCGTCGACCGACTCGGCACGGGTCACCGCGGCGAACCACTCCGCCCAGCCGGGCACGTCGTCGTTGAGCGCGTGGAAGACCCGCTCGGGTGGCGCGGACATCTCCTGTGCGAAGACCAGACGTACGGGCGCGGTCTCGACGAAGTCGAGCCCCACGGGGCGCAGTCGGCGTGCCATGGACGAGAACCCCCTTGGCCGGTAAGGCGGTTGACCGGCCCCGTCACGATAACTGGCGTCCCGTCAGATGTCTGTACCGCCGACGCGATCAGGCCTCCGCCTCGCCCGCCACCACCAGCCGGCGCAGATGCTCCGAGATCTCCGCACGCGCGTCGGAGGGCAGTCCGGCGTCCGTGACCAGCGTGTCGATCTGCTCCAGCTTGGCGAACGAACTCAGGCCCACCGTGCCCCACTTGGTGTGGTCGGCGACCACCACGACCCGCCGCGCCGACTGCACCAGGCGGCGGTTGGTCTCCGCCTCCGCGAGGTTCGGGGTGGAGAGACCGGCCTCCGTCGATATGCCGTGCACGCCGAGGAAGAGCAGGTCGAAGTGGAGCGCCGCGATGGCCTGGTCGGCCACCGGGCCCACCAGGGAGTCGGACGGGGTGCGCACCCCGCCGGTCAGGACCACCGTCGCCGCGCCCTGGCGCTGCCCGGAGACCCGCTGGGCCGCGTGGAAGACGTCCGCGACCCGCACCGAGTTCGTCACCACGGTCAGGTCGGGAACCTCCAGGAGGTGATGGGCCAGCGCGTACGTCGTCGTACCGCCGGAGAGGGCGATCGCCGTACCCGGCACGACCAACTCGGCGGCGGCCCGGGCGATGTCCTCCTTGGCGGTCAGCTCCAGCCCCGACTTGGCCTCGAACCCCGGCTCGTGCGTGCTCGCCTCGACCACCGGCACCGCACCGCCGTGCACCTTCTCCAGCACACCCTGCCGGGCCAGCGCGTCCAGGTCCCGGCGCACCGTCATGTCCGACACACCGAGCTTGCGGGTCAGCTCGTTGACCCGTACGCCGCCCCGGCGCCGGACCTCGTCCAGGATCAGGGCGCGGCGCTGCTCCGCGAGGAGGTTCTGGTTCTCGCTCACGTACGCTCCGGTCCTCTCGCCTCAAACCGTCCGACACGCCCTGCATACCGGCTCCGACCAGGACATTCCGTCCGGCTCCGGTGCGCGGGCGCCCCATCCTTTCACGGGACCACACAGGTTGCGCCACTCCCTGTGTCGGCGCACACACGTCATTCGGTCACCACGAGTTGCACTGGGTGTCACACACAACGGGGAGATTCCGTGACTGGTGGTGTGCGTCACACCGGAATCGGCGATCCTGAGACCCGCACGGACACAGACCATCGGCGCGTCACGGGGGAAGTGCGAGAACAGTGGAACGCGCGCAGGATCGAACCGTCGCAGACGGCCCCGCCGAGCGGCCGACCACGACCGCACCCGCCGGCCGGCCCACGACCGCGAAGCCAGACCCGGCCGACCGGCCCGCCGTCCCGGAGATCGACCTGGAGCTCCTGGTCCACGGCGTCGGCGGCACCACGCCCGAGAAGATGCTCGACGATCCGCGCACGGTACGGATCACCGGGGACGGCACCGCCGCCGTCTTCCGGCGCGCCGACGACGTCGACGCCGAGTCCCGGCCCGGCGACTACCGCGACCGGACGGTGCCCGAGGCGTACGTCTGGTGCAACCTCACCTCGGGCAACGCCTCCCGCGCACTGTGGCTGCTGCTCCTGCCGTTCATGGTGGTCAACCTCGCGCACTGGATGCGCCCCGCCGCCGACGACCGGCCGCGCACCGTGCGCTTCTACGGCCTGCTGGTCCGGCTCGCCGGGCTCACCCTGACCGTGCTGCTGGTCGCCGCCGCCTGCGAGGTCGCCCTGGACCTCGCCGCCTGGCAGTGCGCGGGCGTGACGGCCTGCGCCCGCCGGCACACCTGGCTCGGTTTCCTCTCGCCCGCCGCATCCGACGGCGGCTGGTGGAGCGCACCCGGCCGCCGCCTCGCCCTGGCCGCCCTGGTCCCCACCGCCCTCACCGGCCTGCTCTGGTACCTCTCGCACCGTACCTGGAGCGCCTACGAGTCCACCCGGCCCCTGGCCAACGACCCCGAGCCCGGCCACACCTCCCTCGGCAGCCCCGGCTTCTGGTATGGACGCCGGCTGGTCGCCCGGCTGCGTGCCGCCCACACCGCCGCGGGGCTGCTCACCGTCGCCGCCGCGGTCCTCGCACCCGCGGCCTCCTTCGACCGCGGGCCGGGCGGCACCGCCGTACCGGACACCATCGGGTGGCTGCTGACCGGTGGCCTGATCGCCGGGGCCCTCGCCGTGGTGTGGGTGGTCTGCCGCCGGGGCCGCAGCGAGAACCTCCTCGACCAGGAACTCGACCGGCACCTCGTACGCCGCCTGCCGCTCGGCGCGCTCGCCCTGCTGCTGCTCGTGACGGTCTACGCCGGCTGGTCCCGGCCGGGGTGGCACTCCACGGGGCGGCTCGCCGGGGACACCGCCTTCGGCGGACTGGCCCTGGCCCAGGGCATGCTGGTGATCGCCCTCGCGGCCGTCGCCCACGACCTGCACCGCCGGCTGCCCGACGCGCGCGCCGCGATGCGCGGCCTCGGCGGGCCCGCGGTCGCGCTGCTCGCCTGCGCGCTCGGCGGGGTGATCTCGGGCGGGGTCGCCCAGCGGGTCGCCGACTGGCTGGACGGCACCCGCACCTCCATCGCCGGGCCTCCGGTCCTGCTGACCTGGCAGGCGTCGGTGATCCCGCCGGTGCTCGTGGTGCTGCTCGCCGCTGCCGGGTGGCTGTCCTGGCGCACCTCGCGGCTCGGCCGCACGGAACGCGCCGCCGTGGACCTCGGTCACCCCGGGGAGCCGGAGGACGCGGCCCGCAGCCGCCGTATCGCCCGGGTCCGGGCCATGGCCGTCCTCACCGACCGGACGCCGTTCGTCGTCACCGTGCTCTGCGCCGCCACGCTGGTGCTGGGCGCCGGGGCGCTGGCGGGCGCGCTGACCACCGGGAAGACCCCGGACGCGGCGGCCGACGGGTCGTACGCGCTGGTGCACGGGGCGGCCGAGGCCTCGCAGGCGCTCGGCTCCTGGCTGGTCGGGCTCGGCTTCATACTCTTCGTCACCTGGGGCCGGCGCGCCTACAAGGACCCCTCCGCACGGCGCACCATCGGCATCCTCTGGGACGTCGGCACCTTCTGGCCGCGCGCCGCCCACCCCTTCGCCCCGCCCTGCTACGCCGAGCGCGCGGTCCCCGACCTGACCTGGCGGATGGACACCTGGACCCGCCGCACCGGCGGCCGGCTGGTCATCTCGGGCCACTCCCAGGGCAGCGTCCTCGCCGCCGCGGCCGCCTGGCAGCTGACCCCGGCGGTCCGTGGCCGGGTCGCCCTGCTGACGTACGGCTCGCCGCTGGAACGGCTCTACGGCCGCTGGTTCCCGGCCCACTTCGGCCCCGCCGAACTCGGCTCCCTGCACCACGAGGTCGCCTGCTGGCGCAACCTCTACCGCCTCACCGACCCCATCGGCGGCCCCGTACGGATCCCCGACGGCGACGGCCCCGGGGTCGACCACGTGCCCCTCAAGGACCCGCTCGCCTACGGCCGCACCCCCGGGCACCCGCTCCCCGCCCCGATCCTCGGCCACTCCGACTACCAGGCGGACCCGGTATTCGCCGAGGAACGGGAGCGGCTGCTGGCCCGGCTGCGCCCGGAGCTGCCCGGACAGCGACCGCAACCGGGCGGCTGATCAGGCGACTTCGGGAAGATCCTCCGGGTACAGCAGGGTGAGGTCGTCGGTGGTCGGGTCGGCGAGCTGGGCGACCCGGCTCGCATGCCGCTCCACCATCGCCTCGAAGGTCTGCCGCGCCGTACGGCCGTTGCCGAACGCGGGGCCCTTCGGGAGCACCGTGAAGTACGTCAGCAGCGCCTCGGACGCGCCCGGCGCCAGCCGGTACTCGTGCTCGTCGGTCTGCTGCTCCACGATCCGCAGCAGTTCGTCCGGGCCGTAGTCGCTGAACGTGATGGTCCGGGAGAAACGCGACGCCACACCCGGGTTGACCGAGAGGAAGCGCTCCATCTCCTCGGTGTAGCCCGCGACGATCACCACCACGGCGTCCCGCTGGTCCTCCATCAGCTTCACCAGCGTGTCGATGGCCTCCTTGCCGAAGTCCCGCCCCGCGTCCTCCGGCGACAGCGCGTACGCCTCGTCGATGAACAGCACACCGCCGTGCGCCCGCTGGAACGCCTCCTGGGTGCGGATCGCCGTGGAGCCGATGTGCTCACCGACCAGGTCGACCCGGGACACCTCGACCAGATGGCCCTTCTCCAGCACCCCGAGGGAGGCGAGGATCTCGCCGTAGAGCCGGGCGACCGTCGTCTTGCCGGTACCGGGGGAGCCCGTGAACACCAGGTGCCGCTTGACCGAGGCGGCCTTCAGCCCGGCTTGCTGGCGGCGCCGGCCGACCTCGATCATGTCGGTGAGCGCACGGACCTCGCGCTTGACGCTGTCCAGGCCGACCAGCGCGTCGAGTTCGCCGAGCACGGCCTTGGAGGTCCGGGCCGGCTCCTCGGGCGCGACGGGGGCGAGGAGCGGCTCCTGCTCGGTGCTGCGCTGGCCGGGGATCGCACCCAGCAGGCCGGGGGACTGGTACGAGGTCTGCACGACCGTCTCGCGCGCCTCGGGCGGCCTGAGGCTGCCGCTCTCGTCGCTGGTGCAGTCCTCCACCACCGGGCCGGTGCCCGACCCCGTGTCCGGACCGCCGTCGGCGAACTCGTAGCCCCCGCGCGCGCACCGCTCCGTGCGGCACTTCCGCAGCGTCGTACGGCAGCCGTCGATCACATGGAAGCCGTAGCCGCCGCTGCCGGTGACCCGGCAGTTCTGGAAGGTGCCACGGCCGCCCGCCGACACGTAGAAGCCGGCCTCGGCCGGTGAGTCGACCGTGCACCGCTCGATGGTGGGGTCGGCGCCCTTGGTGACGATCACGCCGGTCTGGGTGCCGTCCACCGTGCAGTTGTTGAGGGTGCCGCCGCTGCCGTGGTCGCGGAACCAGGCGCCGGTGGCGGCGTCCCGGATCCGGCAGTCGTCGAGCTGCGCGGTGGCGCCGTCGCTCACCGACACCGCCGTGTTGCGCACCTGCGAGAGGTCGCTGTCGACGACGTCCGCACGGGAGCCGCGGTCCAGCACGAACAGGGCGTCCGGCACGTCGTGCACCCGGCAGGAGTCCAGGACCACGGTGGCGCCGTCGCTGACCCAGACCGCCGGATAGTCGCCCGTGCTGTCGAAGATCTCGCACTGGTTGGCGTCCACCCGGGTGCCCGGGTCCCACACCGACAGCCCGTTGCGCCCGAACTGACGCACCGTCGTGCGGGTCAGGGTGAGCACCGAACGCGAGCGCAGGTCGACCGCGTTCTCCGGGATGTCGTGGATACGGCAGTCGGCGAGGGTGAGCACCGCGTCGGTGTCGAGGGTGACCCCGTCGGCGGTGGTGCGGTGCACATCGCAGTCGGTGAGGTGCGCCGTGGCCCGCGCGGTGACCTGCACACCGGAGCCGCGCACCTCGTAGATCTCGCAGCCCACCGCTTCCAGTGCGGAGTTCTCCCCGGTCGCCGTCATGCCCGTGCCCGAGGCGTGGTGCACCCGGCAGCGCTCCAGCCGGGGGCGGCCGCCGCCGCGCACCGCCACGCCCGCCTGACCGGCCGCCACGACCTCGCACTCCTCGAACACCCCGCCGCCGCCCTCGAGTACGGCGATGCCGATGCCGGCCGGGTTGTCCACGGTGCAGCGCCGCACGGTCGGCCGGGCTCCGCCGCGTACCTCGATCCCGGCGGCGGACCGGGTGACGATCCGTACGTCCAGCAGCTCGGGGGTGCCCTCCTCGACCAGCAGCGCGGGCGCGGCCGCGTCCTGCCCCTCGACGTGCAGGTCCTGTACGACCGCCGAGGCGCGCACGGTCAGCGGGACCCCGTCCGCGGGGGCGATGCGCACCGAGCCGGGCGAGCCCTCGGGACCGCGCAGCGTCACCGCGCGCTGGACGACGAGGTTCTCCCGGTAGGTGCCGGGCGCGACCGTGAGGACGTCGCCGTCGGCGGCGGCCTCCAGGGCGGCGGCGAGCGAGGCGTACTCACCTGTGCGGCGCCGCCACCTCGATGTGCCGGTGTGCGTCACCTGGACCGTGCCCTGTGCCATGGCGTTGCCGTGCCCCCACCTCGTCGTACAGGTCGCTCGCTCGCCTTCGGGGCGGTACCGCGGACGGTGCCCGGCCCCTGTGGTTCGCTCGCGCGCGGGTCGATGCCGAATGCGCTTCGGCCGGTCCACCGTAGCGTGCGCCGAGGTGGTGGGTTGACCAGAGACGGAAAGGCCGTCAGCTGCCCGTCCCGGCCTTGCCCCAGTCCGGGCCCGCCCGGTCCCAGGCCTGGTCCCACCGTGCGTAGCGGCGGCGGACCATACGCCAGACGATCATGCGTCTGGCGCTGTCGACCAGCCCCGCGGTGAGCAGGGCCGCGCCGAATCCGGCCAGCACCGCGTGGGTCGTCGCCGTCACGGCGTCCAGCGGGCGGGCCGTGATGAGGCCGTGCCGGTCCGTCCAGAGGTCGAAGTGGTCGCCCTTGTGCGGGGACTTGAGGGTCGTCAGGACCTGGCCGTGCCTGCGGGTGCCGTCCGGTGCGGTCCAGTCGGCGAGGACCCGGCTGCGCGGGTCGTGGGCGCTGGTGGCGTCCGGGTCGGGCTCCACCGGGGCGCCGCCCAGCTTGCGCACCACCGTGGCCAGGACGAGGTGCCGGTCGTGCTGCTGCTGGCGGACCGACCGCTGGAGAGTGGCCTGGGCCGCGGCGCCGACGAACGAGCCGAGCACCGGCGCGGCCACCACGATCAGCACCAGTGCCACCAGGGCCACCCAGGCCTCGGCCAGGTCGGTCGCCCGGCGCAGCGGATTGTGCCGCCAGCGCCACAGGCCGCGGATCGCTCGCACCGACCACCACCCCCTTCCCGCTCCGTGATAACCCCCGCCCGGTCCGTTCACCCGAGCCCCTGGCCGAAGAGAGAGCGAAATCACCCCCGGCCGGGGTCTCATGAACTTCTCACGACCCCCAACGACCGGACCGCGGGCTCGGGTTCCCGGCCGGCCGCGGAGCTCGCCCGGTGCGTGGTCCCCGGCAACGCGACCCTTTCCGGTTCTCAGCCGAGGACGTGGACCGGGTCCCCCACCCGGATCGTGCCGGGGGAGCGCGGCACCAGGTTCTGGCCGAACACCAGCTGGTTGCCGAACCGGCGGTGGCGGGCCAGCGTCCGCAGCGGCTCTCGACCGCGCTCGGCGGTGACCTGGTCGGTGGTGGTCACCACGCACCGCCCGCACATCTTCGCGACCCGGAACTCGACCTCGCCGATCGCGATCCGCCGCCATTCGTCCTCGGCCCAGGCCCCGGTGCCCCGCACGACCACGTTCGGCCGGAACCGGTCCATGGGCAGCGGACCCTCGTCGGCGTGCCCGCCCCGCGCGATCAGGGAGTTGAGGGCGTCCAGCGAGGCCTGCGTGGTGACCAGCAGGGGATAGCCGTCGGCGAAGCTCACCGTCTCGCCCGGCAGCGCGTGGTCCGGGTCGATCGGGCGGCGGCTCGCGGGATCGTCCATGTGCGCGAGGCGGACGTCGGCCTCCAGATACGCGCCGCACCACACATGGGCCGCGTCCGCGGCGAGGACCGCCTCCACCTTCGTGCCGAAGATGTCCACCGGCACCGTGACCCCCGGCTCCGGTACCGGCACCGTCAGGGGCGTGCGCCCGGGCGCGGACAGGCGTAGGCCGCCGCCGGGCAGCAGCTCGGCAGCGGCGAGCGAGAGACGCGGCTGTACACGCTGGGTGACGACCTATCCCCCGTCGTCGATCAGAACCCAGCGTCGGTCACCGGCCAGCCCCCAGGGCTCCACGACGGCCTCCCGGGGCGAGAAGCCCCGGAGCGCCTTGACCGGGTGAACGTGGATCGACTGCAGCTCGGCCATCCCCATGACGCCATCGTGCCAGGTGGCACGGACATCCGGGGGTGCCGGTCAGTAGCCGCGGTACTGCTGCTGTTGCTGGTTGTTGTACGGGTCCTGGTACGGAGCCGCCTGCGCGGGGCGCGGAGCCGCCGGGCGCATCGCCTCGTACCCGGTGCCGCCCATCATCGGACGGGGCGGCTGCGGCTGCTGCGCGGGGTAGCCGCGCGGGCCCGTCGCCTGCTGGGGGATGTACGCCGCGGGCGCCTGCTGCAGCGGGGCGGGCTGCTGCATCTGCTGCGGGTAGCCGTAGCCCGGGGCCGGCTGGGAGGGGCCCGCGGGGAGGGCGGGCAGTGCCGACGGCAGCGCGGGCAGGTTGCTGAAGCTGCTGGGCGCGTCGTAGGCGGGAGGAACCCGGATCGGGGCGATCTGAGGGGTGCCCCGTTCGGCCACGAGCGAGTCGTAGATCGGAGTGTCCGGGAAGGAGGCGGAGTAGTAGCCGCCGCCATAGGTGGAGCGGGGGGAGGTCATGGCACATAAGTTAAGCCCACGATGTGCTGGTTGGGGAGACCGATAAGAGGGTTGTTTTCCGTGTCGGCAGTGACGCCGGATCCCCAATCCGAGCGAACTCGGCAAAAAAGGACGGCAATCAGCGTTCTGATCGTGTAAAGGCCGAGTTCCGACCCGGTTACCGGCAGTTGGCCAGGGATCTTCCTGTGCCGCTCATGGGAGATCCCTGTCCCCGGGAATAGGTTGTGCGGGTAGGGATGACCGGGGTGGCCGGGGCGTGCCCGGCGTGCCGACACACGATGGGGGCGGACATGTCAATGTCGAAAGGATCGAATACGCCGGTGCCGACCACGGCGCTGCGGGTCGAATTGGGCTGGCGCTCCGGCCCGGGTGCCCCCGACGCGGACGCCTCGGCGCTGCTGCTGGTCGCCGGGAAAGTGCGGTCCGACGGCGACTTCGTCTTCTACAACCAGCCCGCACACGCCTCGGGCGCGGTCCGCCACGAGGGCAAGCGGCGCTCCGGCGACCTGGTCACCGACAGCCTTTTCGTCGACCTCGCGCGCGTGGAGACCCCGATCGAGCGGATCGTCCTCGCCGCGTCGGCCGACGGTGGAACGTTTGGGCAGGTCCCTGGCCTCTACATCGAGGTATTGAACGCGGCCGACGGAAATGTGGTCGCCCGGTTCGACAGTACGGGCGCCACGGTGGAAACCGCTTTCGTGCTCGGTGAGCTCTACCGCCGCCAGGGCGGCTGGAAGTTCCGCGCGGTCGGGCAGGGATACGGGAGCGGGCTGGAAGGGCTTGCTACGGATTTCGGGATCACGGTGGACGAGCCGCAGCAGCCGGCGCACCCGCCGATGCCGCATACCGCCTCGCCGGCCCCCGCTCCGGTCACGACGCCGCCCCCGGCGCCGTTCACTCCGCCGGCCCCTGCTCCGGTCACCCCGCCGCCCCCGCCGACCGCCCCCGTACGGCTGTCCAAGGTGACGCTCACCAAGGCGGCCCCCTCCGTGTCGCTGGCCAAGCAGGGCGGCACCTCGGGCGCGCTGCGGGTCAACCTCAACTGGCAGGTCCGCAAGCAGCTCACGGGCTGGGGCGGCCGGCGCGGCGGGGCGGGCGACCTCGACCTGGACCTGTGCGCCCTGTACGAGCTCGCCGACGGCCGCAAGGGCGTCGTCCAGGCGCTGGGCAACGCCTTCGGCGCCCTGAACCGGCCGCCGTACATCCACCTCGACGGCGACGACCGCACCGGTGCCGTGTCGAGCGGCGAGAACCTCACCGTCAACCTCGACCGCAAACAGGACTTCAAGCGCATCCTGGTCTTCGTGACGATCTACCAGGGCGCCACGTCCTTCGCCGACCTGCACGCCACGGTCACCCTCCAGCCGCAGTACGGCGCACCGGTCGACTTCTCCCTGGACGAGTGCACGGTCCCCTCGACCGTGTGCGCGCTCGCGCTGCTGACCAGCACCGGCGGTGACCTCGTCGTACAGCGCGAGGCGCGCTACCTGGTCCCGGAGCGCGGGGTCAGCCCGCAGCGGACCGTCGACCGCGCCTACGGCTGGGGCATGAACTGGACGCCCGGCCGCAAGTGACGGACGCGGGCGGTCAGCCCTCGTCGGCGACGGTGTCGGGACGCGTGTACGTACGGCCCTTCCAGGCCGCCCCGCGCCCCCGGTAGTGCTGCACCGCCGAGTCGACCGTCATGAGGAGGTAGAGGAACGCGGTGAACGGCAGCAGCGGAGCAAGCCACGGCGGCTGCCGGTAGTAGCGGAGCATCGGCAGGTACGTCGCGGTCATCACCAGCCAGGCCGCGCCGCCGACGAGCACCGTCGGCGTGCTGCCGGCGACCGCCCCCGCCAGTACCGCCGCCGACGGCACCAGGTACACGAGGGCGAGACCGGCGACCGTGCCGAGGAGCAGCAGCGGGTTGTGCCGCAGCTGCGCGTACGCGCTGCGGGAGACCATCCGCCACAGGTCGTGCAGGCGCGGATAGGGGCGCACGCTGTCCACCCGCTCGGCGAGACCCAGCCAGATGTGCCCGCCGGTGCCCTTCACCGCGCGGGCGAGCGCCACGTCGTCGATCACGGCGTGCCGGATCGCGTCCGGGACGCGCGCCCGCTCGGCCGCCTCGGTCCGCAGCAGGACACAGCCGCCCGCCGCCGCCGCGGTGCGCGAGCCCTTCCGGCCGATCCGGCGGAACGGGTACAGCTGGGCGAAGAAGTAGACGAAGGCGGGCACCACGAGCCGTTCCCACACGCTCGCCACCCGCAGCCGAGCCATCTGCGAGACCATGTCGAAGCCCCCGGTGCGGGCCGCCGCCACCAGCAGCCGCAGGCTGTCCGGCCCGTGCGCGATGTCGGCGTCCGTCAGCAGCAGGTACTCGGGGTCACGCGCGCGTGCGAGAGCGATGCCGTGCCGTACCGCCCACAGCTTGCCGGTCCAGCCCGCCGGCGGCTCACCGGGGGAGGCCACGGTCAGCGGCAGTCCGCCGTGGCGCGCGGCCAGCTCCCGGGCCAGCTCCCCGGTGCCGTCCGTGCTGCCGTCGTCGACCAGGAACACCTCCGCCCGCCCCGGATAGTCCTGCGCCAGCAACGACGGCAGACTCAGGGGCAGTACGGCGGCCTCGTCCCGGGCCGGGACGACCACGCACACGTCCGGCCATTCGGCGGGCTCGCGCCGGGGCGGCAGCCGGACGTCGGTGCGCCAGAAGAAGCCCTGGCAGAGCAGCAGCCACAGCCAGGCGGCGAGGGATACGGCGGCGGTCCACGTGAAGACGCTCACGCGCGCAGTCTGCCCCATCGGGCCTGCTCCCAACGGCCCATCGTCTATCGTGGCCGGGTGAAGATCGCGCTCATCGACTCCGGAATCGGCCTGCTGGCGGCCACCGCAGCGGTACGGCGGCTGCGCCCCGACGCCGATCTCGTCCTCTCCTTCGACCCCGCGGGCATGCCCTGGGGGCCGCGTACCCCCGAGGGTGTCACCGAGCGCGCCCTGGCCGTCGCCGAGGCCGCCGCCGCCCGTCGGCCCGACGCGCTGATCATCGGCTGCAACACCGCGACCGTGCACTCCCTCCCGGCGCTGCGCGCGCGTCTGGAGCCCGGCATCCCGGTCATCGGCACGGTCCCGGCGATCAAGCCGGCCGCCGCCGGCGGCGGTCACGTCGCGATCTGGGCGACCCCCGCGACCACGGGCAGCGCGTACCAGCGGGGCCTGATCGAGGACTTCGCCGGAGGCGTGCCGGTCACCGAGGTGCCCTGCTGGGGACTGGCCGAGGCCGTCGAGCACGCCGACCAGGCCGCCATCGACGCCGCGGTGACCGCGGCGGCCCGGCTCACCCCCGGTGATGTGACGACCGTCGTCCTGGGCTGCACCCACTACGAACTCCTGGCGGAACGTATCCGCGCCGCCGTCCAGCGCCCCGGCGCCGCCCCTCTGGTCCTGCACGGCTCCGCCGGTGCCGTGGCCGCCCAGGCGCTGCGCCGGATCGGTGCGCAGCCTGCCCCCGACGCACCGGCCACCGGCACGGTGACGGTGCTGCTCAACGGCCGGGAGGGCGACCTGCCCGAGGCCGCGCTCGGCTACGCCGAGGCCCGCCTGCTGCGCACCGCCACTCCTGCCGCGTCCCAGTGAACCGTCCGGGGCCGTGAATACCCCCGATGTGAGCAGTCACCCTCCGCAACGCGGTACCCGCGCAGCGAAACCTGAGTAATCTCGTAGACATGAGGGACCACCCCCGAGACCACTCTCCGGACGAGGACGCCTCACACCCGGACGTCTGGACCGGGCGCGCCACGAACCGTGTCCAGTGGCTGCTGGCACTGGTCGGCGCAGCCTGTATGGCGCTCGGCATCGAACTGGCCGTGGACTCCGCCTGGAGCTCTGGCGTCACCGCGCTGGTGATGGCTGTCGTGGGCTGTATCGCCGCCGGGCTGCTGGTCCTCTTCGGCACCCTCGCCTTCGTCCACGTCGACCTGAGACTCGACAGGGAGTGTCTCGAGGTCCGCTGCGGTCATATAGGAGTGCCGCGCCGTCGCATTCCGCTCTCCCATGTGGTCGGCGCCGACTTCTCCCCGCAGATCACCCCGCGCCACTGGGGCGGCTGGGGCTATCGCTGGCGCCCCGAGAAGGGCACGGCCGTCGTCGTCCGCCGTGGCGAGGGCATCGTCCTGAGCCTGTGGGACGGCCACACCTTCACGATCACCGTGGACAACGCCGAGTCCGCGGTGCGGGTCATCCGGGAACGCCTGCGGACGATCACGCCGGGCACGGCGCACTGACGCGGTCCGCACACGGGGCCGGACCACATGTGGTCGGCCGAGTGGGGCGGGATCACATGGGGCCGACCGAGTGGGGCTGGATCACATGTGGTCGGCCGAGGGAGGCTGGGCCGCATATGGCCGGACCACACGTGGCGGGATCCGGTGTGGCCGGGTCACATGTGGCGGAACGGCGGGATCACATGTGGCGAGGCCGTGCACCCGTTCGGCTCAACCGCCTGGCATCGCCGTCGTCCCCGTCACCCATGGGCGTGCCGTCGCCAGGCCCGCCAGCAGGCCCGCGCCCGCCGACACCGTCGTGAAGCTCAGCGCGTTGCCGACCGAGGCGATCACGGCCAGGGCGGTGAGTGCCGCGCCGGCGGTGAGGGTGACCGGGGTGGAGCGGGGGGAGCGCCACAGGGCGTAGAGGATCCAGCAGAACGCGGTGGCCAGCAGCAGGACGCCGACCAGGCCCTGTTCCGCGGCCAGCTGGAGCGGCGCGGAGTGCGGCTTGCCGTCGGGCAGCAGGGCCTCGGACGCGCTGCCGCTCAGTTCGCCGAAGCGCCCGGGGCCGACCCCCTCGGCGGTGTGCCGGCGGGCGAGACGCAGGGCGTCCCGCCACAGCAGGACGCGGTGCTCCGTGAGAGGGCCCCCGAGGGCGTCGGCGAGGCCGGCGGGCAGGACGTCCGCGGCGACCGCCCAGACCGTGCCCGTCGCCAGCGCGGCCACCAGGGCCAGCCCGCCGACGGCCGGACCCCGCCGCCGCATCCGGCCGGCGGCGAGGGAGCACAGCAGGACGACGGCACTGGCCGCGCAGCCGGCCGCCGAGCCCACGGCCGCGCCGGCCACCGCGATCCCGGCGGCGAGCATCCGCAGCCCGAGCCGCAGCGCCGGAACCGGTGTCGCCCACGCGGCGCAGCACGCGCCGCCCGTCGCAAGTGCCAGCAGCGCCGCGACGGCACCGGCGTGGCCGAGCGGAGTCGCGAACTGGGGGCCCGGTGCCAGCCGGGGCATCGCCACCGCGAACGCCAGCCCGGCCAGCGCGCCCACACCCGGCGCGGCCACCGGGAGCAGCGCCCCGGACATCCGGCCGGCGGCATAGCCCGCGGCCACCGCGAGCACCGCCAGCAGCACCCCCTCGGGCCGTGCGTCGCGACCGGCCGCCGAGATCAGCGGCCACGCGGCGCACGCCCCGAGCACCAGGACGCCCACCACGTCGGAAACGTTTCGTCTGTCGTCGTCCGTGTCCCTGTCGGCAGCGGACGTCATCCCGGTAGCCCCCACCGTCGCCCCCCGTACCCCGGTCCCCCGACCTGCGGCGGGCCCCGCCGCCCGCCTCGGCTCACCGTAACCGGCGATGCCCGCTTTGTGGATGACTTGCGCGGGAACGGTGTGATTCCTGCATGCCGAGACCGCGCTGTCGGCCGCAAGGTCGACCGCCGTACACTCCCGGAGTGACCGTCACCGCAACTTCCGTCGACCAGTCGGACCAGCTCACGCCGCGCCCCACGCCCCGCGCGCGCGGCCTGCGGCTGCTCCGCCGTCTGGTCCCGGCCGCCGCCGCCGCGCTCAGCGGAGTGCTGCTGTACGTCAGCTTCCCGCCGCGCCCCCTGTGGTGGCTCGCGCTGCCCGCCTTCGCCGGATTCGGGTGGGTGCTGCGCGGCCGTAGCTGGAAGGCGGCCCTCGGCCTCGGCTACGTGTTCGGTCTCGGTTTCCTGCTGCCCCTGCTGGTGTGGACCGGCGTCGAGGTCGGCCCTGGTCCCTGGCTCGCGCTGGTGGCCATCGAGGCGATCTTCGTCGCGCTGGTCGGGGTGGGGGTGGCCGCCGTCTCCAAGCTGCCGGCCTGGCCGGTGTGGGCGGCCGCCCTGTGGATCGCGGGCGAGGCGGCACGCGCGCGTGTGCCCTTCCGCGGCTTCCCCTGGGGCAAGATCGCCTTCGGGCAGGCGGACGGCGTCTTCCTGCCGCTCGCCGCGCTGGGCGGCACGCCGGTGCTCGGATTCGCCGTCGTCCTGTGCGGGTTCGGTCTGTACGAGGTGGGGCGGCTGGCCGTCGAGGGCCGGCGTACCCGCGAGATCCGGCGCGGAGCGGCGGCCGTGGCGCTGCTGAGCGTGGCCGTGCCCGTGGTCGGCGCGGTCGCGGCGCGGGGGCTGGTGAGCGACAAGGCGGAGGACGGTTCGGTCACCGTCGCGGTCATCCAGGGCAACGTGCCGCGGGCCGGCCTGGACTTCGCGTCGCAGCGGCAGGCCGTGCTCGACTACCACGTGAAGGAGACCCTCAAGCTGGCCGCCGACGTCCAGGCGGGCAAGGCCGCCAAGCCGGACTTCGTGCTGTGGCCGGAGAACTCCTCCGACGTCGACCCGTTCTCCGACGCCGACGCGGCCGCCGTGATCGACGGCGCGGCCAAGGCGATGGGTGTGCCCATCTCGGTCGGCGGGGTCGTCGAGCGGGACGGCAAGCTGCTCAACGAGCAGATCCTGTGGGACCCGGTCAAGGGCCCGATCTCGACGTACGACAAGCGGCAGATCCAGCCCTTCGGCGAGTACCTCCCGCTGCGCGGACTGGTCGGTGCCATCAACAAGGACTGGACCAGCATGGTCCGCCAGGACTTCAGCCGGGGCACCAAGCCCGGTGTCTTCGACATCGACGGCACCAAGGTCGGCCTCGCCACCTGCTACGAGGCCGCCTTCGACTGGGACGTGCGGGACACCGTCACGCACGGCGCCGAGATGATCTCCGTGCCGAGCAACAACGCCACCTTCGACCGCAGCGAGATGACCTACCAGCAGCTCGCCATGTCCCGGATCCGCGCGGTCGAGCACAGCCGGACCGTCACCGTGCCGGTGACCAGCGGCGTCAGCGCGATCATCATGCCGGACGGGAAGATCACCCAGAAGACCGGCATGTTCGTGCCCGCCTACCTGGTGCAGAAGGTGCCGCTGCGCACCTCCGAGACGCCCGCGACCAGGCTGGGCATCCTCCCCGAGATCGCTTTGGTGCTGGTCGCGGCGGGCGGAATCGGCTGGGCGATCGGGGCCGGAGTGCGCGGCCGGCGCGCCGGTGACGCGTAGCCGTACACCCGCTGTACGCCCCGTGGCTTCGGCCGGGTGCGCGGAACCGGGCCGTTAGGGTCGGTTCATGGCTACTCCTGACTTCATCCGCACGATCCGGGCCGCCGCCGGCCACCAGCTCCTCTGGCTGCCCGGGATCACCGCCATCGTCTTCGACGACGAGGGCAGAGTGCTCCTCGGCCGCCGTACCGACACCCGCAAGTGGTCGGTCATCGGCGGCATTCCGGAGCCGGGGGAGCAGCCCGCGGCCTGCGCCGTGCGGGAGGTCTTCGAGGAGACGGCGGTGCGCTGCGTCGCCGAGCGGGTGGTCCTCGTCCAGGCGCTGAACCCCGTCACCTACCCGAACGGCGACGTCTGCCAGTACATGGACATCACCTTCCGCTGCCGGGCCGTCGGCGGCGAGGCCCGCGTGAACGACGACGAGTCGCTGGACGTGGCCTGGTTCGACCTGGACGCCCTGCCGGAGCTGAACGAGTTCGGGGTGTTCCGGATCAAGCAAGCCATGTCGGACGCACCCACATGGTTCGACACTACGACTTTCGGCTGAAGTATGTGTGCTGACGCCATGTGAAAGCGGGTGGCCGCCGCTTAGGGTCCGTCCATGAGCTCGCCGAGTACCGGCTCCGCCGACACCACCTCCGCCGCCGCCGCTGTCCCCGGCCCCGCCCCCGTCGTCGACCTGCGGGGCCGCACCGCCCTCGTCACGGGTGCCGCCGGGGGCATCGGCCGCGCCTGCACCCTGCGTCTCGTGGCCGCCGGCGCCCGGGTCAGAGCCGTCGACAGGGACGAGGCGGGACTCGCCGAGCTCGTGGACTCGGCCGGGCGGGCCCTGGGCACGGCGGGCGGCGGTGCCGTCGAACCGTACGTCCTCGACCTCACCGACCTGGACGCGGCCGAACGCGCCGCCGCCGGCACCGACGTCCTCGTCAACAACGCGGGCCTCCAACTGGTGCGCCCCATCGAGGAGTTCCCGCCGGACGTCTTCCACACCGTACTGACCGTGATGCTGGAGGCACCCTTCCGGCTCATCAGGGGCGCGCTGCCGCACATGTACGGACAGGGCTGGGGCCGGATCGTGAACGTGTCCTCCGTCCACGGGCTGCGGGCCTCCGCCTACAAGTCCGCCTACGTGGCCGCCAAACACGGACTGGAGGGCCTGTCCAAGACGGCCGCTCTGGAGGGCGCGCCCCACGGGGTCACCTCGAACTGTGTGAACCCGGGCTATGTGCGCACCCCACTGGTCGAGCAGCAGCTCGCCGACCAGGCACAGGCGCACGGCATCCCCGAGGAGCGGGTGCTGTCCGAGGTGCTCCTGACCGACAGCGCCGTCAAGCGGCTCGTCGAACCGGAGGAGGTCGCCGAGGCCGTGGCCTATCTCTGCGGCCCCTGGGCGTCCTTCGCCACGGGCACCTCACTGGTGCTCGACGGCGGCTGGACAGCCCACTGACGCACGCCGTCCCGTCGGCCGGGCGAGTTTTCCACAGGCCCGACGGGCCGGAGCGGCGATGCGGAATCCTGTGACCATGTCTCGCGATCACGTGCAGTCCATCAGGCGGCCGGCCCCGGCCGCCGGTGTCCTCGACCCGGGTGCCGAAGGCCCCTTGGGCGCCGAGCAGGCGTACCTCGAACTGCTGGCCAGGGGCGCCTCGGCGGAGGCGTACGAGCAGCCGGTGCTGCTCGCCCGCGCCGAGAACCGGCCGCCGGAGCGGATCGCCGCCCTTGAGCGGGCCAAGCTCCTCGCGCTGCGGGTCCGCACCGAGCTGGAGGGCAGACGCCGACGCGAGGCCGAGCTGTCCGCCCTGTTCGAGACCGCGCACGACCTGGCGGGACTGCGGGACGTGGACGCCGTGCTCCAGGCCATCGTCCAGCGCGCCCGCTCCCTGCTCGGCACCGACGTCGCCTACCTGAGCCTGCACGACCCGGCGCGCGGGGACACCTACATGCGGGTGACCGAGGGCTCGGTCGCGGCCCGCTTCCAGCAGTTGCGGCTCGGCATGGGGGAGGGGCTCGGCGGACTCGTGGCACAGACCGCGCGGCCGTACGTCACCGACGACTACTTCAAGGACGACCGCTTCCAGCACACGCTCCCCATCGACGCCGGGGTGCGCGACGAGGGGCTGGTCGCCATCCTCGGCGTCCCGCTCATGCTCGGGCCGCAGGTCATCGGGGTGCTGTTCGCGGCGGACCGGCGGGCACGCGTCTTCGAACGGGAGCAGATCGCGCTGCTCGGCTCCTTCGCCGCGCTCGCCGCGGCCGCCATCGACACGGCGAACCTGCTCACCGAGACCCGTTCGGCCGTGGCCGGACTGGAGCGGGCCAACGAGATCATCAAGGACCACAGCGCCGTCATCGAACGTGCCTCGGACATCCACGACCGGCTCGCCGAACTCGTACTGCGCGGCGGCCAGGTCCACGACGTGGCCGCCGCCGTCACCCAGGTCCTGGGCGGTACGGTCGAGTTCACCGACACCGCCGACCCGCGGTCGCTGGAGACGTCGCGCACGGACGGGCACGCGGTACGGCACGGAGGCGACTGGATCGCCGCGGTCGCCGCGGGCGGCGAACTCCTCGGCGCACTGGTGCTGCACGGACGGCCCGGCCTCGACCCCGTCGACCAGCGCACCCTGGAGCGCGCCGCGATGGTCACCTCGCTGCTCCTGCTGGCCCGCCGCTCCGCCGCCGAGGCCGAACAGCGGGTGCGGGGCGAGCTGCTGGACGACCTCCTCGACGCCCGGGACCGCGAGCCGCGCCAACTGCGGGACCGTGCCGCCCGGTTGCACGCCGACCTCGACGCCACCCATGTCGTGCTCGCCGCCCGCCCGGAGGGACCGGCCGAGGACGCCGAGGAG
This sequence comes from Streptomyces sp. NPDC048291, assembly GCF_043201715.1. Taxonomy (NCBI): domain Bacteria; kingdom Bacillati; phylum Actinomycetota; class Actinomycetes; order Kitasatosporales; family Streptomycetaceae; genus Streptomyces; species Streptomyces sp. NPDC048291. The sequence continues at coordinate 73,451 of NZ_JBICZC010000014.1, forward strand.
TCGGCGGCGGCGCGCCGGCGACTGTGGTCGGCCGCCTCCCGCCTCGCCGCCACCCGGCGCGGCCTGGCCGCCGCCCGCGACGGCGGAGCCGTCCTGCTGCTGCCCCTCGAACCCGGCGACACCGCCGCCGACGTGGCCCGGCGCACCGCCCGGCACCTCGGCTCCGCCGTCCGCCGGCAGGTGACCGTCGGCGCCTCCGCCCCCGTCGCCGACCTCGCCGCCCACCCCGACGCCGTGGCCGCCGGCTATGCCGAGGGCCGCCGCTGCCTCGACGCGCTGCACCTCCTCGGCCGGGGCGGTGACGGCGCCGCCGCCGAGGACTTCGGCTTCCTCGGCCTGCTCCTCGCCGGCGAACGGGACGTCGCCGCGTTCGTCACCAACACCATCGGCCCGGTCGTCGCCTACGACAGACGGCGCGGCACGGAGCTGCTGCGCACCCTCGACGCGTACTTCGCCTGCGGGATGAGCCCGGCCCGCACGAAGGACGGACTCCACGTCCACGTGAACACGGTGGCCCAGCGGCTGGAGCGGGTGGCCCGCCTCCTCGGCGACGACTGGCAGAGTCCGGCCCGCGCCCTGGAGATCCAACTGGCGCTGCGCCTGCACCGGTTGGGGACGCGGCCGGAGCGCCGCTGACCGCGGGGACCCGCAGCGCGGGCGAAGCGGGCCGGAACGCCAGGAGTTCTGGCCGAACGCCGAGTCGAAGGAGCCGGCGGGCGGTTCGATCCGGGTGGGTCCACGGACCCGGGCCAGTGCGTCGCCGGCGCCGACCAGGCGCCGCGGACAGGGGCCGGCTGCGCCGACATCGCGGCACCGTTCGACCCCGACGTGATCGTCGCGATCCTCATCTGCCGCTCGCCGCACGGAGCGGCTGACCGGTCACGGCGACGCGTCGTACGCGGGAACTCACGGTGCGCCACCGCGCTGTCGCGGCGCGCGCCTCCGCGCCTTGCCCGTCCCGGAGGCCGGGGGCACGCTGGTGGCATGAGCGTTCACGAGAGCCCCACGCTCATCACGTCCGTGCAGCGTGCCTTCCGCCTGCTGGAGGCGGTGAGCGCGCACGAGAACGGCGCGCCCGCGAAGCAGCTGGCCAGGGAGACGGGGCTGCCCCTGGCCACCGCCTACCACCTGCTGCGGACGATGGTCCACGACGGGTACCTGCGGAAGCTGGCCGACGGCGGCTTCGTCCTCGGCGACAAGCTGGGGACGCTGCACGTCACAGGGCAGAGTCAGGCGCTGCTCAGCCGGGTCCGGCCGACCCTCGCCGCGCTCCGTGACGAGCTGGGCGCCGCCACCTACCTCACGTTCTACGAGGGCGGCGAGATCAGCGTCGCCGAGATCGTCGACGGCCCCCGCACGCCCCGGGTCGACCTCTGGGTGGGTTTCGAGGACGCCGGGCACGCCACCGCGCTGGGCAAGTCCGTACTGCGCGAACTGGACGAGGAGTCCCGCCGCGACTACCTCTCCCGGCACGATCTCGCCGACCTGACGCCACGGACCATCACCACCCTCCCGGAGCTCCTCCGGAGTCTGGAGACCGCGCCCCTGGCGCCGGCCGTCACGGATCTCGAGGAGTACGCGCTGGGCACGGTGTGCGTGGCCGTGCCCATCTACCGCGGTGACGTCCTCGGCTCGCTCGGCGTCTCCCTCCCGGTGGAACGGCTCGCCCGCCTCCCGGAGGTCAGGGCCCGGCTGATCCCCACCGCGGACCGTGTGACCAGGGGCCTGTCGCTCACTATCTGAAATCCAGCGCCTTGTGGCTCGCTGACCGAACCTCTTTCCTGGATGAAACGGACAAGCCGGGCTCGGCCCGCACGGGTGAGGATTACGGACAGAGACATGAGGCAGGCGCGAGACCATGGTGGCAACCACCGGCCGTTGCGGCCGCTCGGGAAACCGGCGGCCGACCACGGCCCGCCGGTTTCCCGGCGGGCCGCCTCACAACTGGCCGCCGGAATGCCCGTCGCCCCGGTTCTGATCGTCTTCGGCATCGCGTTCTTCGACGTCATCGGCGGGTCCGGGATGTTCTGGCTCCCGCTGCTGGCGGCCGGTCCGGCGCTGGCCGCCAGCACCAACGGTCCCCGCGGCGTCCTGTGCGTGGGACTCCTCGCCTCGGTACTGGGCGCGACCCTCGGGGTCAGGGAGGCCGGTCCGGGGCACGAGCTGGCGGCCGTGCTCTCGGCTCTGGTGGCCGTCACCCTGGCGAGCACCCTGGCCAGCGCGCTGCGCGGTCGCCGGGAACGCGTGCTCGCCGCCGTCCGCTCGGTCGCGGAGGCCGCCCAGCACGCCGTACTCAAGCCCATCCCGGAGACCGTCGGCCCGTTCCGGGTGGCGGTCCGCTACAGCGCGGCCGCGGCGGAGGCCCGCATCGGCGGTGACCTCTACGCCGTGGTGCCCACCCCGCACGGGGTCAGGCTGATCGTCGGCGACGTACGCGGCAAGGGGCTACCGGCCGTGGAGATCGCCGCACTGGTCCTCGGTGTCTTCCGCGAGGCCGCCTACGACGAGCCCGATCTCCTCGCCGTCGTCGGCAGGATCGAGCGGAGTCTGGCGCGCAACCTCGGCCCCGACGACTTCGTCACCGCGGTGGTCGTCGGACACCCGCGCGCCGGGCAGCTCGAGGTGGTCAACTGCGGACACGCCTCGCCCCTGCTGATACCCGCGTCGGGGGGCGTGACCGTGGTCGAGGCCACCCGGCCGGCTCCGCCGCTCGGCCTGCGCGTCCTCGTCGACGAGCCGCCCTGCCTGGAGATCCTGCCGTTCGCCGAGGGCGACCAGCTGCTGCTGTACACCGACGGGGTCATCGAGGCCCGCGACCGCGCCCGCGAGTTCTATCCGCTGGCCGAGAGGGTGGCCCGCCATGTGTCCGGCGAGCCGGAGCACATCCTCTCCGCGGTCCACGACGAACTGCTGGCGCATGTGGGCGGGCGGCTGCACGACGACGCGGCGCTGTTGCTGCTGCGCATGCAGGACGTGGGGGAACCGGTACCGGTCGCGCCGGAGGCGCGGGAAACGGGCGTTGCGGAACCGGAGGGGCGGGGTGGCCACGAGTCCGCGCCCGTGGTGTCGCGCACCCGAGCCCGTGCGGCTGTGTTCTCGTCCGGGCCCGGCCGCTGACGGGAGAACGCCTGGGCGCTGTGCTGTCAGTGCCGGGAGGTGTCGGCTGTCGGCCGCGGCGCCGTCGTGGCCGGTCGCGCAGTTCCCCGCGCCCCTTCGGGGCGCTCACGAGGGGCGCGCATGAGGGGCGCTCACACCGCGACGAGGTCGGCCCAGCGGGTTACCGCACCCGGGCGGCTGTGGATGCCGTAGCGGGTGGCGAGGGCGTGGACGATCTCCTCGCCCCGGCCGTGCTCGTCCGGGTCTATGCCCGCGGGCGGCTGTCCCGCCGTACGCGCGGGGCCGGAGTCGGTGACCTCGATGCGCAGGGTGCCGAGTCCGGCGTCGCGCATCCACGAGAGCCGCAGCACCGCCGGGGGCAGCGCATGGACCATCGCGTTGGTCAGGAGTTCCGACACCACGAGCAAGGCGTCCTCGATGACGTCAGGGGACACCTTCCAGGCGGCCAGAACCGCGCCGGCCCGTCGTCGTACGTCCGGTACGGCACCGGCGACGGGCGGCATCGGGAAGACGTATTCGCTTGCCCCCCGCACCCGCGTGTTGAGCTGTACCGCCATCTCGTGTCTCCAGGGGTCAGTGCCACAGGCCCTGCATCACGCACCTCGGCACGTTGCCAGGCCTCAAAGCACGCTAAAGAGACACGCCGGGTCGGGTCAATGAACGGGGGTCGGCATTACCGAACGCGGCCCCGCACTCCGCCGCGGTGGCGGCCCTCCGCACGCACGGCAGACCTTCCGGGACGGTAATAAGCTCGCTTCATGACCGGTCCGGTCCAGTCGATCGAACGGGCGGCCGCGATCCTGCGCCTGCTCGCCGGTGGGCCTCGCCGACTCGGACTCGGGGAGGTGGCGGCCTCGCTCGGGCTGGCCAAGGGAACCGCCCACGGCATCCTGCGCACGCTCCAGCACGTGGACTTCGTGGAGCAGGACGCGACCACCGGCAAGTACCAGCTCGGAGCGGCCCTGCTGCACCTCGGCACGAGTTATCTCGACGTCAACGAGTTGCGCTCCCGGTCCATCAACTGGGCCGACGCCCTGGCCGCCCGCAGCGGGGAGGCGGTGCGCCTGGGCACCCCGCTGGAGGGCATGGTCCTGGTCGTCCACCACGTGTTCCGGCCGGACGACACCCTCCAGACCCTGGACGTGGGCGCGCTGCTGCCCCTGCACGCCTCCTCGCTCGGCAAGGTGCTGCTGGCCTACGGCACCGCCACCGTCGACTCCGCCGTGGAATCCGGGCTGGACGCCTACACCCGGCACACCCTGGTCACCCAGGAGCAGCTCACCCGGGCGCTCGCCGAGGTCCGGGAAGCGGGCTGGGCGACCGAGGTGCAGGAGATGAGCATGGGCGAGGCGGGGCTCGCCGTGCCGATCCGGGGGCACGGCGGACTCGTCGTCGGCGCCATCGGGCTGTCCGGCCCCGTAGAGCGGATCTGCGACAGCCAGGGCCGGCCCCGGCCCAACCTGATCACCCTGATCCGGGAGGCCGCGAGAGCCATCTCCCGGGACCTGGGAGCCGCCCGCTGGTAAGCCACCCCTCGCGCTCAGCGCGCCTCGCCCACTCCGCGACCCATCGGAAGGCGGACCCGATCATGGTCGAACGTTATGTGATGTCCATCGATCAGGGCACCAATTCCACGCGATGCATCCTGTTCGACCGGGGCGGGCGGCTGGTGTCGGTCGCGCAGCGGGAGCACCAGCAGCACTTCCCCCGGCCCGGCTGGGTCGAGCACGACGCGGTCGAGATCTGGCAGAACCTGCGACGGGTGATGACCGAGGTCCTGACCGGCGCAGGTACGGCCGTGGACACGAGCCAGGTCGCCGCCATCGGCCTGGCCAACCAGCGCGAGACGACCGTGGTCTGGGACCGGCGTACCGGCGCCCCGGTGGGCCGGGCGCTCGTCTGGCAGGACACGCGCACGGCACCGCTGGTCGAGGAGCTCAGGGTCCGGCCCGGCGAGGAGTTCTTCCTCGACCGGTGCGGCCTGCCGCCCTCCACCTACTTCTCGGCGCTGCGCATCCGCTGGCTGTTCGACCACGTCAAGGGCCTGGAACAGCGGGCGAAGGACGGCGAGGTGCTGTTCGGCACGATGGAGAGCTGGCTGATCTGGAACCTCACCGGCGGCGCCGACGGCGGACTGCACATCACCGACGCCACCAACGCCAGCCGCACCATGCTGATGAACATCCGCACCCTCACCTGGGACGAGGAACTCCTGGCGTTCTTCGGCGTCCCGCGTCCGATGCTGCCCGAGATCCGGTCCTCCGCGGAGACCTACGGCGAGGCCAGCGCGCAGCTTCCCGGCGTTCCCATCACGGCCGCGCTCGGCGACCAGCAGGCGGCCCTCTTCGGCCAGACCTGCTTCTCCCCTGGCGAGGCCAAGTGCACGTACGGCACGGGCAGCTTTCTGCTGCTCAACACGGGTACCGACGTCGTGCGGTCCCGGCACGGGCTGCTCACGACGGTCGCCTACAAGATCGGGGACCGGCAGCCGGTGTACGCCCTGGAGGGATCGATCGCCGTCACCGGCGCGCTGGTCCAGTGGTTCCGCGACCGGCTGGGGCTGATCAACAGCGCGCCGGAGATCGAGACCCTCGCCCGGACCGTCGAGGACAACGGCGGCTGCTACATCGTCCCCGCCTTCTCCGGCCTCTTCGCGCCCCGCTGGCGCAGCGACGCACGCGGCGTCATCGTCGGCCTCACCTCCTACATCACCAGCGGGCACCTGGCCCGGGCCGTCCTGGAGGCCACCGGCTGGCAGACCCGCGAGGTCGTCGACGCCATGAACGCCGACTCGTCGGTGGCCCTGAAGGAGCTGAAGGTGGACGGGGGCATGACGGCGGACAACCTGCTCATGCAGTTCGTCGCCGACGTGCTCGACGTGCCCGTCGTACGGCCCATGGTCTCCGAGACGGTCTCCCTGGGCGCGGGTTACGCCGCCGGGCTCGCCGCGGGCTACTGGCCGGACCTCGAGGTCCTGCGCCGCAACTGGCACCCGGCCGCCCGGTGGCTGCCGGGAATGGACCCCGGCCACCGGGAGGCGGAGTACGCCAACTGGCAGCGGGCCGTCGAACGGTCGCTGGGCTGGATCAGATCGCCCGGGTCGCCCTGAGATCCGTCCGAGGTCTCCCTGAGGTCTCCCTGAGGTCTCCCCGGGCGTTCTCCTTTCCGGGATCTGTTTATCCGCCGCCCGGTCTCCGCGCCTTCTTTCCGTGTCCTTTCCGCTTCCCTTCGGCCTTATGTTGGCGTGGTGGAACCCGGTCGGTACGGCCCCTAACGTTCTTTCACGGGCACTTTCGTGCAGGAGAAGCGAGCGAAGAGCGAAGGGGGAACATGTCCGTTTTTCCGTCCAGTGAAATGGCCGTGAAGGTATTCAGCAGTCTGTTCGCCGTATTGCTGGAGGACGACGATTTCGTGGCGCGGGCCCGGCGGGAGGGACTGTCCGTCCGGCTCGTCCACACGAAGCCCGACTGCGAGATCTTCGTGTCACCGCAGACCGGTGTCCACGTCGGCGCGGAGCAGCCGGGGCCGGCGGCGATCACCCTCCGGATGTCCTGCGACACGGCGCACGCGCTGTGGATGGGGCGGCTCCTGGTGCCCGTCGCCATCGCCACGGGCCGGCTCCGGATCCGCGGCAGGGTCGCGAAGGTGCTGGAGCTGGTGCCCATGCTGCGGCCCGCGTTCGACCGGTACCCCGACATCGCGACCGCCGCCGGTATCGGCGCGTGAACCGACGCGGGGCGACCCGTTCCGAACACCGAACCGACACACACAAGGAGTGACACCGCACGTGAACACCGCTCTCTCCGAATCCGTGTCCGAGGCGGCGCTGAATTTCGACGTGCTGCCGGACGACGTCGAGCAGTTCCGGGAGGCCGCAAGGGAATTCGCCCGGAACGTCGTCCGACCCCGTGTACAGGAACTCGACCAGAAACCGGCGGCGCATTTCGACTGGGACCTCGTCGGCCGGGGCCACCGTATCGGTCTCACCCGCGCCGCGGTCCCGAAGGAGTACGGCGGCCTGGGGGTGGGGATGCTGGGCGTCGCCACCGCGCTGGAGGAGGTGGCCGCGGTCTGCCCGGGCACGGCACTGGTCTTCGGCGCCACCCTGCTCGGCCAGGCGCCGATCCTGCTCTCCGGCGACCCGCGGCTGCAGGCCCGCTTCCTGCCGCTGTTCTCGGGCGACGAACCGGTCCTCGCCTGCAACGCGGTCACCGAGGAGGAGGCCGGCTGCGACCTCATCATCCCCTCCCAGGCCGGCCATGCGCGCAACGTGACGACCGCGCGCCGGGACGGCGACGACTACGTGCTGACGGGCCGCAAGCGGTTCATCACCAACGCGAAGGTCGCCGCGTTCGCCTCCGTCTTCGCCAACATGGCGGGCAGCCCGGGCGCGACCGGGCTCACCTCCTTCATCGTCCCCCTCGACCTGCCCGGAGTGGTCCGCGGACCCGTGGCGGACAAGATGGGATACCGCGCCTGCCTCGGCAGCGAGCTGGAGTTCCACGAGGTCCGGGTGCCCGCCGAGTACATGATCGGCGCGGAGGGCGAGGGCATGGCCATCAACATGGCGCAGAGCAACATGGCCCGCGCCGCGGTGGCCGGCATCTCCACGGGCGTGGCGCGCAGCGCCCTGGAACAGGCGGTCGCCTGGTGCGGCGAGCGGGTCCAGGGCGGACGCCCCCTGAAGGACCAGCAGTTCACGGCGGCGAAGCTGGCCGGCATGGCCGCCAAGGTCGACGCCGCCCGCATGCTGTACCTGCGGGCGGCGGACAAGGTCGACAACGAACTGCCGCCGCCGGTCTACGAACCGGCCGCGGCCAAGCTGTTCGCGGACCGGACCGCGATCGACGTGGCGGAGACGGCCCTGTCCCTGCTCGGCGCACGCGGCTACCTGCGCTCCTACGGCCTGGAGAAGACGATGCGGGACGCGCTCGGCACCCGGATCTACGAGGGCACCCCCGAGGTGCTGGCACTCGCCGTCACCGAGAGCCTCTACGCCGAGAAGGACGAGTGGTGAGCGCCGCCGGCCGAGCCGCCGCCCCCGCCTTACCGGGTGCCCCCGGCCCCGAGCCCGCCGCCACCCGGGACCGCCGCGCCCTGCGCTACGCCCGGGACATCATCCGGCTCCACGACCGGCTCAGCTACCGCCGGCTGCCCCTGGAGCTCACGGGCGACCCGCTCTCCCTCGTCGAGGACCCCGCCGGCGCACTGGTCACCGTCACCGGCCGCGACAGCCAGTTCCCGGCCCGCTACCTCAAGGGGATCCTGGGGTTCCGCCTCGCCCAGTACCTGAGGCTGAACTGGATCTCCGCCGAGGCGGTCCACCGCACCGCCGCCTTCCACGAACCACTACCGCACTCGCCCGTGGAGAACATCCACACGGTCACGCTCTGCGCGCGCTCCGGGAAGATCCGGGGCTACGTGGGACTGGCCTGCTCGGCGGACCCCGAGAGCCTGCCCCTGGACTCCGCCTGCCGCACCCCGTTCCCGACCGAGGCGGCGCACGGCATCGACCTGCTGGGGAGGTACGCCCGGCCCGGCCTCGGCACCCACCAGGCCTTCGAGTTCAAGCGGTTCCTGCGGGACCAGACGATGCCGCGGGACGAGCAGCACGCCCGTGTTCCCTGGCACCTCATGCTCGGCATCGGCGAGGCGCTGCTCGCGCTGGGCGACGGCGTGCGCGTCGTGCTGGGCGACGCCAAGGAGCACGTCGCCCTGCGCCATCTGCGGCTGGTCGGCTTCGACCTGCACGTCGTCGAGGGCACCGCGCCGTCCCTGTGCGCGTCGGATCCCATGGCGCCGATCTACCGGCAGGCGGTCGTGGCCAAGCCGTTCGCGGCCCCGGTGCCCGCCGACATCGCCTGGTACCGGGACGTGGTCCGCTCCTACCTCGAAGGAACGAGCGACCTGGCCTCCTGGCAGGCCGTGATCACCACCCTGGCCGCACGCAGGACGCGTGCCGGACAGCGCCCCGATCCCGCACGAGGAGGGACCCGCAGGTGACGAACGGCGACAGCGGACCGATGCCCGATACGGCCGGCGGGCCCACGGCGAAAGCCCGGTTCTACGCCGAGCTGACCGCCCGGAACGCCGGCGTGGTGCCCGAGGCCGACCAGTGGGCGCTGCGCACGGCCACCGTCCTGGTGGCCGGCTGCGGATCGATCGGCGGCGCGGCCGTCGAACCACTCACCCGGCTCGGCCTGCAGAAGTTCGTCCTCGCCGACCCGGGGACGTACGAACTCAACAATCTCAACCGGCAGTCGGCGACCGTCGCCGACCTCGACCGGAACAAGGCCGCGCTGGCCGGGGACCGGGTGCGGGCGATCAACCCGCACGCCTCGGTCGAGGTGTGCACCGAAGGGGTCACCGGGCGGACCGTCGAGAAGCTGACGGCCTCCTGCCAGGTGGTCATCGACGGGGTGGACGTGACGACCCCCGAGGGCTGGCGGGCCAAACTCCTCCTCCACCGCCACGCCGTGCAGCGGCGGCTGCCCCTGATCACCGGCTGGGACATGGCGGGCACCCAGTACGTCCGCTGCTACGACTACCGGTACGTCCGCGAACCGTTCGCCGGGGCCGTCGGGCCGCGCGACGCGGACCGCTACGACATGTGGGACCTGCTGCGCCGGGCCGTGCCGCTGCGGCACGTGCCGACCGACATGCTGGCGGAGATCCGGGCCAACCACGCCCGGACCGACTACAGCTTTCCGCAGGTCGCCTACACGGCCATGGCGTTCGGCGTGCTCAGCTCCCACATGGTGGTGCGGCTGCTGACCGGGCAGCGGGTGCGGCCCGAGGTCCGGCTCGACGTGCACCAGGAGGCCAGGCCACTCGCGGAGCGGTGGCGCAGCCGGGCGCGTTGGCCGGTGGAACTGGGGGCGCTGCTCCCGGAGTTGCTGCGGCTGGCCCGGCGGGCCGGCGCGGGCCGGGCGCCGCTGGCCGCGGTCGACCGCGACGCCTCCTGACCTCCGGCCCCGAAGTACCGACCCCCGGCCGCGCGTTCACCGGTGTCGCACCGGGTGCGAACGCGCGGCCTCATGACGCAGGCCGGGCGAGGCCGTGCCGCCGGCGCCCGCGCCGCCATCGCGACCACGGAGATGGACATGAGTGTTCGGCAACGGAACGTGCTGTGGACGTTCTTCTGCTGTGGCCTGGGCGTGGCCATGGTGTCGCTCGACAACCTCGTCGTCATCACGGCCCTGCCGTCGATCCGCGAGGACCTCGGCGGGAGCATCCAGCAACTGGAGTGGACCGTCAACGCCTACACCCTCACCTACTCGGTGCTCATGCTGACCGGCGCGGCGCTCGGGGACCGGTTCGGGCGGCGGCGGATGTTCGGCATCGGGCTGGGCGTCTTCGTCGTCGCGTCGGCCGGGGCCGCGCTGGCCCCCGGCATCGGCGCCCTGATCGCCGCCCGTGCCGTGCAGGGGCTGGGCGCCGCGCTGCTGATGCCGCTGAACCTGACGATCCTCACGGAGGCGGCGCCGGAGCGGCGGCGCGGTGCCCTGCTGGGCGCGATGAGTGCCGTGGAGGGCGTCGCTATCGCCATGGGCCCGCTCCTCGGCGGCGCGGTGGTGGAGCACCTGAGCTGGCAGTGGATCTTCTGGATCAACGTGCCGATCGGCGCGCTGGTGCTGCCCGTCGCCCGGTGGAAGCTCACCGAGAGCCACGGCCCCAGTCCGCGCCTGGACCTGGTGGGCACGGTCCTGGCCAGTGCCGGGCTCTTCGGCATCGTGTTCGGCATCATCAACGGTCATGCCGACCACTGGAGCAGCGCGCGCGTCCTGCTGTCGCTGGCCGGCGGCGCGGCCGTCCTGACCGCCTTCGTCGGCTGGGAACTGCGGGCCGAGCACCCCATGTTCCCGATGAAGCTGTTCCGCCACCGGACCTTCGGCGCCATGAACGCCGCCGGGCTGCTGATGTTCGCCGGCATGTTCGGCTCGGTCTTCCTGCTCACCCAGTTCCTCCAGGGACCGCGCGGCTACACCCCTCTGGAGGCGGGCCTGCGGATCCTGCCCTGGACCGCGGTGCCCATCTTCGTGGCGCCCCTGGTGGGCCTGGTCTCCGACCGCGTCGGCGGCCGGACCATCGTCGCGCTCGGCCTGGCCCTGCAGGCTCTCGGACTGGGGTGGATCGCCGCCAGGGTCTCGCCCGAGGTGCCCTATCCGTCGCTGATCCCCGCCCTGGTCCTGTGCGGTCTCGGCATGACCTGCTACTTCACCCCCACCGCGAACATGGTGATGAGCGCGGTCGACGCCGGGGAGCGCGGGATGGCCTCCGGATCGATCAGTGCGCTGCGCGAGCTCGGCGGGGTGCTCGGCATCGCGGTCCTCGCCTCGGTCTTCTCCGCGCACGGGGACCTCACCACCGCGGACCGGTTCACGGACGGCATGGTTCCGGCGGTGTGGACCGGCGTCGCCCTGATCGGCTGCGGGGCGCTGGCGGTCCTGCTGGTACCGCGGCGCCGGCGCAACGGCCGCCCCGCCGACCCCGAACCGGCGGTGCCGGGATGCGTGGGCGACCTGGTGTGACGGCATGCCCGCCATCGGCATGCCGGTCGGAGGGACGGGAGGGGACAGCGATGAGCGCACCGATCCGGGTCCTGCTGGCGGACGAACGGTCCATAGCCCGCACCGGGATCCGGTCCGTCCTCGACGGGGACGGCGGCATCGAGGTGGTCGGCGAGGCGTCCGACCTCGCGAGCGCGGTGCGCAAGGCCCGTGCGCTCCGGCCGAGGCTGCTGCTCGCCGGCATCCTCCCCGACTCCGCCGACGCCGCGGAACTGGTCGGCGCACTCTCCGCGGGCTGCGGCGACGAAGGGCCCGCCGTGCTGCTCATGGCCCACGAGGGCGCCCCGGACGCACGCGCCGCCCTCCGGGCCGGCGTGCACGGAGTCGTGCTCCACCGGGTCACCGCGGAAGAGCTGCTGTCCGCCGTGCACGTCGTGGCGGCCGGCTACCGGATCTTCTTCGGGGAGCGGGATACCCCGGGGGACGGCGGCGACCGGTTTCCCCGGGCCACGGAATTCCCGGGCGTTCCGGCGGCGGGGACGGCGGGATTCCAGTCGCTGACCCGGCGGGAGCGGGAGGTGTTCCGGCTGCTCGCCCAGGGACTGAGCAATACGGAGATCTCCGCGGTGCTGGTGCTGAGCGAGAACACCGTGAAATCCCATGTGCAACGGCTGCTGGAAAAGCTGAACCTGCGGAACCGGGTGCACGCGGTCATCCACGCCTACCGGACGGGCCTGATGGCGCCGCCCTGCCCGGAGCCCGTCCGCCGGTGGACCGGCTCCCGCGCTCCGCGGGCGCTCCAGTGAGCCTGCGGTGCTCCGCGCGAGCCCTGTTGAGCGCATGGCGCTCAACAGGGCTCGTTCCGTTGGCTGTTGTGAAGATCAGTCGCTGGATTCGAGGAGATATCCGCGTCCGCTGGCGGTCCGGACGCACAGTCCGAGGGGGACCACCTTGCGCCGGATCCTCATGATGTGGAGGTCCAGCGCGTTCTGGCTGGCCGTGCCGCGCCGGTCGCGGAGCAGGGCGATCAGTTCGTGCCGGGCCACGAGGGTGCCGTACCGCTCGACCAGCGGTTGCAGCAGGTTCATCTGGGTCGGTGACACGGGCACCATCCGGGTGCCGTACCGGAGCAGCCCGTCCTGGTCGAGGACGGGGATCCGGTGTGTGCCGGCCCGGGCCCGGAGCGCCGCGACCCGGGCGGCGAAGTCGGCCCTGCTGACCGGCGCCCTGACCCAGTCCTCCCGCGAGTCGCTCGGCACCGGCGGCGTCGCGCCGTTCTCCACCACGAGGAGGCGGAGGATTCCGCGGCGCCGCAGCTGTTCCAGTTCCTGCACCTCGACCGGCCAGCGCAGGACACGTACGTCCTGGGCGGCCGAGAATAACTGCCCCTCACTGTATTGAGGCACGAATTGACTTCTCCTTTCGGGTGGCTGGAATTATGCGAGATCCTGTCGGTCCCGTTCCCCCCTGCGGCATTACTACCTCACTATGCAGGGTGTTCAAGCGTCGCGGCAACAAGCGCATTAGCGGGGGCGCCGCCGGGTTATCTGCATAAAATAGGACAGGCCGTGGGCTGTTAATAGTTCTAATGGTCCTTTGTGTGGTCTCCCGGACCTGCCCGGATCTCGTGAAAAGGAGTGAAGCGCCGGGCCGTTCCGGGCGGGTAGATTTCTCCGAGCAGATGGGCCGAACAAATAGGCCGGCATTCGAAGACTCCGGGAAAGCCATGGAAAGCGCCGAAGAAATTCTCACCTCCGGGGAATTACTGATCGCCATCATGGCGCTGGTGACGGCCGGGCTCCCTCCCGCGTCCTGGGAGACGCAGGAGAACCTCCCGCCGGCGCCCCGAGGCAAGAGACAGGAACACCGCGCGGAAGGAACCCGTCATGCTGCCCGCGACCACTGAGACGAACCGGCCCCACACCGGCCGGCGAACACCCCCGAGTGCCGAGGTGCTGGTGACGGGCCTCGGCGCGACCACCCCGCTCGGCGGCGACGTGCCGTCCAGCTGGGCGGCGCTGCTCTCCGGCCGGTCCGGCGTGACCCGCCTTGACACCCCCTGGGCCGAGCAGCTGCCCGTCCGCATCGCAGGAGGCATGCGCGAGGACCCCGTGTTACGGCTGGACCGGATCCGGCGGCGGCGCCTCGACCGCAGTCAGGCGGCCGCGGTCGTGGCGGCCGGGGAGGCGTGGACGGACGCGGGCGCGCCGGAGGTCGAGCCGGAGCGGCTCGCGGTGGTCGTGGGGACCGGCATCGGCGGCGGGCTCACCCTCCTCGAACAGGACGACCGGCTGGAGCAACGGGGCCCGCGCGCCATCTCACCGCACACGGTGCCCATGCTGATGCCCAACGGCAGCGCCGCGGCGGTCGGCCTGCTGCTGGGGGCCCGGGCCGGCACGCACGCCCCGACCAGTGCCTGCGCGTCCGGTGCGGAGGCGCTGGCGGTCGGCACGCTGCTGATCAGGTCCGGCCGGGCGGACGTGGTCGTCGCGGGCGGCACGGACGCCTGCCTGCACCCGCTGGCGCTCGGCGCGTTCGCCCGGATGCGCGCCCTGTCCCTGCGCAACGACGCACCGGACCTCGCGTCCCGGCCCTTCGACCAAGACCGCGACGGGTTCGTCATGTCCGAGGGCGCCGGCATGGTCGTACTGGAGCGCGCCGACTTCGCGCGGGCGCGCGGCGCGCACGTGCACGCGACCCTGTCGGGCGCCGGCGTCACCTCCGACGCCTACGACGTGACGCTGCCCGCCGCGGAGGGACAGGTGCGGGCCATCCGGGCGGCGCTGCGGGACGCGGATCTCGCCGGAGCCGACATCGGCCATGTGAACGCGCACGCCACCGGTACGCCGCTGGGCGACGTCACCGAGGCCCGGGCCGTACAGGAGGCCGTGGGCCCGCACCCGGCGGTCACCGCCTGCAAGTCCGCCACCGGTCACCTCCTGGGCGCCTCCGGCGCGGTCGAGGCCGTCTTCACCGTCCTCACCCTGGTCCACGGCCTGATCCCGCCGGTCCGCAACCTGGACAAGGCCTCGGACGGGATCGAGCTGGACCTGGTGTCCGGCGGGCCGCGACGGGCACCCGTCAGGGCGGCCCTGTCCACGTCCTTCGGATTCGGCGGACACAACGTGGTCCTCGCCTTCACGAGGTAGTTCCCGGGGCGACGGCCCGCTCCCGGCAGGACGTCAGAAGGCGCGCCACGGCCTCCGGACGGGTGAGCTGGGGACAGTGCCCCGCGTCCTCGATCACCGTGACCGGCGTCTCCACGGGCTCGGCGAGCGGATCCGCCGACCCGACGACGATGTGCACGGGAAGCCGCAACTCCCGCAGCACACTGCGGAGTTCGGCGCGCTGCCGGTGGGCGTCGCGCAGCGCGGCGACCACCCGGCGTGCGGCCCCGGCGCGCCGCAGGTCCAGCGCGAGCGCCTCGCACCCCGGGCCCTCGGGCAGACCGAGCGAACGGGCCAGGCGGGCGGCGGGAGCCGTGCGCAGCAGCGGTACGGCGAGCGGCGAGCGCAGCACCGCGGCGGACGGCCGTTGCAGGAAGGCCGGCGCGACCAGCACGAGCGCCGCGAGCCGGCCGGGCCGGGCCGCCGCGTAGCGCAGTGCGGGGCCGCACGCGAGGGAGTGCGCCACCAGTACCGGCCGGGTCTCCACCGGGCGCAGCAGGTCGGCGAGCCAGTCGTCGAGCGTCCCCGCGCCCGCGCCCGACCGGCCGAAGCCGGGCAGGTCGGGAGCGAGGGCGGGCGCGTCCAGGTGGTCCGCGGTGCCCGCCCAGGCGTCGGCGCTCAGCAGGAGTCCGTGCAGCAGCACGTATCCGGGGTGCCGCCGCTCTCCCGTCACCCACGTGCGGGTGCCCGCCACGCCGTGGAAGCCGTAGGGGCGGCGGCACGGTCCGGAGCGGCCGAAGCGGGTGGCGACCAGGTCGTCGGCCCATTCGCGCAGCGCCGTCTGCACGGGCGCCATGGACAGACCGTGCGCCGCGGACAGGGCACGGGCGGCGGCCGTGTCGTAGCGGTCGGTCGACAGGAACGAGAGGGTCTCGGGATCCGCCCGGGTGATCGCACGGGGCAGCCTGCGCAGCAGACCCAGCGGGATCGAGCGGCTGGGGGAGCGCACCCCCATGTGCCCGGCGAGCAGGCCGACCAGCGCGGGCAGTTCGGGGGTGGAGTCGTCCAGCACCCAGTAGGTGCGGCCCGCGCTCCCGGGGTCCCGCGGAAGAGCGGCCAGGAACCGGACGAAGTGGTCCAGGGGCACCACCGGGAGGAAGACGCCGGGGCCGCCGGGCAGGGCCCGCAGCCGGCCCTGCCAGAGCCCGGAGACCACCTCGGCCAGGCCGAGGTACTGGCCCGGCCCGATCACCGTACTTGGATTGGCGACGCTCAGCGGAACCCCAAGCTCGCCTGCGCGGGCCCGCACCGCCGCGTCGCCCTCCTGCTTCGACGCCTCGTACGCGCCCAGCCGGCGGTAGTCGGGCGGCCCTCCGTCCGCGGCGGCCATGCGGTACCCGCTGATGTGCACCACCCGGCGCAGCTTCGGCAGGCCCGCCGCCCACGCGACCACCTGCACGGCACCCGTCACGTTGACCGCCCGTGCCTGCGCCGCCGTGATGCCGAACGCGAAGCGCGCGGCTGTGTTGTAGACGTCGCGGACCCCGGACAGTGCGTCCCGCGGCAGCCCAAGACCGGGGACGGTGACGTCGGCCCGGACCACCCGCAGCGCCGTACGGTCCACGCCCTGCCCGTCGAGCCACGCCGTCAGCCCGTCACCGGAACCGCGCACGCCGGCCGCCACCCGGTGGCCCCGGCGCAGGAGTTCCGCCACCAGCGAGCGTCCGATGAAGCCCCCGGCACCGAAGACGATCGAGTCGGCCGGGCCGGTCGACTCGGTCGAGCCGGTGGAGTCGGTCGAGTCCGAGAGCATGCTGTCTCCTTGCCCGGTCCGTGCTGCCGTGTCAGCGCCCGGGAGCCGGACCACCGGGGGCCCCGTCCGCGGAGCGGCTCCCACCGTACCGAAACATCGAGGGCGAAGCGGACGAACCATGACTGCACTGCACGATCGGGACGATGCGCCCGGGTGCGCAAGGCGTCCTCGCCGCAGGTGTGTTCAGGCGGCGGGTCCGGCCGGCGCCGGGGCGGCCGCCCGCGCGGCGAGCACGGTACGTCCGCGGTCGGACTCCGGGAAACGCGCGAGCATCGCCCGCAGTTCGTCCGCGCCGACGTTGGCGCCGAAGGGTTCGGTGCCCGGCTCCAGCCGTACCCCCGCGGCGAGCGGACCGGCCACCACGGGGTCGAAGCCGAACGCGTCGACGAGGCGCGCGACGGTGGCGAGGCCTTCCGGATCGTCGCCGGCGATCGCGATCGCCTTGCGTCCCGGCGCCCCCGCGGGCCGCGCCCCGTCCTCCAGGTCGTGGTAGCCCATGTGGTTGAACGCCTTGACCACCCGCGAATCCGGCAGGTATGCCTGCACGGTCTCGCTGGAGGAGGTGAGCGGGTCGGTGAGATCCGCGCGCACGCCGTCCACCTCCCACCAGTAGTTCATCGCGTCCACGACGAGCCTGCCCCGCAGCTCCTCGGCGGGCACCGCACGGTACTTGCCGAGCGGCAGGGCCAGGACGACCACGTCCGCCTCCGCCGCGGCCCGCGCGGCGCCGACCGGGACGGCACCGGGGGTGAGTACCTCGACGGTGAGGGCGATGGCGGCGGGATCGCCGGACCCCGCGATCAGCACGCGGCAGCCGGCCGCCAGCGCCAGCCGGGCCAGTACGGTGCCGACCTTCCCGGCGCCCAGGATCCCGACCGTACGCACGGCGGTCGCCGCCTTCTCGGTTCCGGTCACGGCGTCAGCCGGCGAGCAGGTCGCGGACCATCGGGACCACCTTCGTGCCGTACAGCTCGACGGTGCGCAGGCGGGCGCTGACCTGCTGCGCCCCGCTGGTGTAGATGAGGTCGAACCGGCCGACGCCGAGCGCCTTGACCGCGCGGGCCATCTTGCGGGCGACCGTCTCGGGGGAGCCGATGTAGAGGGAGCCGTGCTCGATCTCGGCCTCGTACTCCTCCCTGCGGATCGGCGGCCAGCCCCGCAGCGCGCCGATGCGGTCCCGGATGACCCTGTAGTACGGCCAGTGCTGCTCCCGGGCCTCCTCGTCGGTGTCGGCGACGAACCCCGGCGAGTGCATCCCGACCGGGTGCGCGGTCGTGCCGAACTGGTCGGCGGCGCGCCGGTAGAGGTCGATGTACGGCGCGAAGCGCTCCGGGGAGCCGCCGATGACGGCGATCATGAGCGGGAAGCCGTAGCGGGCGGTGCGGATGACCGACTGCGGGGTGCCGCCCACCCCGACCCAGGTGCTCAGGTGCCCCGACTCGGTCTTGGGGAAGACGTCGGCGGCTTCGAGGGGCGCCCGCCTGGTGCCGCTCCAGGTGACGGGCTTCTCCTCCAGGAGCTTGGCGAACAGCTCGATCTTCTCCTCGAACAGCACGTCGTAGTCGCTCATGTCGTAGCCGAAGAGGGGGAACGACTCGGTGAACGAACCGCGCCCCAGGATGACCTCGGCCCGGCCGTTCGAGAGGGCGTCCACGGTGGCGAAGCGCTGGAAGACGCGGACCGGGTCGTCGGAGCTCAGCACGGTCACGCCGGACGCCAGCCGGATCCGCCGGGTGCGCGAGGCGATGCCGGCGAGGACGGTCTCCGGGGTCGAGACCGCGTACTCCGGGCGGTGGTGCTCGCCGAGGGCGATGACGTCGACGCCGGTCTCCTCGGCGAGCACGGCCTCGTCGACGACCTGCCGGATGGCCCGCGCGTAGGACACCGGGGCTCCCGAGTCGTCCTGCGGCACGTCGCCGAAGGTGTCGAGACCGAAGACGAGACCCGGCCCGGGGTCGGGGGCTGTGTCTGGCATGGCGGGGCTCCTTCGAGTGGTTGACGTGTCAATCATCCCTCTCATATGATTGACGTGTCAACAAGAGGAGTGGCGGCACGATGAACGCACGACGGAAGGAATTCCCCACCGCGGAAGAGCTGCGGATCTGGCGGGACTTCATCGAGACCACGGAGGCGCTGCGCTCCGAGCTCTCGTCCCGCCTGCAGCGCGAGAGTGCCCTGTCGCCCGGCGACTACGCCGTGCTCCTCGCCCTGCGCGAGGCGGACGGGCGGCGGCTGCGCTCCTCCGAACTGGCGGCCGGCGTCGGCTGGGAACGAAGCCGGCTCTCGCACCAGATCGGCCGCATGGAGCGGCGCGGGCTGATCCGGCGCGAGGAGTGCGTCACCGACAGCCGGGGCGCCGAGGTGGTGCTCACGCCGGAGGGTGCGGAGGCGTTCCGGAACGCGTCGCTGCCTCATCTGCGCGCCGTACGCGAGCTGTTCGTGGCGGCCCTCACCCCGGACCAGCTCGCCGCGGCGCAGGAGCTCACCACGGCACTGCGGAACCGTCTGAGCAGCGCCCCGTAAGGGGCGTGGGGAACTGCGCGACCAGCCACGACGGCGCCGCGGCCGACTGACGGTACATCGCGGCACGTCCAGCGGCTCAGTCGGCGGCTCGTCCGGCGTCCGCGCCCAGCTCCGCCGCCCGTCGCACGAACGTCTCGTGCAGGTCCCGCGCGGCCTGCGGCACCGACTCGGCCCGTCGGCGCTGGAGCATCAGCACCACCTCGGTGGCGTCCCCGGCCAGCGGCCGGCACACGATCGTGCCGTCGCGCTCCAGCGGGTCCCCGACCACGCTGAAATCCGGCAGCACCGTCGCGCCCAGCCCCTCCGCGACCATCAGCTTGCCCATCTCGGCCCCGTCCGTCGAGTACGAGAAGACGGGGGTGCGGTCCGCCAGCAGCCGGTGCACGTAGCGGTGCATCACATAGCCGGTGCGCATCGCGATCAGCGGCACGGTGAGCAGGTCGTCGGCCGCCACCTCGGCCCGCCCGGCGAGCGGACTGTCCGGCCGTACGCACACCACCGGCCGCCCGCGCAGCAGTTCGGTGGCCTCGAAACCGGCGGGCACGTCGTCGCCGTCGAGATGGTTCACCAGTCCCAGGTCGAATCCGCCCTCGGCGAGCCCCCGGTGGATCTCCGTCTGCTGGGCGCCCACCACCTCGACCTGGGTGACCGGATGCGTGGCCCGGAAGTCCCGCAGCGCCGGGATGAGCAGCGGCACGGTCGCCGCGTTGACCGTGCCGACCCGCACCATCCGGCTGATCCGGTGCTGCTCGCCCGCCGCCACCCGCAGCCGGTCCACCGCCTCCAGCACCTCGGCGATGAGCGGCATCAGCTCCTGCCCGGCCGCGCTCATCGTCGCCCCGGTCCGCTTGCGCTCCAGCAGGTCGATGCCCAGCTCCCGCTCCAGGTTCCGCACGGTCTCGCTCAACGCGGGCTGCGACAGGCGCAGTTCGTCGGCCGCCCGGCGCAGCGAGCCGAGCCGGGTGACGGCCGCAATGTATTCCAGCTGTTCGGTCCGCACCCCGGCAGAATGCGCCGCCGTTCGCGGCGTGTTCAAGGGTTTCCCTGTCACACGTTCGTGAAATTCAATGGTCCGCGATGCGAGAACGGTCGGGTTTTCCTTGACGCCCGTCGACGCCGACTGCGACCATCGACGGCATGAAGATGCGACTGGACCTCACGCGGCGACGCCACGTCGACCTCGCGCGCGTCTCCAGCGCCTCCTGTTGCGCCGCGGCCTGATCACCACCCCATCGAGATCCGCCGCGCTCTCTTCCCCACCATTTCCCCTCCTTTTCCCGCCTGAATTCACCGTGCCGTGCCCGCGCCGGGCCCCGTGAATTCTCGCGTGCCCGAAAACTCGCAACAGGAGTTCCGCATGCCCGCCGCGCCCGTGAAATTCGCCTACTGGGTCCCCAACGTCAGCGGGGGACTCGTCACCAGCACGATCGAGCAGCGCACCGACTGGGGGTACGACTACAACCGCGAACTCGCCGTCCTCGCCGAGAACAACGGCTTCGAGTACGCGCTCAGCCAGGTCCGCTACATGGCCAGCTACGGCGCCGAGTTCCAGCACGAGTCGACGAGCTTCAGCCTCGCCCTGCTGCTCGCCACCGAGCGCCTGAAGGTGATCGCCGCCGTCCACCCCGGCCTGTGGCACCCCGGCGTCCTCGCCAAGCTCGGCGCCACCGCCGACCACCTCTCGGGCGGCCGGTTCGCCGTGAACGTCGTCTCCGGCTGGTTCAAGGGGGAGTTCACCGCGCTCGGCGAGCCCTGGCTGGAGCACGACGAACGCTACCGCCGCGCCGAGGAGTTCATCACGGCCCTGCGCCGGATCTGGACCGAGGACCACACCGAGCTCGCCGGTGACTTCTACCGGTTGCGGGACTTCTCCCTCAAGCCCAAGCCGCTCAACACCCCCGAGCGCCCGCACCCCGAGATCTTCCAGGGCGGCAACTCCACCGCCGCCCGCGCCATGGCCGGGCGCGTCTCCGACTGGTACTTCTCCAACGGCAAGGACTTCGACGGGGTGACCGAGCAGCTCAACGACGTCCGCAAGTCCGCCGCCGAAGCGGGCCGCAGGGCACCTAAGTTCGGCCTCAACGGCTTCCTCATCGCCCGCGACACCGAGGCCGAGGCCCGCGACACCCTCCGCGAGATCATCGCCAAGGCCGACAGCGAGGCCGTCGAGGGCTTCGGCGCCGCCGTCAAGCAGGCCGGGCAGTCCGCCGCCGACGGCAAGGGCATGTGGCAGGACTCCACCTTCGAGGACCTCGTCCAGTACAACGACGGCTTCCGCACCGGTCTGATCGGCACCCCGGAACAGATCGCCGAGCGGATCGTCGCCTACAAGAAGCTCGGCGTCGACCTCTTCCTGCTCGGCTTCCTCCACTACCACGAGGAGGTCGAGTACTTCGGCAGGCGCGTGCTGCCCCTGGTCCGGGAGCTGGAGGCCCGCGAGGCCGACAGCGCGTCCGTCTGACCGACCCCTCACCACGAAAGAGGCACCCATGGCCACCGTTCTCTCCGTCTCCGGCAGCCCCTCCGCCTCCTCGCGGACCGGCAGACTGCTGCGCCACCTGGACCAGTGGCTGACCGCCCAGGGGCACGAGGTCGTCCCGCTGGACGTACGCACCATCCCGGCCGAGGCCCTGCTCGGCGCCGACTTCCGGCACCCGGCGATCGTCGAGGCGACCGAGCTGTTCGCCCGCGCCGACGGAGTCGTGGTCGGCACCCCGGTCTACAAGGCCTCCTACTCCGGGGTCCTCAAGGCCCTCCTCGACCTGCTCCCGCAGTACGCCCTCACCGGGAAGACCGTGCTGCCCCTGGCCACCGGCGGCACCACCGCCCATGTCCTCGCCATCGACTACGCGCTGCGCCCGGTCCTCAACTCCATGGGGGCCGCCCACATAGTCCAGGGCTGGTTCACCCTCGACAAGGACATCACGGTGCGGGAGGACGGCACGCTGGCCCTCGCGCCGGCCGTCGTCGAGGCGCTCACCCCGGTCGTCGAGCGGTTCTCCGCCGCGCTCGGCGGCACCCCCGTCCTCGCCGCGGCGAGCTGACCCGGTGACCGCCCACGTCATCGCCGACGCCACCGAGGCCCTCGCCGTGGCGACGGCCCTGGCCGACGGGTTCCGGGCCGGGGCCGCCGGACGCGACGCCGAACGCCGCCTGCCCCGGGCCGAGCTGGACCGGCTCTCGGCCTCGGGTCTGCTGGGCGTCACCGTGCCCGCGGAGCACGGCGGCGCCGACGTCGACGCCCTGACCCTCGCGGAGATCTTCCGGCTCCTCGGCTCGGCCGACGGCAGCCTCGCCCAGATCCCGCAGAGCCACTTCGCGTACGTCAACGTGATTCGCCGTCAGGGCAGCGAGGAGCAGCGGAAGTTCTTCTTCGCGGAGCTGCTCGCGGGCGCCCGCTTCGGGAACGCGCAGTCCGAGGCCGGCACCCAACACGTCCAGGACATCCGGACCCGGCTGGATCGGTCGGCGGACGGTTCGTATGTGCTGCGCGGCGTCAAGCACTACTCCACCGGCGCCCTCTTCGCAGACTGGATCCCGGTCCTGGCCCGCACCGAGGACGACAACCTGCACGTGGCGTACGTCCCCCGGGACGCCCCCGGCCTCACCGTCGTCGACGACTGGGACGGCATGGGGCAGCGTACGACCGCCAGCGGGACCGTCCGGCTGGACGGCGTCGCGGTCCCCGCCGACCGTGTGCTGCCGCACCACCTGACCTTCCGGGGACCGCAACTCCACGGTGCGGTGGCCCAGTTGCTGCACACCGCCATCGACGTGGGGATCGCCGGGGGAGCGCTGGCCGAGGCGGCGGAGTTCGTCCGGACCAGGAGCAGGCCCTGGTTCGAGAGCGGGGTCGGGACCGCCGCCGAGGACCCGCTGCTGATCCAGCGGTTCGGTGAACTCGCCGTCCGGGTCAGGGCCTCCGAGGCCCTGCTGCGGGAGGCCGCCCGCGCGGTCGACGCGGCCCGCGCCGACCTCACCGACGCGTCGGCCGCCGAGGCGTCCGTCGCCGTGGCCGCCGCGAAGGTGACCGCTGCCGACGCCGCCGTCGAGGGGGCCGGGGCGCTCTTCGAGGTGTCCGGGACCCGCTCGGCCCTCAACTCCCTCAACCTGCACCGGCACTGGCGGGACGCCAGGACCCACACCCTGCACGATCCGGCCCGCTGGAAGATCCAGCACATCGGCCGGTACGTCCTCAACGGCACCCGGCCGCCCCGCCACGGCCTGCTGTGACCCCCCGCCTCCCCAGATCGGAGACCCCCGTGTCCCTCACCTTCCACTGGTTCCTGCCCACCAACGGGGACAGCCGGCACGTCGTCGGCGGCGGTCACGGCACCCCGGCGACCGTCTCCGGACGGGACCGGCCGCCGACGGTCGCCTATCTGAGCCAGATCGCCCGGGCCGCGGAGGACCTCGGCTTCGTGGGGGCGCTCACCCCGACCGGCGCCTGGTGCGAGGACGCGTGGCTGACCACGGCGATGGTCAGCCGGCACACCGAGCGGCTGAAGTTCCTGGTCGCCTTCCGCCCGGGGTTCGTCTCACCGACGCTCGCCGCGCAGATGGCGTCCACCTTCCAGCGGCAGACCGGCGGACGGCTGCTGCTCAACGTGGTGACCGGGGGCGAGAGTCACGAGCAGCGGGCCTACGGGGACTTCCTCGACAAGGACGCCCGGTACCGCCGTACCGGGGAGTTCCTGGAGGTCGTACGGGGGTTGTGGGAGGGCAGGACGGTCGACCTGGACGGGGAGCACCTGCGGGTAGAGGACGCCAGGCTGGCCCGGGTGCCCGAGCCGGTGCCCGAGGTGTACTTCGGGGGGTCCTCGCCGGTCGCGGGCGAGGTCGCGGCCCGGTACGTCGACGTGTACCTGACCTGGGGCGAGCCGCCGGCCCAGGTCGCCGGGAAGATCGCCTGGATCCGGGGGCTCGCCGCGGCACAGGGGCGCACCCTGCGGTTCGGGATCCGGCTGCATGTCATCACCCGGGACACCGCCGAGCAGGCGTGGGCCGAGGCCGGCCGGCTGCTGGACGGGTTCGACCCGGAGACCGTGCGGTCGGTGCAGTCGGGGCTCGCCCGCAGCGAGTCCGAGGGCCAGCGGCGGATGCTGGCGCTGCACGGCGGCCGCCGGGACGCGCTGGAGATCCACCCCAACCTGTGGGCGGGCATCGGGCTGGTACGGGGCGGCGCCGGAACGGCACTGGTCGGCTCCCACGACGAGGTCGCCGAGCGGATCAGGGAGTACGCGGCGCTGGGCATCGAGGAGTTCGTGCTGTCCGGGTACCCGCATCTGGAGGAGGCGTACTGGTTCGGGGAAGGAGTACTGCCCCGGCTGGCCGCCGCGGGCGTGTGGCGGCACCCCGCGGGTGCGGGTGAAGTGCCTTCGGCACAGGTGCCGTTCGCCTCCTGAGGATTCCCGCCCGGCCGCGCGCCGGACCGCCCTTGGCCCGGCACCCGGACGGGATGCCGGGCCGCCGCGCGTCCGGACGGGATGCCGGACGAAGGGCGGTGTCGTGCGCTCTCGCGGACCGGCCGCCGCCGGGACCCGTCGCCCGAAGAGAGCAGCAGAACTTGCGTCACTCGTCCGGCGGGCCTGGCGTGCAGTCGGTCGGCGCAGCCGGGAGCCTAGGATCCATCACCGGACAAACGGGGCATCTGCTGCCTTGTCGGCATGGGCGGGTCCACCTCACGAGCGAAGGAGACGGGATGTCGCACCGCGCCGGAAGAACCCGTTGGAGACGCTTCGCGGTGGTCCTGGTGCCGGGCGTGGCCGCCTGCGCGACCGTCGGCGTGGCCATGGCGCAGGGAGTGCTCGCCGCCTCGTTCTTCATCTCCGGCCAGAAGTTCCAGCTGTCCGCCGAAACCCTGACCGCCCGTGGGTTCAGCCTCTACGGCATGGTCGACGTCACGAGGAAACACGAACTCGTCCCCGTCGTCGTCTCCGGCTTCCGGCACGCCACGATCAGCACGCTCTGCCAGTCCGTCGTCGTCGACGTCCCGGTGCTGGGCACGCAGACCCTGCGGCTCACCGGCGGTTCCGGCCGGCCGGTCGAGACCTCGAACTTCTTCATCGACGCGACGACCGAGTCGGTCGGCGAGGCGAGTTTCAACGGCCTCGACATCGGCGTCGCCCAGGGGGCCCTCACCAAGGGCCCGGTCAGGTCCGGAGACCGGAACTCGCAGTTCTTCGATCCCGACGGCGTCGGCCAGCAGGCGACGTCGACCACCCTGAACGACGTGCGGGTGACCGCGGTCGCGGTCTCCGCCGGCACCTTCAACATCCCGGGCCTCAGCGTGCGGCTCCGACAGGGCGACCACGCATGCTTCTGATCCCGGTGGCCGCCGCGCGCGGGGGCCGGGCCGCACGCCCGGGACCCGACTCCCGCGCCCGGGACCAGAACCCCACTCATCAGGACAGGACGCGTGATCACCAACCCATTCACCGGAGGACGTGAACTGCTCGCCAGGGCGCCGGAGTTCCGTCGCAGGTTCCGCACCTGGCGGGGCGAACGTCCCTTCTGGGCCGGGCTGTTCACCTTCGCCGCCGGTCTGCCCATCCTCTACTGGCCCTATGCGAACCTGGATCTGGGCGGGATCCCGCTCGCCCTGTCGACCACCTCGGGTGCCGGGTCCCTGGTGATCGGGACCCTGCTCCTGGTCCTGGGGGTCGCTCTCTGCCACCGCCCCCATCTCCGGGTGTTCGCCGGGATCGCCACCCTCCTGCTCGCCGTCGTGTCCTTCCCCGTCGCGAACTTCGGCGGTCTCTTCCTCGGCGTGGCCGGCGGGCTGGTCGGCGGTTCCCTGGCCTGCGCCTGGCTGCCGCCCCCGGGCGACGAGGCGCCGACGCCACCGGACCCCCGGCCGGCCGTGACGGGGGAGGATCGCAGTGGCACCTGACCCGCGCACCGGCAGGGCCGGTCCTCTGCTCGGCCGGGTGACCCGGCCCGTCGCGGGGGCGCTGGCCGTGGTCGGCGTGGCCGCGCTCCTGCGCCTGGACGTGCCGCGCCTGCCCGGCGACGCCGCCGGGGGTGTTTCCGGCCGTGTCTCCGCCGCACGGCTCGATTCCAGGCCCCCGGTTCGTCCCGCGAAGGGCCCCTGTGTGCTCCGCGCCGACCGGCTCGTACTCCGCGGCGCCAGATTCCGCGGGGTGGTCTCGGTGCGCACCGGGGAAGGGAGCGTCCGGGCCCTGAAGTTCACCGTACGGTCGCTGGACGCCGTCAACCTCGATCTGACCGCGGGCCGGGGCCGCGCGGCGATGCGCCTGCGGGCGAGGCCGGCGACCACCTCCACGCTCAGAGGGCAGGGCGACGGCGGGGTGGCGACCCTCTACGTCCGCAGACTGACCGGCAGGGTCACGGGCCTCGGCGGCGGCCCGCTCCCGGCGGACCGCACCATCTCCGTCACCCCCGACGCGGTACCCCGCTGGCTCTCCCACCCGGCCACCCGCACCCGCACCATCACGCTCGCCGCGGCGACCGCCTCCCAGCTCACCCAGTACGGCGGCCGGCTGTCCATCCGGGGCCCGCAACTGCGGACCACCGCACACGTCCCGCGCCGCGCATGACGCCGGGCGGGGCGGACGAGCGGGTTCACGCCGCGTGCAGCACGGCGTGGGCGATACCCGTGAGGTTGCCCTGTGCGGCGAGGATCTCGCGCCGCTCCGATCCGTCGAGGCCGGCCGCGTAGACGGATCCGCCGAGGTCGGTCACGTACATGCGGCCACCGTCCGGGTCGAGGGCGATGCCGATCCCCTCCATGAGGTGGGTCAGCAGGATCTCGGACGTCCAGCGGCCGTCCGGCGGGTCCAGCGGGGCCCGGTTGACGGTGTTGCCCCGCGGCGGGTCCCCGCGGTCCGTCCAGTACAACGCCCCTGCCCTGAGGTCGAGTTCGAGGTCGATCGGCTCCGGCAGTCCCTCGAACAGCACCTCCACGTCGCCGCGCCGGTCCGGTGGCTGTCCGGCCGGCGGGGCGAGGCCGGCCCGCAGGATCCTGCCGCGTCCCGCGTCGCCCGGACCCTTCTGGGACCAGTAGAGGTGGCCGCCGACGGGGTCGACGGCGACGCCCACGCACCAGTTGGTCTCGTCGCGGCGGTCTTCGTCGCCCTCGCCGGTCCGCACGAGCGTCTCGACGTTCGAGCCGTCCAGGTCGCAGCGCATCACGCGCATGCCCTCGCGGTCACCCCAGTACAGCTTCCGGTCGGCAGCTTCGAGGTGGAGCTGCTTCGGCGTGTGCGTGACTCCCTCGGGGACGATCGTCGTCCTGTTGCCGCCGTCCAGGTCCGCGCGCTCGACGGAGCCGTCGTTCTCCGGCGGGACGCCCATGTTCGTCCAGTAGACGTGCCCCGCGCCGGTGTCGACGGCGACGCCGTCGGGGATCCGGCACCCGGTGACGAGGACCGTCCGGCCCGAGCCGTCGGGGCGCACCGAGAACAGCCGGCCACCGCCGCTCGCCTCCAGCACGAACAGTCGCTCCCGGTCTCCCGCCACGCTCTCCCGGCCTCCCATCACGGTCCCTCCTTCGCGCCCGCCTTCGCGTCCGGTCCCGCCGTGGCCCCGGCCTTGTCCGGCGGTCCGGACGGGTCGTGCCGTGCGCGTACGGCCAGCAGGGCCGCGAGCATGGCGTCACGGCGGGCGGACAGTTCGTCGATCGAGTGGCCGCCCGCCTCCTCCAGGACACCGCTCACGATCGTGTCCCTGAGCGCAGGCGTGAACTCGGGGGCGCGCAACTGGTCCCAGGACGCGGCCATGCGCGGCATGAGGGTGTCCATGAAGTGCCGGATGCCGCCCTCGCCGCCGCCCAGGTGCCACAGCAGGGACGGGCCCATGACGCCCCAGCGCAGCCCCGGCCCCCAGGACACCGCGTCGTCGGCGTCGGCCACGTCCAGCACGCCCTCCTGGATCAGGTACACGACCTCGCGGTACAGCGCGACCTGGATGCGGTTCGCGACGTGCCCGGGGAGCTCCTTCTTCAGGTGGATCGGACGCTTGCCGATCGCCGCGTAGAACGCCATGGCGTCCCGGACCGTCTCCGGGGCGGTCCGCGCGCCGCCGACCACCTCCACCAGGGGGATGACGTGCGGCGGGTTGAAGGGGTGGCCGATGACGGTCCGCTCCGGGTGCCGGCAGTCCGCCTGGATGGCGCTCATCGTGATGCCCGACGAACTCGACGCGATGATCGACTCGGGTGGTGCGGCGTCGTCGAGGTCGGCGAACAGCCTGACCTTGAGCTCCGGGCGTTCCGGCGCGTTCTCCTGCACGAAGTCGGCGTCCGCGACGGCCTGCCGCATGTCCGGCGTGAAGCCGAGGCGGTCGGGTGAGGCGCCGGGGGCCAGCCCGATCGCGGCGGCCGCGGCCCAGGCGCCCGCCACGTACGACCGCAGGGCCTTCTCGGCGGTGGGCGCGGGGTCGGTGGCCGTGACGTCGAAGCCACGGGCGAGATAGTGCGTCGCCCAGCTGGCACCGATGGTGCCGGTCCCGACGATCGCCACGCGGTGGACGGGCCTGTGGGATGTCATGGCTGATCACTGCTCCCGGTCGTTGGCCACGAGAGGTGCGGAGGTGCCGTGCGGCGGCCACCCGACCACCGTCGGCCCGGGGGTCCGCCGGCGCATCGGGCCGCGCGACCAGGATTCGGGCGGGTTATTGGTCCCCCGGTACAGGCGCCCTTCCGCGGCCCGGACGCAAGAGCCTCCCGCTCGAATTGGTACAGGAGCACCAAATCGGCCGGAAATCTGGTGTTCCGCGCCCAGTGGCCGGGCCTCCGCTCCCTCCTAGCGTCGTTGGTGCTGACCCGCCCTCAGGAACAACTGCCGCGGCGCCCGTGCCGGCGGGTCGACCCCGCCCGGGCGCGGTGCGCGGCCCGGCGCGGACAAGGAGTCGTCATGACCGACACGCCCCTCCTGCGGGGACTGCACGTCGTCGATCTCGCGAGCTTCATCGCGGGACCCGCCGCGGCCACCGTCCTCGGTGACTTCGGCGCGGACGTCGTCAAGGTCGAACCACCCGGCGTGGGGGACGCCTACCGCTCGCTCAGCCGCCTGCCACCGAACCCCCGGGTCGAGGGGGTCAACTACCCCTGGCAGCTGGACAACCGCAACAAACGCAGCATCGCGCTCGACCTGAAGTCGCCCGACGCCCGGGCGGTGGTCGAACGGCTGGTGGCCTGGGCGGACGTGCTGGTGACCAACTTCCCGCCGCGCACCCGCGCCAAGCTGGGACTGGACTACGAGGACCTGGCCCCCCTCAACCCCCGGCTGATCTACGCCGACGTCACCGGCTTCGGCGAGGAAGGTCCGGACGCGCACCTGCCCGGGTTCGACGTGACCGCCTTCTGGGCCCGCAGCGGCCTCATGGACGTCACGCGCCAGCACGACGCACCACCGGCGATCAACGCGTGGGGATCGGGCGACCACCCGACGGCGATCACGCTGTTCGCCGGGATCATGACCGCGCTGTACCGGCGGGAGAAGACCGGCGAGGGCGCCCGGGTGACCGCCTCGCTGGTGGCCGAGGGCGCCTGGTCGGCGGGCATGTGGCTGCAGGCCGTCCTGGTCGGGGGGAAGGCCCCCCGGCCGCTCGACCGGACCGACCCGCCGAACGCGCTCGCCAACGCCTACCGCACCGCGGACGACCGCTGGCTGCTGCTGGCCTTCGCCAACGAGGACAAGCAGGTCCCGCTGTTCCTGGAGGCCATCGGCCACCCCGAGGCCGCCCGGAACCCGCGCTACGCCGATTCGCAGAGCCGCCGTGCCCATGCGGCCGAGATCGCCGGCCTGCTGGACAAGACGTTCGCGGCCCGTCCCCTGGCCGAGTGGCGCCAGGTGCTCGACGCCGCGGGCCTCACCTACGGAGTCGCGCAGACGATCGAGGAGTTCGCCCACGACCCGCAGCTCGTGGCCAACGGGATCCTCGTGCCGATCGACGACGGCAACGCGGAGCCGCACCTGACGGTCGACAGCCCCGTACGGCTCGACCAGGAGCCGAAGGTCCGTCCACGCCCGGCCCCCGACCTGGGCGAACACACCGAGGCGGTGCTCCACGACATCGGGTTCGACGCCGCCGGGATCAAGGAACTGCGCACCGCCGGAGCCGTCGCCTGAAGCCACGGCCCGGCAGCGCCGGGAAGAGCCGGAAAAGCCGGGAAGAGAAGAAGGGAAGCACGTCATGACCACGGGTACGAACGCACCGACCGTACGGACCGAGGAGATCGACGGCATCTTCGTGATCACGATCGACCGGCCCCGGGCCAGGAACGCCGTCGACGGGGCCACCGCACGGGCTCTCGCCGAGGCCCTCGACCAGCTGGAGGCCCGCGACGACCTCAGGGTCGGCATCCTCACCGGCGCCGGCGGAGTCTTCAGCGCCGGGATGGACCTCAAGGCCTTCGCGGCGGGCGACAAGCCCATCGTCGGCGGACGCGGCTTCGCCGGCATCACCCGGGCCCGGATCACGACCCCGCTCATCGCCGCCGTCGAGGGCTACGCGCTGGGTGGCGGCACCGAGATGGCGCTCGCCTGCGACATGATCGTGGCCGCCCGCGACGCCACCTTCGGCCAGACCGAGGTCCGCTTCGGCATCGTGCCGCCCGAAGGGGGCATGGTCCGGCTGCCCGAACGCATCCCGCACAACATCGCGCTGGAGCTCCTGCTCACCGGCGGGACCCTGTCCGCCGAGCGTGCCGAGCGCTTCGGCCTGGTCAACGAGCTCACGGAACCCGGTCAGACGCTGCGGCGGGCCCTGGAACTGGCCAGCAGCATCGCGCTCAACGCGCCCCTGGCGGTGGCCGCCGTCAAACGCGTCGTCAACGAGCGGCGGGCCTTCAGCGACCAGGACGCCTTCGCCGACCAGGACCGCATCGCCGAACCCGTCCTGGCCTCCCACGACGCCCAGGAGGGCGCCCACGCCTTCGCCGAGCGGCGCCAACCGCACTGGCAGGGCAACTGACAGGTGCTCAGTCCGGCGCCGCGCGCAGCAGGGTCGAGCCCAGGTACCGTACGGCGCGCAGCGCGATCTCCAGGTCGGTGTGTCCCGGCTGGACCGGGCGCCCCATGATCTCCTCGGCCTTTCGGATGCGGTATTGCACGGTGTTCTTGTGCAGGATCTGGGCGCCGGCGGTGGCGGTGTAACTGCAGCCGTGGTCGAGGAAGATCAGCGCGGTCTCCCGCAGCCGTGCGCTGTTCTCGTCGTCAACGGCCAACGGACCGAGGGCACTCCACACCCAGTCGCGCATGTCGTCGATGTTCGTGGCCATCAGGGCCATGGGAGCGACCGTGGTGAAGTCGGTGAACCGGGGCACGGGGTCGGCCGCCGCGGCGAGTTCCTGCGTGCGCAGTGCCTGCCGGTGGGTGGTGCGGAATCCGTCGATGCCGTACCCCACCTCCCCGGCGCACATGTGGACGGAGGGGTCGCAGTGGTCGAGCACCTGCGCCACCTGGTCCATGGGGGCCTCGCCGTGCGGGCCGAGCGGCAGCCAGATCCAGGACAGGAAGGCGTCCCGGGGGACGAAGAGCGGCCTGGCGGGGCAGGCGATCCGGTGGGCGATCTCGTCGGTGATCCGGTGCAGCCTGGCGATTCCCTCGCCCCCGTCCGTCGGTGTGGGCAGCCAGGCCACCAGCCCCAGGTGGTGCTGCCGGAGCCGGTAGCCGAGGGACGGCTCGGCCCGGTCGAGTTCGATGTCGTCCTCGGCGAGGATGTCCCGTACCCGGGCGGCCCGCGCTGCGGTCTGGCTGAGCAGCCAGTTGTCGCGTTCGTGCTGGTGGACCAGGACGGCGTGCTCGGTGACCCGGTCGATGTAACCGAAGCTGACCCGCAGCATGCGCCGGCCGGTCGCGGCGTGGAGCTCGTCGTCGGCACCCTGCCGGTCGAGTTCGTCCAGACACCACTGCAGGAATCGCCAGTGCCCCAGCCGGTAGGCCCTGATCATCGGGCTGATCGGGATGCCCCGCTGGGCCAGCCTCCTCGCGTATTCGAGAGCGGCCGCCGGACCCTCGATCTTCTCCAGGGAAATGTCGTTCTCGAAAACGTGCAGCAGGGTGGCGACGTTTTCCGCGATGCTCGCCCGCAGGATTCTCGTGACGGTCGCGTCACCCCGGAGTTCCGGGATCTCGGCAAGGACGTATTCCGCGATGTCACGGCCGACGTCCGAGAGACGTGACCCTACGTTCTCCGCGACCACGGACAGTTGTTTTACGGCCTCCGGACGCTCCGCAGCCATACCGAGATGCTACAGCGACCGCCGCGATCCCTCCGCTTTTGCGGCTTTCCGGATTCCCGGAAACGGCCCGTTCCCGCGGATTCCGGCAGAAGGTCGTACAGCGCGTCCAGTGGCTGCCCGTCGGGCCGTCGTCGAACCTGACGGACCGTCAAGAGGGCGGCACCGTGCCGGTCGTCTGCGTCCGAGGCCGTCGCCGTCCATGACGCGCTGCTCCCGGCGGGGGGCCGGTCACAGTGCTGGGAGCAGCTCCAGCGCCCGGAGCGGCTGCGGATGGAAGAGGCGCAGCCGGTGCACCCGGCCGGTCGCGTCCAGCGTCATGAGCCAGGCCACGGCGGGCGGGCAGTGCCCGGGGTCGTCGGCCGGGTTGACGATGTCCATCTCCCAGACGGCCAGCGACCGTCCGGCGATCGCCTGGACGAGCCGCTGCCGCACCCCGGCCGCGATGTCGCCGTCCATGGCACGCACCAGCAGGTCCCGGCCGCCGACCCGGTCGCCGCCCCTGAACAGCGCGACCTCGGGCGACCAGCGTTCGGTGAGCAGCGCTCCGAAGTGCCCGCTCTCGGCGGCGGCGAGGGTCTCCCGGGCCTGGGTGCGGCTGTCCAGGGTGCGCCGTGCGGTGTCGCCGTGCGCGGTGTCCGCCGTGCCGGCGAGGGCCGCCGCGAGCTTGGTCCGGCCCTGGGTGAGCCGGCTCCGGACGGTGCCGACGGGGATCCCGTAGGCGGCGGCTATCCGCTCGTACGAGGTGACGTGCGTGGTGAAGTGGCGCAGCACCAACTGCAGTCGCAGGGCGGGGGAGAGTTCCTCCAGCGCCTCCCAGACCCAGTCCCGCAGCGTGCTCCGTTCCAGCCACTGCTCCGGACCGGCCTCCGTCGACGGCAGGTGCCGGGCGCCGTAGCCGTCGTCCCACTGGTAGGGCATGCCGCCGCGGCCGGCGGGTCCGGGCCGGAAGACGACGGGCAGGTCCATCCAGACGATGTGGTGCCCGGTGATGGCGAAGTCGTGCGTCATCGTCGGGCCCGGCACCTCGATCGGACGGCTGTCGACCAGTTCCCCCTCCGCGGTGACCCGGTGGTAGGTGAGGTACGGCGGGGCGAACCCGGTGCCGAACAGGTGGAGTTCGCCGGTGACCGGGTCCTCCTTGGGGTGCGCGGTCATCGCGGTGGTCAGCCTGCCGCCGAAGTCGTACGGCCCGACGGTCTCCAGCGCCGGGGTGACCCGGTACGGGAAGCCGGCCTCGCACAGCGCCAGCACCGTGTCCGCGTGCCGGATGACATGGGTGTTGCCGGGCGTCGCCGTCAGGTCGAAGGTGCCGTCCTCGCGCACGAAGGGGTGCCCCTCCCGCTCCCTGGTGCGGATCCACCGGTTGCGGTACCACTCGGCGCGGCCCTCGCGCAGCCGGATGCCGTGCAGCATGCCGGGGCCGGTGAACCAGTGGCCGTCGTCCTCGCCGGGCAGCGGGTTCGGGCCGTTGCGCAGATAGCGGCCGTCCAGCTCCGGCGGGAGGGTGCCGCGCACGGTGAGGTCGAAGGCGCTGTGCTCCTCGGGGACCGGCGCGAAGCGGCCCTTGAGGTAGAGGGGGAGGGCGGTCCCTTCGGTCATGGTGCTTTCCTTGTCCGGGCCGGTGGGGCGGTGCCGGCCGCGGGTCACTCGGGTACGGGCAGCAGCCCCTGTGACTCCAGCAGGCGCCGCTGCACCCGCTCGGGGTAGACCTTCGTGAAGACGATCGGGGCGGCGAGGCCGACGACGTGGGCGGTGATGCCGGCCCAGGCCGGGGCGTCCACCGCGCCGCCGACGGCGAGGACCACGGCGATGAAGGTGAAGCCGGCTCCCCAGGCGCCGGTGATGCGGTTGTTGACCTGGAAGAACTCGGGCATGTCCCAGTACTCGCGCGGTGTCTGGCGCTTGGCGATGCCGAGCGTGAAGGGGCGGCCGATCGCCATGGACCCCCAGGCGGTGGCGGCCAGCCAGGCGAACGACAGGACGTCGCTGTGGTCCTTCAGCGCCGAGTCGGGGTCCGCGACGGAGACGGCGCCGATCACGACGAAGTACACGATGGTGCTGATCTCCAGGATCAGCGCGTCGAGGTCGGCACCCCGGCGGAGGTCCTGGAGCAGGAGCAGCACGCCCGAGACGACACCGCCGAGCGCACCCCACCGCCAGTCGGCGAAGCCCGAGACGGCACCGGCGACGATCCAGGGGACGAAGCCGCGCAGGTAAGCCACAAAACCCATTGAATTTCCTTGCTGGACGAAGAGCTTGCTGGACGAAGAGGGGGACGAAGACGAACGGGCCGGCCGCGGAGGGGGGTTGCCCCCCGGCCACCCGTGAACCGACGCGAACCAGATGCGGGACGGGCGCCGAAGTTCGACGACGGAGGTGTGACCCTCGTCATGCTCGCGTGCTGCCATACTGGCCGGCGTGATGCGTGCGGGGGCATGGCGGGACACCTGGCGCCGGCTGCGCCGCCGGATCGCCCAACGGCCTTACGCCTGCGCGGTGTTGCTCGCGTTCCTTGCGATCTCCGAATCCCTCGTGGAGTTCGTCGCCGGCCACGGCTCGGTCCCCCGGCTGTTCGCCGCCGCCTCCAGCGGCACCGGTCGTGTGCAACTCGCCCTACTCCTAGGGGTGTTGTGCCTGGCTACGGCGCTACCACCGCTGTTCCTGCGCCCGTTGACGGCCGGCGTCACGGTCACCGCCGCCAACCTCGGCTCGCTCACGCTCCTGCACACCCTGACGGCCGCGGGACTCGCCGCCCAGCTCGTCGCCCAGTACCGGCAGGCCCGCACCGGTGCCACGCTCCTCGCGCTCCTGCTCGGCGCGCCCTTCCTCGTGTCGGCCCTCGCCACGGTCACGGGCACGGCCGCGGACACGGACCTGGCCGTGCGCACGGTGCTGCTCGCGGCGCTCGCGCCCGCCGCGGCCTGCGCCGGGCTCGCCGCGCGGGCCGCCGAGCACCGCCGTGCGCACTCCGCCGCCCGCCGGGTCATGGCCGTGACCGAGTGGGAGAACGCGGCGCGCGGCGAGCGGGCCCGGATCGTCCGCGAACTCCACGACGTCGTCGGCCACCACCTGTCCATGATCGCCGTACAGGCGGAAACCGCCCGGGTGGCCACCCCCGGCATGCCCGCCCAGGGCGCCGAACGCCTCCTCGGCATCGGGGACACCGCACGCGCCGCGCTCACCGAGATGCGCAGGCTGCTCGGCGTGCTGCGCACGGACACCGGGTCCGCGACCGGCGCCGAACGCGGCCCCCAGCCCGACCTGCGGCACCTCGACGAACTGCTCGACGAGGCCCGTTCGGCCTCCGGCGGGTCGGTCCGGCTGGTCCTCAGCGGCTTTCCCCGAGCCCTCGACCCCGGGGTCGAACTGGCCGCCTACCGGATCGTCCAGGAGTCCCTCACCAACGCCCGCAGACATGCCCGGGGCGCCGCCGTGGACGTCGAGCTGCACTACGCCGCGGACCGCCTGCACCTGCGCGTCCGCGACAACGGACCAGGACCGGCCACCGGCCGGCCCACGGACGGACACGGCCTGCTGGGCATGCGCGAGCGGGCCGCGGCGGTGGCCGGGGACGTCCGCACCGGCCCGGCGGACGTCGGCGGCTTCCTGGTGGCCGCCCGCTTTCCCGCGCCGCCGCGCGCCGACCCCGAGGCCGGGACGGAAGACAGCGCATGAGCGTCCCCACCCCGCCGATCCGCGTCGTGATCGCCGACGACCACCTGGTCGTCCGGACCGGCTTCGCCGCGCTGCTGGACTCCCAGCCCGACTTCACCGTCGTCGGCACCGCCGCCGACGGTGCCGAAGCGGTCGGCGTGTGCCGCGAGACCGGCCCGGACATCGTCCTGATGGACATCCGCATGCCGGGCCTGGACGGCATCGAGGCCACCCGCCGGCTGCTGCGCGCAGCACGGGAGCCCGCCGGCGGGCCGCGGGTCCTCATCCTCACCACCTTCGACCTGGACGAGTACGTCTACGACGCCCTGCGCGCCGGCGCCAGCGGCTTCCTGCTCAAGGAGGTCACCGCCGAGCGGCTCTTCGACGCGGTACGGGTCGTCGCCGCGGGGGAGGCGCTGCTCGCCCCCGCCATCACCCGGCGGCTGATCGACGAGTTCGCCCGCCTGCCCGACCGGGCCGCCGCGAGTGTCCCGCCGCCCCGGCTGGGCACCCTCACCGCCCGCGAGACCGAGGTGCTGCTGCTCGTCGCGGAGGGCCTGTCGAACCCGGAGATCGCGGCCCGGCTCGTCGTCGGCGAGGAGACGGTCAAGACGCACGTCAGCCGGATCCTCGCAAAACTCGGCCTGCGCGACCGCACGCAGGCCGTCGTCGCCGCCTACGAGTCCGGACTCGTCGTCCCCCGTGCGAGGGATGCGAAAGCTGGCTCCGAGGGGTGACGTATCCGGCCGCCGCGCTGCCTAGCCTGGCGGTCATGGAGACGACGATCGAGGTCAGGGACTTACGCAAGCGTTTCGGGAGCGTGCGGGCGCTGGACGGGATGGAGTTCACGGTCCGGCCCGGACAGGTCACCGGATTCGTGGGCCCGAACGGGGCGGGCAAGTCCACGACGATGCGGGTGATCCTCGGCCTGGACCGGCCCGACCGGGGCAGCGCCCTCGTCGGCGGCCGCCGCTACCAGGAGCTGCGCACCCCGTTCACCCACATCGGGGCGCTGCTGGACGCCGCCGCCGTCCAGCCCGCCCGCACCGCCCGCCACCATCTGCTCTGGCTGGCGCACTCCCAGGGACTGCGCGCCGGACGGGTCGAGGAGGTGCTCCGGCAGGTCGGCCTCCGCGACGCGGCCGACCGCAGGGCGGGCGGCTTCTCGCTCGGCATGCGGCAGCGGCTCGGCATCGCGGCCGCCCTGCTCGGCGACCCGCCCGCGGTGATGCTGGACGAACCGTTCAACGGGCTCGACCCGGACGGCTTCCGGTGGATGCGCGGCTTCCTCGCCGGCCTCGCCGGAGAGGGCCGCGCCGTCCTGGTCTCCAGCCACCTCATGGGCGAACTCCAGGACACCGCCGACCACGTCATCGTCGTCGGCCGGGGCCGGGTCGTCGCCGACATGAGCGTGCGCGAGCTGCTGGAGTCCGTCTCCCGCGGACAGGTCACGCTGCACACCTCCGCCCGCGCCGACGCCATGACCGTGCTCGCCCGCGCCGGCGCCACCGTCAGCTCCACGGCCCCCGGCACGGTCACCGTCACCGGGCTGCCCGCCGAGCGGGTCGTCTCGCTGCTCGCCGGGCACGGCGTGCCGTTCGCCGAGGTGGCCGCGCACCGCGCCTCGCTGGAGGAGGCGTACATGGAACTGACCCGCGACACCGTCCAGTACCACGGGACCCTGCCCGAGGAGACCGGCCGATGACCACGTCCGGTCTGGGCGCGTTCGGGGCGGTGCTGCACGCCGAGTGGACCAAGTTCCGTACCGTGCGCGGCTGGTGGGTGAGCAGCGTGGGCGCAGCCCTCGCCCTCTGCCTGGTCGGGCTGCTCGCCACCGCGGCCGGCAACGAGGGCTCCGGCCCGTCCCTGCCCGTCGGCCCGGGCGGCGAAGCGGTCAACGACGACTTCTCCTTCGTACACCGGTCGCTGACCGGCGACGGCACGATCACCGTCGCCGTGACCTCGCTCACCGGCGTGATCGCCACCGGACCCGGCCGCACGAGACCCGGCCTCGCACCCTGGGCGAAGGCCGGGATCCTCGTCAAGGACGGCCTGACGCAGGGCTCGTCCTACGCGGCGGTCATGGTCACGGCCGGCCACGGCCTGCGGATGCAGTACGACTACACGCACGACGTCGCCGGAGCGGGGGGCGCGGTCTCCGCCTCGTCGCCGCGCTGGCTCCGGCTGCGGCGCGCGGGCGACGTCCTGACCGGCTACGGGTCGGCCGACGGCCGTGCGTGGCGCGAGGTCGGCACCGCCCGGCTCGCCGGGCTCCCGGACACCGTGCAGGCCGGGATGTTCGTGACCGCGCCCGCGGCCGAGCAGTCCACCGGGACCGGCTCCGGCCTCGCACCCGCGGTGGCCACCGGGGCCTTCGACCGGATCGCCCTGAACGGGGCCTGGACGGCGGGTAGCTGGGGGTACCGGCAGGTGGGCGACGACGCCGGGGTCTCGGGCAGCTACGCCACGGGCACGAAGGGGGCCGCCGTCCGGTCCGGTTCCGGCTTCACCGTGACCGGGGCCGGCGACATCGCGCCGGTCGTCGGCGGCCCGGCCGGCAGCGGGGTGCGGACCGTCGAGAACTTCCTCGTCGGTGCGTTCGCCGGGCTCGTCGTGGTCGTGGTGGTCGCCGCCGGGTACATCACCGCCGAGTACCGGCGCGGACTGATCGGCCTCACCCTCGCCGCGAGCCCGCGCCGCGGCCGGGTTCTCGTGGCCAAGGCGCTCGTGGTGGGCGGGGTGGCCTTCCTCGCCGGGACGGTCGCCGCCGCGGTGACGGTGCCGCTCGGCGGACGGCGTTCACGGGCCGGCGGCTTCCCGGTGCTCACCGTGCCGGCCGGCACCGAGGTGCGGGTCGTCGTCGGCACCGGACTGCTGCTCGCCGCCGCCGCGGTCCTCGCCCTCGGCGTCGGCGCGGTCCTGCGACGCGGCGCCCTCGCCATCACCGTGGTGGTCGCAGGCACGGTCCTGCCCTACCTGCTCGCGACGGCGTCGGTGCTGCCCGACGGGGCTGCCGAGTGGCTGCTGCGGGTCACTCCGGCCGCCGGGTTCGCCGTCCAGCAGAGCGTCGTACGGTACGGGCAGGTGGTGACCGACTACTCGCCCTCGTCCGGTTACTTCCCGCTCTCGCCCTGGGCCGGATTCGCGGTGCTGTGCGGCTATGCGGCCGTCGCGCTCGGCACCGGCGTCGTGCTGCTGCGCCGGAGGGACGCATGAGGCGCGCCGGGCACGCGGAGTGGACGAAGCTGCGCACCGACGCCGGCAACCTCGGGCTGCTGCTGGGCGTGCTGGTGCTGACCGTGGCGGTGGGTGCCGGGGTGGCCCTGACCTCCCGGTGCGACGCGGCCGGCTGCGGGGGTGACCCGGTGCGGCTGTGCCTGACCGGGGTGATGGCGGGGCAGGTCGCGGTCGCGGTCCTCGCCGTCCTGACGGTGGGCAACGAGTACGGCACCGGCATGATGCGTACGACCCTCACGGCGGTCCCGCGACGGCCGACGGTCCTGTGCGCCAAGGCCGCGGTGGTCGCCGCCGTGACGGCGGCGGCCTCGACGGTCTCGGTGCTCGGCACGCTGCTGGTCGGGCGACTGGCCGCGCCGGGCCGTGGCTTCACCCCGGAACACGGCTACCCGGCCTTGTCCCTGACCGACGGGTCCACCCTGCGCGCCGCGGCGGGTTCCGTGCTCTACCTGACCCTGATCGGCCTGCTGAGCCTGGGTGTTGCCCTCGTCGTACGTGACTCGGCCACCGCGATCGGCATCGTGCTGGCCCTGCTGTTCGTCCTCCCGATCCTCGCCCGCGTCGTGGCCGACCCGGACTGGCAGCGCCATCTCCAGCAGTTCGCGCCGATGACGGCCGGCCTGGCCGTCCAGGCCACCGTCGGGACCGGTCGGCTGCCCATCGGTCCCTGGCAGGGGCTGGGCGTCCTGGCCCTGTGGGCGGGTGCCGCCCTCACGGCGGGCGGTCGGCTGCTGTGCTCGCGCGACGCGTGAACCGGCCGCCCGCCCTGGGTGTGGGTCAGCCCTCGATCCAGCCGTGGTTCTTCGCGAACTGGGCCAGCGCGCCGCGGACCCGCACGATCTCCTCGGCGGTGAGCGTGGGCGCCGACGCCAGCAGCGTCTCGGTGACCTCGCGAGTGAATTCGTCCGCGCTGAGCAGATCGCACAGCGAGTCGTCGTCCGGACCGAGCGTACGGACTTCGGCGCCCCGGGCCAGCCGGACCCCGGACGCCTTCGGGCCGCGCTCGCCGGCCTCGATCTCGAACTCCACCGCCACGCCGGGGCGGACGTACGACTCCGACATCTGCATGTCGTTCACGTGCAGGAAGACGTCCTCGCCACCACCGTCCGGAGCGATGAACCCGTAACCGCGCGAGCTGTCGAACCGCACCACACGACCACTGACCATGAGAAAACCCCCAACCAAACCGGGCCACCTGCCCGGACACCTGGACCCGATGGTAGTCAAGTCCGCCCCGGTCGGTCGACCTGGCCCACCGGCCGGGGCGCGGAGAGCGGAACTCGGTGCGCAGATAAAGAAGTTGATATGGAAAGCTGTCGCCAGCCGTCGGTGCGCCAAGGGGAGCCGGGACGGCCGTTGAGAGGAGCGCACGT
This sequence comes from Streptomyces sp. NPDC048291, assembly GCF_043201715.1. Taxonomy (NCBI): domain Bacteria; kingdom Bacillati; phylum Actinomycetota; class Actinomycetes; order Kitasatosporales; family Streptomycetaceae; genus Streptomyces; species Streptomyces sp. NPDC048291. The sequence continues at coordinate 113,992 of NZ_JBICZC010000014.1, forward strand.
GACGCAGGACGGCCACGGGTCCGTGGAGATCGACACCAGCAAGCCGCACCCCGCGCGGATCTACGACTACCTGCTGGGTGGCAAGGACAACTACGAGGTGGACCGCAAGGCCGGTGACCAGCTCGCCTCCGTCGCGCCCGAGGTGTGGATATCCGTGCGGGCCAACCGCGGCTTCCTGCAGCGCGCGGTCCGGCACGTCATCGACAACGGCGTCCGCCAGATCCTCGACATCGGCACCGGGCTGCCCACCTCGCCGAACGTGCACGAGATAGCCCAGGAGCTGGCGCCGGACGTCCGGGTCGCCTACGTCGACAACGACCCGATCGTGAAGGCCCACGGCGACGCACTGCTCAGCCGGGCGGGCAGCACCAGCATCGTCCTCGCCGACCTGCGCGACCCGCGGTCCGTCATGGAGCACCCCGAGGTCCGCAGGATCATCGACTTCGGCGAGCCCGTCGCGCTGTTCCTCGTCGCCATCCTGCACTTCATCCGCGACGAGGAGGAGCCCGAGCGGATCGTGGCCACCCTGCGCGACGCGCTGCCGGCCGGCAGCTTCCTGGTGCTCTCGCACGCCACCGACGACTTCGCCGACGACCGCAGCGAGGCCCAGGCCGTCTACAACAACGCGACCGCCTCCATGAACCTGCGCCCCAAGGCCCGGATCGAGCGGTTCTTCGAGGGGTTCGAGCTGGTCGAACCCGGCGTGACCCAGGTCCCGTTCTGGCGCCCGGACACCACCCCGCCGGCCGGCTCCGAGGAGATCGGCTTCTACGGCGGCGTGGCTCTCAAGAAGGGCTGAGCCGCCGTCCCCGGCGGATCGCGCCGTCGTCAGGGCACTCCGAGCTCGAACAGGGCGTAGCCCGCGTACGAGCCGGAGGCCAGCGCGGCGATGCCCAGCAGAACGCACAGGCAGGGCAGGCCGACCCGGCGCAGTGCGACCGCCAGGGGGACGAACAGCGGGAAGGCGGGCAGCAGATAGCGCGAGACGTTCGCGAAGTACTGCTGGCTGCCCAGCACCAGGGCGAGGGTGAGCACCGTGTGCACGACGAGCACCGCCGGTGGCCGCAGCCGGAACAGCAGCGGCAGCAGGGCGAGGTCCAGCAGGACCACCCCGACCCCGATGACGTCCGCGAAGGGGAGCGCGAAGAGGTAGCCGAAGTGACCCACCGGGACGGAGGTCAGGACGTCCAGGGTCTGGCTGCCGTAGTCGAACTCGTGCCCCCACGCGCCGGACTGGAGCTCGAAGTAGCCGCCGTAGTCGCCCATGCGGTGGCCCACCCAGCCCAGGTAGCCGAGCAGACCCAGCGGGGCCACGAGCATCGCGGTCAGCGGACCGGCGACGCCGTCCTCGCGGCGGCGCAGCGCCAGGAGCGAGGCCAGGGCGAGCGCGGCGACCAGGGCCGCCGCGGTGGGCCGGTTGAGCCCCGCCGCGAACGTCAGCACCCCCGCCGTCAGCCAGCGGCGGGTCAGCACGGCGTACAGCGCCCAGGCGGCCAGGGCCACGTACAGCGAGTCCGAGTAGACCGCCCACTCCACACCGGAGCCCGGCCACACGGCCCACAGCCCGGCCGCCGCCAGCCCCGCCCGCCGGCCGCCGAACCACGCGGCGACGGCGCAGATCCCCAGCGCCGCGGCGAACGACGCCAGGACCGACACCAGCAGCCCTGCGCCGAACGGACCGAGTCCGGTGACCTCCATCGCCACCCGCATCAGCGCCGGGTAGAGCGGGAAGAACGCGGCCGAGTTGCCCTGGAGGGTGATCAGCCCGGAGGCACCGGGGACCGGGACGAGCGCGGGGTGGTAGCCGTGCAGGGCGATCTGCTGGTACCACCAGCCGTCCCAGGTACCCAGCACGTCCCAGGTGTGCGCGCCGCCGCCGAACCGGGGGTTCTTCCTGCGGAAGTCCCCGGCGGAGTCCAGCAGGTACATGAAGGAGCCGAAGCCGACGAGCTTCAGGACGCCGTACATCGCGAGGACCGGGCCGTGGCGGCGGACGGTGTCGCGCAGGCGCTGTCCGGGGCCCGGGGCGGCGGTCCCGGAGGCGGCGGGCGGGGGCGGTGCCGTGCTCCGCAGGGGCGTGGTCATGAGGGCGCGGGCTCCGTCCGGCGGCGCCGCCCGCCCGCGGCCGACCGGGCGAGGGCGACGGACAGGGCGAGGGACAGGTGGGCGGCGGCGAGCACGCCGAGTTCCGCGCGGAGACCGGCGCCGGGGGCGGTGTGGCGCAGGACGGCGAGCGAACCGGCGGTGACGGCCAGCCGGGCGGCCAGGGCGCCCAGGGTGGTCAGGGCGGGCGCAGCGGACCGCGGGCGGCGACCGAGGACCGGCTGGGCGAGGGTCCAACAGGCCAGCAGGGAGAGCGCGTTGGTCACCTGGGCGGCGGCGGCCGGCCGCAGCGCCGCGTACAGCAGCAGGTGGGCGAGCGCCAGCACGGCGGCGGGGACGGCGTACGACCGTGGTGGCCGCCCCGACGGCAGCGTGCCCCGGGCCAGCGACCGGCCGACCCTCGCGATGCCGCGCAGATCGGTGAGGGCCGTGGACAGCAGCGCGACCCGGCTGTCCGGGTCGTCCACCCAGTCGACCGGCACCTCGTGGATCCGCAGCCCGGCCCGCTCCGCGACCACCAGCAGCTCGGTGTCGAAGAACCAGCCGGTGTCCCGCACGAGCGGCAGCAGCCGCGCGGCGGCGTCCCGTCGTACGGCCTTGAACCCGCACTGCGCGTCCGAGAACCCCACGGACAGGGTGCAGCGCAGCAGGACGTTGTAGCAGCGGGAGACGGCCTCCCGCTTCGGGCCCCGCACCACCCGGGCGCCGGGCGCCAGCCGGGTGCCGATGGCCAGGTCGGAGTGGCCCGAGAGCAGCGGGGCGACGAGCGGCAGCAGCGCCGTGAGCCCGGTCGACAGGTCCACGTCGAGGTAGCCCACGACCGGCGCCGACGACGCCGACCAGGCGGCCCGCAGCGCGCGGCCGCGGCCCTTCTCGGCCAGCCGTATCCATTCCACCTCGGGCAGTTCGGCGGCGAGCCGGGCCGCGATGAGCGGGGTGGCGTCGGTGCTGGCGTTGTCGGCGACGGTGATCCGGAAGGGGTACGGGAACGTCTCCCGCAGATGGGCGTGGAGCCGCCGCACGCTGGGCTCCAGGTCCTTCTCCTCGTCGAAGACCGGTACGGCCAGGTCGAGGACCGGTTCGCCGCGGTGCGCGGGAGGCGGCGGCGCCGGGACGGGCACGGTGACCTGGAGGTGGTTCATGGCGTTTTTTCGCATTCGTTCTCGATTTCGGGGCGTGCCGAGGACACACCCGGTGGTGGGGTGGGGGACTGGGAGTGCCGTCGGGCAGCGGGTCGCCGGGCGGCGGTCGGCTGTCCGCTAGGCGGCCGAGCCCGCTGTCGCCGACGAGCTGTTCGACGGGTCGGGACCCTCGGTCGTGGGTGCCGACGGCGGGGAGGTGGTGACGGTCGAGTTCCCGGACGATCCGCGCGTGGCACTCTGCGTCGTGCCCGCGTCCGGGGTGGAGGTCGCCGTCGAGGAAGAGGTCGAGGTCGGGGTCGAGGACGGCGAGGACGAGGCGGTGCGCCCGATCGTCGCCGACGGGGTGTCCCCGGGCGGCGGCGCCGAGGTCGTGGCACCGGAGGCCGGCGCGCTGGGTGAGACGTTCGGCGTCGGCGCCGTACCGGTGGTGGGACTGGTCGCGGGCCGGGGCTGCGGCGCGCTCGGCTCGCCGCGGACGCCGGAGTGGGGCCACAGGAACAGGCCCAGGCCGAGCCCCGCGGCGGCGAGGACGCCGCCGGCCGCCCGCTGGGCCGCCCGGACCCGCCGCCGCGCCTGCACGCCGGCCCGCAGCCGGTCCCGGTGCCGGGGCTCGAACGCCACCGTCTCCCGGTCGTCGTCCATCAGCCGCGTCAACTGCCGTTCGAAGTGATCCATGGCCTCTCCCTCACCCCACCGGCTCGATGACGTCCGCCAGCAGCTCCCGCAACCGGGCCACCCCGCGCGCCGCGTGCGACCGGGCGGTGCCCACCGGGCAGCCCAGTACGTCGGCGACCTGCCGGTCGGGCAGGTCCTGGTAGTAGCGCAGGACCACCGCGGCCCGCTGACGCGGAGTCAGCAACGCCAGCGCGGCCTCCAGCCGGGAACGCTCGGCGACGAGCGCCGACATGTCGCCGGCCGCCGCGACCTCGGGCAGCTCCTCGACGGGGCGCTCGCCCCACCACCGGCGGCGCGCCGAACGGGCCGCCGCGCGTGCCAGGACCTTACGGACATACGCCTCCGGCGCCTCGTCGGCGATCTTCGGCCAGACGAACCACAGCCGGACCAAGGACTCCTGCAACAGATCCTCGGCCCGATGCCGATCGCCGCCGGTGAGCAGACGGGCCAGGTGGAACAGCCCCGACCAGCGGGCCGCCACGAACTCGTCGTACTCACCGGCCCGAGCCTGCTCCATTCCCACGGTCCCCGCTCTCCCCGGCTGCCTACACCTGGGAAAAGGCCCTGGGGGCGGCGGAACGCTGCACCTGTCGGGGGTGATCCGCGTCACGTGCGGGCCGGGTCGGTAATTGCCTGGCCGACCGGGGCGGGGCCGTCGTATGCTCCCGGCGATGACCACTCACTCTGCTGTCAGATTGGGGGTCCCGTCCACGCCAGGTGAGTGCTGATGGCCACTCACCTCACGGACGGGGACACCCGCCTTTCGCTGTGGCGGCGCGTGCGCGAGTTCGCCGTGCCGCCCGCCATGATCGAGACCGCGACCGCCCGCCGCACCGCCGGGGACTGGGCGGGTGCCTGTGCCGCCGCCGGTTTCGACGTCGACCTCGACCTGCGTGAACTGGCCCGTGCGCGGGGCCGGGACGCCCGGGACCGGATCCGCGCCGACCTGCGCCGGCTGGCGCCCGACCTGCTGCGCTGGCATCTGCCGAGGATCGCGCCCGACGGGCTGCTGCGGCCGGGGCTGACCATGCCGCTCGCCCGCTACGACACCGGGGAAGGCCCCCTGTGCCTCGTGGTCCGGACGCCGCCCGCCTGGGCGGACGCCGGACAGCGGATCAGCCTCGCGCTGTGGGACGGCACCCTGAGCGACCCCGCCGCCCGGGGGCATCCGCATCCGCACCCCAGTCGGCGGTTCCGCTTCGACCTGCACCGCCATCTGTGGGACGCGACCGCCGCCGGCGAACTGCGGACCAGGTCGGGCGCCGACCGGCCGACGGGCGGTGAACGGCTCTCGTTCGGCTCCCGACTCCCTCTCGTTGAGGGAGAGTTGTGTGCCACGGAGCGGTGGGCGGACGAGGCGCGGATCGTTCTGGGCGCCGAGGGGCGGGCCGGCGGCACCGTCGTCGTACGCCTGGGCGGCGGGCAGCGGCTCGTGTTGCGCTTCGCGGCCGACGGGAGCGTGACCGCTGACCGGCACCCCGCCGAGCGGCACGCCGTCGACCGGGACGCCGTCGACCGGGACGCCGGTGACCGGCACACAACCGACCGGGACGCCGCTGCCGGCGCCCGACTCGTGCTGCCCGACGCGGCGACCTGGGTCCTCCCCGATCTGGAACTGCTGCGCGCGGGGCTGGTCGACGCAGGCCGACTGCATCCGCTGGTGGCCGCGGCGCTCGTCCCCGGGCACGCGTCGGCCGCCCGGGACGCGTACCCCGACCCGGCCCGGCAGCCGGGCGTCGTGGAGTGCCGGGGCGTCCCGCACCGCATCGGCCTGGTCGACGGGGTGCTGTCCGCGCTCGACCACTCCCCGGACGAACTGCGGCGCGAGGAACTCCTGGTGGCGCTCGGCGGTCCGCCGCTGCCCTGCCTGCGGGCCGTCGACGACGCGCACCGCCGCCCCGACTGCCTCACCGGCGTCCGTGAACGCCTCGACCACGGGGACACCGCCGGCGCGCTGGCCGTCGTCGAAGGACTGCTCGGGCCCGAAGCCGTGCTGCGCGACGGGCCGTTGAAGGACGCGCTGGAGGCGGCGGCGCGACGCCGGATCGCGTACGGCCTCTACCGGGCGGGCCTCGTCGGATCCCGCCCCGGGCCCATCCGCACGCGGCGGCACCGGTCCGCCCGCGACCCGCGCCCGGGCCCACGCTCCGCCAACCGACGCTGACACCCACCCACTTGCCCTCTCACACCCCCAGGTGAATCACCCATGCCTCTTCATGCCCCCGACCAACTCGCCGTCGCCGACGCCCTGTCGGCACTGCTCGGCGACTCCACCACCGAACCCCGGCCCGACATGCAGCTGGAGGCGCTCACCCTCGCCGTCGCCGCCGACCTGCCCGTCCTCCTGTGGGGCGAGCCCGGCATCGGCAAGACCGCGGCCCTGAACCGGCTGGCCGAGGCGCTCGACCTGCCGCTGACCACGGTGATCGCCAGCGTCCACGAGCCGTCCGACTTCTCCGGTCTGCCCGTGGTGGGCGACGACCCCGCCGTCCAGGGCGTCCCGATGGCCCCGCCGGACTGGGCGGTACGGCTGGTGCGGGCCGGCCGGGGCCTGCTGTTCCTCGACGAACTGTCCACCGCGCCCCCCGCCGTGCAGGCCGCACTGCTGCGGCTGGTCCTGGAGCGTCGGGTGGGCGCTCTCAGGCTCCCGCCCGGCGTACGGATCGTGGCCGCCGCCAACCCGCGGTCCTCGGCCGCCGACGGCTGGGAGCTGAGCCCGCCGCTGGCCAACCGGTTCGTGCACCTCCAGTGGGCCCACGACCACGAGGTCGTCGTCCGCGGCCTCGGCGGCACCTGGCCCCGGGCCACCCTGCCCCGGCTCGACCCGGACCGGCTGCCCGCCGCCGTGGACTTCGCGCGCCGCGCGGTGTGCGGCCTGCTCGCCACCCGCCCCACGCTCGTGCACCGGCTGCCGAACGGCGAGATGCGGCGGGGCGGCGCCTGGCCGTCGCCCCGCAGCTGGGACATGACCCTGCGCCTGGTCGCCTTCGCGCACGCCTCCGGCTCCTCCCGGGACGTGCTCTCCCTCCTGGTCAGGGGAACGGTCGGGGACGGCCCGGGGCTCGAACTGCTGGCGAGCGTCGACCGGATGGAGCTCCCGGACCCCGAGACGCTGCTCGCCGACCCGGCCGCGGCCGACCTGCCCGAGCGCGGCGATCTGCGCCAGGCCGTGCTCGACGGCGTCGTCGCCGCGGTCCGCGAACGGCCGGACCGGGCCCGCTGGGACGCGGCCTGGGCGCTGCTGGTGCGGGCCCTGGACACCGGAGCCCCCGACCTCGTCGTCGTCCCCGCCACCACCCTGGCCTCGCTGCGCCGGGACGACTGGGACGTGCCGGCAGCCGTCGAACGCCTCGCGGGAGTGGTGGCCGTGTCCCGCCGTGCCGACCGCGCCGCCGACCGGGCCGCCGAACGCCTCACCGCGAAGGCCGGCCGATGAGCGTCGAACCGGGCGCCGCACCGGGCGCCGCACCGGGCGCCGAATCGGGCGCCGAATCGGGCGCCGAATCGAGTGCCGTATCGGATGCTGCCCCGGGCACAGAACCGGGCGGCGAACCGGGCGCAAAGCCGAGTGCCGTACCGGATGCCGTTCCGGCCGGGGTGCTGGACCTGGACAAGCTCTACGCCGCCCGGCTCCAGGCCGCCCGGGCCCGGCCCTACCTCGCCACGGCCCTGTTCGCCCTGCATGTCGTGGCGGACCGGCAGGTGCCGACCATGGCCGTCGACAAGCACTGGCGGTGCTACGTGTCGCCCGCGTTCGTGGACCTGATGCCGGAGGAGGACCTGGCCGGGGTGTGGGTGCACGAGGTGTCGCACCTGCTGCGCGACCACCACGCGCGCAGCGACCGGGTCGCGCGGGAACGCGGGCTGACCGGGGCCGGCGAGCGGCTGCGGATGAACATCGCGGCGGACCTGGAGATCAACGACGACGCGTACGGGGACGGGCTGGTGCGGCCCCGGGGCGCCGTCCGGCCGTCCACGCTGAGGCTGTCCGAGGGACAGCTGATGGAGGACTACCTGCGCCAGTTCCGGCTCGGGCCGCTGACGCAGGACCTCACCTGGCTGGACTGCGGCAGCGGGGCCGACGGCCGGGACCGGGAGTGGGACCTGGGTCCGGACGGCGCGCACGGCCTCAGCGAGCAGGAGCGGGACGGGGTCCGGTTCCGGGTGGCGCAGGCCATCACCGGCCGCCCGGGCAGCACCCCGGACGGCTGGCGGCGCTGGGCCGAGGACGTCTTCCATCCGCCGCAGCCCTGGCGGGAGTTGCTCGGAGCGGCGGTCCGCTCGGCGGCCTCGGCCGCGGGCGCCGGCGACGACTACAGCTACGGCCGCCCGTCGCGCCGCTCGGCCGGTCTGCCCGGTGTCGTCCTGCCGAGCCTGCGCCGCCGCCCGCCCAGGGTCTCGGTCGTCATCGACACGTCCGGCTCGGTCAGCGACGCCGAACTGGGCAGCGCCCTGCTGGAGGTGGCCGCCATGGCCCGCGCCGTCGGCGGCCGTCGGGACCTGGTCTCCGTGCTGTCCTGCGACGCGGCCGCCCGGACCGTGCAGCCGCTGTGCCGCGCGGAGGGCATCGCGCTGGTCGGCGGCGGCGGGACGGACCTGCGCGCGGGCTTCGCCAGGGCGCTGCGGGCGCGGCCGGCCCCGGACGTCGTGGTGGCCCTCACCGACGGGCAGACACCCTGGCCGTCGGCACAGCCGGCCTGCCGGACGGTGGTGGGCCTGTTCCCCCGGCAGCACGGCGGCGCGCAGGGGGAGGAGGACGACTACGTGCCGGAGGCACCGCCCGCCTGGGCACGGGTCGTCGAGATCGGCTAGTGCGGCCCGCCGACCTCGACCAGCCCGCGCCGCAGCGCCTCCGACACCGCCGCTGCCCGGTTCTCGACGCCCAGTTTCCGGTAGATGCGCACCAGATGGGTCTTCACGGTCGCCTCGCCGAGGAAGAGCGACCGTGCGATGGCCCGGTTGCCCAGCCCCTGCGCAAGCAGGGTCACCACCTCCACCTCACGGTCCGTCAACTCAGCCTCGGGGCTGACCACTTGGTGCACAAGCCCGCCGACCACCTCGGGGGCGAGGGCCACCGTGCCCTGGGCCGCGCCGCGTACCGCGCGGAACAGTTCCTCGGGCGGCCCGGCCTTGAGGACGTAGCCGCGGGCCCCGGCCGCCAGGGCGCGCAGCACGTCGGCGCGGCCCGAGTAGCTGGTCAGCATCACCACCGGCACCCCCGGCGCCGCGGTGCTCAGCCGGCGGGCCGCCTCGATGCCGTCCAGGCGGCCCGCCGGACCCGCCGCGAACCGCAGGTCCATCAGGACGACGTCCGGCCGCAGTGCCACGGCCAGCCGGATCCCGTCCTCCGCGCTGCCGGCCTCGGCGATCACCGCGAGGTCCGGTTCGCCCTCCAGCAGGGCGCGCAACCCGGCCCGGACCACGGCGTGGTCGTCGGCGATCAGCAGCCGGAGCCCGCTCATCGGAGTCCGGCCGGGGACGCGGAGCTGAGGGAACGGACGGGGACGACGGCGCGGATCCGGGTGCCGCCGCCCGGTGCGCTGGAGACATGCAGTTCGCCGCCGTGCTCGCGCAGCCGGGCCCGGGCCGCCGACAGCCCGAACCCGCGGGCCGGCCGGTCCGCCGCCCCGGGCGTGCCGGGGACGAACCCCATGCCGTCGTCGGGTGTGAAGGGCCGCCGAGGTCAGGCGCCCGGGTGCAGGCCCAGGGCACCGGGTGTGGGGGCGCCGCTCACCTCGCCGAAGTACAGCGCGAAGGTCTGCTTCCAGCGCTCGACCGCCGCCCGGTCGGCCATGAAGCGGGGGAAGCCGTCGAGATGGGCGTCGGGGTACTCCCAGATCGGCTTCTGACCGGCCGGGGGCGCGATATCGGTGCGGACCGACCAGCCGTTGAAGGACGCCTGCTGCTGGGCGGTGGACAGCTGCCAGTTGAGGTAGAGCCTGGCGGCGGCCGGGCGGGCGGCGCGCCTGAGGATCGCGGCGCGCTGGCCCCAGGCCATGAACGGCGCCTTCTCGGGCAGCACCCACCGGACCGGACCGGTCCCGAGCGGGGCGCCCGCGCCACCGATCCCGACCGGCCTGAGTCCCGAACCGACCGCGTCACCGGGGGAGTTGCTGCCGCGCGCGAACCGCACGTCCTGGGCGGCCAGCGCGGCCACCCAGTCCCAGCCGTACGTCTGCGCGTACAGGGCGTAGAGATAGAGGACGGCGTCGTCGTCATGGGGGTAGGACGACGCGATCCGGCCCTTCCACTTCGGGTCGATCAGGTCGAGCGGGGTGCGCGGCGCGCCCGGACCCGCCGCGTCCGTGCCGTACATGAAGCTGAACGCGATCACCGCGATCCCGACCCAGGCGCCCTGCGGGTCCTTCAACCCAGCGTGGACCTTGCCGAAGCCGGCCGGGCGGTAGGGCAGCAGCTCGCCCTGCGCCTTCCAGCGGACGAAGTCCTGGAGGGTCTGGAGCTGCACGACGTCCGGGACGAGGGTGCCGGTGGCGAGCTGGTTGTCGATGCGGACGTCGTGGTACTTGCTGTAGTCGACGACGATCGTCAGGTCGATGCCGGGGAACCGCTTGAGGAACGCCGCCTTGGTGGCGTCCTGCTGGGTCGGGGTGTCGCCGCCGGCGTAGACGACGAGCTTGCCGCCCTCGGCGAGCGCTGCCCGGTACAACTCGTCGAGCGTGCGCGTCTCCTCGGCCCCACCGCCCCGGCCGGCGGCTGCCGCCGCGGAGGCGTCGGTGGTGAGTCCGCCGAGGGCGAGGGCGGCGCCCGCTCCGGCTCCGGTGGTGAGGACACGTCGTCTGCTGAGGCTGGACACGGTGCGGAGACCTCTCTGCCTGGGGTGCGAGTGACCCCGCCGAGTCTCGTCGCCCCCACCGGACCTCCGCGTCGGCCGGACGGATCGGGCCGCGCGCGGGCGGTGGAACCCGGATTCAACCGATCGGTTGAACGCGCGGTCGCTCCAGCCCCGCTACCGGTCCGCCGGTTCGGCCGGTTCGGCCGGGTGTTCCGCCGCCCGGCCGGTTCGTGCCGCGGCCAGGTAGTTGTAGGCGGAGGCCCGGGAGATGCCGAGGCGCCCGGCGACCTGCTGGACCGCGCCCCGCACCGCGAAGACGCCCTGCCGGTCGAGGTCCCGGAACAGCTCCAGGCGTTCCTCGCGCGTGAGTTGGGGCCACGGCCCGGGCCGGCGGAGCCGGCGGGCGTCGACGATCGAGTCCAGTACGGCCGAGATGTCGTCGCCGAACGTCGTGGTCGGCGCCGCCTCGGGCCCGGCCGTGACCCCGGCGAGGCCGCCGACCAGCGCGTGCACCTGGTGTACGGCCGTGACGTCCAGGTTCACGCAGAGCGCCCCGAACGTCGTACCTGCCGAGTCGCGCAGCACCATCGTGGACGACTTGAGCAGCTTCCCGTCCTGGGTGCGGGTCAGGTAGTTCAGCTCGTCGCGTGCCTCGTCGCCGGCCGCCAGCAGCTTCATGCCGATCTCGCTCATGGACCCGCCGACACCCCGGCCGGTGACCGACCCGGCGAGGGCGACGACCGAGCGTTCCGGGCGGCGGAAGTCGTGGACGACGACCTCGCAGAAGGAGCCGAAGGTCGCCGCGATGCCGTCGACGACCGGGGAGAGCGCCGCGATGATCGCGTCCTGCTCGGCGCGTGCCGGGTCCGGGCCGCTCGGTGCTGCAGGTCCGTGTGTCATCGGTGCCCCCGCCGGGATCGGGTCTGGACTTCCAGTCCAGATGATAGACAATAATTCCAGACCGTCGACGCTCAACCCGCGTCCGGCGGCGCCCGAACGGAGGACGAACATGCCCGACACCCCGCCCGTCACCCTCCAGGACGTGTACGACGCGGCGGCGCGGATCAAGGGAGTGGCCCACCGCACCCCCGTGCTGCGCTCGCGCACCCTGGACGAACTGGTCGGTGCCGAGGTCTTCCTGAAGTGCGAGAACCTCCAGCGCATCGGCGCCTTCAAGTTCCGCGGCGCCTACAACGCCGCGTCCCGGCTCTCCGCCGGGCAGCTGGCCAAGGGCATCGCCGCCTACTCCTCGGGCAACCACGCCCAGGCCGTCGCCCTCGCCGCCAGCGAACTCGGCACCACCGCCGTCATCGTGATGCCCGAGGACACCCCGCGCGCCAAGCTGGAGGCGACCGCCGGATACGGCGCGGAGATCGTGACGTACGACCGCTACACCGGCGACCGGGTCGCGATCGGCGAGGCCCTCGCCGCCGAACGCGGGCTCGCGCTCATCCCGCCGTACGAGCACCCGCACGTCATCGCGGGGCAGGGCACGGCCGCTCTCGAACTCATCGAGGAAGTGGGCGAGTTGGACGCCCTCGTGGTGCCCGTCGGGGGCGGCGGGCTGATCGCGGGCAGTGCCATCGCGGCCAAGGGGCTGCTGCCCGGGATCCGGGTCGTCGGGGTCGAGCCGGAGGCCGGCGACGACACCCGGCGGTCCCTGGCGGCCGGGCACCGGGTGTCGATCCCGGTGCCCCGGACCATCGCCGACGGCCAGGCCGCGGACATCCCCGGCGAGCTGACCTTCTCCCTCAACCAGCGCCTGGTGGACGACATTTCGCTGGTCTCCGACGACCAGATCCGGGACGCGATGCGGTTCGCCTTCGAGCGGCTGAAGACCGTCGTGGAGCCGAGCGGCGCCAGCGGTCTGGCCGCGCTGCTGGCCCGTCGGGTGGCGCCGCTGCCGCGCCGGATCGGGGTCGTCCTGTCCGGGGGCAACGTGGGCGCGGAGCGGTTCGCGGAGATCATCGCCGGCTGACCGGCAGCAGGGGCGGCGGTACCCCCGCCGGAGGTCAGGAGCCCGCGCGTGCCTGCACGGCGAGCCGGCGCCTCGCTGCTGGCCGGGCCCCCCGAAACGCACCTTCTGGACGCTGTCCGCCCAGGGGAACGAGTCGGCACACCGGAGTACGCCGTAGCCGGGCGCCGCGCTCCCGCGGTGGCCGACCCGGCGTCTCCGTCCCGGCGGAGAACCGGGAACTCAGCAGTCGCGGAACTCCGGCGACTGGTTCAGGATCTGCGCGCGCGTCGAGGTGAAGCGGGTGTGCGTCTCGCCGCCCCGCGCCCCCGGCGGGAACACCGCGACCCGGTGGCAGTTCTGGAAGGCCAGGGCGACCCCGAAGTGCCGTTCCAGGCTGCCGCGGATCGCGTCGGAGGACAGCGCCCGCAACAGCTGCCCGCGCTCCTTCTCCGACGGCGGCGGGGTCTGGTTGTCGGCGAACTCGGCGTTGCCGCCGCGCAGTTCGGCGGTCAGCCGGGCGACAAGGTGGTACGCGTACGGCAGTGAGGCGCGGACGGTATCGATGAAGTCCTCCTCCCGCACCGCGCCGTTCTCGGCTTCGGCGAGCAACTGCGGGGAGACGTCGAGCGACATGTGACGGTGTCCTGTTCTTCTCAAAACGTGTGTGGGAAAAGAGGGATGAGGAAAAGGGGAAGGGCGACCGGGGTCTCAGGCGAAGGCGGGCAGCGCGGCCGGACCGTGCCGGAAGTCCGGATCGACCTGGGCGGCCAGATCCTGGCCCGTCGCCGCGTCGGCCCAGGCGGCGGCATTGCGCAGATGGAACTGCACGGCGTGCCGCTGGAAGGACTCCCAGTCCTTGCCCCGCGCGTCCACGGCGGCCCGCAGCCGGTCCAGGGCCAGGGAGTTGTGCGGTTCCAGCGCTCCGCTGCCGCGCCCCTGTTCCTGGGCGCGGACGTACGGCGACAGCTCGCAGTGGGCCACCAGGTCGCCGCCCACCCGCTCGCGCAGGAAGGCGAGGTCGTCCGCGCCGGTCACCTTGTTGCCGACCACCGCGACCGGGATGCCGAACTCGGCCGCGTGGTCCCGGTACTGGCGGTACACGGAGAGGCTCTTGCGGGTCGGCTCGACCACCAGGAAGGTCATGTCGAACCGGGTGAACAGCCCGGAGGCGAAGGCGTCGGCGCCCGCCGTCATGTCGACGACCAGGTACTCGCCGGGGCCGTCCACCAGATGGTTGAGGTACAGCTCCACCGCGCCGAGCTTGGAGTGGTAGCAGGCCACCCCGAGGTCGCTCTCGGCGAACGCCCCGGTGACCATCAGCGGTACCCCGCCGACCTCCTGGACGTGCCGGGAGTGCACCTCGTCGTCGCCGAGCAGCCGCAGCAGCCGTGACCCGCGCCCCGGCGGGGTCGTCTTGACCATGGCCTCCCGGGACGCGATGAGGGGGTTGGTGCCGCGCAGGTAGTCCTTGATCTCACCGGTCCGCGCGCTCAGCGGCGGCGCCGCGAAGAGCTCGTCCTCGTCGAGGCCGAGGGCGTGGGCCAGGTGCTGGTTGATGTCACCGTCGATCGCGACGACCGGCGCGCCGGACCGTGCCAGGTGACGGGTGAAGAGGGCCGACAGCGTCGTCTTGCCACTGCCGCCCTTGCCGACGAAAGCCACGCGCATCGCTAGCCGCCACCCCCGTTGTTGAAAATGGATGTCATGAGCAAAGGTTGTAGGGGTGCCGTCGGCGGTGTCAAATCGGTTGGTCCGAACGGGTTGCGGGCCCGTTCGGCCGGAGGCTGATCATGAGCCCTTGACCCCTGTCACCGGGCCGACCTAGCCTCCAGCCAACACACCTGGACAGATGGGCCGACGATGGCGGACGCACGGGAACCCGGCAGACAGCTCCAGGTCGAGACGCACGGGCTCGACGTGATCGGCGACGCCGACCGCAAGGGCACCCCGCGGACCCTGTTCTGGCCCTGGTTCGGCGCGAACGTCTCCGTCCTCGGCCTGAGTTACGGCGCCTTCGCGCTCGGCTTCGGCATCTCCTTCTGGCAGGCGCTGGCCGCCGGCGTCCTCGGCATCCTCGCGTCGTTCCTGCTCTGCGGCTTCGTCGCGGTCGCCGGGAAGCGGGGCTCGGCGCCGACCATGGTGCTCAGCCGGGCCGCGTACGGCGTCCGCGGCAACCGGCTGCCGTCGGTCGTCTCCTGGGTGCTCACCGTCGGCTGGGAGACCGTCCTGATCGCCCTCGCCACCATGGCCACCGCGACCGTCTTCACCCGGCTCGGCTGGGGCGGCGGCACCGGGACCGAGGTGGTCGCGCTGATCGTGGTCTGCGCGCTGACCGTCCTCGGCGGTGTGATGGGCTTCGACCTCATCATGCGGCTGCAGACCCTGATCACGGTGGTGACCGGCGTCCTCACCGTCGTCTACGTCGTCCTCGTCGCCGACCACATCCACTGGGCGACGGTGCGCGCGATCCCGTCCGGCTCCGCCCAGGAGTTCATCGGCGCGCTGGTGTTCATGATGACCGGCTTCGGCCTCGGCTGGGTCAACGCCGCCGCCGACTACTCCCGTTACCTCCCGCGCACCTCCTCCGGCCGGGGCGTGGTCGGCTGGACCGCCTTCGGCGGCTCCGTCGCCCCGCTCCTCCTGCTGGTCTTCGGCCTGCTGCTGGCGGGCTCCTCCGCGACCCTGGACAAGGCGGTCGCGGCCGACCCGATCGGCGCGCTGACGACCATCCTCCCCACCTGGTTCCTGGTCCCCTTCGCCGTCGTCGCCGTCCTCGGCCTGGTCGGCGGCGCGGTCCTGGACATCTACTCCTCCGGACTGGCCCTCCTGTCCGCGGGGCTGCCCGTGCCCCGCTACCTCGCCGCCCTGGTCGACGGCGTCCTGATGATCGCCGGCTCGGTCTACATCGTCTTCTTCGCCGACGACTTCCTCGGCCAGTTCATGGGCTTCCTCACCACCCTCGGCGTGCCGATCGCCGCCTGGTGCGGGATCATGCTCGCCGACCTGGCGCTGCGCCGCCGCGACTACGACGAGACCGACCTCTACCGCCCCGCCGGCCGCTACGGCGACATCCCCCTCCTGCCCCTGCTCCTCACGCTCGCCGCCACCGCCCTCGGCTGGGGCCTGGTCACCAACACCGCCGCGAGCTGGCTGACCTGGCAGGGCTACCTGCTGGGCCCGCTCGGCCTCGGCGGCAAGACCGGCGCCTGGGCCTACGCCAACCTCGGCGTCCTGGCCGCCCTGGCCCTCGGCCTCCTCGGCACCCTGGCCCTGGGCCGCGCCCGGGTCCGGACCCAGGAGGACCTGCCCGAAAGCACCGCGGCGACGACCGTATGACGACCCCGCCCGGCCTGCTGGCCGTCATCGACATGCAGCGGGTCTTCGCCGACCCCGCAAGCCCCTGGGCCGCCCCGCGCTACGCCGAGGCGGCCCAGGGCGTACGACGCCTGCTGCCGGCGTTCGGCGACCGCACGGTCTTCACCCGCTTCGTCGCCCCCGCGCACCCCACCGGAGCCTGGCAGGCCTACTACGACCGATGGCCCTTCGCGCGCCGGCCCCCGGACGCCGGACTCTGGCACCTGACCGACGAGTTCGAGGGGCAGGCCGAAGTCGTCCTGGACGCACCGACGTTCGGCAAGTGGACCCCCGAACTCGCCGCCCTGGCCGCCCCGTACGGCCGCCTGGTCCTGGCCGGTGTCAGCACCGACTGCTGCGTCCTGTCCACCGCCCTCCCGGCGGCCGACGCCGGCATCGAGGTCCTGGTCGTCGCGGACGCCTGCGCGGGCGCGGACGACGACTCCCACGCGAAGGCGCTGCACCTGCTGGACCTCTACCGCCCGCTGATCCGGGTGACGACCACCGCCGAGCTGCTCGGCTAGTCCCCGCGCCTAGTCCCGGCGGGACACCTCCACGTTCTCCAGGATGCCGAGGGCGTCCGGGACCAGGACGGCGGCGGAGTAGTAGGCGGTGACCAGGTAGGAGGCGACCGCCTGTTCGTTGATGCCCATGAAGCGGACGGTCAGGCCCGGCTCCTTCTCGTCCGGCAGGCCGGTCTGGAGGAGGCCGACCACGCCCTGGTTCTGTTCGCCGGCGCGCAGCGCGATGATGGCGGAGCTACGGTCGCCGGTGACCGGGATCTTGCCGCAGGGGAGCAGCGGGACGCCCCGCCACGCGGGCAGGTGGTGGCCGTCGACCTCGACGTTCCCGAAGTACAGGCCGCGCTTGTTGCACTCCCGGCCGAACGCGGCGATCGCCCGGGGATGGGCGAACAGGTGCGTGGTGTCGCGCCGCATGGCGAGGAGCTCGTCGAGGTCGTCGGGGGTGGGCGGGCCCGAGTGGGTGGAGATCCGCTGGGCGTGGTCGGCGTTGTGCAGCAGGCCGAAGTCCCGGTTGTTGACCAGCTCGTGCTCCTGGCGCTCCCGCAGCACCTGCACGGTGAGCTTCAGTTGCTGCTCGGTCTGGTCCATCGGCCGGCTGTAAAGGTCGGCCACCCGGGTGTGGACGCGCAACACGGTCTGGGCGACGCTCAGTTCGTACTCGCGCGGGGCCGGCTCGTAGTCCACGAAGGTGTGCGGGATGTCCGGCTCGCCGGCATGCCCCGCGCTGAGCGCGATCTCCGCCTCGCCGAAGGTGTTCGTCTCCCGGTGCCCGTCGAGACCGGCCAGTTCCACGTGCGCCCGCAGGTCGGCGTGCCGGTCCGCCACCTCCCGGAACGCCGTGTGCGGCAGCGCCAGCACGGTGGTGGCCGTCGCCGCGCGGGCCGTGCACTCCCAGGCCCCGTCGAGTCCGGCGAGCACCCGGCCGCCGAAGGTGTCGCCGTCCGCGAGCAGACCGACGACCGCCTCGTCGCCGTAGGGGCCCTCACCGATCTGCTCCACCTTGCCGTGCGCGATCAGGTACACGTGGTCGGCCGGTCGCCCCGCCGTCGCGATCACCTGCCCGGGCGCGTACTCCCGCTGCTCGAACCGCGCCGCCAGCGCCTGCAGCGCGGTGCCGTCCTCGAAGCCGCGCAGCAACGGCAGTTCGCCCAGCTCGGCGGGGATCACCGTGACCTGCGCGCCGGTCTGCACGAAGGTCACCCGGCCGTCGCCGACCCGGTACGACAGTCTGCGGTTGACGCGGAAGGTGCCACCGGGCACGTCCACCCACGGCAGCGTCCGCGTCAGCCACCGTGAGCTGATCTCCTGCATCTGGGGTGCGGACTTGGTCGTCGTGGTGAGATTCCGTGCCGCGGCGGTACCGAGGCTCTGCTGCTCCCGCTCCTCGGCGTCCGCCGCGGGCGTCGTACCGGTCTCGACCGACATCGCTGTCCCTCTCTCACGTCGCAGGTGTGACGGCACGCACACGGACCGTCACCTTCCGCGGCTACCCCTACCCCCGCGCCCGCACCGCGAGTGATGCCGGGGGACGGAGCGCGAGGCACGTGCCACCGGGAACTGCCCCCACACCACCCCCCACACCACCCCGCACTCCGCCCCGGGCACCCCCGGACCCCGGTTTCCGCGCAGGCGCCACACGGTTTCCGGCCGGAAACCGGGCGGCGCCCCTGCGGAAACCGCGAGCCGCGGCGCAAGCCCGAGTGATCCTCGGCGCATGCCCCGGCCCGCACCGGGTACGCGTGCCGTGGCCGCCCGGCGCCCTGCCGGACCCGCGGCCCGTACCGACCGCTACCTGGGGATCTGCCATGGAGACACCCGCACACGACTTCCCGACGCCGGCCCAGCGGGCGCTCGACACGCTGGCCGTGAACGCCGAGGACCACGACGCCCTGGACACCCTCGCGCAGAGTGACGTGCTGGTCCCGGTGCCGGACGACGCCGCGGAGGCGGCCGACCCCGCGATGATCGCCCTGCCCGTCCTGGAACGCCCCGACGGCGACCCCGTCGTCCCCGTGTTCACCTCGGAGGGGGAGCTGACCGGCCTGCTGCCGACGGTCTCCCGCTACCGCGTGGTGCCGCTCGGCGCACTCGCCTCGCAGTGGCCCGAGGACAACCTCTCGCTCGCCATAGACGGCAGCTCCGCGCACGCCCTGACCCTCACCTCGGAAGGCGTACGCACCCTGCTGGCCCGCCCGGCGGGCTGAACGAGGCGCTCCGGTCACCAGGAGACCGGCGCCCGGGCCAGAATGGCGCCATGGAATGGATCTCCGGGGTGGCCGGGGGACTGGTACTGATCCTGGTGCTGCGCAGCATCCTGCGCACGCTCGTGGTCCCCCGGGGCCTGTACTCCGTCCTGGTGTACCGGCTGTGGTGGGGCCTGCGCCGCGTGCTCTGCTTCACCGCGCACCGCGGCGGCTACCGGGCCATCGACCGCGCCCAGACCTGGCTCGCCCCGCTCATGCTGGTCGGCATGCTCGCCGCCTGGCTCGGCGGGGCGTTCCTCGGCTTCGGGATGCTGCTGTACGCCTTCTCCCCGCTCTCCTGGAGCACCGCGTTCCGGGAGGCGGGCTCCAGCCTGTTCACCCTCGGGTTCGCCAGCGGCGCCCGGCTGCGGCTGTCCGCGCTGGACTTCGTCGCCGCCGCCACCGGCCCGGTCGTCATCGCGCTGCAGATCGCCTACCTGCCCACCCTGTACGCCGCCTACAACCGCCGCGAACTGGAGGTCACCCTCCTCCAGTCCCGGGCCGGCGAGCCCGCCTGGGGCCCGGAGATCCTCGCCCGGCAGTGGCTGGTCGACACCGAGACCGCGCTGCCCGAGCTGTACCGCTCCTGGGAGCGGCTGGCCGCCGACATGGGGGAGAGCCACGCCACCTACCCGGTGCTGCTGGCGTTCCGCTCGCCCCGCCCGTACCGCAGCTGGCTGGTCGGCCTGATCGCCGTCATGGACGCGGCCGCCATCCAGTTGGCGCTCGCCCCGCGCACCGCCCCGCCGGAGGCCCGGCTGATGCTGCGCGCCGGCTTCACCGCGCTGCGCGACATCGCCGCCTCCGTGCGGGCGACCTTCGACACCGACCCGGCCCCCGACACCCCCATCGAGCTGACCTACGAGGAGTTCGCGGAGGCCGTGACCATGCTGGAGAAGACGGGCTTCCACGCCGAGCGCGGCACCGAGGCGGCCTGGCCGCACTTCCACGGCTGGCGGGTCAACTACGAGGCGGTCGCCTACGAGCTGTGCCGCCGCTGCGACGCCGTACCCGCGCTGTGGACCGGTGGCCGCGACTTCGCGGCGCAGCCGATCCCGCCGCTCCGCCCGGTGGACCGCCGGCCGCCCGAAGGACGGCCGGAAGTTCCCCCCGTCCGCGGGTAGCGGGGCGCATCCTGAGGGAAGATCCCAGCAGGGGCCGGGGAGACCGAGAGGGGCGGATCGTCGTGAGGGTCGTCCTGCTGGGCACCGCCGCGGGCGGCGGGTTCCCGCAGTGGAACTGCGCCTGCGCACTGTGCGCCGCCGCCCGGGACGGCAAGCTGCCCTCCCGCACCCAGGAGTGCGTCGCGCTGACCGGCAACGGCCGGGACTGGTGGCTGCTCAACGCCTCCCCGGACATCCGCGCCCAGCTCACCACCACGGCCGCGCTCTGGCCGGGACCGGGCCCCCGGGACACCCCGGTCCGCGGCGTGCTGCTCACCGACGCCGAGGCCGACCACGTCACCGGCCTGACCGTGCTGCGCGGGGCACCGGACCTCAAGGTCTACGCGGCACCGCCGGTCCTGACGGTACTGGCCCCGGCCCGTGGCGCCCTCGACCGCTACGCCCCCTGGCAATGGGCCGACAGCCTGGCCGACGGCGGCTTCGTGCTGGCCGGCGGCCTGGTCGTCAGCGCCCACCCGGTCGGCGCCAAGGTCCCCACGTACGTCCCGGCCGCGCTCGCCGAGCCCGACGGCCGCTGGGTCACGGCGTACCGCGTCGAGGACCTGGCCACCGGGGGAGTCCTGCTCTACGCCCCCTGCGTCGGCGCCTGGAGCGACACCCTGGACGACCTGTGCGCGGAGGCCGACTGCGTCCTGCTCGACGGCACCTTCTTCACCGCCCGCGAGATGGGCACCACGGTCCGCTCAGGCCCCCGCCAGGCGGCGATGGGCCACCTCCCGGTCTCCGGCGCCCACGGCAGCCTCGCCGCCCTGGCCCGCCACCCCCGCACGCGACGCATCTACACCCACCTGAACAACACCAACCCCCTGGTCGACCCGGCCTCCAGGGCCCGCGCCCAGGTGGCCGCGGAGGGCGTCGAGGTCCTTCCGGACGGCATCGAGTTCGCGCTCTGAGCGGGTTCCGCCGGAAGTGCCGTGATGTGCCGGCTGCGGCATCGTCGTGGCTGGTCGCGCAGTTCCCCGCGCCCCTTCAGGGCGCTGCCGAACCTACCCGTCCGCCCTTTCGAGCATCCGCCCCAGCACCGCCCGCTGCAGCGGGCGTACCTCCGTGTGCAGGGCGCGGCCCTTCGCGGTGAGCGCGACCCAGACCCCCCGCCGGTCCTCGACGCAGACCGAACGTTCCACCAGGCCGTCCTTCTCCAGCCGTCCGATCAGCCGGGAGAGCGCGCTCTGGCTCAGGTGGACCCGGCCCACCAGGTTCTGCACCCGGCAGTGGTCACCCTCGGCCGGGGTCTCGGTGGCGAGCAGGTCGAGCACCTCGAAGTCGCTCGCGCCGAGCCCGTGCGGATGCAGCACCCGGTCGATCTCGCACATGGTGCGCGCGTGCACCGCAAGGATGTCCCGCCACTGTTCCTCGAGCCGGGCCTCGGCCGTATTGGCTGCCATACCCGCACCGTAACACCGATCAAGCCAATTGTTGAGTGTGCAACTAGTGCGGGTGCAAGCAGTCCGACGGTCCTCAGGCCACCGGGTCCTGGAGCAGCCCCACCATGTTCCCGTCGGCGTCCTTCACCGAGGCGACCAGCCGCCCGTTGCCGACGTCCCGCGCGTCCTGGACCAGCTCGGCGCCCGCCGCCAGAAGCGCCGCGAGCCGCTCCGGCAGATCGGTGACGTGCCAGAACGGCGTCGGCCCGGTCAGCCCCTGGGCGTGCCCGTTCGGGTCGAGACCGACGTCCTGCCCGGCGGCCTTGAACCCGATGTAGTACGGCTCGTCGGCGTACGGCTCGACGCCCAGCAACGCACCGAACAGCGCCTTGGCCCGCGCCGCGTCCTTGACGGGGTAGATGATCGTCTGCATGCCTTCGCTCATGGCGCTCTCACTCCTCGCGATAAGGGAACCGGCACTTTCCGGCCGGTGATCCCACGCTAGGCCGGGGAAGCCCCCGACGGCTTCTCCGATCCTGACCGGTCGAGGAGCAGCGCCCCCGAAGGGGCGCGGGGAACTGCGCGAGCAACCACGACGGCGCCGCAGCCGCCCGACGGCACAGCACGGCCCTCTCGGCAGAGCGCTCACGCCGACTCGCGCACCACCAACTCCGTCGGCAGGATCACCGCGGCCGCGTCCTCCCCGCCGATCTGCGCAAGCAGCAACCGCACCATCTCCGCGCTGATCCGGTCGTAGGGCTGCCGGATCGTCGTGAGGGCGGGCGTGGCCTCCGTCGCCGCGGCCGAGTCGTCGAAGCCGCCGACAGCGATGTCATCCGGCACCCGCCGGCCCGCCCGGTGCAGCGAGGCCAGGGCGCCCTGGGCCATCAGGTCGGAGGCCACGAACAGGGCGTCCAGGCCGGGGGCCTGCGCCAGCAGCCGCTCGGCGCCCGCCTCGCCGCTCGCCCTGCTGTAGTCGCCGGAGACGACGAGCCGCTCGTCGAACTCGACGCCCGCCTCCGTGAGCACCTCCCGGTAGCCGGCGAGGCGGTCGACACCGCCCGGGGTGTCCAGCGGACCGGTGATCATGCCGATCCGGCGCCGCCCCAGGTCCAGCAGATGCCGGACCATGTCCCGGGCGCCGTCCCGGTCGTCCGCCGCCACGTAACTCACCTTGGAACCGGGCCCCATGGGCTTGCCGCACTGGACGAGCGGCACACCCGCCTCGCGCAGCTCCTCCGCGACCCGGTCGCCGGAGTGGCTCGACACCAGCAGCACCCCGTCGACGTGCCCCGCGGTGATGTACCGGGTGATCCGCCGCCGTTCGTCCTTCGTGCCGGCCAGCATCAGCAGCACCGGGATGTCGTGACGCGCCAGCGCCTGCGTGCAGCCGCTCAGCAGGACGTTGAAGTTGGGATCCTCGAAGAACCGCTCCTGCGGCTCGGTCAGCAGGAAGCCGACCGAGTCCGAACGGCCGGTGATCAGCGAGCGGGCGTGCCGGTTCACGACGTAACCCGTCCTGCGGATGGCGTCGTTGACCGCCTCGGCGGCGGCGGGGCTGACGTAGTGCCCGCCGTTGAGCACCCGCGAGACGGTGCCCCGTGAGACACCGGCCTCGCGCGCCACGTCATGGATCGTCGGCGGTTTGCGCCGGCCCCCCGCACCATTGCTCATGGTCATGACTTTACGGCCCCGGACAGCAGGTCAAGGCTCCAGAAGCGCTGAATGACCAGGAAGAGCGCGATCAGCGGCAGCACGGCCAGGAACGCGCCGGTGATCACCAGGGTGTACAGGGCCGGAGTGTTCGCGCCCTGCATCAGGAGCGTGTACAGACCGAGCGTGAGCGGGAACCGCTCGTCGTCGCTGAGCATGATGTACGGCAGCAGGAAGTTGTTCCAGATGGCCACGAACTGGAACAGGAACACCGTCACCATGCCGGGGATCATCATCGGCAGCGCGATCCGGGTGAAGATCCGCCACTCGCTCGCCCCGTCCATCCGCCCGGCCTCCACCACGTCGGAGGGCACGGCCGCCGCCGCGTAGATCCGCGAGAGGTAGACACCGTACGGGGCGAGGATCTGGGGGAGCAGCACGGACAGGTAGGAGTCCGTGAGGTTCGCCTTGGCCAGCAGCAGGTACTGCGGGATGGCGAGGATGACCGGGGGCATGAGCACGCCGGCGAGCAGCACGTTGAAGATCGTCTCGCGGCCCCTGAACCGGTAGACGGCGAGGGCGTAGCCGCTGAACGCCGACACGCACGTCGAGACCAGTGCGCCGAGACCGGCGTACAGACCGGAGTTGACCATCCACTGCCAGTAGATGCCGTCCCGGTAGGCGTTGAGGTCCTTCAGGTTCTGGGCGAAGCCGGAGCCGGGCAGGAAGGTGAACGTGGAGAACAGCTCGCTGCCGGACTTGGTGGAGGCGATCACCACCCAGGCGACCGGCAGCAGCGTGTAGATCGCGCCCAGGAGCAGGACGGCCGTGGGGATCAGGGCGATACGGCGGCGCAGCGGCGGCCCCTGGGCGGTGCCGGGCGTCGTGCCGGCGGCCGGGGCCGCCTTGCGGACGGCAAGAGAACTCATGCCGGTGCCTCCTGCTTGTTGCGGCGGTTCGCGGCCCGCAGAAAGCCGAAGGACAGCACCAGCGTGGCGAGGGCGATGAGGGTCGCCTCGGCCGCCGCGGAGTAGATGTCCCCCTTGGCGAAGGCGTCGACATACACCTTCATCAGCGGGCTCCAGGTCGTGTTGACCGAGTTGGTGAGGGGCTTGAGGGTGGTCGGCTCGTTGAAGACCTGGAGCGTCGCGATGATCGAGAAGAAGAAGGTCAGCACCAGCGAGGGCGCCACCATCGGGATCTTGATCTTCAGGGCGGTCTGCAGCGGGGTGGCGCCGTCCAGCTTCGCCGCCTCGTAGACCTCGGCCGGGATGGCCCGGAGCGAGGTGTAGATGACGATCATGTTGAAGCCGGTGCCGCCCCACACCGCGATGTTGGACAGGGCGAGGTACAGCGGCCCGCCGTCCAGCAGGTCCGGCTGCGGCAGGTTCAGCTTCGCGAGCACGTAGTAGAAGGGGCTGACGTCCGGCAGGTACAGGAAGCCCCACAGCAGCGCGGCCACCACGCCTGGGATGGCGTACGGCAGGAAGATCGCGAGCCGGGTGAACGGGGCGAGCCGGACCCGCTCGGAGTCGAGCATCAGCGCGAACAGCAGGGCGAGGCCCAGCATCACCGGGACGACGATGCAGCCGTAGCCGACGACGCGCAGCGCACCGTCGTAGAACTCGCTGTCGGTGAGGGCGTCCTTGTAGTTCTCCAGGCCGGCCCAGACCTCGGTGCGGGCGCCGGCGCCCAGGCCGAGCCCGGAGACGTGCACCTTGCGGAAGCTGAGCCAGACCGCGTACCCGATGGGCAGCGCGAAGAACAGGGAGAAGAGGAGCGCGGCGGGGAGGAGGAAGGCGTACGGGGCCCCCTTGACCCCGTACGACCTCCGGCTGGTGGGGCTGGTCACTGAGAGACCCCGAAGCCCTGCTTCTTCATGTCGGCGACCGTGTCGTCCTGCATCGTCTTCAGGGCGGCGGTGAAGTCCGACTTGTTCTTCGCGGCGGTGCCGAACGCGTCGTTGAAGGACGTGTAGGCGACGTTCACGTTCGGGCCCCAGGCGGAGGGCGCCGTGGTCTTCGCGATCTCGGCGGCCTTGGTGTAGAAGTCCGACTGGTTCGAGAAGTACGCCGGCGAGGTGGCGAAGGCGCCGCTGGTCTGGGCGTTCGTGGCGGCCGGGTAGATGCCGCTCTCCTTGGCCAGCGCGTTGAGCGCCTCGCCGTCGGTGTTCAGCCAGGCCGCGAACTTGGCGGCGGCCGCCTGGTGCTTGGAGTCGGTGGTGACGGCGGTGGAGGAGCCGCCCCAGCTGCCGGTCACGTTCTCGGACGCGGACCACTGGGGGAGCGGGGCCATCGCCCACTTGCCCTTGGTGTCGGGCGCGGCGGTGGTCAGTGTGCCCGGCGCCCAGACGGCGGAGACCCAGGCGATCTGCTTGCCGGTGTCCAGCGCCTTGTTCCAGGCCGGGGTGTACATCGGCTGGTTGTCGATGACGCCCTCCTTGACCAGGCCGCCCCAGAACGAGGCGACCTTCTGGGTGGCCGCGTCGTCGATGGCGACCTTCCACTTGTCGCCGGAGGTGGTCCACCACTTGGCGCCGGCCTGCTGGGCGAGGCCCGCGAAGAGGCCGGAGTCGTTGGCGGAGAACGTGGTCAGGTCGAGGCCGGGGGCCTTCTTCTTCAGCTGACGGGCGTCCTGGGCGAACTCGTCCCAGGTGGTCGGCACCTTGAGGCCGTACTTCTTGAAGAGGTCCGCGCGGTAGTAGAACATCATCGGGCCGATGTCCTGCGGCACCGCGTACACCGCGTCCGTGCCCAGCGTGACCTGCTGCCAGACACCGTCGGCGAACTTCGACTTCGCGTCGCCGACCGACTTGGATATGTCGGCGACCGCGTCGTTGCTGACCAGCGTGGGCAGCGCCTGGTACTCGGCCTGCACCAGGTCGGGGCCGTTCTTCGCCTTGTGCGCGGTGAGGATCTTGGTGACCAGCGTGTCGCCGGACGCCTGCTTCTTCACCGTGACGGTGATCTGGTCCTTCTTGCCCTCGCCCTTGTTCCACAGGTCCACGACCTTGTCCATACCGGGCGCCCAGGCCCAGTACGTCAGCGAGACCGGACCGGAGTCGGCCTTGCTGTCGTCGTCGGACGAGCCGCAGGCGGCGAGGGCGGTGGCGCCGAGCGAGACGGCGACGACGGTTGTCACGAGGCGGCGGCGCTTCGTGTGCGGCATGGATCTCTCCCCTGACCTGGGTCCCCGCCCTGGCGGGGACCTGCCATGCAGATGTGTGGGTTTTCCGGACAGCTCTTCCGGACAGCGCAGACCCGGACCATCGCCCGTCGCGAGTCCGTGTCATGCTCTGTGAGCGTTCACAGTAGAGAAACATCCCGGACACTTGTCAATGGTTGTTGCTGTGCGGTTATGTTGGGCTCACGCCACGATCGTTGTGTGTGAACGTTCCCAAATGATCGATTAAACGGGAGAGATTCCATGCCGGACACCACCCCCAGGGGCCTGACCAGGCTCGCCTTCGGCGGTGACTACAACCCCGAGCAGTGGCCGGAAAGCGTCTGGCAGGACGACGTCCGGCTGATGCGCGAGGCCGGGGTCACGATGGTGAGCGTCGGGATCTTCTCCTGGGCCCTGCTGGAGCCGGCCCCGGGGGAGTACGACTTCGGCTGGCTCGACCGGGTCCTCGACCTGCTGCACGAGAACGGCATCCGCGTCGACCTCGGCACCCCCACCGTGGCACCGCCCGCCTGGTTCTACCGCGCCCACCCCGAGGCCCTGCCGGTCACCGCGGACGGCGTGCGCTACGAGTTCGGCTCGCGCGGCGCCATCTGCCACTCCAACGCCGACTACCGCGCCGCCGCCGCGAACATCACGACCCGCCTCGCCGAGCGCTACGGCGACCACCCGGCGCTCGCGCTGTGGCACGTCCACAACGAGTACGGCGTCCCCGTCTCGGCCTGCTACTGCGACTCCTGCGCCGCCCACTTCCGCCGCTGGCTCGCCGCCGCCCACGGCACGGTCGAGGCGGTCAACGAGGCCTGGGGCACGGCCTTCTGGGGCCAGCACTACACCGACCTGGCGCAGATCAACCCGCCGCGCGCCACCCCGACCGTGGTCAATCCCGGCCAGGCCCTCGACTACAAGCGGTTCGCCGACGCCACCATCCGGGAGAACTTCCGCGCCGAGCGGGACATCCTGCACCGCCTCTCGCCCGGTGTCCCGGTGACCACCAACTTCATGACCGCGCTCAGCCAGTGCGACTCCATCGACTACTGGGCCTGGGGCCGCGAGGTCGACCTGGTCACCAACGACCACTACCTGATCACCGACGGCCGCCGCACCCACGTCAACCTCGCCATGGCCGCCGACCTCACCCGCTCGGTCGCCGCCGGCGCCCCCTGGCTGCTCCTCGAACACTCCACCTCGGGTGTCAACTGGCAGCCGCGGAATCCGGCCAAGGCGCCCGGCCAGATGGCCCGCAACTCCCTGGCGCACGTGGCCCGTGGCTCCGACGGCGCCATGTTCTTCCAGTGGCGGCAGTCCCGGCGCGGCGCCGAGAAGTTCCACTCCGCGATGCTCCCGCACGGCGGCACCGAGACCCGCGTCTGGCGCGAGGTCGTCGAACTCGGCGCCTCCCTCGACTCGTTGAGCCTGATCCGGGGCACCCGCACCCGGGCCGACGTCGCCGTCCTGTGGGACTGGCAGTCCTGGTGGGCGCAGAACCTCCAGTGGCGCCCCAGCGAGGACCACGACCCGCGCGAACGCGCCGACGCCTTCTACGAGGCCCTCTACGACCGCCATCTCACCGTCGACTTCGCCCACCCCGAAAGCGACTTGTCGGCCTATCCCCTTGTCGTCGTACCGGCCCTCTACCTGATGACGGAGGCGGCCGGGAACAACCTCCGCGAGTACGTCGAGAACGGTGGCACGCTCGTCGTCTCGTACTTCTCCGGGATCGTCGACGAGCACGACGCGGTGCACGAGGGCGCCTACCCGGGCCCGCTGCGCGAGACCCTCGGCCTCACGGTCGAGGAGTTCTCCCCCCTCCTGAAGGAACAGCGGGTGCGGCTGACCGGCCCGGACGGCTCCGAGCTGACCGGCGACGTGTGGACCGAGTTCGTCGTCCCGGGCGCCGCCGAGACCGTCTGGAGCTACGCCGACGGCCTCACCGCCGGCCGGCCCGCCGTCACCCGGCACCAGCTGGGGGAGGGCACCGCCTGGTACGTGTCCACGCGCCTGGACGCGCACGGCCTCGACGCGCTGCTCGGCTGGGCCGCCGAGGACGCCCGGATCGCGCCCCGCGCCGAACTGCCCCGGGACGTCGAGGTGGTCCGCCGCACCGGCGAGTCCGGCACGTTCCTGTTCGCGATCAACCACACCGCCACCGACGCCAAGGTGCCCCTGGAGGCCCACGGCACCGAACTGCTGACGGGCGAACGCGCCGCGGGCCGGCTCGCGGTCCCCGCGGGCACCGTCCGGGTCGTACGGCTCGACGGCTGAGCCCGCGCGCCGGGCCGGGCGAGCCGCCGGCCCGCGCCCGCCGAGACTCCCCTCCGTCCGCGAGTGCCACGAGAGCCGCGGGCGGAGGGGCGCTCCTCCGGCCGCCGGACCCCGCTCCTGCCGGAGTCCGGTCGCACCGGAGGGCATCCCCACCCCCAGTCACGTCGAAGGGACGACGGACGATGATGTTCCATCCCAGACGCACCCTCAGAGCCCTGCTGCTGCCGCTCCTGGCCGGGCTCGCCCTCACCGCCCTCCCCGCCCAGACCGCCCAGGCGGCGAGCACGCTCACCAACGGCGGCTTCGAATCGGACGGAGCGGGCGTGGCCACGCCCACCGGCTGGTCGGAGTACGGCGACACGGGCGCCTCGTACACCGAGTCCGGCGGCCACAGCGGCAGTTACCGCCTGAGCCACTACTCGGCCTCCGCCTACAAGGTGGAGACCTACCAGTACCTGTCGGGTCTCACCAACGGGAACTACACGCTCACCGCCTGGACCCGCTCCAGCGGCGGGCAGAACTCCGCGTACATGTCCCTGAAGAACTGCGGGAGTTCGGAGCAGCGGACCGACCTGCCCGTCTCCACCAGCAGCTGGGTGCGGATCGTCACCTCGGTCGCGGTCACCAACAACCAGTGCACGATCAGCGTCTACTCCGACGCCAACGCGGGCAACTGGATCAACGTCGACGACGTGACGTTCGCCTCCGGCTCGACGGGCCTGTCGATCAAGGGCGCCGACATCTCGTCGCTGGCCAAGAGCGAGGCCAAGGGCGGCGTCTACAAGACCAGTTCCGGCACCACCGGGGACGCGGTCACCATCCTCAAGAACGCCGGCATGAACTACGCGCGGCTGAAGGTCTGGGTCAACCCGGCCGACGGCTACAACGACAAGGCGCACGTGCTGGCGATGGCCAAGCGGATCAAGGCCGCCGGCATGAAGCTGCTGGTCGACTTCCACTACTCGGACAGCTGGGCCGACCCGGGCAAGCAGACCAAGCCCGCCGCCTGGTCCGGCCACTCCTACAGCCAGCTGAAGACCGACGTGTACAACCACACGTACGACGTCCTGAACGCGCTGAAGGCCCAGGGCACCACCGCCGACATGGTCCAGATCGGCAACGAGATCAACGGTGGCATGCTCTGGTCCGAGGGCTCCACCGACAACTGGTCCCAGCTCGACGGGCTCATCAACTCCGGCTACAGCGCGGCCAAGGCGGTCTCCTCCGCCACCCAGGTCGCCCTGCACCTGGCCAACGCGGGCGACGACGCCACGGTCCGCTGGTGGTTCGACAACGCCAAGACCTACGGCATCAACTACGACGTGATCGGGCTGTCGTATTACGGCTACTGGCACGGCTCGCTGGCCGCCGCCCAGACCACCCTGGACGACGTGGCCTCGCGCTACGCCAAGCCGGTGTTCGTCGCCGAGACCGCCTACCCGTTCACCCTGGCCCAGGACGACTCGCTGGAGAACCAGATCGACACCAGCGGCGAACTGGTCACCGGCTACCCGGCGACCGCCGCGGGCCAGCTGGCCTGGATGAACGCCGTCGCGAACATCGTCGAGGCCGTCCCGAACGGCCGCGGGCTCGGCGTCTTCTACTGGGAGGCGACCTGGACCGCCGTGACCGGCAACGGCTGGGACCCGACCGACGCCACCTCAGGCAACGGCTGGGAGAACCAGGCCCTGTTCGGCTACGACGACAAGGCGCTGTCCTCCATGGCGTGGTTCAGCCACCGCTGAACCACCTCTGACGGGGGCCCGGCCGTAAGGGGACGGTCGGGCCCCTCCGCCTTTTCCCGGACCGGTCCCGAAACTCCGCCCGGACCCGGGCCTGCTCTCCGGGCAAGTCCCCGACCGGCCGATCTCGTACGGCCGTTCGATCTCGGACATCGCGGCCCGACCCCCTCACAACGGGGCTTCGGCTGCGGGACAGTGGGAACACACACTGCGAGGAGGCAGGGACGGAGGCCGGTCGCATGCCGAGGAACGCCACCAGCGCGAGCCGCCTGGAGATTCTGGACCTGCTCAAGGATCCGGCGGCCCACTTCCCGCCCCGGCGCCACGCCGACCCGGTCGAGGACGGCGTCACCGCCCGGGCCGTCGCCGCCAGGCTCGGGATCTCCCGCAGGGTCGCGGGCGCCCATCTGGACCTGCTGGTCCGCCTCGGCCTGCTCCGCACCAAGCGCATCCGGCACCGCATGCACTACCGGCGCGACGAGATCCGGATCGCCGAAGTGGCCCGGATGTTCGAGAAGGGCTGGTGAGAGCGGTTACCCCTGCCACCATGGGACTCATGGACCGACCCACGCGCCTCGTCCCCCTCCACTACGTCGCCATCGGCGGCCGCGGCCCGGAGGACGTGGTCACGGATCCCGAGGGCCGGATCCTGACCGGTGTCGAGGACGGCCGCATCCTGCGCCTGGACGGGCTCGGTGACCCGGACACCGCCCGGGTCAGGACGCTGGCCCGGACCGGCGGCCGTCCGCTCGGCCTCGACCTCCTTCCGGACGGCGACCTGCTGGTCTGCGACGCGGAGCGCGGCCTGCTGCGCGTCGGCCTCGCCGACGGCGCCGTGCACGTCCTCGCCGACACGGCCGAGGGGGAGCCGCTGCGGTTCGCGAGCAACGTGGTCGCCCTGCCCGACGGCACGGTCTACTTCACCGCCTCCAGCCGCCGGTTCCCGCTCGGCCAGTGGATCGGCGACATCGTCGAGCACAGCGGCACCGGCCGCCTGCTGCGTCTCGCGCCGGGCGCGCGCACCGCCGAAGTGGCCTGGGAGGGCTTCCAGTTCGCCAACGGGCTGACCGTGAGCGGCGACGGCACCTTCCTGATCGTCGCCGAGACCGGCGGGTACCGCCTCACCCGCTACTGGCTCACCGGCCCGCGGGCCGGCCGCGCCGAGTTCTTCGCCGAGCTGCCCGGCATGCCCGACAACATCTGGCGCGACGGCGACCTCGTCTGGGTCGCCCTCGCCGGCCCGCGCAACCCCCCGCTCGACGCCTTCCACCACAGCCCCCTCGCCGTCCGCCGGGCGGCCGCCCGGGCCGCCGTGCACGCCCCCTACCGTCCCGTCGGGACCATCGCCGTGGTGGCGCTGGACGACCACGGCCGGGTCGTCCACCACCTGGCCCGCCGCAACTCCGGCTTCCGCATGGTCACCAGCGTCTGCCGCACCGGCCGCCACCTCGTCCTCGGCAGCGTCCGGGAGCCCGGCGTCGCGGTCTGCGCGGCCCCCACCGCGAAGTGACCGCCGGGTACGCCCGGCGGTACCCTGAGGCACCCGCCAGGGGCGGTGCCGAACAGGAGACGTACGACCATGACAGCCCCGGAAGCCGAGAGCCTCCGCGTCCAGCCGAGTCCCCGGCGACGGCCCGAGTGGCGTGCCCAGGCACCGGTCGTCGCGGTGGTCGCCGTCGGCGGCGCGCTCGGCGCCGTGGCCCGCTACGCCCTCGCCCTCGCCCTGCCCACGGCGGCCGGGGGATTCCCCTGGGCGACCTTCTGGACGAACGTGATCGGCTGCGCGGTGATCGGCGCGTTCCTGGTCCTGATCACCGAGGGACTCCCGGCCCACCGCCTGGTGCGCCCCTTCTTCGGCACCGGCGTCCTCGGCGGCTTCACCACCTTCTCGACGTACGCGGTCGACATCCAGAAGCTGGTCGACCACGGCCGCCCCGGCACCGGCCTTGCCTACCTCTTCGCGACCCTGTGCGCGGCCCTCGCGGCGGTGTGGTGCGCGGCGGCCGTGACCCGCCGTGTCCTCACCCGGAGGCAGCGATGACGAGACTGACCGGCCGCGCCCTGCGCCTGACCGTCTACATCGGCGAGGACGACATCTGGCACCACAGGCCCCTCTACACGGAGATCGTGCACCGCGCCCACGCGGCCGGTCTCGCGGGCGCCAGCGTCTTCCGTGGCATCGAGGGCTTCGGCGCCTCCTCCCGCATCCACACCTCCCGGCTGCTGTCGCTGAGCGAGGACCTGCCGGTGGCGGTCGTCGTGGTGGACACCGAGGAGCGGGTCCGGGCGTTCCTGCCCCAGCTCGACGAACTGGTGACCGAGGGGCTGGTGACCTTGGACGACTGTGAGGTCATCAGGTATGTGGGCCGCACGATCGACCCGGACGACACGGACAAAACGGACGCGAAGGGTAAGAAGTCGTTGTGAACTGGCTGTTGGTGGTCCTCGGTGCCATGGTCGGTGCCCCGCTCCGCTACCTCACCGACCGCGCCGTCCAGGCCAGGCACGACTCCGTCTTCCCCTGGGGCACCTTCGTGGTGAACGTCACCGGCTGCCTGATCCTGGGCCTGCTGACCGGTGCGGCGACGGCGGGCGCGGCGGGCCCGCACCTCCAGCTGCTCCTCGGCACCGGGCTCTGCGGGGCGCTGACGACGTACTCGACGTTCTCCTACGAGACCCTCCGGCTGACCGAGACCGGCGCCGGGCTCTACGCTGCCGCCAACGTCGTAGCGAGCCTCGTGGTGGGGCTCGGGGCGGCCTTCGCCGGGGTGGCGATCGCCCAGACCGTCTGGTCCTAGGACTTGCTTCACACCCGCGCGCTGTAAGACTGTCTACAGCACTGTCGACCAAACTCTGCAGAACTGGATCCCATGAGCGCCATCTCCGTCGGTCAGGCCGCCGTCCTCGGGGTAGTCGAGGGGGTGACCGAGTTCCTTCCCGTGTCCTCCACCGGTCACCTCAAGATCACCGAGGGGCTCATGAACATCCCCGTCGACGACCAGTCCGTCGTCGGGTTCTCCGCCGTCATCCAGGTCGGCGCCATCGCCGCCGTGCTGGTGTACTTCTTCAAGGACATCAAGCGGATCGTCTCCGCCTGGGGCCGGGGGCTGACCAACAAGAACGAGCGCTACCACCACGACTACAAGTTCGCCTGGTGGGTCATCTACTCGACCATCCCGATCGTCCTGGTGGGCCTCGCGGCGAAGCCGCTGATCGACGGACCGCTCGGCTCCCTCTGGGTGGTCGGCGGCTCGCTGATCGCGGGCTCCGTCGTGATGTGGTGCGCGGACCAGATGGGCCGCCACAAGCGCGGTGAGGACGACACCTCCTTCAAGGACGCGATGCTGGTCGGCTGCTCGCAGATCCTCGCCCTGCTCTTCCCCGGCTTCTCCCGCTCCGGCGCCACCATGTCCACCGCGCTCATCCTGGACCTGGACCGGGTCGCGGCCACCCGCCTCTCGTTCTTCCTCGGCATCCCGGCCCTGACCGGCGCCGGCATCTACGAGCTCAAGGACGCGCTCGGTGCGGGCGTCGGCGCCGCCCCGCTGGCGGTCGGCACGATCGTCTCCTTCGTGGTCGCCTACGGCTCCATCGCCTGGCTGCTGAAGTTCGTGGCGAAGCACTCCTTCAACGCGTTCGTGATCTACCGCATCGTCATCGGCCTGGCTCTCTTCGGCCTCCTCGCCGCCGGAACCATCAACGCCTGACCGGCCCGGGCCGCTCCGCGCCCACCGGTCACCGCTCCACCACGGGGTGTGATGCCTGCATTCAGGCGTCGCACCCCGTGAATGTTTCCTTTCGCGACACCTTGACAGCCTCGTCCCGCAACCCGGAACATCTCACCCGTGAACCTGTCAGACAGCCCGACAGCCGGACAGCCCCCGCGGCGCGTGAGCGCCATGGAGGCGGTACTGGCGCACCTGCGTGCCGCCATCGAGCGCGGCGAGTACGCCGTGGGCGACAAGCTCCCCTCCGAGGCGGAGCTCTGCCGCACCCTGGAGATCAGCAGGCCCGTCCTGCGCGAGGCCCTGCGGGCCCTGCAGACGATGGGTCTGACCGTCTCCAAGACCGGCAAGGGCACCTTCGTCGTCGCGAGCGCCGTCGAGGACCCCACCTTCGGCGACTACGCGGCCAGCGACCTGCTGGAAGTGCGCCGGCACATCGAGATCCCGGTCGCCGGCTACGCGGCGCTGCGCCGCACCCCGGAGAACCTGGACCACCTGGCCCACCTCCTCGACCGCATGGAGCGGGAGACGGACACCACCGCGTGGGTCGCGATGGACACCCTCTTCCACCTCGCCGTGGCCGAGGCCGCCCAGAACCCGGTCTTCCGCCGGGTCATCGAGGAGATCCGGGACGCACTGGCGCGTCAGTCGGCCTTCCTCAACGAGCTGGGGGGCCGCCGGGAGCAGTCCAACCGGGAGCACCGGGCCATCGTCGAGGCCCTGGTCGACGGTTCCGAACCCGACGCCGTGGACGCCATGAGCCACCACCTCGACCGCGTCGAGACCACCCTCACCCACATCGTGCGCCCCGCGCGCACGGACCAGCACCAGGAAGGCGGAACCGAGGCGTGAGCGAACAGCACCTCAAAGACGAGACGCGCCCCTCGTCCCGTCACGTCGACGCCGGGGACC
Source organism: Streptomyces sp. NPDC048291 (assembly GCF_043201715.1). NCBI lineage: Bacteria > Bacillati > Actinomycetota > Actinomycetes > Kitasatosporales > Streptomycetaceae > Streptomyces > Streptomyces sp. NPDC048291. The sequence continues at coordinate 148,811 of NZ_JBICZC010000014.1, forward strand.
ACGGCTACAGCAAGTCGCTGAAGCACCGGCACGTCAACATGATCGCCATCGGCGGCGCCATCGGCACCGGCCTCTTCCTCGGCGCCGGCGGCCGCCTCGCCGACGCCGGCCCCTCCCTCTTCGTCGCCTACGCGGTCTGCGGAGTCTTCGCGTTCCTCGTCGTGCGCGCCCTCGGCGAACTCGTCCTGTACCGCCCGTCCTCCGGCGCCTTCGTCTCGTACGCCCGGGAGTTCATGGGCGAGAAGGGCGCCTATACCGCGGGCTGGATGTACTTCCTGAACTGGGCCACCACCGGCATCGCCGACATCACCGCGGTCGCCACCTACACCCACTACTGGGGCATGTTCTCCGACATCCCGCAGTGGGTGATCGCGCTCATAGCCCTGGCGGTCGTCCTGACCGTGAACCTGATCTCGGTGAAGATCTTCGGCGAACTGGAGTTCTGGTTCGCGATCGTCAAGGTCAGCGCCCTGGTCATCTTCATGGTCATCGGCATCTTCCTGCTGGTCACCCAGCACCCGGTCGACGGCGCGACCCCCGGCCCGTCCCTGATCACCGACAACGGCGGCATCTTCCCCAACGGCCTGCTGCCCATGCTGCTGATCATCCAGGGCGTCGTCTTCGCCTACGCCTCGGTCGAACTGGTCGGCGTCGCCGCGGGCGAGACCGAGAACCCCGAGAAGATCATGCCCAAGGCGATCAACTCGATCATGTGGCGCGTGGGCCTGTTCTACGTCGGCTCGGTCGTCCTGCTCTCGATGCTGCTGCCCTGGAACAAGTACACGGCGGGCCAGAGCCCCTTCGTCACCGTGCTCTCGAACATCGGCGTCCCGGCGGCCGGCGGCGTGATGAACCTCGTCGTCCTCACCGCGGCGATGTCCTCGCTCAACTCCGGCCTCTACTCCACCGGCCGCATCCTGCGCTCCATGGCCGTCAACGGCTCCGCCCCGAAGTTCACCGCGAAGATGAGCCGAACCCAGGTCCCGTACGGCGGAATTCTGCTCACCAGCGGTATCTGTGTCCTCGGCGTGGGCCTCAACTTCGTCGTCCCCGCCGACGCGTTCGAGATCGTCCTCAACTTCGCGGCCATCGGCATCCTCGCCACCTGGGGCATGATCATGCTCTGCCACCTGCTGTTCTGGCGGAAGACCCAGAACGGCGAACTCACCCGCCCCGGCTACCGACTGCCGGGCTCACCCTGGACCGAGATCGTGACGCTGGCGTTCCTCGCCTCCGTCCTGGTCCTCATGTACGCCGACGGCGGCGCCGGACGCACCACCGTGCTGTGCCTGCCGCTGATCGTCGGCGCGCTGGTCGCCGGCTGGTACGCCATCCGCCGCCGCCTCCCGCGCCCGTCCACCGGAACCGACGCGTGAACCGCGCACCGGTTCCTCCCACCTCACCCGAGACCAGGCAGTGATGTACAGCAGTTCCCCCGCGGACCCACCCATCGTCCGTGAACCCCTCCACGCCCCCGTCGCCCACCTCATCCGCGGCGGGGTCGTCGAGGGCATCCACTACGGCTCCGTCGTCGTCCTCGATGCCGACGGCCGGGTCCAGTTCCAGCTCGGCGACATCGAGGCCGCGTTCTACCCGCGCTCGGCCCTCAAGCCCGTCCAGGCCGTCGCCATGCTGCGGGCCGGGCTGCCCCTCGACGGCGACCTGCTCTCGCTGGCCGCCGCCAGCCACTCCGGCGAGGAACGGCACCTCGCCGGGACCCGGCGCATCCTCGGCCTCGCCGGACTGACCGAGGCCGACCTGCGCAACGTGCCCGACATGCCGTACGACCCCGCCGTGCGGGACACCTGGATCCGCGAGGGCCGGGGGCCGTCGCGGCTCGCCCAGAACTGCTCCGGCAAGCACGCGGCGATGCTGTGGACCTCGAAGCTGAACGGCTGGTCGCTGGAGGAGTACCTGGAGCCGGCGCACCCGCTCCAGCAGGCCGTCGCCGAGATCGTCGAGGACCTGACCGGGCAGCGCATCGCCCGTACGACCGTGGACGGCTGCGGTGCGCCGCTGTTCTCCGTCTCCCTGCACGGGCTGGCGCGGGCGGTGTCGCGGATCGTCACCGCCGCACCGGGTACGCCCGAGGCGCGGGTCGCCGACGCGATGCGGGAGCACGCCGAGATGGCGTCCGGCGCGGGGCGCGACGTGGCCGCGCTGATGGCGGCCGTGCCGGGGCTGCTGGCCAAGGACGGCTTCGAGGGCGTCGAGGTGGCTGCGCTGCCGGACGGGCGGGCCGTGGCCGTGAAGATCGCGGACGGGGCGAACCGGGCGCGGGTGCCGGTGGCCGCGGCGGCGTTGGCGCGGGCCGGGGTTGATCCGTCGCTGCTCACTGAGTTTGCCGGGGAGGCGCTGCTCGGTGGGGGGCGGGAGGTCGGGCGTGTGCGGCCCGTCCGCTCGCTGGAGCCGGTTTCGGTCAAGGCCTGCGCCTAGTCCTCCGCGTGGGCTTGTTGTTCGGCGGCTGCGGGCCGGTTGTGGCTGGTCGCGCAGTTCCCCGCGCCCCTGAGGGGGCGCCTCACCCTCACTCTTTTGAAACGGGACCCATGACCACTCGTAGTGAACACGATCTGCTCGGCGATCGTGATGTGCCCGCCGATGCCTACTGGGGTGTGCACACCCTGCGGGCGACCGAGAACTTCCCGATCACCGGGACGGCGATCTCCGCCTACCCGCATCTGATCGACGCCCTCGCCGCCGTGAAGGAGGCCGCGGCCCTCGCCAACGAGGAACTGGGGTTGCTGGCGCCGGAGAAGGCCGCCGCCATCGTGGCCGCCTGCCGGGAGATACGGGCCGGGAAGCTGCACGACCAGTTCGTGGTCGACGTCATCCAGGGCGGTGCCGGGACGTCGACGAACATGAACGCCAACGAGGTCGTCGCCAACCGCGCGCTGGAGTTGCTGGGGCACCGCAAGGGGGAGTACCGGCACCTGCACCCCAACGAGGACGTCAACCTCGGTCAGTCGACCAACGACGTCTACCCGACCGCCGTCAAGGTCGCGACCGTGTTCGCGGTGCGCGGGCTGCTCAGGGCGATGGCCGTGCTGCAGGACTCCTTCGGGCGCAAGGCCGTCGAGTTCCGTGACGTGCTGAAGATGGGCCGTACGCAGTTGCAGGACGCGGTGCCCATGACGCTCGGGCAGGAGTTCTCCACCTTCGCCGTGATGCTCGACGAGGACCGCAGCCGGCTCGCCGAGGCCGTCGAGCTGATCCACGAGATCAACCTCGGCGCCACGGCGATCGGGACCGGGCTCAACGCGCCCGCCGGGTACGCCGAGTCGGCGCGGCGGCACCTCGCCGAGATCACCGGGCTGCCTCTGGTCACCGCCGCCAACCTGGTGGAGGCGACCCAGGACTGCGGTGCCTTCGTCCAGATGTCCGGCGTGCTCAAGCGGATCGCGGTCAAGCTGAGCAAGAGCTGCAACGACCTGCGGCTGCTGTCGTCCGGGCCGCGTGCGGGGCTCGGCGAGATCAACCTGCCGCCCGTGCAGGCCGGTTCGTCGATCATGCCCGGCAAGGTCAACCCGGTGATCCCCGAGGTCGTCAACCAGGTCGCCTTCGAGGTCATCGGCAACGACGTCGCCATCACGATGGCCGCCGAGGCCGGGCAGCTTCAGCTGAACGCCTTCGAGCCGATCATCCTGCACTCCCTGTCGGAGAGCATCACGCACCTGCGGAACGCCTGCCTGACGCTGGCCGAGCGGTGCGTCGACGGCATCACCGCCAACACCGAGGTGCTGCGGGCCACCGTCGAGAACTCCATCGGCCTGGTCACCGCTCTCAACCCGTACATCGGGTACACGGCGGCCACCGACATCGCCAAGGAGGCCCTCGTCACCGGCCGCGGGGTCGCCGAACTCGTCCTGGAGAAGGGCCTGTTGCCCGCCGAACGGCTCGCCGACCTGCTGCGCCCCGAGGTCGTCGCGGGCAGCGGCTCGCCCCTGGCCTGACCTGCGAACACGCACCAGGACCGGTCCGGAGGCACAATGGTGATCATGACAATGACGTCGTCCCGAACCTTCCTGCCGGTCCTGGAGCGCATCGCCGAGGAGATGGAGCGGACGCCCGGCCGGGGCCGTCCCGCCGACTACATACCGGCGCTCGCCGCCTGCGATCCCCGCAGCTTCGGCATGGCCGTCGCCGAGCTGGACGGCACGGTCTACGGGGTCGGCGACTGGCGGCAGCCGTTCTCCACCCAGTCCATCACGAAGGTCTTCACCCTCGCCCTCGACCTGGCCCGCGAGGGCGACGAACTCTGGGAACACGTCGGCCGCGAACCCTCCGGCAACCCCTTCAACTCCCTGGTCCAGCTGGAGTACGAGAACGGCATCCCGCGCAACCCCTTCATCAACGCGGGCGCGCTCGTCGTCACCGACCGCCTCCAGACCCGTACCGGCGACGCGGCCGGCGAACTGCTGGGCTTCCTGCGCGCCGAGAGCGGCAACGCCGCCCTGGACTTCGACCGGGACGTGGCCGCCTCCGAGTCCCGGCACGGCGACCGCAACGCCGCGCTCGCCCACTTCATGGCGTCGTACGGCAACATCGACAACGAGGTCCCGGTCCTCCTCGACCAGTACTTCCGCCAGTGCTCGGTGGCCGCCTCCTGCGCCGACCTCGCCCTGGCCGCCACCTTCCTGGCCCGCCACGGAATCCGGGCCGACGGCACCCGCCTGCTGACCAGGAGCCAGGCCAAGCAGGTCAACGCGGTCATGCTGACCTGCGGGACGTACGACGCGGCGGGCGAGTTCGCGTACCGGGTGGGACTGCCCGGGAAGAGCGGGGTCGGGGGCGGCATCATCGCCGTGGTGCCCGGCCGATGCGCGCTGTGTGTCTGGAGCCCCGGCCTGGACGAGCGGGGCAACTCGGTGGCGGGAGTGGCGGCCCTGGACAGATTCACGACACTCACCGGCCTGTCGGTGTTCTAGAAACCGATCTGTTCCTCGCCGGGACCGGAGCGCCCCTTCAGGGGCGCTGGGGGTCCCCCCGCCGAAGGCTGGGGGAGGAACCGCGCGACCAGCCCCCACCTCGCCCGCACCCGACAACGCACCACACACAGGTAACAAGTAGGCCGCTCCCAAGAAATCGCCCCGTCGTTTCCCGGCCACCCGCAATTGACACGCTGACCCAGTGTTGGCCATGGCTTTCCCCGTCGATCTACGCCGCTGCCAGGTACTCGGCCTGGCCGGCACCGCGTTCCTTGCCCTGGGAGGTGAGACAGCCGGCGCCCTGCCCGTGGAGGATCTGCTCGCACCCAGCTCCGTGCAGGCGGCGTTCGGACTGGTCGGCGTCTACTTCGGCGTCGTCCTGCTGATCGCGGCGTGGCTGCTGCTGGGCCGCCTCGTGCGCGGCTCCGAACCGCCCACCCCGCGGCAGCTGTTGCTGGTCCTCGCCGTCTGGGCGGCCCCGCTGCTGCTGGCGCCCCCGCTGTTCAGCCGCGACGTGTACAGCTACCTCGCGCAGGGCGCCATGGTCGACGCGCACATGGACGTCTACACCTCGGGTCCCGCCCAGCTCGGCGGCCCGCTGGCCGACGAGGTCGCGCCGGTGTGGCAGAACACCGCCGCCCCCTACGGGCCCGCGTTCATGGGCGTGGCCTCGCTGCTGTCCGGGCTGACCCGCGGTGAACTCCCGGCCGGGCTCTTCGGGATGCGGCTGGTCGCCCTGTTCGGCGTCGGCCTGATGGCGGCCGCGCTGCCCCGGCTCGCCCGGCACAGCGGCGCCGACCCGGCCGCCGCGCTCTGGCTCGGCGCGCTCAACCCGCTGGTGCTGCTGCACCTGGTCGCCGGCGCCCACAACGACGCCATCATGCTCGGTCTGCTGGGCCTCGGCCTGGTCGCGGCGCTCGGCCGCTGGCCGGTCCTGGGCGCCGTCCTGGTCACGCTCGCGGCGCTGGTGAAGGCACCTGCCGCGCTCGGCCTGCTCGCGGTGATCGTCGTACAGGCCCGCAAGGGCCGCAGTCCCGTGCGGGCCACCCTGACGACGGCGCTCGCCTCCGGGGCGACGACGGTGGTGGCGACCGCCGTCGCCGGGACCGGGTACGGGTGGATAAGGGCGCTGGACACGCCCGTCTCCCCGCACAACTGGGCGCTCAGCAGCCTGCTCGGCCGGGTCACGGGCCGGATCCTCGAACACTTCGGCAGCGACCTGGCGCCGCTCGCCGTCCCGGCCTGGCATCTGCTCGGGCTCGCGCTCACCGCGGTGACCGTGCTGCTGATATGGGTCCGGCTGCGGCCCCGTCCGGTCTACGCCCTCGGCCTGAGCCTGGCCGCGGTCGCCGCCTTCGGGCCGGCGATCCGTCCCTGGTACGCCATCTGGGGCCTGTTCCTGATAGCGGCCGCGGCGCCCAGCACCTCGGTACGGCACCGGGTGGCGGCCGTCACCGGCGTGCTCGCCCTCGCCGTGCTGCCCAGCGGCGGCCCCGCCGACATCGGCCAGCTGGTCCTCGCCGTCTCCGGCGGGGTGCTCGGCGTGGTCGTGCTGTGGCAGGCCCACCAGGCCGCGCAGGCCCCGGCCGTGGGACGTACGGCATGAGAGGACCGCGTACCGACCGGGGGAGGCTGCTCCTCGTCCTGGCCCTCGTCGCCGCCGTGACCCTGTTCACGGCCACCGTGCCGCTGCTGCGCGACTGGTTCGACCTGCGCGTGTACTACGGCACCGTGCACACCTGGGTGCACCACGGCGGGCGGATCTACGACTACCGGGTCCCCGGGACGACGTACGGGTTCACGTATCCGCCGTTCGCCGCCGTCGGCATGCTGCCCATGGCGCTGGTGGGGCTGCACCTGGCCATCGCGGCCTCGCTGCTGCTGAACCTGGCCGCGCTGGCGTTCGTGCTGCGCATCCTGGCCGGGCCCGGCTGGCGGCGCTGGGGCTGGTACCGGTGGGCGCTGGCGCTGTGCGGGCTCGCGCTGTTCGAGCCGTTGCGGGACACCTTCAGCTTCGGCCAGGTGAACCTGATACTGCTCGCCCTGGTGCTCGCGGACTGCTGTCTGCTGCGCAGCGGGCGGGGCCGCTGGGCCGGGGCCGGGATCGGGCTCGCCGCCGCGATCAAGCTCACGCCGGCCCTGTTCATCTTCATGCTGCTGATCGGCCGCAAGTGGCGGGCGGCCGGCATCGCCACGGCCGTGGCGCTCGCCGCCACCGGGCTGGCCGCCTGGGCGGACCCGCGGGCGTCCCGGTTCTACTGGACCCAGGCGCTCTGGGACACCAGCAGGGTCGGGCGGCTCGACTACGTCTCGAACCAGTCGCTGCAGGGCGTCCTGGCCCGGCTCGGCCATCCGGACAAGCCGCTGTGGGCGATCGTGGTGCTGCTCACGCTGGCCGTGTGGGCGTGGCGGACCCGCAAGGCCGTGGCGGCCTCCGACTGGACGGCCGCCTTCGCGCTCACCGGGCTCGCCGCCTGCCTGGTCAGCCCGATCACCTGGGTGCACCACCTGGTGTGGGTGCTGCCGTCGTTCGTGCTGCTGGCACGCGCCGGGCACGCGCGGATCGCGGGCGCCCTCTACGCGGTGATGTGCACCAGCGTGGTGTGGCTGTGGTTCGACGACGCGTCCGGCGTCGACGGGTTCCTCGGCAGCAACATCTACACCTGGATCACGCTGGGCCTGCTGCTGTGGCTGCCGGCCGGTCAGTCCCGGCCGGAGCGCTCGCCCCTGAGCCGCATCGCCAGGGTGACGGCGCCCGCGCCGAGCGCCGCCAGCCCGGCGACGACGGCGGTCTCCGACCAGTCGTCGTCGGGTGCCGTGGCCGCCGCCATCGGTACGGTGCTCGGGCCCGGCCGGGGCCGCGGTCTGGTCCGCAGAGCGTCCAGCGAGCCCACCGGGTCGACCCGTCCGGCCGCTTCGAAACCCCAGTCGAGCAGCTGACGGGCCTCGTCGTACACGCCGCCGTCCTGCGGGTTCATCACCGTCACGAGGAGGGTGTGCCCGCCGCGCCGGGCGGCGGCGACGAGGGTGTTGCCGGCGTTGCTGGTGTAGCCGTTCTTGATCCCGATCAGGCCGGGATACCGTCCCACGCCGTCCTCGCCGGTCAGCAGCCGGTTGGTGTTCTCGATGCCGAACGACCAGCCGGCGCCGTCGGGGAAGCGGGCCTCGGCGGTGGAGCAGTACCGCGCGAAGTCGGGGTTGCGCAGCCCCTCCCGGCCGAACACCGCGAGGTCGAACGCGGAGGAGACCTGCCCCGGTGCGTCGTAGCCGTCGGGGGACCTGACCTGGGTGTCGAGGGCGCCCAGGGCGCGGGCGTTGGCCTGCATCCGGGCGGTGGTGCGCTGCCAGCCCCCGTCGAGCGCGGCGAGGACGTGCACGGCGTCGTTCCCGGAGCTGAGGAAGACCCCGCGCCACAGGTCGGAGACCTGGTAGCTGCGGCCCGCCTCGACGCCGACCACACTGCTGTCCTCGGGGACGTCCGCCAGCTCCCTGGAGGTCACCCGGTGCTGGAGGCCGGCCGGCAGGACGGGCAGCACGGTGAGCGCGAACAGGGTCTTGAGGGTGCTGGCCGGTGGCAGCCGGCGGTGTGCGCGGCTGGCCGCGAGCACCTGGCCGGTGTCCGCGTCGGCGACCAGCCAGGAGAGCGCGGAGAGGTCCGGGAGGGCCGGGGCCCCGGCGTGCGGCCGGACCTGCGTGCCGGAGCGGAAGAGCAGCGACGGTCCGGGCACCACCGCCCTCGGGGGCGGGGCGGGGTCGAGCGCCGCGCTGCCGGCGGCGGCCGTGCCGGGTGTCAGCGCCAGCAGGCCCGCCAGGCAGACGGAGCAGGTCGTCACCGCCGCTCGCCGAGGGAATCGGCCAGTGAATCCGATCGTCATATGATCAACGTAGGAACGGTGGCGGTGTCCAGCGCGCTGTCAGGGCCGGTCGGGGGCCTTGAGCAACCCGGATGCCGCACGCCCGGCCCAGGGCGTACCTGTCGGGAGGGGGCCGGTCTCAGCCCGTCGGCAGGGTGGGCTGCACGCGCCGCAGGAAGGTCGCGTTGTCCGGGGTCTCGCGCAGCCGCTCCAGGAGCGTCTCCAGGCCGTTCGGAGTGCCCTCCCGGCTCTGCAGGGCCCGGCGCAGTCCGCGGACGGTGGTCAACTCGGCCGGGGTGAGCAGGAGTTCCTCGCGCCGGGTGCCGGAGGGGGCGATGTCCACGGCCGGGAAGACCCGCCGGGAGGCGAGCTCGCGGTCCAGCCGCAGCTCCATGTTGCCGGTGCTCTTCAGCTCCTCGAAGAAGTAGCCGTCGGCCCGGGAGCCGGTGTCCACCAGGACGGTGGCCAGGATGGTGAGCGAGCCGCCCTCCTCGGCCTTGCGGGCGGCGCCGAAGAACCGCTTCGGGCCGAGCAGCGCGCCCGCGTCGACACCGCCGCTGAGGGTACGGCCGTTGGAGGCGGCCGCGTTGTTGTGGGCCCGGCACAGCCGGGTCAGGGAGTCGAGCAGGATGACGACATCCTTGCCCTCTTCGACGAGCCGCTTGGCGCGCTCGACGACGAGTTCGGCGAGGGCGATGTGCTCCTTGGCGGGCCGGTCGAAGGTGGAGGCGTACACCTCGCCGCGCACCGAGCGCCGCATGTCGGTGACTTCCTCCGGACGCTCGTCGAGCAGCAGCACCATCAGGTGGCACTCCGGGTGGTTGCCGGCGACGGCGGCCGCGAACTGCTGGAGCAGCACGGTCTTGCCGGTCTTCGGCGGGGCCACGATCAGCCCGCGCTGCCCCTTGCCGACCGGCGCGAGCAGGTCGGTGACCCGTCCGGCCAGCCCGGCGGCCGGGTGTTCGAGGCGGATCCGCTCGTGCGGGTGGAGCGGGGTGAGGTCGCGGAAGTGACGGCGGCCGCGCAGTTCCTCGGGCGTACGGCCGTTGACGCGCGTGATCTCGGTCAGCGTGCGCCGGTCGCCGCGGACGCCCTCGACGAGGTCGCCCTTGCGCAGGCCGTGACGGCGGATCAGCGCCGGGGAGACCTGCGGGTCGGTGGGGGAGGACAGGCAGCTCGGGGCCCGCAGCTGCCCCTTCCCGCCCGCGTCGATGTCGAGGACACCGGTGACGGGCCGGGTGGCCGGCCGGTCCTGCTGCTGTACTGGGGGTTCGAGTGTGGTGGTCATGAGAGGTGGTCCTTTCGCGGACGGAAGACATGAAGGAAGGGGGGAGTGGGCCGCGAGCGGGAGGGGCTGTGCGCAGGCCTCCGTGCGGCGGGGAACGACACCTCGGAAACGGCGGAAAAACCCTGGTCACGAGGTGGTGCTGAGAAGCCGGCGGGCCGGTCGGGAAGCGACGGGCGATGCGGCTGGAGGGGTGGAACCGGCACTCGGCGCCCGATGGAAGGGCGCTCACACGTGCTGATCGCACTATACCCGGGGTTCCGCGATCGTCAACATGGCACCGGTCACCGGTATTCCCGCCGTCGCCGTCGCCGTCGGCCACTCGGCGCTGGGCGCACTGGCCGGGAAACGCTCCTTGTCACCGGCCCGCGGGCGCCTACGATCGGCCGTGTCCGCGTCGTATCGCTACCGCTGTCAGGAGCCCCCGGTGGAGACCTCGCCCGTGCCGTACCGCCCGGACCCAGCCGGCGGCTGCCCGCACGCCGACAACGCCCGGCTGCTGGCGCGCGGTGCCGTCGCCCCGGTCGTGCTGCCCGGCGGCGTCGAGGGCATGGCCGTGCTCGGGCACGAGGCGCTCAGGGAGTTCCTCCAGCATCCCGAAGTCGCCAAGGACGCCCGGCACTTCACACAGCTGCGGGAGGGCCGCATCCCGGCGGGCTGGCCGCTGCTCACCTTCGCCGCCGTGCGGGGCATGACCACCGCCGACGGAGCCGACCACCGCAGGCTGCGCGGACTCGTCAGCCGGGCCTTCACGCCACGCCGGGTCGAGGAACTCCGGCCCAGGATCGAGGAGTTGACCGGCAGCCTCCTAGACGACCTGGAGCGGGCCGCGGCCGACGGTGACGGCGTCGCCGATCTGCGCCGGCACTTCGCGCTCCCGCTGCCCATGGGGGTGATCGGTGAACTCCTCGGTGTGGATGCGGAGTTCCGCGACCGGCTGCACCACCTGACCGACCAGGTCGTGGCCACCGACATCGGACCGGCCGAGGCCGTGGCCGCCAACCGGGAGCTGGTCGCCGTCCTGGCCACCGTGGCCGCCGACCGCGCCGAGCACCCCGGCGACGATCTCACCAGCGCCCTGATCGCCGCCCGCGACGAGGACGGCGACCGGCTCGGCCAGGAGGAGCTGATCGGCACCCTGCTCCTGATGATCATCGCCGGGCACGAGACCACCCTCAACCTGATCACCAACGCCGTGCGTGCCCTGTGCGGCCACCGCGACCAGCTCGAACTCGTCCGCAAGGGCGACGCGAGCTGGTCGGACGTGGTGGAGGAGACGCTGCGCTGGGACGCGCCGGTCAGCTACTTCCCCTTCCGCTACCCGGTGCGGGACCTCACCGTCGACGGCACGGTGATCCCCGCGGGCACCCCGGTCCTGGCCGGCTACTCCGCCGCCGGACGCGACCCGGCCGCGCACGGCCCGGACGCCGACCGGTTCGACGTCACCCGGCCCGGCCGCGCCGACGCCGTCCGCCACCTCTCCCTCGGCCACGGAGCCCACTACTGCCTGGGGGCCCCGCTGGCCCGCCTGGAGGCCACGGTCGCCCTGGAACGGCTCTTCGACCGCTTCCCGGCCCTGGACCTCGCCGCCCCCGAGAACGGCCTCCCCCGGTCGGGCAGCTTCGTCAGCAACAGCGTGCACGCCCTCCCGGTACGGCCGGGCCCCCGATCCGGCGGCTGACGCGCATACCAGCCATACGAACGCCCGATGGCGTTTCGCTGACGCATTTCTTGTTCTCGCCATAGGCCCTACCTACGCTGCCACCACCGCACTTCGGCGGCATGGACAAGGGACTTCGCAATCATGGGTCGACTGGCCGGGAAAATCGCTTTCATCAGTGGAACGGGGGCTGGAATCGGCCGGGCCGCGGCACAGGTGTTCGCGGCGGAGGGTGCCACCGTTTTCGGCTGCGACATCGACGAGAAGAACGCCGCGGAAACCGTGGAACTCGTCGAGAAGGCCGGCGGTGCCATGCGTTCCCTGGCGCCGGTCGACCTTTCCACCGAGGCCGGGGCGCGGGAGTGGATCGAGGCCGGGATCGCGGAATTCGGCGGCATCGACATCCTCTACAACAACGCCTCCGCGCTGCGGAACGGCCCCTTCGAGACGATGCCCGCCGAAGACTGGTACTTCACCATCAGGAACGAGCTGGACATCCCCTACTTCTGCACGCAGGCGGCCTGGCCGCACCTGGTCGCCCGCGGTGGCGGGGCCGTCCTGAACGTCGCCTCCGTGGCCGCCGTGCGCGGCGCGCCGTTCATGCCGATGGTGCCGCACGGCGCGGCCAAGGGCGGGGTGCTCGCGATGAGCAAGCACCTGTGTGCGGCCGGCGCCCCGCACCGCATCCGCGTCAACACCATCGCCCCCGGCATGACCCGCACCTCGGCCACCGCACCCTTCCTCGACGACCCGAACGGCCCGAAGGCCCAGCTGGAGGCGCGGATCCCGGTCGGCCGGGTCGGGCAGCCCGAGGACATCGCCCGTGCGGCGGCCTTCCTCTGCTCCGACGAGGCGGCCTTCGTCAACGGCGCCAACCTCATGGTCGACGGCGGCGACAGCGCGATGGCGGGCTGAGCGCGGATGCACGCACGACTCGACCACGTGGGCGTGAACGTACGCGACCTGCCCGCCCAACTCGCCTGGTACAAAACGGCCTTCGGCCTGAAGACCGTCTTCGAGTTCCGACTCGACGGACCCGGTCTGACCGGTGTCGTCCTGGAACACCCGCACGGCTGGCGGCTCGAACTGCTCGCCAGGCCCGGATCCGCGCCCGGCCTGCGGGCACCGGACCCGATGACCGCCGTCCTCACCGAGGGATACGGGCACTTCGCGGTCACCACCCCCGAACTCGACCCCGTGTACGCCGCGTTGACGGCCCTCGGGGCGGGCGAGGTCCTCGCCCCCGGCCCGTCCCCCGAACCCGGGGTGCGGATGGCCTGGGTCAAGGACCCCGAGGGAAATCTCATCGAACTCATAGAACGCGGCGAACTCGGCGAGCACGGCGAACTCGCCGAAGCCGAAGCGCGCGGCACCACCGTTAACCCGTGAGATGGAGCAGGGAATGACAAACGCTGTGAAGAAACTGGACGTGGGCACGCTCATAGCCTGTTGTCTGGCAGTTGCCGCCGCGCAGCTGTGCATTACCGTCCCCTCGCCCATCAACGGGGAAATCCAGAGCGCATTCGGCGCCTCGGGATCGCAGGTCGCCTGGGTCACCTCCGCGTTCATTCTGCCCACCGCGATCCTGGAACTGAATTTCGGTGTGGTGGGCGACCTGTTCGGCCGTAAGCGGCTGCTGGTCCTCGGCGGATTCGTGCTGGCGATCGGTGAACTCCTCAACGCCACCTCCCAGAACATCACGATGCTCTGGATCGGGCAGGCGCTCGCCGGCGTCGGCGCCGCCGCGCTCTTCCCCAGCTCCCTCGCCGTGATCGCGGCCGCGACCCCCGGGGAGAAGGACCGCGCCAAGGCGGTCTCCACCTGGGCGCTGAGCATCTCCCTCGCCTCCGCCGTGGGCCCGCTCTCCTCCGGCATCCTGGCCACGGTCGCCGACTTCCGCTGGGCGTTCGTGCCGCCGGTCGTCCTCGGCGTCGTGGTCGGCATCTCCTGCTGGGTGCTGGTCACCGACTCCAAGGCGCCCGAGGGCCGTGCGCTGGACTGGCCCGGCCAGATCAGCATCGCCGTCGGCCTCACCGCGCTGCTGTGGGGCATCATCGAGGGCGGCGACCGCGGGTGGAGCAGCCCCTCCATCGTCTTCGCGCTGGTCCTCGCCGCCGTGGCGCTGGTCGGCTTCGTGGTCGCGGAGAACCGTGCCGCGTCCCCGATGTTCAACCTCGAACTGCTGAGGATCCCGTCGTTCGCGGCGGCCGCGGTGGTCGCGCTGACCGGCATGTTCGGGTTCATCGGCACCGCCTACTGCGTCTCCATCCGGCTCGGCGCGGTGATGCACCTCAGCGCCCTGCGGGCCGGCATGCCGTTCGTCATCCTCCAGCTGATCCCGCTGCTCCTCGCGCCGGTGCTCAGCAAGATGCTCACCCGGGTCGAGCCGCGCTGGCTGCTGATGGGCGGCCTGCTGCCGATGGCCGCCGGCCAGTTCTGGATCGCCGCGCTGCCCATCACCACCACCTCCCTCGCGGCCTTCATCGGCCCGGTGCTGCTGCTCGGCATCGGCTTCATCTGCGTGGTCTCCTCGCTGACCTCGGCCGCCGTCAACGCCGTGCCGATCGAGATGACCGGCATGGCGAGCGGCGCGACCAGCCTGGTCCGCGAGTTCGGCCAGGGTCTCGGCCCTGCCGTGATCAGCACCATCGCGATGAGCGCGGCCTCCTCCGCGCTGGTCGGCAAGCTGAGCGGGTCCGACGCCGGCATGGAGGCCGCGGCCGGTCCGCTCGCGGTGGTCAACGCGGGCAGTGACAGTGCCAGGGCCGCCGCGCAGGACGCCCTCGCGCACGGCATGGCCCTGGGCGTGGTGATCTGCGGCTGCGCCTCGCTGCTCGGCGCGCTGGTCACCCTGCTGCTGGTCCGCAAGAACACCGCGCGAGCGACGGCCCAGCTGCCGGTGCAGCCGGCGTCCGCCTGATCCGCGGCACGGAATGCAGGCCGGGGCCCAGGCCCCGGCCTGCACGTGTGCACCGGCCGCGAAGGCTCCGCCGGCTACCGCCCGAGCGGTGCGAAACGTGCCCGCAGGCCGGCGGGTGCGAGTCTGCCCATGAACTCCAGGGCCACCGACGAGGCGTTCGGCGACTCGACGGCGAAGCGTTGCGCGAGCCGCGAAGTGGCCAGCGTGAGCTGTCGCATGGCCAGTGTCGAACCCAGGCAGACCCGCGGCCCGGCACCGAAGGGAAGGTAGGCCGGACCGGGAGCCGGCCGCCCGCGCAGCCACCGGGTGGGGTCGAACTCGTCGGGCCGCTGCCACCACCGGGGGTCCCGGTGGATCAGGTAGGCGTTGAGCAGTAGGTCGTCGCCCGGGTCGACCGACCAGTCGCCCAGGCGCGTCGCCGTACGGGCGGTGCGGGTCATCAGCCACGCGGGCGGGTACAGGCGGAGCGTCTCCCGTACCACCGCCTCGGCCAGCGGCAGCCGTGCCGCCGTCGACGGGGCGGACGGCAGGGGAGCGGTGCCGCTCGCCGGGCCCTGCGCCTCGTCGCGCAGCTCGCCGACGAGCCCGGGCCGCCGCGCGAGTTCCCACACGACGGAGGTGAGCGCGGCGGCGGGCACGCCGTGCCCGCCCATGAGGACGCTGTGCAGCGTCGACGTCACGGTGTCGTCGGGCATGGCAGGCTCGGCGGCGAGCAGGAACCCCAGCAGGTCCCCCGGGGTCTCCCCGGCGGGTGACGCGCGCCGCTGCCGGACGATGCCGGTCAGCGCGTCGGTCAGGCGCCGGGAGGCGTGGAAGAAGTGGCGGTGTCGGGGGAGCGGCAGCCATGCGGGGAACTCGTAGGACGACTCCGTGAACGGCCGGGTGGCGCGGATGAGGTCGTGCAGCAGGCCGGGGACGCCGGGGGCGTCCGCCCCGAAGCAGTAGTCGGCGATCGCCCGGGCGGTGAACGCGCGCATCGTGGTGAGCACGTCCACCTCGCGGCCGGCGACGCCGGCCGTCACCGTGTCGAGGATCTCGACGGTCCGGTCGTCGGCCGCGGCCGAGGCCGCGCGACTGAGCCCTGGCCACGTGGCGCGGCGCGCGGACATCCACGCGGTGGCCTGTGCGGTGGCCTCGTCGAGGTCCCGCCGCATGTCGAAGGGCGCCAGCTCGGTCACGAAGCTGTGACCGGTGCGCGTGAGGACGTCATGGGTGAGGTCGGGGTCGATCACGAACACCGTCTGCTCGTCGTAGGAGAAGACGTCTCCGTACTCGCGGTGGCAGCGACGCAGGAATCCGATCCGGTCGGCCTCGTACGCACGGGTGTTGCCCGTCAGCCAGTGCCCGCGCGGACCCGGCGGCCGTCCGAGCGTCTCGCGTTGCGCCATCCAGCCCCCCCAGCAGATCGCAGGACCCCTCGGAGGGGATCCTGCGATCGGTGTTCTTCCGCTGTTTCCGGTGGATATGGCCCTGAAAGGAGCGGGGTCGGGCTACCGGAGCTGGTAGGGCCAGTACGGGTAGCGTCCGCTGACCCGCTTCCTGCCCACCAGGCGGGCCACCAGGCGTCGTGTCCGTTTCATGAACACCCCCATTGCCATCTGGGCGAATATTTGTCCGATCGTGGCATGGTCCGTCGGGGCGGGCAATATGCCGGACCGAGGTTCCCCTGGCAGCGGCCAAAATATCTGACGGTGGGTCAGTCGCTGGGTTGTCGCGGATGTCCGCAATCCATAACGGTCCTGACCGGTGCGGGACTTGATGTCTGGTTATGCCTTATCTTCACGACATGTCCACGCCACCGCAGCAGCCCGAGTCCACCCCGGAGCGGATGGCCCCACAGCCTCCCGCCGCCCCCTCTCCCGCCCCGCCGCCCGAGCAGCAGGCGCCCGCGGTCCCGCCGCAGCCGACCGCCTACCCCTATCCGAGCCCGCAGTCGCCGCCCCCGCAGAACCCCTACGCCCAGCCCACCGTCGTCGGCCGGCCCGTCCCGCCGCCGCAGGCCAACCCCTATGCCGTGCAGCCCGGTTACGGCTACCCGCCGCCGGCCGCACCGCCGACGGCCGGCGGGAACGCGGCCGGGAAGGCCGTGCTGTGGGCCGTCGTGGGCGCGGTGGTCGCCTCCGCGGGCTGGGCGGCCGGACTCTTCCTGACCGGAGGCTTCGGGAGCAGCGCGGACCTGCGCGGCTACCGCGCGCCGGCGAACCTCTGCTCCAGCGCGGACTACTCGTCGTTCAAGGACGAGTACCCCGTGGACGACTCGTCCCCGACGAAGAACGTGATGAAGGACCCCGCGCTGGACCAGAGCTACTGCAGCCTCAGCCTCAAGAAGACCAGCACCAGTTACGGGGACGCCTACCTCTCCATGGAGGTCGACCTGCACAAGAAGACCGACCCCGCACCGGAGTTCACGGCCACCTGGAAGAACTACGGCGACAGCCACAGCGACTACGACGTCACGGCGGTCCAGGGCATCGGCGACGAGGCCTACCTGGTCACCCAGGACACCAGCAACGGCTCGACCACCAGCGGCTCGCGGTACGCCACGCTCGCGGTACGGGACGGCTGGATGACGTTCACCATGTACTACAGCGCGTACTTCTCCACGTACGACAGCGACACCGACCCGCCGACCCTCGACGACGTGACCGGCTGGCTGAAGACCGACACCAAGTCCACGCTGGAGCAGCTCAAGGACTGAGGCTCAGGCCTGGTCGAGGGCGTCGGTGATCGCCTTCACCGGGCCGTGCGCCGTGTAGCCGCCGTCGACGGTGATCTCCGCGCCGTTCACGTACGAGGCCTCGTCGGAGAGGAGATAGACGACCAGCGGCGCCACCTCGTCGACCGTGCCCGGACGGCCCTGCGGCGTCATCGCGAGGTGGGCGGCGACGAACACCGGGTTGGCGGTGGCCATCAGGGGGGTCTCGATGAACCCGGGGTGGACGATGTTCGTCCGGATGCCGCGCGGCGCCAGCTCGAGGGCCGCCACCCTGGACAGGCCCCGCAGCGCCCACTTGCTGGTCGTGTACGCCACGGCGTGGTGCGCGGTGAGCCCGGCGACCGAGCCGACGTTCACGATCGAGGAACCGGGCGGCATCAGCGGGGCGAGGGCCTGGATGCCGAGCAGGGCGCCGGTCGTGTTCACGGCGAAGGCCCGGTTCCAGTCGGCGAGCTCCACGTGCCCGAGCCGGGCCCGCATCGGGATGCCCGCGTTGTTCACGAGGCCGTGCACGGTCTCCAGGGAGGCCGCCAGGGCCGCCCAGTCGTCCGGCGAGGTCACGTCCAGGTGGACGTAGCGGACGTCGAGGCCGTCGGCGCGCAGGGACGCGGCCAGCTTCTCGCCGGCCTCGTCGAGCACGTCGGTCGCGACCACCGCCGCGCCCTCCCGGGCGGCCGCGGCCGCCTCCGCGGCCCCCTGGCCCTGTGCGGCTCCGGTGACGACGACGGTACGGCCCGCCAGGCGCGTGCGGCTCACGGCTTCCACGGTGATTCCTCCCAGGGGGCGTGCGGAGATGTCCTCCCGTCCACGCTAGGAAGCCGCGGACAGCTCCGGAAACGCGCTCTCGGGATGGGTGGCATCCACCTCGGCGATCTCCGGCGGCGCCTCCTCGCCCAGCGCCGCCCCGACCCGGCGGACCGTGTCCCGCAGCCAGCGGTGCGCCGGGTCCGCGTGCCGGTTGTGGTGCCAGTACATGGCCTCCACCAGCGGCACGTCCGGGAACGGCGCCGGTACGATCGCACAGCGCGCGAAGCCCTCGTAGCGGCGGGCCAGCCGCTCCGGGACCATCGCCACCAGGTCCGTACCGCTCACCAGGAACGGCAGCACACTGAAGCCGGGCGTGCTGACCTGCACCTTCGGGGTGATCCCGAGGGTCTCCAGCTGGCGGTCGGCGGGCGTGTGGCTCTTGCCGATGGCGCAGGACGCGTGCGGCATCTCGGCGAGGTCGCGGAGGGTGAGCCGCCCGTCCACCAGGCGCGGGTTGCCCGGGTCGACGATGCACACGAACCGGTCGTGCATGACGGCCTCGCTGACCCCGGGGAGCTGGTAGCCGAGCGGGACGATCATCAGGTCGTGGCAGCGCAGGTGCGTCTCCGTCTCCAGCTGCCCGTCGACGATCGGATGGAAGTCGATCCGCACGCCCGGCGCCTCGGCCGCGATGGCCCGCAGCAGCGGCTCCACGAACACCGTCATCACGTAGTCCGACATGACCACGGAGAACCGCTGGCGGCTGCGGCCCGGGTCGAAGTGCCGGGTCAGCGACAGCGCCTCCTCGGCCTTCTGCAGCGAGCCCTGGACGACCGGCAGCAGCCGCTCCGCGAGCGGCGTCAGCTCGTACTCGCGGCCCACCCGGATCAGCAGCTCGTCGTTGAAGTGCCGGCGCAGGCGGGCCAGCGAGCCGCTCATCGCGGACTGGCTGGTGGACAGCCGTACACCGGCATGGGTGACGTTCTTCTCCTCCAGGAGCGCTTCCAGTGCCACCAGAAGATTGAGATCGATCGCTCCGAGACCCACGAGTGTCCCCTTCCGGCCGGCCACGTCCTTGAAGCTTCGGTGAAACGCGAGGTTAACCAGCGGACGGCCGTCGAGGAAGGGGGTCGGGGCGACTCTCAGGAAGATGCGATGCCAACCATCCCGGCACCGGATACCCGCAGGTGGGGGGTCTGCGCGCACCACAGGCCCCCCACAGCTTGGGGTGCTAGGGGCGCGGGGTGCGGCCCCGCTTGCGGGCCCGCGGAAGGTACGCGTCCGTCCGTCCGGGCACGATCCGGTTGGACACCGTGCCCAGCCCCTCGACGGTCAGCGTCACCTCGTCGCCGGGCTTCAGCGGGGGCGGGGTGCGCTCCCCGAGCCGCCCCCAGAACTCGGCCAGCGCGCCCCAGCCGCAGGTGCCCGAGCCGAGGATGTCACCGGGGCGCACCCAGGCGTCCCGGCTGGCGTAGGCGATCATCTCCTCGAAGGTCCAGGAGGCGTTGGCGAGGGTGTCCCGGCCGATCAGCTCCCCGTTCAGGGTGACCGTCATCTCCAGGTCAAGGAACCCGTCCGCATCGCGCCGGTCCTCCACCTCGTCGGCGGTGACCAGGTAGGGGCCGAGCGTGTTGGCGAAGTCCTTGCCCTTGGAGAAGCCCAGGCCGAGGTTCTTCTCCGGCTTCTGCAGGTCCCGGGCCGACCAGTCGTTGAAGACCAGGTAGCCGATGATGTGGTCCCGCGCCTGCTCCGGCGTGAGGTCCCGGCCGCTGCTGCCGATGACCGCCCCGACCTCCAGCTCGAAGTCCAGCACCGAGCAGCCCGCCGGCACCGGCACCTCGTCGCGGGCACCGTAGGCGGCGTGCGGGTTGGTGAAGTAGAAGTTGGGCGCCCGGTACCACTCCTCAGGGACGTGCTCCAAGCCGTCCAGCGACTTCGACACGCCCTCGATGTGCGCCTCGAACCCGACGAAGTCCCGGATGGACGGCGGCTTCAGCGGCGGCAGCAGCCGCACCTGGTCGACCGTCAACTCGCCAGGCGAGTCCAGGGCTTCGATGCCGGCCGCGTACAGCACACCCGCCTCGACCAGCGTCAGGACGCCCACCCCTTCGGGCAGCGGGTGGATCACCCCGTCCCGCACCGCACCGGCGCGCTCCTCGCCGTCGTACTCGTATGTCGCGAAACGCATCGCTGCTCAACTCTCCCAGTGGTTGGTGTTGGTGACGGTCCCGGCGCTCAGATGGCCGGCGAACACGCCCTTGGGGTCACGGTCGGCCCGGATCCCGTTCAGCCGCCGCCACTGCTCGTCCCCCATGAACCGCAGTTGCCGCACCGTGAAGTCGGAGTCGCCGAGGTACTGGCCCGCGGTCACCGGCCGCATCGCCGTCATCGCCTCGTCCAGCCAGCCCCGCAGCTCCGCGTCCCGCGTGGCGTCGTCGTGGACGACATAGCTCGCGCAGTAGATCTCCGACTGCAACGAGAAGGCCATGTCGGGGAGTTGCCGCAGCGGCGCCATGGAGAACCAGATGGTGAAGGTCTGCCGGGTCGGGTGCTCGGTGAACGCCTTGCGGATCGCCGGGACGACCTCCTCGGCGGTGCCGGTCAGCCAGGCGTTGTCCACGAGGTAGCGGTGGCCCTCCGGGTTGGCGATGCGCTGACCCGCCAACTGCTCGGCGAGCGTGGTGGGTTGCGCCTCGACTCGGAACAGGGCCCGGTCCGCGTACGGATTGGCATGCAGGGGTGCGAGCGCCTCGGCCGCCTCCTGAGGGGTGTCCGTCATCGCGACACCGGTGACCAGCAGCACCGGTCCGTCCAGGTCGGGCGGGGTCTGCGTGAGGGCGACGATCTCGACCAGGTCGGAGACCGTGTGGTGGACGTCGTGCAGCCAGGTCATGACCTCGTCGAAGAGATCGAGCGGGTAGGCGTGCACGGTGTGCGCGAGATGCCCGGGCAGGGGGCGGGTGCGCAGGTGGAAGCGGGTGACGACACCGAAGAAGCCGGGGCCCGCCCCGCGCGCCGCCCAGAACAGGTCGCTGTTCTCGCCCTCGTCGGCCCGGACCAGCTCGCCGTCGGCCGTGACGACGTCGATCGCCACGACGTTCTCGGCCGCCCAGCCCCAGCCGCGCGCGTTCCACCCCTGCCCGCCCTGGAGCAGGAAGCCGCCGATGCCGACGGACGGACAGTGCCCGCCGTTGAAGAAGCGCCCGAACTCACCCAGATACGGGTTGAGTTCGTCACCGCCCTTGACGCTGGGGGTGGCCGTCACGATCCCGGTCGTCTCGTCGTACGCCAACTCGCGGAAGCCGCCGAGGTCGATCAGCAGAGCGTCCCGGCGCACCGACCAGGCGGCCCAGCTGTGCCCGCCGGAGCGGACCGCGACCTGCCAGCCGCGCTCCAGCGCGAGCCGTACGCCTTCGACGACATCCTGTTCGGTGACCGCCCTGAGCACGGCGGCGGGGACGCGGTCGGCCGGGCGGCGGGCGTTGAAGACCCTGCCGTAGACGGCCTCCTCGAAGTCCTCGTCACCGGGGAGGTGGAGGGTGCCGGAGAAACGGTTCGTGTTCACGGGCGGCTCACTTGACTGCGATGGGGTTGACGGGGGCACCGGCAGGGCCGGTCACCGGCAAGGGTGCCGCGACCAGCAGGAACTCGTAGACACCGTCGGCCGCGCAGTCCTCCGCGAGCGTCTCCAGGTCCCACATCTCGCCCAGCGGCAGGCCCATGTGGGGGACGGCGATCCGGTGCAGGGGCGACACCACCGGCTCGGTGAACTCGCACGGCCGTACTTCGAGGCCGTACGTGTCGGTGGCGACGGCCGCGGTCTCCGTGCGGTGCAGCCAGCCGAGGGTGGTGAAGGACAGGCCGGGCGCGGCACCGGACGCGTACCGGTCCCACGCGCCGAGCCGCCGTACCCGGCCGAGCTGTCCGGTGCGGACGAGAACGATGTCACCCCGGCGCACACTGGAGGTGGCACCCTGCGCCTCGACGGTGTCCCGCAGGTGCTCCTCCAGGATCGGGAAGCCGTCGGGGAGTTCACCGCGCGCGTCGCCGACCGCCCGGCCGACGTCGAGCAGCACCCCGCGGCCGGTGCAGGCACCGGCCAGGTGGCCGATGCCGGTCACGGAGCCACCGTCGTCGGCGGTGGTGCGTGAACCGCCGTGCTCCGCAAGCTCGTTGTCGTCGCCGTGCCCCAGGCCGCGCCAGCGGGTCGCGGCTCGGGGGCCGGACCCCTCGATTCCCCGGGGCCCCTGGGCCAGCGAGAACGCACGGCCGCGCCGGATGAGACTCGCCGCGTGCGCGCGGATCGCGTCGTCGACGAAGTTGAGCGTGCCCAGCACGTCGTCCTCGCCCCAGCGGCCCCGGTTGCGGTAGGCGGCGCGGGCCTTGGCCAGCTCTTCCTCGACGGGCCCCAGGTTCATCGGGTGTGTCCTTTCAGCAGGTCCAGCGCGTTGCCCCCGGCGATCGCGGCCCGCTCGGCCGGGTCGAGGCCGGCCGCGTCCAGGCGGGCCACCGGGTCGCTCACCCCCATGTCGAAGGGGTGGTCGGTCCCGAGCACCACCCGGTCCGCGCCCACCTCCTCGACCAGATGGCGCAGCGCGCGCGGGGTGTAGACGAGGGCGTCGAACCACATCCGCCGCAGATACGAACTGGGCGGCTCGGCACAGCCGCGCGCGTCCGGCCGCACCCGCCAGGCGTGGTCGGAGCGGCCGATGTACGTCGGCAGATAGCCGCCGCCGTGCGCGGCCACCAGCTTCAGGCGCGGGAACCTGTCCAGGACCCCCGTGAAGATCAGGTGGGAGAGCGCGATCGCGGTCTCGGCGGGCTGGCCCACCGTGTTGCCGAGGTAGTTCGAGGCGAGCCGCTCGCCGAGCGAGCAGCCCCAGGGGTGGACGAAGACGACCGCGCCCAGCTCCTCGGCCTTCAGCCAGACGTCGTCGTGCGCGGGATCGGCCAGCTCGCGGCCCTCGACGGTGGTGGAGACGCTGATGCCGTACAGACCCAGCTCGGTGACCGCCTTGTCCAGCAGGGCGACCGCGAGGTCCG
The DNA here is from genome assembly GCF_043201715.1 of Streptomyces sp. NPDC048291. Classification (NCBI taxonomy): domain Bacteria; kingdom Bacillati; phylum Actinomycetota; class Actinomycetes; order Kitasatosporales; family Streptomycetaceae; genus Streptomyces; species Streptomyces sp. NPDC048291. The sequence continues at coordinate 171,961 of NZ_JBICZC010000014.1, forward strand.
GGTGCTGCAGCGGTACCGTGCCGAGGCCGTACAGCCGGCCGGGCGCGGCGGCGCAGTGCGCGGCCACCGCCTCGTTGACGGTACGGGCCAGCCGTACCGCGAGGCCGGGGCCGGCCCAGTAGTGGTGCATGGGCATCGGGCCGACCACCTGGAGGTCGACGCCCATCGCGTCCAAGTCGGCGAGCCGGACGTCGACATCCGTCAACTTCGCGGCCAGGCGCTGGAGCTGGGCCCGGTTGGCGGCCAGTGACTCGGGGGAGTGGGCGCGCTGCTCCGCCGCCAGCTCGGCCGCGAAGCCCGCGGTGCCGGCCACCAGGGCGTCGGCCTCGGGGACCGCGAGATGCCCGTGGCAGTCGACGACGGGCGTGCTCATGCGGCCACCGTCAGGCAGGAGAGCGTCTCGGACATGATCCGGGCCGGGTCGGCGCCCGGGGTGTCCGGGTGGATCTCCCACTCGGCGAGCTGGAGCGAGTTGGCCAGCACCATGCGGACGCGGGGCAGCCGCCGGGCCATGAACCGTGCCAGGGCCCGGTCCACCGGCTCGTCGGCGGTGACCAGCTCGGCCAGCAGCACCGCGTCCTCCATGCACATCGCGGCACCCTGCGCGATCAGCGGCGGACAGGCGTGCGCCGCGTCGCCGATCACCATGGCCCGGCCCCGGTGCCAGTCCTCGTCGACCAGCACCGCCTCGATCCAGCGGTAGTCCACCGCCGTGTCGTCCGGCAGCGAGGCGAGGATCTTCCCCCAGGTTCCGCCGTACCCGGCGCCGCGCTCGCGCAGCAGGTCCAGCGAGGCGCGCGGGCCGATCAGGGAGGCGTCCAGGTTCTCGTCGAGGAGGTAGGCGTAGCACTGGTCGTCGGAGATCGGGCTGTAGCCGGCCTTGTAGCGCGGACCGCCGTAGTACACCTCGGCACAGTCCATCTCGGCGGGGCGCCGGGCCACCACCCGGAAGATCGACATCCCGACGGGGCGCGGCTTCGCCGGGATGCCGATGAGCGCGCGCATCGCCGAGTTGATGCCGTCCGCGCCGACCACCAGGTCGTAGCGGCCGGTGGAGCCGTCGGTGAAGGTCACGTCGACATGGCCGGCGGACTGGTCGAGCGCGCGCACGCTCAGGCCCAGACGGACGGTGACGCCGTGCGCGTACACCGCGTCGCACAGCGCGTTCTGCAGGTCCGAGCGGAGCGCGCCCGCCGTGGACGGCAGGTCGGCGCCACCGGTGTGCGGGGTCTCCAGCTCGGTGATCAGACCGCCGTCCGCCCGGCGCAGCCGCATCAGGTCGAACGGCACCGCCCGGGCCAGCACCCGGTCCAGCACGCCGACCGAACGCAGCGCCTTGAGCGCGTTGCCCTGGATGGTGATGCCATGGCCCACCCCGAACCACTGGGGCGAGACCTCGACGAGCTCCGCCTCGACCCCGCGCTGGGCGAGGGCGAGACACAGCACGCTTCCGGTGATGCCGCCGCCGACGACGAGCACCTTGTTCACGGGCATGGGCGATCCTTGCGAAAGTAGAAAGACAGACGGTGGGGGGCAGCGGCTTTCAGCCGGTGAAGCGGGGACCCAGCTCGCGGTAGTGCTCCACGGCCGGCGGGACGGCGAAGAACGGGCCGACCAGGGCCCGCCAGCGGGCGAACCGCTCCGACTCCCGGAAGCCGACCGTGTGCGCCTCGACCGACTCCCAGCCGACGAGCAGGAGAAACGTCCGCGGCCGCTCCGCGCACCGCAGCAGCTCGGCCCAGCGGAACCCGTCCGCCTCGGCGAGCACCTCGCGGGCCTTGCCGAAGACCTCCTCGAATTCCGCTTCCCGGCCTTCCTCGACGGTCAGCTCGGCGTGCTCGACTACCACGGTGCGCTCCTCGGTTCGGGGTGGCATCGAGCCTGATCGGCGGTAGGTGCAGGGTCAACGGATCGAGGCATCGACAAGGGGGACGTCATCCATCCCCGACGGCGATGGCGGTCCCGGCCGGCCCGACCGCACATCGGCGCAGGCGGGGGCCGGGTGCGGCGGCGATGGCAGCCATCGTGAACGGCCATTTCCGCCGACCGGGCGCGATGCCTAGCGTCGAAGGCGAGCCCCCACCCGTACGAGGAGAGCCGCCCGTGCCCGAACCTTCCCCCTCCCACGCCGGACCCTTCGCGCTCGGCACCTTCAGCGACGGCGCAGCCGTCTTCCCCGGACTGGTCGCAGGCACCCGGGTCCGTGACCTGTCCGGCCTGGTGGCCTCGGTACGCGCGCTGGTCGAGGACTGGGACACCTGGCTGCCCCGGCTGCACGAGCTGGCCGCCGCCACCGACGGCGACTGGCACGACCTGGCGGACCTGCGGGTCCTGACCCCGATCGAACCGGGCCAGATCCTGCAGAGCGGCGCCAACTACCGCAAGCACGTGGTCGACCTGGTCGCCGCCGAGAAGGAGAGCGTGCACGGCGCCACCCCCGAGGAGGCCCGCGCCGACGCCGAGAAGATGATGGACGAGCGGATCCGCGGCGGCGTCCCGTACATCTTCCTCGGCTCCCCGCGCGCCCTGTGCGGGCCCTACGACGACGTCGTGCTGCCCGCGCTCGGCGAACAGCACGACTGGGAGCTCGAACTCGCCCTGGTCATCGGCAAGGCGGGCAGGGACATCCCGGCCGCCGAGGCCATGTCGTACGTCGCCGGGTACACGATCAGCAACGACCTGACCACCCGCGACCGGCTCTACCGGCCCGACCTGAAGGCCATCGGCACCGACTGGTTCACCGCCAAGAACGCCGACACCTTCCTGCCGACCGGGCCGTTCCTGGTCCCCGCGGACTTCGTCGGCGACCCGGGCGACCTGCGGATCACCCTGCGGCACAACGGGGTGGTCCGGCAGGACGAGTCCACCAAGGACATGATCTTCGACATTCCCCGGCTGATCGCCTACGCCTCCACGACCACCACCCTGCGCCCCGGCGACCTGCTGCTCACCGGCTCCCCGGCCGGCAACGGCGCGCACTGGGGGGTCTTCCTCCGGCCCGGCGACGTGATCGACGCGGAGATCACCGGCCTCGGCCACCAGCGCAACACCGTCAGGAGCCACGCATGAGCTTCCAGCCCATCACCCATCTGCGCCATGTCGACCTGGCCGTACCGGACTTCGCCACCCAGCGCGCCTTCTACGGCACCACCTGGGGCCTGACCGAGGTCGCCAACGACAGCGGCATCGCGTTCTTCGCCGCCGAGGGCAGCCCCGAGCAGTACATCGTGCGCATCCGCGAGGACGAGCGGAAGCGGATGGACCTCGTCGCCTTCGGCGCGGTCTCACCGGCGGCCGTCGACGAGCTCGCGGTGCGGCTGGGCCGCGCCGGGGTGCGGATCGTCCACGAGCCCCGGGCGCTGGACACCCCCGGCGGCGGCTACGGGCTGCGCTTCTTCGACCCCGACGGACGGGCCGTCGAGGTCTCCGCGGACGTGGCGACCCGCGCCCACCGCAAGATCGAGGAGCGCGAGGCCGTCCCGGTACGGCTCTCGCACTGTGTGGTCAACTCCCAGGACCCCGAGGGGCTGCGGGACTTCTACATCCAGAACCTGGGCTTCCGGCTCACCGACACCCTGTACTCCACCCACATGGGTGACCTCATGTACTTCCTGCGGTGCAGCCCGCTGCACCACTCCTTCGCCATCGCGCGCGGCCCCCATGTGTCGCTGCACCACGCCTCCTTCGAGATGCGGGGGGTGGAGGAGTACATGCGGGGCACCGGACGTGCGCTGCGCGCCGGGACCCGGCTCACCTGGGGCCCGGGACGGCACCTGGCGGGCGACAACACCTTCTCCTACTTCCACGACCCGCACGGCAACACCGTCGAGTACACCACCGAGCTCGCCGTCCTCGAAGAGGACCTGTGGCACCCCGGCCGGCACGACGTGGACGACCCGATCACCCAGGACCAGTGGGGGACCGCCGACCCGATGAGCGAGTCGGTCGCCAAGGAGCAGTTCAACGATCCCGACGTGCTCTTCGAAGCGCCCCCGGTGTAACCCCGATCCTTCCGAGAAAGGCCGCAGTCGTGGCAGAGATCCTGAAGCACGCCGTGCCCCGGGCCGAGGTGGCCGCCTCCCTCGACCAGGTGCGTGAGACGGTGACCGGTGTCATCGCGGACATCCGCGAGCGCGGTGACGCGGCCGTCCGCGAGTACTCCGAGAAGTTCGACAAGTGGAGCCCCGACTCCTTCCGGCTGAGCACGGAGGAGGTCGAGAAGATCGTCGCCTCGGTGCCCCGGCAGGTCATCGACGACATCACCTTCGTCCAGGAGCAGGTCCGCACCTTCGCCCGCCGCCAGCTCGCCTCGATGGGCGAGTTCGAGGTGGAGACGCTGCCGGGCGTGCGGCTCGGCCAGAAGCACATCCCCGTGCAGGCGGCCGGCGCCTACATCCCCGGCGGCCGCTACCCGCTGACCGCCTCCGCCCACATGACCATCGTCACCGCCAAGGTGGCCGGCGTGCCGCGTGTGGTCGCCTGCACCCCGCCGATCCACGGCGAGATCCCCGCCGCCACCGTCGCCGCCATGCACCTCGCGGGCGCCGACGAGATCTGGCTGCTCGGCGGCGTCCAGGCGGTCGCCGCGATGGCCGTGGGCACCGACACGATGGAGCCGGTCAACCTGATCGCGGGCCCCGGCAACGCCTACGTCGCCGAGGCCAAGCGCCAGCTGTTCGGCGAGATCGGCATCGACCTGTTCGCGGGACCGACCGAGATCCTGGTCCTCGCCGACGACCAGGCCGACCCGTTCGTGTGCGCGGTCGACCTGCTCTCCCAGGCCGAGCACGGCCCGGACTCCCCGGCCGTCCTGATCACCACCTCCCGCGAGGTCGCCGAGCGGACCCTCGCCGAGGTCGAGCGGATCCTGCCCTCCATGCCGACCCGCGACTACGCGGAGCCCGCCTGGCGCGACCACGGCCAGGTGCACGTCGTCGGCTCGATCGACGAACTGTACGAACTCGCCGACGCGTTCGCCTTCGAACACGTCGAGGTGCTGACCGCCGAACCGCGCCTCGCGCTGGAGCGGATGACCCAGTACGGCGCGCTGTTCCTCGGCGAGGGCACATGTGTGTCGTTCGGCGACAAGGTCATCGGCACCAACCATGTGCTGCCCACACGTGGTGCCGCCCGCTACACCGGCGGCCTGTGGGTGGGGAAGTACCTCAAGACGGTCACCTACCAGGAGGTCACCGACACCGCCTCGCAGGCCCTGCTCGGCCGGCTGTGCGGGCGCGCCTCCCGGGTCGAGCTGTTCGAGGGCCACGCCCGCTCGGGCGACGTACGCGCCGCGAAGGCCGCCGGCGACGCGCTGCCGTGGAACGAAGCGTGAGCCTGGACGGCCGCACGGCCCTGGTCACCGGCGGGGGAGGCCCGCTGGGCCGGGCCTTCGCGCTGGCGCTCGCCGACGCCGGGGCCCGGGTGATCCTGGTCGGCCGGAACGAGCAGGCCCTCACGGAGGCGGCGGCCAAGGTCGGCGAAGCGGCCCGCACGGCCGTGGGCGACGTCTCCGACCCCGGCTCCGTACGAGCGCTGGCCGCCGGACTCGCCGACGAGGACGTGTCGTTGCTCGTCAACAACGCCGGCGTCGCGGGACCGGTGCGGCCGCTCGTCGACATCGAACCCGACGAGTGGGACGACGTGTTCGCCGCCAACGTACGCGGCGTCTACCTCATGTGCCGGGCCTTCCTGCCGGCCATGCTCACCGCCGGCCGGGGCGACATCGTCAACGTCGCCTCCGTCAGCGGCAAACGCCCGCTGCTCAACCGCACGCCGTACACCGCCTCCAAGATGGCGCTGATCGGCCTCACCCGGACGCTGGCGGGCGAGGTGGGCCCGCACGGCGTCGCGGTCAACTCCCTCTCCCCGGGCCCGGTCCGGGGACCCCGCATGGACCGCAACTTCCGGCTCACCGCCGAACTCACCGGCTGCACCGTCGAGGAGGCGGAACGGGACTTCGCCTCCCGGGCCGCGCTCGGCCGGCTGGTGGAGGAGGACGAGGTGGCGCGGGCCCTGGTCGCCATGCTGGCGATGCCGGGACTGTGCGGGGCGGACATCGACCTGTCGGCGGGGATGATCGCCCCGGCGTAGGCACATGCTCGAGATCGGCGAGGTGGACGGCGCACAGGCCGTCCGCCTCGCCGTCGTGTGTGCCCGCCACCCAGGGCTGTGGCCACTCTGTGTGAGCGCCATGAACTCGGCGGCCCGATCCGAGGCATCGGGTTCCGGGATGCGTGTGTGCAATGCCTGTCCCGGGTTTCCCAGGGCTGATTCACTCCCACCTGCACACCTCAGGTGCTTTCGTCGCCCTGGTTTCGGCGGGCGACTCGTAACTCTGCGCGATGACGCACCCGCGCATTCCACCCGTGGAGAGGCCTGCAATGACGCTGACATCCCGACGCTCGTTCCTGATCGCCGGTTCCGCCACGGCAGCGGCCGTGCTCGTCCCGGTCGCCTCCGGCACCGCCACCGCCGCGCCGAAGGCGGCGGGCAGGACGATCTCCGTCGCCGCGGGGGAGACCTACGAACTCGCCGCCACCACCCGGGTGAGCCAGTTGACCGTCGGCGACGGCGGCAAGATCGTCGCCCCGGACGGATACGACATCAGCCTCACCGTCGACGGCGTGGAGACCGGCCAGCTGCTCACCGCGACCGGCGCCACCGGGACCCTCATCCAGGCCGGCACCTACCGCGGTGACGTCGTCCTCACCGTCGCCGAGTCCAACGACGTCACCTACCAGACCCTGACCTTCCCGTTCCGGCAGGCCCTCTACGTCGGTTCGGACGGGGTCGACTCCGCGAAGTCCGTGCTCTCCGCCGTCCGCGGCGGCAAGATCACCGACACCGCCGCCCGGAACGTGTCGATCGCCTCCACCGGCGAGTGCTTCAACGGCGTCTACGTCGAGAGCGGCAGCTACACCCTCCAGAGCCCGACCATCACCCTCGACGGCAACGGCCGCTCCGACTTCGCCGGGTACGGAGCGGCCGTGGTCGGCGACGGCTCCGCGACCAGGCTGGTCGTGGACGGCGCCCGGATCAGCAACAAGGGCGTGGTCCGCACCACCGTCATCGCCAACGGCGGCGCCAACGTCCTCGTCAAGGACTCCTTCCTGCGCGCCCGCAACGGCGTCCTGCCCGCCGACTACCAGGCCACCGTCGAGACCCCCTACATGGAGTCGGTGCCCTGGATGCTGGGCCTGGACGGCAACGTCCGCGCCACCAACCTGATCGGCGCGGGCAGCGTCGCCACCTACCTCAACTCGACCGTGTTCTCCGAGACCTGGGGCGCACTGTCGGTCGAGGGCGGCAGCGGCCTGAAGCTGACGGCCATCAACAGCCACGTCGGCAACACCGGCGACTACGGCTACGGCACCTACGCCATCGGCGACGCCACCGTCCGCGTCCTCGGCTCCCGCTTCGACGTCGGTTCCTACGCGACGATCATCGCCGGGCCGGCCGCCGTCGTGCACTACGGCGACAGCACCCGCGACGCCGTCGCGGCCCTCAACACCGAGCTGGAACTCGGTCTGTCCAACAGCGAGTTGCGGAGCATCCCGGAGCGCAGCACGGTGGTGAACTCCGGCCACTTCGGCTACATGTTCTTCGGCGCCGGCCAACTCACCCTGGACGGCGGCACCGTCATCAACTCCGAGCGGGCCACCTTCCTCAACAAGGGCCAGCAGACGACCATCTCGGTGGACGGCTCGCAGGGCGCCCGGCTCAACCCGCGCGACGGCGTCATCCTCCAGATGATCGAGCTGGACGACCCGGGCCCGGTCCCCGTCAACGGCAAGATGATGAACATCGGCGTCTACACCGAGCCCACCACCGACCCGGTGAAGAACTCCTCCTTCGACGTCACCGCCGTCCACTCCACCGACGGCGCCGCGACCTTCAGCTCCATCAAGGTGAAGGGCGACTTCTACAACGGCATGCGGGGCGGCAAGAACATGGTCCTCACCTTCGAGGGCTCCGGCGTCGAGGGCGTCATCTCGGCGACCAGGGCCAAGCACCGGGTGTCCTCGATCGACTCGTCCGCCTTCTACGAGCTGGGCATCGTCACCAACACCGCGCAGGCCGCCGTCAACAACGGCGTGGTCGTCAAGCTGAACAGCGGCTCGACCTGGACGGTCACCGGGACGTCGTACCTGACCAGCCTCACCCTCGCCGCCGACGCCGCCGTGCGGGCGCCGCGCGGCAGGTCCGTGAAGCTGACGGTCGACGGCACCGAGACGGCGATCACCGCGGGCTCCGCCTACACGGGCGCCCTCACGCTCACGGTGGCGTGACACCGCACGGCGCGGGCGCGGCCCCCGCCGGGCCGCACCCGCGCCGTCCGCTCCCGTAAGCTGACCGGATGTTCAGCCCCGAAGGCCCGAGCCTCCGTGAACTCACCGTCCAGGCGCTGTCCTCGGTCGAGCGCGGCTACGACCTGCTGGCCCCGAAGTTCGACCACACCCCCTTCCGGACACCCGACCCGGTCCTCGACGCGGTCGCGAAGGTGCTCACCCCGCTCGGCCCGTTCGAGGACGGCCTCGACCTGTGCTGCGGGACGGGAGCCGGTACCGCGGTGCTGGCCCAGGTGTGCCGGCACAGCGTCACCGGGGTCGACTTCAGCGCCGGCATGCTGGAGATCGCCCGCCGGCAGCCCCCGCCCGAGGGCCCGGACGTCACCTATGTGCGCGGTGACGCCCGGGCCCTGCCGTTCGGGCCCGGCTTCGACCTGGTCGTCAGCTTCGGGGCGTTCGGGCACTTCCTGCCCCGGGAGCTGCCCGGCCTCTTCGACCAGGTCCACGGGGTGCTGCGGCCGGGCGGCACCTTCGCCTTCCCGGTGCTGGCGCCGCCGCGGCCCACCAGCCCCGGGTTCTGGATGCTGCTGGGCTTCGACGCCGTGATGCGGGTCCGCAACGCCCTGTGGCGGCCGCCGTTCGTCATGTACTACCGGGCCTTCCGACTCGGCGGCGTACTGGACGAGTTGGCGCGGACCGGATTCGGCACGGAGCTGTACCCGCTGCCCGGGTTCGGGGAGCGCGACGACGGCAGCCCGCGCGCCCGGCTGGTCGTCGCCCGGCGCGGTCAGCCCGCGGCCGGCACCGTGAACTCGTAGACCAGCGCGTCCTGCTGGGCGTCCACCACCAGGTCGGTGATCTCCAGCGGGCGGGCGTACTGGTCGTGCACCCGGCGGGTCACCCGCACCGAGGACGCGTCCGCGACCTGGGTGATGGAGTCCCGGTGGTGCAGGGTGAGGCCCGCCTTGCGCATCCAGTCGTAGGCCCGGCGCAGCTGCGCGGCGGAACAGCCGTCGGCCCGGTCCCGGTACCGGCCCAGCTCCTCGACCTCGGACAGGGCCACCGTCGAGAAGGAGGTCACGGCGGTGCGCAGGGCGTGCCCGTCGGGGGAGGCCGACTCGTAGCGGTGCACCAGGGTCGGCCGGTGCGGGGCCAGCCCCAGCGCCGCCGCGTGCTCGGGCGAGGGCTCCTCCCAGGTCACCGTGGCCCGGTCGACGGCGCCGTGCTCCGTGGGCCCGGCGCCCACCGGGAAGGCCAGCGAGACCGGGTTCTCCACCGGCCGGCCGTGCAGCGTCGCGTGGCTGCCCCGTCGGTCCGTGGCCACCAGTCCGCTGTGCCGCAGCACCTCCAGCGCCTGCCGGACGGTCTCCCGGCTGACCCCGAAGTGCCGCGCCAACTGCCGTTCCGCCGGCAGCCGTTCCCCGGGCGGCAGGGTGCCGTCACGCAGTTCGCCGAGGAGTTGTGTCGCGATCCGCCAGTACAGGGGCTGCCCTTCGCTCTCGGAGTGATGGTGGGGGGTGGTGCGGGCCATGCCGCTCCTCCTGTGGGTGACAAGAAGTAGCCGTGCGGGTTCGTTCCGCGACCACATCTAGCATTGGTCTAAACCATCAGGGAAGAGCGGCCACCGGGTTCGGCCGAAACCGTGCGGACCTCACAGACTCGCGTAAACGGCGCTGACCAGGGCCGTCTTCCGCGGGTCGTCCGCGATCCGCGGCCCCATGCGGTTCATGACGTAGCCGAGGGAGACCCCCGCTTCCGGGTCGGCCAACCCGCAGGAGCCGCCGAACCCGTCGTGTCCGAAGGCCCGCGGGTTCGGCCCGTACGAGCCGTTCGGCCCGCTCAGCCAGAGTCCGAGCCCGATCTCGGTCTCGTGCTCGAAACCCGCCCCCAGCACCAGGTCACGGCAGCTGCCCTGGCCCTCCCGCACCCGCTCGGCCGCCTCCGGCGACAGCACCCGCAGGCCGCCGTACTCGCCCCGGCCGGCGAACACCCCGTACAGTGCCGCGACCGCCCTGGCGGTGCCGTGGCCGTTGGCCGCCGGGATCTCGGCCGCCCGCCACTCGGGGGTGTTCGCCGCGCCCGCGCCCACGCCCGGGTTGGCCAGGGCGGCGACGGCGGCCGGCGCCAACTGGCTGAAGATCGCGGCCTGTTCGCTGTCCGACACGACCCGGGGATGCGCCAGCTCCGCCGCCCGTCCGGACTCCTTCTCCGGCAGCCCGACCGTGAAGTCGACCCCCAGCGGCCCGGTGACCTCCCGCTCCAGGAACGCCCCCGGCAGCAGCCCCGACACCCGCCGTACCACCTCGCCGACCAGGAAGCCGAAGGTCAGCGCGTGGTACCCGGACCTGGTTCCCGGCTCCCACCACGGCTCCGTCGCCGCCAGCCGTGCGGTCGTCAGTTCCCAGTCGTACAGGTCCTGGAGCGAGTGCGGCTCACGCAGCCCGGACAGCCCGGCCCGGTGCGAGAGCAGGTGGCGGACCAGGACCCCGTCCTTCCCGGCCGCCGCGAACTCGGGCCAGTACTCCGCCACCGGCGCGTCGAGGTCGAGCAGCCCCCGGTCGGCCAGGATGTGCGCGCACAGCGCCACCGGGCCCTTGGTGGTGGACCACACGTTGACCACGGTGTCCCGCTGCCACGGCCGGCTGTGCGCCGGATCGGCCCAGCCGCCCCACAGGTCCACCACCGTCTCGCCGCCGACCGTCACCGCGACGGCGGCGCCCAGCTCCTCCCGGTCCCGGAAGTTCTCCTCGAACGCCTCCCGCACCGCCGCGAAACGCGGATCACAGTGGCCGTGGACCTCTGCCTGTGCGTGTGCCTGTGGCTGTCGCTGTGGCTCGTGCTCGGACATGCGGCCTCCGTCGTACGCCGGAAAACCCGGACCGCGACGCTGCGGTCCGGGCATCCCGAACATACCGACTGGTCGGACCGGGAGGAAGGCCGGAGCAGGATCAGAGCAGGAAGAGTCCCCCGGCCGGCTCCTGATGCCCATCGGCGGAGTGCCAGTAGTCGCGGGACTCCACCGCGAGGCCCCGCGCGTCGAAACGCACGAACACGCACCCCGCCAGCGTGGCCGCCGTACCCCCTTCCTCCGACCGCACCCGGAACTCCGCCGCCGCGACCCCGTCCGGGCCCACCAGCGGCGCCGAGAAACGGACGTCCGTCACCCGCTCCGCCTCGAACGACCAGCGCAGATAGGCGGCGAGTGCGTCCCGGCCCCGGTGCGGGGCGCGGAACGGCATCGAGCGGTGCACGCAGTTTTCGGCGTACAGGGCGAGCAGCGCGTCCACGTCGTGCGCGGCCCAGCCCCGCTCCCAGACCCGGACGAACCGCTCGGCGGCCTCCCGCGTGTCCAACTCCGCCGCCTCCTCAGACGTACGAGCGCAGCCAGCGCGCCTTCGCCGCCTCGTGGTACGGGCCGCCGCCCTCGTGGTCGTTGAAGTCGTACACCTCGATCGTCTTGTCCTCGTGCGCCCAGGAGTTGAAGGCCGCGTAGACCGTGGAGGGCGGACAGGTCTGGTCCTCCAGGGCCGCCGAGAACAGCGCCGGGGCCCGGCCGCGCGCCGCGAAGTGCACCCCGTCGAAGTACGAGAGGGTGCGCTGCACGTCCGCCGAGCGGCCGCGGTGGGTCTTGAGGAACAGGGCGATCTCCCGGTACGGGTGACGGTCCGTCAGGGTGACGGCGCGCGGGAAGTCGCACAGGAAGGGCACGTCCGGCGCGACCGCCACCAGGTCCGGGACCAGCCCGCCGACCGCGATGGTGATCCCGCCGCCCTGGCTGGCGCCGAGCGCCACGGTCCGCGTCGCGTCGGTCAGCGGGTGCGAGCGGGCCGCCTCCACCGCGCGGACGGCGTCCGTGAACACCCGGCGGTAGTAGTAGTTCTCGGGCGCGTCGATGCCCCGGGTCATGAACCCGGGGTACGCCGGCGCACCGCCCACCGGGTCCGCGGTGCCGCCCCCGCCGCCCCAGGCGCTGCCCTGGCCGCGGGTGTCCATCGTGAAGTGGGCCCGTCCCGTCGACGCCCAGAGCAGGTTCTCGTGCGCCAGCCCGCGCCCGCCGCCGTACCCGACGAACTCCACGACCAGCGGCAGCGGTTCGGTGGTGCCGGCCGGCAGCCGCAGCCAGCCCTTGACCGGGTGCCCGCCGAACCCGGCGAACGTCACGTCGTAGACGTCGACCGTGGACAGCCCGGCGTCGACCGGCTCGAAACGGGCGTCGAGATCGTGCTCGCGCGTTTCCTGGAGCGTCTTGGCCCAGAAGGCGTCGAAGTCGTTGGGTGCCACCGACGTACTGCGGTGTTCCCGGAGCTCGTCGAGGGGGAGGTCGAACAGGGCCATCAACAACCGCCTTGGAGAAGGGGAGGTGCGGATGATCACACCGTACGTGGATGGTCCGACGAATCGCCAGGCCTCCGTGGAGTCCGAAAGTTGCGACGGTCCTCTGCCGACGGCTGTGGATCTGCTGGTCAGGGGGCCGGACTGCCGGGCGCGGACGGCGGGCGGAAGGTTCTGGGGGTCCGGGCGGCCGCGGTGGGTGGTCGGGTCACCTCGGGTACCTCGGGTACCTCGGCCGTAGCGGTGGGCGTCGGGCCCGAGGGCCGGGCGTGGACGACGGGGGGCGACGGGTGCACACGACGGGGGTGGGCGACGGGCGTGGCGGCTCGGGCGGCGGCCGAAGCCGGCGGCCCGTCCGGTCTGTCCGGCCCGGGACGGACGGTGCCCGGCCCGGCCCGGGGCGGACGGCCCACTGCCCGGGGCGGACGGCCCACTGCGCACGCACGCGCGCGTGGTCCGTCGGGCACGGCGGCCTGCCAGGGGCGTCAGGCGCGGCCGCGGGTCCAGTCCGGTCCGGTGCGTGCCCACTCCTGCTCCCACTCGGCGAGCCGGTGGCGCAGCGCCACCCGGCGCACGATGCCGTGGCCGAGCAGCACCACGGCCGCCGCGCCGCTCGCCCCGCACAGGCCCACGGTGACCGTGTGCTGCCAGACGGCGATGTCGTCGGGCGGCGGTGCGACCCCGTGCCCCTGCCGGTCGAACCACACGTCCACCACGTCACCGGTCCGGGTCCCCGCCGGCACCCGGGCCAGCGCGGTCTTCGTCCCCTCGCCGGGCACGGTCCAGCGGACATTCGTCTGGTAGGCGTGCGCCCCGTCGCCGCCCTGCACCGACGGCAGCTGCTCCGGGGCGCCGCCGACGACCACGGCCCGCACCATGTGCCGCTCGGCCCGCTCCACGACCGCCACCGACAGCGCCTGCTCATGGGCCCAGAGCCCCGCCACCGCACCCACCAGGGGTGCTCCCACACACAGCAGGACCGCGACGGCCAGCGCGATCCACGCCTCGACCATGTCGGACTTGCGCCGTAGCGGGTTCTGCCGCCAGCGCCAGCCACGCACCCGGGTACGCATGTCGACCTCCTCGCCGCCACAAGAGCCGGAGGGCCGGACAGCCGGTCCGCAGCTCCCAGCGTGCCCCCGCTCGCATGCGAGCGTCCACACGGGACTGGTACCCCGTACGGAGTACCTGGTCCACCGCCCCTGGGCACGGATGCGGGACCGGCTGAAGCACGGGTTCCGGCGCGCGCCGCCCACCCGTCCCGGCGCCCCCGCGACCCACTGGCCGCACGCCCCAGGACCGCCCGGCCGGAGCCCCTGCGCCCGCACCCCTTCGCTGCCCGCCGTGGCCGTGGCCGCCCCTGTCCGGCCTGGCGCCAGTCGGCACAGCAAGCCGCGGCCCGGCGGCGCCCGCGGCGCCCGCGGCGCCCGCGGCACCCGCGTCGGCCGCCCCGGGGGCACCCGTCCCCGGGGGGCGTCGCTCAGCCGAAGCGCTCGATGCGGATCCGCTCCACCGGCTGTCCGGCCGCCACGAGCAGCCGCGAGGCATGCTCCGCGAACCCGTTGGAGCCGCACACATAGGCTTCCCACCCACCCTCGGGCTGCTCGGCCAGGAGCGGGGCCACATGTGCGGCGGACATACGTCCCACGGGGACACCCTGGGGTGCGGTGCGGGTGAACACGGTCGTGGTCTCCGGGCCCAGCTCCCGCGCGTAGATCAGCTCCTCGGGGGAGCGTGCCGACACCACCATGCGCAGCGGCACGTGCAGGGACCGGATCCGGTGGTGCCGGACCATCGACATCAGCGGTACGACCCCGGAACCGGCGCCGACCAGCAGCGCGGGCCGGTCGCCGGGCCAGGCGAAGAAGCCGCTCAGCGGGCCGCGCACCTCGACGGTGTCGCCGGGCCGGGCCACCGTGTGGAACCAGCCGGAGACCTCGCCGTCCGGGACGTGGTCCAGCGTCAGCTCGATGTGCCCGGAGTCGTCCGGCGGGGAGGCGAGGGAGTAGTGGCGCTGGGCGACGTAGCCGTCCGCGGCGGTCAGCCGCAGCATCAGGTGCTGGCCCGGCAGATGCCCCGCCCACTGCGGCACCGCGAAGCGGAAGGTCGCCGCGTGCGGGGTCTCGCGCCGGATCCCGGTGATCGTGGCCGTCTGCCACGCCGCCGCGGCCTGGCCGCCGACCTCGATGCGGCCGGGCACCGCGAACCGCGTCGGGGGAGCGAAGGCGGTCCCGGTGGTCGTCGTCTCAGTCACCGGCGTACCTCTGCTCCTCCCACGGGTTGCCCCGCGCGTGGTATCCGTTGCGTTCCCAGAAGCCGGGCTCGTCGTGGTCGAGGAGGGTGACGCCGGCGATCCACTTGGCGCTCTTCCAGAAATACAGGTGGGGCACCAGCAGCCGCGCCGGGCCGCCGTGTTCGGCGGGCAGCGGCTCGCCCTCGTACTCGAAGGCGATCCAGGCCCGCCCGCCGGTGAGGTCCGCGAGCGGCAGGTTGGCGGTGTAACCGGTGTGCGAGTAGGCGACGGCATGTGTGGCGGAACCATGTGGGCGCACCACATCGAAGAACGCATCCAGTGAGACGCCGCCGAACCGCACCCCGAACTTCGACCAGCTGGTCACGCAGTGGATGTCACCCTCGTAGGCCGACGCGGGCAGCGCCCGCGCCGCGTCCCAGTCCCAGGTGCGCGGCTCGGCCACCAGACCGTCGACGCGGAACGACCAGTCGGCGGGCGCCAGTTCGGGGGTCACCTCGGCGGACAGCACCGGCCAGTCCTCACCCGAGTCGTACTGGCCGGGCGGCAGACCGGCGTTGTGGACGCGGCGGCGGCCGGCGAAGCCTCGGGTGACGTTCATGGTTCAACCGTACGACGTCCGATCGGGTGCTCCCGCCCAGGTCAGCCACCCGATCATTGCGGCCGTGTGAACGATGCGCGAGTACGGGAATAGCTGCCGCGTGGTGGTCCTTGCCGCTGATTGCCGCCGCCGGGGGCACCGGTGGCAGCACCAGAGAGCGAGGAATCACGATGCCCAAGGCGTACGTCTACACCAGGCACGGCGGGCCCGAGACCGAGGCCTTCGCCGAGGTGGCCCGGCCCGTTCCCGGTCCCGGTCAGCTGCTGATCGCGGTCCGCGCGGCGGGGGTCAACCCCGTCGACTGGAAACTGCGGGGCGGCTTCCGCCGCCCGGGCGAGGGGGAGGCGCACTTCCCGGTCGTCCTCGGCAGCGAGGCCGCCGGTGTGGTCGAGGAGATCGGCGAGGGTGTCACCGGCTTCGCGGCCGGCGACGAGGTCTTCGGCAACACGCCCGGGGGCGCGTTCGCCGAGTACGCCCTGCTGACGGTGTCCGTGACGGCGCACAAGCCCGCCGCGCTGTCCTTCACCGACGCCGCCACCCTGCCGGTCGCCGCGGCCACCGCCTACGACGGCGTACGCCAGCTCGACCTGCCCGAGGGCGCCACCCTCCTGGTCACCGGTGCGGGCGGCGGGGTCGGTGCGGCGGCCCTGCAGATCGCCCACGCCTGGGGCCTGCGGGTGGTCGGCGTGGCCGGCGAGGCCAAGAAGGACTTCGTCGAGTCGCTGGGCGCCGTGCACGTGCCCTCCGGCCAGGGGCTGGCCGACCGGGTGCGGGCCGCCGCGCCCGAGGGTGTGGACGGCGTCTACGACCTGGTCGGCGGCGAGGTGCTCACCGAGGCCGCCGGACTGCTCGCCGACCGCACCAAGCTGATCACCGCGGGCGCCGCGCCGGAGACCGTCGCCGCGCTGGGCGGGGCCCGGGTGGACCGCGCCCGCACCGCCGCGGTCCTGGAAGAGGTGGCCGAGCTGGTGGTGGCAGGTGAACTCGACCCGCACGTCTCGCGGACCTTCCCGCTGGACAAGGCCGACGAGGCGCTGCGGGCCATCGAGGACGGGCACGCCCTGGGCAAGATCGTGATCGAGGTCGCCGGATGAGCGTCCCGCACCCCCGCGAGGGCGCTCCGCACGTCCTGGACAACCCCGCCCGCGCCTCGCTCACCGGCCCGCACGCCCTCTTCGCCGAGCGGCGCGGGCGGATCCTGCGCTACCCCGTAGACGTCTCCCCGTGGCTGGCGCTGCCCGACGATCCCGGCGCCGACGACTGGGCCGACCTCGCGGCCCTGGCCGGTCCCGGCGCGGAGGTGCCGCTGCCGGGCTACCGCGGTGAGCTCCCGGAGGGCTGGGAGCTCACGATGGACATCGCGGGCGTACAGCTGGTGGACGAGGGCATGGAGGCCGTCCCGGAGCCGGCCGCGGTCCGGCTCGGACCGGCCGACGTGCCCGAGATCCTCGACCTGGTCGAGCGCACCCGCCCCGGTCCCTTCCTGCCGCGCACCATCGAGCTCGGCAGCTACCTGGGCATCCGTCGCGACGGCAGGCTGATCGCGATGGCGGGGGAGCGGCTGCACCCGCCGGGCTGGACCGAGATCAGCGCGGTCTGCACCGACCCGGCCCACCGCGGTGAGGGCCTCGCGACCCGCCTCATCCGCGCCGTCGCGTACGGCATCCGGGAACGCGGCGAGACGCCCTTCCTGCACACCGGCGCGGAGAACACCACCGCGATCCGGCTGTACGAGTCGCTCGGCTTCCGCCTGCGCCGCCGTACGGCCTTCGTCGCGGCCAGGGTGCCGGAGCGGCTCGGTCAGTCGTCGGCGGAGCCCGCCGGGGTCCCGGCGTTGTAGCGCTCCAGGTATCCGGCGAACCTGACCAGGTCCGCCTCCGGCCAGTCCGCGAGCCGCTCCTGGAAGGCGGCCCGGCGGCTCCGCGTGACCTGGGCCAGGATCTCCTCGCCCGCCTCCGTCAGATGCAGCACCTGGACCCGGTGGTCCTCCGGGTCCAGGCGCCGCTCGACCAGCCCCGCCCGCTCCAGCGCCGCCACCTGCCGGCTGACCGTCGACTTGTCCAGCGCGTAGTGCGCGGCCAGGTCGGTGGCCCGGCAGCCGCCGCGCTCCTCCAGGTGCCCGAGCAGCGTGTACGACACCAGCGACAGCTCGGGGTGCATGCGCCCGGCCGACGCCCGGGCCCGGCGCGCGAACGTCGTCATCTCGCGCTGGATGGTCTCGACTGCCGTCTCCGCCGTGGTCACGGGAATACCTCCTCCGAGGATCTAGTTGTATAGTACAACTTGACAGTGAGTTGTATAAGCCAACCAGTTTGGCCCGTAGGTTCTGGAGGTCGTACGCGATGAGGTCACCGGCACTGCGCCATGTGCTCACGCACCTGATCACCCCGCTGCTGATGTGCCTGGGGATGGGGCTCGCCTACATGGGAGCGTTCGTCCACCCGGAGCCGAACCACATGCCGGTGGCCGTGGTCGGCGCCGGACCGGAAGCGAAGGTGTTGGCGCAGACCATCAAGGACACCGCCGGCGACAAGCTCGACGTCCGTACCGTCCCGACCCGCGCCGCGGCTGTCGACCTGCTCAGGTCCCGCACCGTGACCGGCGCCTACGTGCCGAGCGCCAGGACTCCGGAGCTGATCGTCGCCAGCGCCGCCTCCGACACGGGCGCCACGGCCGTCGAGAAGGTCTTCACCCCCATCGCCGCGAAGGACGGCGCCGCTCTCAAGGTCACCGACGTGGCCAAGCCGGTCGCCGACGATCCCACGGGACAGGGCCTCTTCTTCCTGCTCATCGCCGTGAGCATCGGCTCCTACGCCTCCGTGGCCGCCCTCGGCGCGGCCGGTGCCGCGCTCCCCATGCGGGTCCGTGCCCTGCTCGCGCTCGGCGTCTCCGCCGTCGTCGGCGGCATCGGCGCGTTCCTCGCCGGACCGGTGTTCCACCTCGCCCACCACGACCTGGCCGGGGTCTGGGGCATGGCCTGGCTCTACTCCGCCGGCATCCTCCTCGTCGGCGTCGGCCTGCACACCTTCCTCAAGCGGTGGACCACGCTCACCATGATGGTGCTCTTCGTGATGCTCAACTTCACCAGCTCCGGCGGGTTGTTCCGGCCCGAGCTGGAGAACGGCTTCTTCGGCACCCTGCACGCCTTCTGGAACGGCGCCGGCTTCGTCGAGGGCATCCGCAGCCTGCTGTACTTCGGCAGCGACGGCCTGAGCCGCAACGTGTGGACCCTCGCGGTCTGGCTGCTGGCCGGCCTCGCGGTCACCGCCGTCGCCGCGGCCCACGAGCGTGCCAAGGCGGCACCGGCCGCCGCCGTGGTCGTACCGGAGTCCCCTGCCGGTCTGGTCGAGGAGGCCGCGGAAGCCGAGGAGGAGGCCGAGGAGACGGTCGGCGTCTGACCGCCCGCCTGTCCTCCCGGCTGCCTGTCTTCCCGGCTGCCTGGCTCCCGGCCTCCCCGGCTGCCTGTCTCCCCGGCCGCCCGTCGGACCGCCTGCGTGGCGGTCCGGCGGGCGGTAAACCGTCTGACCGGCGCACAGCCGTCCGGCTAGGCTCCCCGGTGATGACCTCACTCTCCGAAACCACCGCCTCCGCCGTCGTCTCCGCGCTGCGCGCGGCCGGCTGCGTCTTCGCCGAGGACGAGGCGGAACTGATCCTCGCCACCGCCCGCACCCCCGACGAGCTGGCCGCCATGGTGGACCGGCGCGCCGCCGGTCAGCCCCTCGAACACGTCGTCGGCTGGGCGGAGTTCCACGGGCTGCGCGTCCTCGTGGAACCCGGCGTGTTCGTGCCCCGCCGCCGGACCGAGTTCCTGGTCGACCAGGCCCTGGCCCAGGCCCCCGGCGCGTCCGTCGTCGTGGACCTGTGCTGCGGCTCCGGCGCGGTCGGCGCGGCTCTCGCCGCGGCCCTCGGCGACGTCGAGCTGCACGCCGCGGACATCGACCCGGCCGCCGTCGGCTGCGCCCGCGGCAACATCGCCCCCTACGGCGGCCGCGCCCACGTCGGCGACCTGTTCGACGCCCTGCCCGCCGCCCTGCGCGGCCGTATCGGCATCCTCGCCGCCAACGTGCCCTACGTCCCCAGCGACGAGGTCGGGCTGCTGCCCGCCGAGGCCCGCGAACACGAGCCGCTGGTCGCCCTGGACGGCGGCGGCGACGGACTCGACGTGCTGCGCAGGGTCGCCGCCGGGGCCCGCGAGTGGCTCGCGCCCGGCGGCTGCGTCCTGGTCGAGACGAGTGAACGCCAGGCCGAGGACGCCGTCGAGACCTTCCGCCGCGCCGGACTGGCCACCCGGCTGGAGGACTCGGAGGAGCTGTACGCGAACGTCGTGATCGGGGTGCGGGACTGAGACAGGCCGCCCGACCGCGCGCGACGGCAGCGCCGCCGATGCCGTCGCCGACTCCCAGGGCGGGAACCGGCCCGTCGGTATCGGCGTGGAGCGCCTGACCGCGGCCTGATCAGGCGATGTGCTCCCGCGCCGTCCGCAGGATCGTCTCGGACAGCGCGGGATCGGCCTCCGCCACGGCCCGCGCCAGCGTGAGGGCGCCGATCATCGTGGACAGTGCGGCGAAGTCCGGCGCGGAGCTCTGCTCGTGCCCCGGCGCGTCCAGGTTCCTGAGGCGGGTCAGGGCCTCGGCCATGCCGGTGACACCGGACGCGAAGACCCGCCGGATCTCGACGGGGCTCCGGCCGGCGGCACGCGCCTCGGGCAGGAGTGGAAGGACAAGCTGGCCGGCGGCTTCACCCACTCGGCTTCCCAGAACGGGGACAAGCTGTTCTCGCTGCAGCAACTGGCCGTCTTCGCGGCGCAGATGAACATGCAGTGGATCTCGGTCGGTGACGCGGCCGGCAACAACTGGACCGGCGGCACCGTCCATGACGTCAACCGGCTGGGCTCCTGGCTCGGCGTGATGGGCCAGACCAACGTGGACGAGGGCCCCGACGAGGTCGGCGCGCACGGCGACATGGTCACCGCCGAACGCTACGGCGCCCGGGTGGCCGAGCTCACCGCCCGCTGGGTGCACGGACGGGCGTACGAGATCCGGCGCAACACGCTGGAGGACTTCCGGGAGATCTCGGCGCGCAGCGCGGCCGAGGCGAAGGCACGGACCTGAGCGGAGGACAGCCGATGTATCTGTATGTGACCGGAACGATCACCGATCCGGGCGGACTGGCCCCGCACGCGGAGGGCGAGGCCCGGGTGCTGCGGGAGCTGAAGGCGGACGGCGTCGTGCTCTCGGCGTTCCGCCGCAACGACCGGCCGGGCGCGTTCCTCATCGTGGAGGCCGACAGCCTGCGGGACGCGCAGGACCGGCTGGGCCGGCTTCCCTACGCGGCCAACAACCTGCTGACGTTCGAGTACGTCGAGGTCAGCCGGCTCTGAGACGCGCCGTCGCCGGCTCCGGAAGGCTCAGTTCCGGAGCCGGTCGGCCGACGCGCGCCGGCCACAGGAACCCTTCAGGGCACGGCGCTAGGTGGTGGCCCCGCTCCCCGAAGGGCTCGGCGACGGCGAGCGGTCACCGGGGCGCTGCCACGGGCCGCCGCGGTCGTGCATGCCGCCGCGGCCCATGCCCATGAAGTCGCCCGAGAACGCGCCGGACGCGGTCTGCTTGCCGTCGTCGCCGCGGGTGCCGATCAGGAAGGCCGTCGCGTCCTTCTTCAGCGTGTCGGAGTCGCCCCGCACCTTGACGTCGGAGCCCACGGTCCACGTCCACGACGTGCCGTCGTCGCTCTTCACCGTGACCTGGTCGCCGTCCACCTTCTCGACCGTGCCCCGCTGCCAGACCCGCACCACGTACTTGCCGGTGTCCGGGTCCTTGACGGTCGCCTCGCCGTGCACGCCCATGCCGCTCATCCCGAACCAGCCGTGGCCGGGGCCGCGGCCGTCCGGCGCGGAGGGCGCCGACGGCGCACCGGAGGCGGCCGGGGACGCGGCGGTGCCGCTGCCGCCTGAGCCGGCGGCGAACGCCACCGTGCCGCCCAGGGCGAGCGCCCCGGCGACGAAGGCCACGGTCACGGCGCGGACGCGGAAGGACTGGCGGCGCCACCGGTCGCGCAGCGGCGCGCCCGGCTCGCGGTCCGGCCCCGGTCCCGAGAGGACCTCCGACGCAGCTTCCCAGCCGGGCGCGGCGGCCTGCGGGGGACGGTCGGGCATCGGCGGGATCGACGGCTCGGTTCCGTCGACGTCACGGCGGTGTTCCTGCTCCGGTTCGTGCGTCACGGCTCGCTCCCATCGGCGAACGGCGGCACGCGGCATCGCGCGACGCATGCCTCTCTGTGAATTGTGCGAGTGCGCCGATAAGAACCCGGTAATCAGTTCCTGTGAATTCTGTGGATCCGATGAATCCGGTGGATCCGCACCCGGGGCGTCCGGCGCCCCGGCGCCCTCACCGCTACGGCAGCTCCCGGGCCCGCGCGATGAGCAGGGCCACGTCGTCGTGGTTGTCGGGGTGGTGCAGCTCCCGCAGCAGCAGGTCGCAGACGTCCTCCAGCGGGCGGGCGGGGCCGTCGAGCAGGGCCAGCAGTTCGTCGAGGCGTTCGTCCAGGGAATGCCTGCGGGTCTCCACCAGACCGTCCGTGTAGAACACCAGCTCGTCGCCGGGCTCGAAGTCGACGGTCGTGGTGGCGAAGGCGACCCCGCCGACGCCCAGCGGGACCCCGGTGGGCAGGTCGAGGAGTTCCGGCGGCCGGCCGGGGCGGACCCGGGCCGGGGGCAGATGGCCGGCGTTGGCGATCCGGCACCGGCGCAGCCGCGGGTCGTACACGGCGTACACGCAGGTCGCGATGGAATGGTCGAGGCCCGACGTGGTCTTGTCCAGGTGTTCGAGGAGGACCGCCGGATCCAGGCCCAGCGCGGCCAGGGTGGTGGTCGCGGTGCGCAGCCGGCCCATGGTCGCCGCCGCGTTGATGCCGCTGCCCATCACGTCGCCCACCACGAGCGCCGTTCGGTCGCCGTCCAGCGGAATCACGTCGAACCAGTCGCCGCCCACCTCGACGGTGGCGCCCGCCGGCTGGTAGCGGGAGGCGACCTCAAGACCGGGGGTGACCCGGGGATGCGTGGGCAGCAGGCTGCGCTGGAGGGTCAGCGCGGTGGTGCGGGCGTTCTCGTACCAGCGGGCGTTGTCGATCTGCACGGCCGCCCGCGCCGCCAGTTCCCGGGCCAGCAGCAGGTCGTCGTCGTCGAAGGACGCCGGATTGCGGGTGCGCTTGAGATCGAGGGCGCCCAGCACCTCGCCGCGCGCGATCAGCGGCACCGCCAGATACGAGTGCACCCCGGCCCGGCCCAGCAGCACCGTGGCCTCGGGGGAGGGGGCGATCCGGACCAGGTCCTCGTCCTTG
This sequence comes from Streptomyces sp. NPDC048291, assembly GCF_043201715.1. Taxonomy (NCBI): domain Bacteria; kingdom Bacillati; phylum Actinomycetota; class Actinomycetes; order Kitasatosporales; family Streptomycetaceae; genus Streptomyces; species Streptomyces sp. NPDC048291. The sequence continues at coordinate 194,768 of NZ_JBICZC010000014.1, forward strand.
ACCTGCGGCACGGCGACGGCCTCCCCGACCCGTACGCACTCGGTGAGCAGCCGGTCCGGCGCGTACCGGGCGACCGTGCCCGGCGCGTCGGCGGCCTGGACCGCGTCCGCCTGCTGCTCCGCGCGCACGGCGAGGGCCCGGAGCACGGCCGGTTCCGCCGGGCCGAGCGTGCTGCGCCGGCCCTCGACCACCGTGTCCAGCAGCTGGACGGCCGCCACGTCGGCCAGCTCCGGCACGGCGACGTCGGCCAGCTCCCGGGCGGTGCGCCCCAGGTCCAGGGTGGTGCCGATACGGGCGGAGGCGTCGGCGATCACGGCCAGCCGGCGGCGCGCGTGCTCGGCCTCGACCCCGGCCCGGTACGGCTCGGTGATGTCCACCACCGAGGTGGCCACGCCCAGCACGTTGTCCAGCGCGTCGTCCAGCCGGTAGACCGACACCGACCAGATGTGCTCCGCGTCCGGATCGGCCGGAGTACGGCCCACCGCGGACTGGTCGATGACCGGCTCGCCGGTCCGCAGCACCCGCAGGTAGGCCGACTCCAGGGCGTCTGCGTCCAGCGAGGGCAGTACCTCGCGGATCGTCCGCCCCACGTGCTCCGCGGCCGGGACACCGTTCATCTGCTCCATCGCCGGGTTGACCGACACGAACCGCAGGTCCGTGTCGAAGACGGCCAGCCCGATCGGCGACTGCTGCACGATCCGTTCGGACAGCGCCACGTCCTGCTCCAGCCGCCGCACCGTCGACTGGTCGGCGGCCAGGCCCAGCGCGAACACGTCGCCGTTGTCGTCCATGAGCCGCATGTTGCGGAACTCGACCACATGGGTGGAGCCGTCCTTGTGGCGGATCGGGAAGCCGCCGGCCCAGCTCCGCCCGGTGCTCATCACGTCCGCGAACAGCTTGCCGACCAGTTCGATGTGGCGTTCGTGCACCATCAGCCGGGCGGCGTACTGGCCGAGCGCCTCCTGCGCCGAGTAGCCGAACAGCTCCTCCGCCTGCGGGCTCCACAGCACGATCCGGCCCTTGGCGTCCAGCACGACCGAGGCCACGCTCAGGACGTCCAGCAGCCCGCCCGGCCGCACGGGTCCGCGCAGGGGCTCCCGGCCCCCCGGCACCGAGGACTCGGCTGGACTCATCGCACGCACCGCCTTCGGACTTCCGTACGGCACGCCGTCCCCCGTGCCGACTCCCCTTGTTCTATCGCGCTCACACCCGACTCTCCGATGCCACCGCCGACTTTTCCACCATCTCTCAACACGGCGACATCCGTACGGCGAAGCGACCAGAGGGGCGGCTGGGGCGTGAGTTCACCTTCCCGTCCCGCCGTTGGTCTGTACATGTCCATCGGGCCCGCGCGAGACTGACCGGCGCACGCGCGTCCCACCCCCCGATACCGAGGAGTAGGCTTCCATGCCCGCGTCCACCCGGCAACGTTGTCGCGCAGGCCTGACCGCCCTGGTCGCCCTCGCCACCACCCTGGTCCTCGCGACCGCCGCCCCGGCCTCCGCCGCCGACACCTGGACCGAGACCGGCTCCGACCACGCCGATGCGCTCACCGAGAGCCAGGGCCTGACCTCGGTCGAGGTCCCGGCCAACAGCCCCAACCGGTACACCGGCATCGGCACCATCCCGATCGGCGTCTCCAGCCGCGGCTGGAACCACGTCGGCGACCCCGACGAGTCCTACGACGGCTACTACGTCGAGCCCTACCAGGCGGACTCCGGCACCGCCAAGATGTACCGGGTGCAGGCCCCCGACGGCACCTGGTCGGAGTACGTCCACACGCTCGCCTCCGGCGAGGCCCTCAACAACTCCTGGTCCGCCAGCACCCCCGACAGCCAGTACATGCTCTCCGGCGAGTACGGCACGATGACCCGCTTCCTGGTCTTCCCGACGCCGGGCGCCAACAAGACCACCTCGCCGTCCGCGAACCTCCCGCTCGCGTCCGTCGTCAACCTCGACCACGCCGTGCGTGACGTGCAGGGCTGCGACTTCTCCAGCGCCACCACCCTGCTGTGCTCCTCGGACGACCCGGACGGCAGCCTCTTCGGCTACACCAAGCCGCTGCTCCAGATCGACCTGTCCGCCCAGCCCGGCTCCGCCAGTGTCACCGGGCACGTCACGGCACTGCGCCAGCTCCCGCTGCGCAGCTCCTGCTCGGGCACCTTCGAGGCCGAGGGCATCGACTACGACCGGCGCACCGGCACCCTGCGCGTCATCGTGATGTCGCCCGGCTTCTGCGTCCTCACGGACAGCAAGACCTACAAGTTCACCCGGAGCTGAGCCCCGCCGCGAGTGGTGCCCGCCCCGAAAGTGGTGCTTTTCTGTTGGCATGGCGTGGTTCGCGGGGGAACCCGTGCTACCACGCCATCGCCATGAGAGGAGCGATCACGATGGTCCCTGAGCGACTGCACGAGGAACCCGTCTCGCTGGAGATCAGCGGATGCAGCAAGGAGGACGCCCGGATCGTGTTCGACGCGCTGTGCCAGTGCTTCGAGTCGGACCGGGCCGCCGAGGACGTGCCGCAACAGCTCCACGAGACCCGCCCGATGGTGTGGCTCGGCACGTTCGAGGTCACCGACGCCCACGAGTGCACCCTCCCGCCCCGGCTCTCGGCCCCGGTCGAGGCCGACGCGCAGGGCGGGTACTGGGCGATCAGCCGGCTCCACACGACCCTCGACTCCCTGTTCGCCGTGCGGAACCTGTCGTCCGCGTCGGGGGACCAGGAGAAGGAACTGCACGTTCTGCTCGAAAGCCGGTGACCGGTGATCTGAGACACGGCATGCCGGAGGTGTTCTGCAACTAGTTGCATAAACCGTGCGCGGTCCTCTACAACTACGGTGACGACACCGCGCACGGAGGCCCCGATGAGCCGTTACCCCCACCTGCTGAAACCCCTCGACCTCGGCTTCACCACACTCCCCAACCGCGTACTCATGGGCTCCATGCACGTGGGCCTGGAGGAGGCCGAGCGCGGCTTCGAGCGGATGGCGGAGTTCTACGCGGCCCGGGCCCGCGGGGGAGTGGGCCTCATCGTCACCGGCGGCATCGCGCCCAACGACGAGGGCCGGCCGTACGAGGGCGGCGCCAAGCTCACCACCGAGGAGGAGGCCGGGCGGCACCGGACCGTCACCGAGGCCGTGCACCGCGAGGGCGGCCGGATCGCGCTGCAGATCCTGCACTTCGGGCGGTACGCCTACCACCGCGACCTGGTCGCCCCGAGCCCCCTCCAGGCCCCGATCAGCCCCTTCGCGCCCCGCGAGCTGACCGACGCCGACGTCGAGCGGACCGTCGACGACTACGCCCGTACCGCCCGCCTCGCCCGGCAGGCCGGTTACGACGGCGTCGAGATCATGGGTTCCGAGGGCTACCTCATCAACGAGTTCGTCGCCGCGCAGACCAACCGGCGCACCGACCGCTGGGGCGGCTCGTACGAGAACCGGATGCGGTTCCCCGTCGAGATCGTCCGCCGGGTCCGCGAGGCCGTCGGCGACGACTTCATCATCGTCTACCGGCTGTCCATGCTGGACCTGGTCCCCGGCGGCTCCTCCCTCGACGAGGTGATCACCCTCGCCCGCGCCGTGGAGGCCGCCGGAGCGACCATCATCAACACCGGCATCGGCTGGCACGAGGCCCGTATCCCCACCATCGCCACCTCCGTCCCGCGCGGCGCGTACACCTGGGTCACCAAGAAGCTGATGGGCGCCGTGTCCGTGCCGCTGGTCACCACCAACCGCATCAACACTCCTGAAGTCGCCGAGGAGTTGCTCGCCGAGGGCTTCGCGGACATGGTCTCCATGGCCCGCCCGATGCTCGCCGACCCCGACTTCGTCAACAAGGCCGCGGCCGGCACACCCGAGGCCATCAACACCTGCATCGGCTGCAACCAGGCCTGCCTCGACCACACCTTCAGCGGGCAGATCACCTCCTGCCTGGTCAACCCGCGCGCCTGTCACGAGACCGAGCTGGTCCTCGCCCCGACCCGGCAGAAGAAGCGGGTCGCGGTGGTCGGCGCCGGACCGGCCGGCCTCGCCTGCGCGGTCTCCGCCGCCGAACGCGGCCACCAGGTCACCCTGTTCGACGCGGGGGCCGAGATCGGCGGCCAGCTGAACGTGGCCCGCAAGGTCCCCGGCAAGCAGGAGTTCGACGAGACCCTGCGCTACTTCCGCCACCAGCTCGACGCGCACGGCGTCGACGTACGCCTGAACACGACCGTCGAGCCCGAGGACGTCACCGGCTACGACGAGGTCGTGGTCGCCACCGGCGTCACCCCGCGCACCCCCGACATCCCGGGCATCGACCACCCCCGTGTCCTCGGCTACCTCGACGTGCTGCGCGACGGCGCCCCCGTCGGCGACCGGGTCGCGATCCTCGGCGCCGGCGGCATCGGATTCGACGTCGCCGAGTTCCTCACCGACGGCGGCGACAAGGCGAGCGAGGATCCGGCGACGTACTTCAGGCAGTGGGGCGTCGACATGGAGTACCAGGGCCCCGGCGGCCTGGCGGCACCCGAGCGCCCGGCGCCGCCGCGCACCGTGCACCTGCTCCAGCGCAAGGCGAGCAAGGTCGGCGCCGGGCTCGGCAAGACGACCGGCTGGATCCACCGCACCGAACTCAAGCACCGGGGCGTCACCATGGTCCCGGGTGTGCGGTACGACCTGATCGACGACGCCGGCCTGCACGTCACCGTCGACGGCGAGAGCACGGTCCTGGAGGTCGACACCGTCGTGCTGTGCACCGGGCAGGATCCGCGCCGGGGCCTGTACGAGGAGCTGGTCGCCGCCGGCCGCAGCGCGCACCTCATCGGCGGGGCGGACGTCGCCGCCGAACTGGACGCCAAGCGGGCCATCAAGCAGGGCACCGAGCTGGCCGCCGCCCTGTAGCGCCCGTCCCTAGGATGAGCCCATGTCACTCCCGCACGCGATCCTCACCGCCCTGCTCGAAAGGCCGTCGTCGGGGCTTGAGCTGACCCGCAGGTTCGACAGGTCGATCGGCTACTTCTGGTCGGCCACGCACCAGCAGATCTATCGCGAGCTCGGAAAGCTGGAGGCCGAGGGCTACATCCGCACCCTGCCCGCCGAGCAGCCGGCCCGCGGGCAGAAGAAGAGCTACGAGGTCCTGCCCGCGGGCCGCGCCGAACTGGCCCGCTGGACCGCCGCCGCCCAGGACCCCAAGCCGCAGCGGGACGTGCTCCTGCTGCGGCTGCGCGCGGCGGCGGTCGTCGGCACCGAAGGACTCGAAGCCGACCTGCGCCGCCATCTGGAGCTGCACCGGCGGCAGTTGGCCGAGTACGAGGAGATCCAGCGCCGCGACTTCCCGCCGGGCACGGACACCCCCGAGGACCGGCTGCGGCACCTGGTGCTGCGGGCCGGCATCGACCTGGAGACCTTCTGGACCCGGTGGCTCGGCCACGCCCTGGAGGAGTTCGGCGAACTCCCGGGCCCGTCCCGGTCCTAGAGCCGGTAGGGCTTCGAGCGCTTGCGCAGGTACCAGCCCGTGGCGATGACGCCCGAGCCGACCAGCGCGGCGCCGATGCCCAGGGTGAGCGGGCCGTAGTCGCGGGCGGCGCCGCCCAGACCGCCCATCACGCCCCGGGCGGGGGCGGCGGGCGCGGCCGCCTTGGTGGTGGAGGAGGTCGTCGGGGCGGCGGGGGCGGACGAGACGATCACCGACTGGGTGCCCGCCGTACCGCCGTTGGAGCAGACGACGACCACCGTGTAGGTGCCCGGCGACACCCCCGACCAGGCCGCGGACTGGCTCACCGTGGTACCCGCCAGAGCCGCCTGGCGCCCCTGGGCGAATGCGGTCTGACCGCTGTTGAGCAGCGAGGCGTTGCCCCAGCTGCCGTTGGACTGGGTGCAGGCGCTGGTGACCACCGAGACCGTGGTGCCGATGGTGCTCACCGAGATGCCCGAGAGTGCGGCGGACGGGCCGGCGAGCCAGGTCGGGACAGCGGCGGCCGCCGCCAGGGTCAGGCCGGAGCGGAGGAGAAGTCGTGTAGTGCGCATGGTCTGCCCTCCGGCGGCACGGTTGGCGGAACGTCCCATGCGCCGCCGAGGGTGGGGAAACGCCCGTGCTGCCTCAGGTTCAGCGAAAGGGGCCCCGCCGCGTCCCGCACCCGGAGGGCGACCGGGCAGGTGACTTCTTCCTCCGGCCGGCCCAGGCCGGGATGCGCGTCCGCCTCCCGGCCGCCTCCCGTCAGGCTCCCGTCGTCACGGTCCGTTCGGCCGACCAGCCGCCCCAGGTGCCGTCGGGCAGCCGCGCCCGGAGCCGCACCTGGTGCCGGACCCCATGGTCGCGGCCCACATAGAAGCTGTAGGTCGACCGTCCCTTCGGTGGAGTGCCGCCCCACACCAGGGAGGTGGTCGTACCGCCGTCGAGCCGGATCTGGTATTCGGTGACCACACCGTCCACCTGCGGCGGGTCCCAGGCCAGATCGAGGTAGCAGGCCCCGCTCTCCTCACGGGTGCGCGCCGTGAACGCGGTCGGCGCGGTGTCCCGGCCGTCGCCGCTGCCCGGCGTGGTGAGGCGTACCGCCGTACTCGCGGGCGAGAAGTTGTCGGCCGCGTCCCGGGCCCGGACGGTGAAGACGTAGCGGGTGCCCGGCCGCAGCCCCATGACCACGGCCGCGGTCTGGTTCCCGCCCACACTGTGGATCTTGGCGCCGCCCTGCCAGATGTCGTACGACACCACGGCCCGGTCGTCCGTGGAGGCGCCCCAGGACAGTTGCACCATACGGCTGCCCACAGCGCGGCCCACCGGGCGCGCCGGGCGGGTCGGTGCCGAGCGGTCGGCCGCGACCATCGCCGGGGTGGTCGCCCGCACCGCACGGCTGCGCGGCCCGAGGCTGCCGTCCCCGCCCCGGGCCCGCACGGTGAACACGTACGTCGTGGACGGCTTGAGCCTGGGGACGTCCACCATGTGCTGGGAGTCGGGCACCTCCTCGACCTTCGTGGTGCCGCGGTACACCTCGTAGGCCCGGACCCCGGAACCCTCCGGCAGCTCGTTCCACATGACGTGCACGCTGGTGGCGCTGCCGGCCGCCGCGGTCACCCCCGTCGGGGCGCCGGGCAGCCGGCCGCTGTCGCCGTCGGCGGCCCCGGTCCGGCCGCAGGACGTCACGAACAGCAGGGCGCAGACCACGACGGCGACTCGGCGCACGGTTCCGCCTCCCGGGGTCGGCAGCACGACAATGGTCCGGACCAATATGACCTGCCCGGGATGCGGACATCAAGAGGGCCGTATTGCGGACGCCGGGGGAGAGTTACGTATGCTGAGGGTCCTGCGGTCGAACTTCCCGGCAGAAGTGGGGAGTTCGCGCCTGTGGCGCGGAACGCTGTCGTCGCTGATCCCGCGCCGGCACGGGCGGCCGGGGCGGACTGGGCCGGCACCGGTTCAGCGCCCCGGCCCTCGGCGTCCGCTCACGAAGTGTCAGTTTCGTTGCGCCGAACGGCCCTGTACAGCCTCCACGTGCTGGCCCGGCCGCCGGACCCGCACCATCTTGTTCCGGGTGACTCCATGTCCCCCACGAAAAGGGTCCCTCATCGTGCGTGTCCAGTCGCTGACGCTGGCCGCGGCCGGCGCCGCCCTGCTCGCCCCGGCCACACTGCCCACCCCCGCCGTCTCGTACGCGGCACCCGGTGCCCGGCACCGGATCTCCGCCGCCGACCTGCTGGCCCGGGTCCGGGAGTGCACCCAGGTCTCCAGAGGCCGCTACCGCTCCGATGCCAACACCGCCGCCACCGTCCCCGTGTGCGGCACCCGGCAGGCCGTCTTCTGGAAGGCCGATCTGGACATCGACTGCGACGGCCAGCGAACCGCCCACTGCAACCGCTCCACCGACCCGGCGTTCACCGCCGCCACCGCCTACCAGCAGTCCAACGGCCGTCAGCTCAACGCCGAGAAACTGCCCTACGTCGTCGTACCCGGCCCCAGCCGCCGCTGGAACCACCGGAAGTCCGGCGTCCGGGGCGGCGCGGTCGCCGCGGTGATCTACAAGGGCCGCGTGCAGTACGCGGTCGTCGGCGACACCGGACCGCGCGACATCATCGGCGAGGCCTCCTACGCCACCGCGAAGGCGCTCGGTGTGAACCCCGACCCACGGGTCGGCGGGGCGCCGTCCGGCGTCACCTACATCGTCTTCAAGCACTCGGCGATCGAGCCCATCGAGAACCGCGCGGAGGCGGAGGCGGAGGGGGAGCGGCTGGCGGAGGAGTTCACCGAGGGCGGCTGACCGGCGGGCCGGCCGCCCCCGGCGGTGCGGGTCAGACGGCCGCCCAGCCGTTGTCCACCGGCAGGATCGCGCCGTTGATGTTGCTCGCCGCGTCCGAGGCCAGGAACACGATCGCCGCCGCCTGCTCCTCCGGCTCGGAGACCTGTCCGACGTTGCCGAAGTACGGGCCGAGCGCGGCCGGCCCGTGCGCGCCGTCCTCCAGGTCGATCTGGATCCCGGTCCTGGTGCCGCCCGGGGCGATGGCGTTGGCCCGGATGCCCTGGTTGCGGTACATCACCGCCAGGTTCTTGGTCAGGCCGACGACACCGTGCTTCGAGGCCGTGTAGGCGGCGCCCGCCGCGCTGCCGCGCAGGCCGGCCTCGGAGGCGGTGTTGACGATCGCGCCGCGGCCGGCCGCCAGCATGTGCGGCAGCACGGCCCGGGTGAGCAGGAAGGGCGCGGTGAGGTTGACCCGTATCACCCGTTCCCACTCGGTGTCGCTGACGTCCGCCAGCGCCGACATCCGGTCCATGATCCCGGCGTTGTTCACCAGCACGTCCACCCCGCCGAACCGCTCCACCGCGGTCGCCACCACCTGGTCCACCACGGACTGCTCGCCGAGGTCGCCGGTGACGGCCACGGCCGTACCGCCCGCCTTCTCGATCTCCGTCACCGTCGCGCCCGCGGTCTCGGCGTCCAGGTCGGCGACCAGGACCCGCGCCCCCTCCCTGGCGAAGGCCAGGGCGGCGGCGCGCCCGATCCCCGATCCCGCGCCGGTGACGATGACGCCGCGCCCGTCGAGTCCGCTGGCCATGTGGTGCTCCCATCAGGTGGTTCGAGGGCGCTGTGCGCCCCGTGCGGCTCACACCATACGACTTACTGTCGGTGAGTGACATAAAGTCCCGACCTCAATTTTCCGTCACCCCGCCGCCTCGGGGACAATCGCGGAGCAGCAGCCACCGGCACGGGAGGGACAGATGACCGCAGGGGGACGCACGGGACGCCCGCCCCTGACCGAGGAGCGCAAGGCCGAGACCAGACTGGAGATCGCCCGCGTCGCCGTGGACCTGTTCGTCGCCCAGGGCGTGGCCGCGACCACCGGCGAGCAGATCGGGCAGGCGGTCGGCGTCTCGGCGCGCACGGTGTGGCGCTACTTCCCGAGCAAGGAGGCTTGCGTACGGCCGCTGTTCGCGGCCGGCATCGAGGCCGTCGCCGACTGCCTGCGCGCCTGGCGCCCCGGCCAGCCGCTGGAGGAGGCCTTCGAGGACGCCGTGCCGACGGACAGCCGGATGGTGCGCAGCCCGGACCGCGCCACCATGGGCGCCCTGGTCCGGCTCACCCGAGTCGAGCCGGGCCTGCGCGCGGAGTGGCTGCAGTCCTACGACGAGGCCGAACCGGCGTTCGCCCGCGCCCTCGCCGAACGCTCCGGGGTGCCCGCCGACGACCTGCGGCCCACCATCCAGGCGGCCATGTTCAACGCGGCCCTGCGCGCGGCCGTCGAGCACTACGCCTGGCGCGTCGCCGACGAGGCCACGGACCCCGCCACGGCGGAGGCCGAGCTCACGGCGACCATGCGCTCGGCCCTCGCGGTGGCGGCGGAGGGGCTCGCCTAGGGGCGGCTGTTGTACGCCTCCGCCCGCAGTTCCGGACGGCCCGCGGGGAGGGCCCGGGACGGCCAGGAGACGCTGACGGCCTGTGTCTCGCCGGGCAGCAGCCACAGGTAGTTGTGGCTGTAGAGCGTCGGCAGCACGCGCTCACCGTTCGCCGCGTCCACCAGCGACAGCCGGACCATGGCGGCGACGGCCGAGCCGCGGTTGCGGACGGTGGCCGTCAGGGTGTGCCGGTCCCCGGAACGGGACGGCCGCCCGGCCGCGACGGACACGGTGACCCGCCGCGCCTGGTTGAGCGCCTGGAGGGCGGCGGGGTCGCGCCGGCGCCAGTACGTGTTCCGGGACAGCTCCCTGCCGCCCGCGTCCGCCAGCGTCAGCCGGAGCAGGTGCAGGTCGGGCAGGTCGTCGGTCCAGCCGGCGGTGAACGCCTCGGCGGTGGCGGCCCGGGCCACGTCCACTCTCGCCGTCCTCGCGGCGCCGAGCTGCCGGCCGGACAGGTCGTACAGCCGCGCGGTGACGGTGGCGCCGCGCAGGTCCGTACGGGTGTGGTTGACCGCGAGGACCTGCCACTTCACCGGATCGGCCTGGACGTGCAGCGGCTCGCAGGCCGAACGGGCCCCGTAATAGGTGCCGTTGACGTCGAAGTCGTAGTCGTAGGTCTGCCAGACGGTGCTGTGCCAGGCCGGGTGGGACATCCACAGCATCAGACCGGTGGCGTTGTCCCAGAGGTTGGCGTTCCAGGCCTCGAACATGGCGCGGGTGTTCTCGAAGTTGACGAACTGCGCCTTGCGGGCGAAGTCGTCCAGGCCGGTGGCCGCACCCAGGCGGGTCTCGACGGCCGCCTTGTAGTTCTGCGGCGCCTGGTTCCCGCGCTCGCTCCAGTCGTGGTAGTACCAGGCGCCGCCGACGGGCCACTCCGGCTCGTCACCCGTCAGGTTGCGCAGGCTCGCCGCGGTGGAGACGACCGGCATGCCGATCTCGGTGTGGAAGCCGAAGTCCTTGCTGCCGTAGGTGGCGGGGTCGAAGTACTTCTCCGGCTCCACCCAGCCGTAGGGGCCGCCGCCCGTGACGATGCCGCCCGCCGAGTTGTTCTGGTAGAGCAGCCCGGGCACCTGCTGCTCGACGGCCTCGCGCATGCCCTTGTCGATCGCGGCCGGCGGGTTGCCCTCGTTCGCCCCGCACCAGACGGCCACACAGGGATGGATGCGGTAACGCAGCACGGTGTCCCGGGCGATCGCGTCGAAGGCGTCGTGGTCCGGCGGGTCCATGCCCCAGGCGTTCGGGAAGTCGTTCCAGACGAGGATGCCGTGCCGGTCGCAGGCGGCGAAGAACTTCTCCCGGTCGCTGCTGCCGACCCAGTTGCGGATCATGGTGAAGTTCATGTCGCGGTGCATCCGCACGGCCGCGTCCATCCGCTCCGGCGGCATCCGGCGCAGCAGTTCGTCCCAGCCCCAGTTGCCGCCGCGGGCCAGCACCGGCACGCCGTTGACCGTGATCCGCAGCGGATCGGGGGCGTTCGACACGGACTTGACGTCGGTCCACTGCTCTCCGTCGGCGGAGACCCGGATGACGTACGACTTCGGGTACGCCGTCTCCCAGACGATCGCCACCCGGTCGAAGTCCCGCGCGCTGCCCAGGTCCACCTGGATCCACTGGTGGTCCTCGTACTGCGAGGACCAGCGGGTGCCCGGGTCGCCGTCGGTGGCGTTCGAGGCGGGGTGGTCGGACTCCTCGGTGGAGGCCGTCGCCGTCCGGTGCAGCGCGAGGTCGGTGCCGGGAGCGGTGCTGTCGACGACGCCGAGCGACCACAGCGAGTTGCCCCAACTGGTGTTCCGCAGGCCGCAGTCGATACGGACGTAGCGGGCGGTCCGCCGGTCGAAGTCCTCGACCTGGAGGCTGGCGTTGCCGTCGTTGAACGGCAGCGGCACCGCCGAGTTGTCCACCGCCCGCACGTCGGTCCACTCGGTGCCGTCGGCGGACACCTGCACCACGAAGGTGCTCGCGTAGGCCCGTTCCCAGGTGAGGTCGACCCGGTCGAAGGACCGGGCCGAGCCCAGGTCGACGCTGATCCACTGGTCGTCCTCGTACGCCGAGGACCAGCGGGTGTCCGGGTCGCCGTCCGTCACGTTGGCCGGGCCGTGGTCGTCGCCGTCCGTGCTGGAGGCGGCGGCGGTCGCGTGCAGGGCGAGGTCGGTGGCCTGCCGGGCGCTGTCCCGCACCGCCAGGGTCCACAGCGAACTGCCCCAGGAGGTGGCCCTGGTACGGCAGTCGACGCGGACGTGCCGGGCCTGCTGCCGGTCGAAGGTGACGGACTGGGTGTACGCGTCGCCGGTCGCGGTGAACGGCAGCGGCACCTTGTACTCGTAGCCGAACTGCCGGATACCGAAGCGGACGGTGCGCCGGTCGCTCTCGGTGCCGTCGGCCGACGCGGTGAGCGTGAGGTCGTACAGATCCGGCTCGCCCAGGCCGTTCGGCCACCACAGCCGGGGGTCGCGCAGCCGCAGTGGTGCGAAGGCGTCGGGGGCGAAGACGACGTCGACGGCGCCACCGGCCGGCACGGTGACCGACTTGGAGACCCGGACGTCGCCGAACGCCGCGGTCACCGTCGCCGAGTGGTCCGCGGAGTCGGCGTTGCGGACGGGGACGACTACGGTCAGCTCGGCGACGGACACGTCCGGCAGGTTGGGCAGGACCGTGTCCACGCGCGGGTCGCCGATGACGACCTGCCCGGTGGATCTGAGCCGGACGTGGTTCCAGATGCCCGCCGCGCGGTCGCGGACGGCCGGCATCCAGTCCCAGCCCGAAGAGGCCAGATAGGTGGGGGAGTTGACGTTCATCTGCCCGGCGCCCGCGTCCACCCAGGACTCGCCGAGCGGGCCCTTGTCGCCGGGGCTGCCGGGCACGGGCATCGGTGTGATCCGCACGGCCAGCGCGTTCGCGCCGTCCGCGGCGAGCAGCCGGGTCACGTCGTGTGAGGAGCGGGCGAACGGGTAGGTGAGGTCGCCGACCCGCTCGCCGTTCAGCCAGATGTCGGCCGTGTGGTTGACGCCGTCGAACTCCAGCCAGATCCGGTGGCCGGACCCCGTGCGCAGGCCGCGCGGCAGCCCGAAGTCCCGTTTGTACCACCAGGAGTGCCGGGACAGCGCCTCGGGGATGCGCAGGTTGTTCAGACCGGACACCGGGTCGGGCAGCCTGCCCTGGTCCACGAGGGAGCCCAGGACCGTGCCGGGGACGGTGGCGGGCAGCCAGCCGCTCGTGTCGACGCCGGCCTTCGACAGGCCGGGACCGTCCGCGCCCGCCCAGTCGTCGAGGGTGAGCCGCCAGCCGGACTCCACCGGCACGGTGCCGTCGTCGGCCACGGTCAGTTCGGGCGCCGAGCCGTGCCGGGTGCCCCAGTCGGTCCAGCCCGTCGCCGCGGGGCGGTGCCCCTGGGGGATGCCGTACACCTCGAAGCCGTTGAGGCCCAGCGGCAGGGGACTGGAACGCCTGCGGCAGGTCATCCGCACCCAGCGGGCCGGGACCGGGCGGGGCGGCTGGACGTCCACCACGCCGCCGGTGCCGGCGGTCGTGCGGTGGACGCTCGTCCACGACTTCTGGTCGAGGGACGTCTCGACCAGGAAGTCGAGCGCGTAGCTCGACAGGATCTCCTTGCCGGTGGTGCCGTCCGCCGGGTTTCCGGTGGCCGGCGGGGTGAACACCGGGTCGGCGGCGTCGGCTTCGAAGGTCAGACGGATCCGGGTGACCTCGCACGTCGCCTGCAGGTCCACGGCGATCCACTGGGGGTCGCCGTCCCCGGCCCGCCAGCCGCTGCCCCGCACGCCGGGTGCGGAGAGCCGGTCGACGGCGAAGGACCCCGGGGTGGCGGCGTAGGCGGTCGAGGAGACCGAGACGGGCCGGTGGAGCGCGAGTTCACCGGGCGCGGCGGGCTCGGTCCCGGCTCCGGCGGGAGCGGCGGACGCGGCCGGCGCCGGGAGCACCGAGCCGAGTCCGAACCCGGCCAGCAGGGTGGAGCCCGTGGCGACTATGGAACGCCGCGACGGACGGCGCGACGGATCCGACTGATCGGTCATGGTTCTGACGTCCCATCAGAAAGCGGCGAAGCAGGCCGAATCGGCTCCGGGCGCCCCGCCTCGAACACAATGACAACGTTGCCAAAGGCTGTGATGCCGTGAGCTTCCTGTCAAGACCTGATGCGCGGATCGACGGTTGTCCGGCAGCGGCGCCGCCCGGGCCCGGACGCGGCGCCGGGTCGTCCGATGGAGTGGTGGTCACGGATGTGACGGCGCGACAGGACGCGAAACGGGTACAGCGAACCGAGGCCGAGGGCGGCGACAGCGTGGCCGTTCCCTACGGACCCGGCCCCGATCCCGCCGCCGTGCCCGCGGGAGCCGAGAAGTGATCGCGGACCTCGTCGCCGTCTACCTGAACGTCGCCGCCCGGCAGCAGGATTCGCCCGCTCCGGAGCGCTGCTTCCGCGACCGGGCCCTGGTCGCCTCGGTGCTGACCGGAGTCGTCAGCGTCGCAGGCATCTTCGTCCTCCGGCAGGACGCCCCCCGTCTGTTCCACCAGCTCGGTCACCGTGCCCTCGCGCTGGTCGTGCTCGCGGCGCTCTGCGGTCTCGCGACCGTGCTCCTGCTGCTGCGCGACCGCAGGACGGGGCTGCGCGTGCTCGCCACCGCGGCGGTCGCGCTGGTCGTCCTCGGCTGGGGCGTCGCCCAGTACCCCTACCTCCTCGGCACCCACCTGCGGATCGCCGACGCGGCGGCGCCGGCCGCGACCCTCAAGGTGACCATCGGCGTGGCGATCGTCGCGGGGCTCCTCATCTTCCCCTCCCTCGCCCTCCTCTTCGTGCTCGCCGGCCGGGGACGACTCCGGCCGGCACCGCGGGAGAGCGTCCCGGGCCCGCCGCCCCGCGAGTCCTGAACCCGGCGGACCGCGCGGTGCCCGGGAAGTTCTCAGACCTTCCGGTAGGTGTACGCCTCCGCTGCCGCCGCCTCCACCGCGTCCAGACCGGCCCCGGTGGACGCCGTGACGACCGCGGCGACCGCGCCCTCCACGAACGGGGCGTCCACCAGGCGGGTGCCCTCGGGGAGTTCGTCGCCCTCGGCGAGCAGCGCCTTCACGGTGAGCACCGCGCTGCCCAGGTCGGTGAGGACGGCGACCCCCGCGCCCCGGTCCACGGCCGCCGCGGCTGCGGCGATCAGCTCGGCGCTGGTGCCGAGCCCGCCGCCCTCGGTACCTCCCGCCGGGACGACCGGCACCGCCGTGCCGGCGCCCGCCAGTCCCTTGGCCAGCTCCGCGACGGACGCCGCGACCTCCGCGCTGTGCGACACCAGCACGATCCCGACCAGCCTGTCGTCACTCACCGGCTGCCTCCGCGAGTCCCGCGACGAGGAGTGCCGACGAGGTGGCGCCCGGATCCTGGTGGCCGATGCTGCGCTCGCCGAGATAGCTCGCCCGGCCCTTGCGGGCCTGCAGCGGGATCGTCGCCTCGGCGCCCTGCTCGGCGGCGGCCCGCGCCGCGCCGAAGCCGTCGCCGAGCGCGTCGACCGCCGGCACCAGGGCGTCGATCATCGTCTTGTCACCGGGCGCGGCTCCGCCGAGCGCCATGACCTTGTCCACCCCGGCCCGCAGCGCCTCGGCGAACTGGGCCTCGCTGACCTCGGGCGCGTCGCCGAGCGCCTTGCCGGTGCTGCGCAGCAGCGTGCCGTACAGCGGCCCGGAGGCACCGCCGACGGTCGAGATCAGCCGGCGACCGGCGAGCGCCAGTACGGCACCGGGGGTGTCGGGCGCGTCCTTCTCCAGCGCGGCGGTCACCGCCTTGAACCCGCGCTGGAGGTTGCTGCCGTGGTCGGCGTCCCCGATGGGGGAGTCGAGGGCGGTGAGCCGCTCCGCCTCGCGGTCGACGGAGGCGGCGGTCGCCGCCATCCAGCGGTGGAAGAAGTCGGCGTCGAGCACTGGATCTCCTTGCGTAGCGGTACGGACGCGGGTCGAGGCCGGTCGGTCCCGGCCCTCCTTCACATGCCCCAACGCAGCGCCGGCGTCCGCACCGGCGCGTCCCACAGCCGCAGCAGTTCCTCGTCGACCTGGCAGAGCGTGACCGAGGCACCGGCCATGTCCAGGGAGGTGACGTAGTTGCCGACCAGTGTGCGGGCCACGGTCACCCCGCGCTCGGCGAGCACCCGCTGGACCTCGGCGTTGAACCCGTACAGCTCCAGGAGCGGGGTCGCGCCCATGCCGTTGACCAGGACGAGGACCGGATTGCGCGGCGGCAGGTCCTCCAGGACGGCGTTGACGGCGAAGTCGGCGATCTCGCCGGACGTCATCATGGCCCGCCGCTCCCGGCCCGGCTCGCCGTGGATGCCGATGCCCAACTCCAGCTCGCCCGACGGCAGATCGAAGGTCGGGCTGCCCTTCGCCGGAGTGGTGACGGCGCTCAGCGCGACACCGAAGCTGCGGGAGTTAGCGTTCACCTGGCGCCCGACGGCCTCGACCCGCTCCAGCGGCTGCCCCTCGGCGGCGGCCGCGCCGGCGATCTTCTCGACGAACAGGGTGGCGCCGGTGCCCCGCCGGCCCGCGGTGTAGAGACTGTCGGTGACGGCCACGTCGTCGTTGACGAGCACCTTCGCCACCTGGATGCCCTCGTCCTCGGCGAGCTCGGCGGCCATGTCGAAGTTGAGCACGTCACCGGTGTAGTTCTTCACGATGAACAGCACGCCGGCCCCGCTGTCCACGGCCGCGGCGGCCCGGGCCATCTGGTCGGGTACCGGAGACGTGAACACCTCGCCGGGACAGGCGGCCGACAGCATCCCGGGACCCACGAATCCGCCGTGCAGCGGCTCGTGCCCGGAACCGCCGCCCGAGACCAGCGCGACCTGCCCGGCGACGGGCGCGTCCCGCCGTACGATCACCCGGTTCTCCACGTCCACGGTGAGGTCGGGATGGGCCGCCGCCATGCCCCGCAGCGCGTCCGCCACGACGGTCTCCGGAACATTGATCAGCATCTTCATTCGAACCTCCTGGCAACAGTAACAGGATAGCCTCTGACCTGCGTCTTTGCGGGGGAGAGCGGGTTTCTCCAGGTCCTGGTCCCGACGCCCCCCCCGGCGGCCCGGAACGGGTTGCGGCGAGGCTGGGGCCGGTGCGATGCGGACTTGGATGACGGTTCGTCAGGTGTGGGCGGGGTGCGACCGCGAGCGGCGTGTATCTCCGTGTGGCTCCGTGGATCTCCTGAACGCAGTATCGACCTTGGCGACGCGAAGGTCACGTGGGCGGGTGCGTGCGGCGGGCTTGACCGCGCGCTGACGGGAGGCCCGGGCGGTGCGCCACCGTGCTAGCCTGGTCCGTTTGCAGCGTCACCGTGTGGGTGCCGGGCTCACGCTCCCGGCCGGTGGCCGCGTCCGCGCCGCGCCTTCCTCGGTACGGTCCCTTCGAAGGAAGGCTTTCTGTGAGCGAATCAGCACGTGCCGACGTCCGGCAGCAGGGTGCGGTGTCCGAGGCGTCGGGCGGCTCCGCGGCGCTGCCCCCGGCGGCGTCCTTCGCGGAGCTGGGGCTGCCGGCCGCCGTGCTGCGGGTGCTCGACGAGCAGGGTGTGACGGTGCCCTTCCCCATCCAGGCGGCGGCGCTGCCGAACGCGCTCGCGGGACGGGACGTCCTGGGCCGGGGGCGCACCGGATCCGGCAAGACGCTCGCCTTCGGCCTGGGGATGCTCGCCCGGACGGCCGGGCGGCGCGCACAGCCCAAGGAGCCGCTGGCGCTCGTCCTGGTGCCCACCAGGGAGCTGGCGCAGCAGGTCGGTGAGGCGCTCACCCCGTACGCCGAGGCGCTGCGGCTGCGGCTCGCGACCGTGGTGGGCGGGATGTCCCTCGGGCGGCAGGCCGCCGCACTGCGGGACGGCGCCGAGATCGTCGTCGCCACGCCGGGCCGGCTGCACGACCTCGTCGAGCGCAGGGCCTGCCGCCTGGGACGGGTGCGCATCGCGGTCCTGGACGAGGCCGACCAGATGTGTGACATGGGATTCCTGCCGCAGGTCACCGAGATCCTGGACCAGGTGCGTCCCGACGGGCAGCGGATGCTGTTCTCCGCGACCCTCGACCGCGATGTCGACCAGTTGGTGCGGGACTACCTGCGCGACCCCGCCGTCCACTCCGTGGACCCCGCGTCCGGCGCGGTCGCCGCGATCCAGCACCACGTCCTCGTCGTGCACGGCCCGGACCGGTACGCCGTGACCACGGAGATCGCCGCCCGCGACGGCCGCGTCCTGCTGTTCCTGGACACCAGGCACGGCGTCGACCTGCTCACCCGGCACCTGCGGGCCAGCGGTGTGGCCGCCGCCGCCCTGCACAGCGGGAAGGCCCAGCCGCAGCGCACCCGGACCCTGGCCCAGTTCAAGAACGGGCAGGTCACCGCCCTGGTGGCGACGAACGTCGCCGCACGCGGCCTGCACATCGACGACCTGGACCTGGTGGTCAACGTCGACCCCGCCACCGACCCCAAGGACTATCTGCACCGCGCGGGCCGCACGGCCCGGGCCGGCCGCTCCGGCACCGTCGTGACCCTCGTCCTGTCGGGACAGCGCCGCGAGACGAGCCAGGTCATGGCCGACGCCGACGTCACCCCCAAGGTCACCAAGGTGCGGTCGGGCGAGGCGGAGCTGAGCCGTATCACCGGCGCCAGGGCCCCCTCCGGAAAGCCTCTGGACGGCGCGCCGGCCGTACCGCGCCCCAAGAACCCCAACACCCCGTTCCGCGGCCTCGGCAGCACCAAGGACGCGCGGGGCGGCTCCGGCGGCAGGCCCTCCCGCAGGACCAGCGAGGCCCGCAAGCTCGCGGAGGCCCGCGAGGCGGCCAGGACCCGGCGCGGCGGCTGATCCCCGCCGCCCGGTGGCCGACGCGGCAGCCGGGCCCCGGCCGTGAACGAGGCCGTCCTCCCGGAGTTCGAGGGGAGCAGCGGGCGCGAGGGGGCGTGTGTCGCGGGTGACATTTTCCCGCGGCGAGATGTGCTCACGGAATTCCCGGGTGCCACGACCGTTTCGTCGCGGTACCCGGGAATTCCCGCATGGTGCTGCCGCGGAATATGGCTGAATCCGTCGGGCTACTTTCCGAATTCCTGGCTGAACTTCTTCCAGTCCCTGCCCGACATCCAGTTCGCGCCGCACATGGGAACGGTGTCCCTGTCGTCGGCGGCCACGATGTAGTGCTCGCCGACCGAGAAGGTCAGGTGCTCGACGTCGGCGTCGTAGTTCAGCAGGACGGTCCGCGGGCCGCCGCCGCGCAGCCAGTGGTCGACGTGGAAGGTGGTGAGGGGGCCCTTGACGGACGTGACCCGCCCGTAGAAGACCGTCGGGTACCCGGCCAGCCGGTCGGGAACGATCTCCGCGCACTTCGCGGGGGTGGTGCTGTGCGCACCGGTGAGCTGCAGCGGGGTGCCGGCCGCGGTCGCGCCACCGTTGCCGGAGTGCGCCGCGATCCCCGCGGTGACACCGCCGCCGAGAAGCAGCGCGGCAGCCGCCGCGAGCCCGAAGACGCGTCGGCGCCCCTTTACCGCGGTGGCCTTCGCGGCGGGAGTGCCGATTCCGGTGGCGTTGTTGTCGGACAGGGCTACGGATTCGGTGCTCAAGGCGTCCTCCACAAGACGATCGATGTCGGGCAGCGGAGCGCGTGAGGTCAGTGCCGGGTCCGCCGCCCTCAGCAGGGTCAGCAACTCGTCGTCGTTCACTGACTGCTCCTTCCTTCGCTCATCTCGTGTCCGGGGAGCTCGGCATTCTTTCGCACCGGCCGAAGCTTTTCGGCGAGTTTCTTTTTCGCCCGGTGAAGTCGCATGCTCACGGCATTGGGCGTCATCCCGGTCGCCTCCGCGATCTGCCGCGGCGCCAGTCCCTCCCACGCCCACAGCCGCACCACCTCGCGGTCCAGTTCCGAGAGAGTGCCGAGCGCGGCGTGCAGGTCGCTGTGGTCGGCGGCCACGGCCGGAGACTCCTGCCGAGCCCCGATCAGCCGCTCCACCAGGCGGAGCCTGCGTCCGTCGGCCCGCCGGGCGTTGGCCAGGCAGTGCCGTGCCACGCCGTAGCACCAGGGGAGCACTGCGTCGCGGTCGGGCAGGGTTCCGGGTCCGCGTCCGGGCCCGGACCCGGTTCCGAGCCCGGGCACTTCGTCCATGCGGCGCCAGAGCACCAGCATCGTCTCCGACAGGACGTCCTCGACCATGTCGGGGGACGTCCGTCGCACCAGATACCGGTGCAGAGACTCCGTCACGACGTGCGCCAGGCTTTCGAAGCGTGCCCGCCGCTGCCGGTGGCGGGTCTCCTGATCTGTCATGGATTCCACGCCCCGTCCGTGTCCGGCACCGGCCGGTTCCTTTCAACGACACGGTGACAGGAGGGTGTCGCCGCTGATGGGCGGTCAGGGGTTCCAGAAGACCGAGGTGAACGCGCGGTCGAAGTGTCGCGCGGCCAGGTCGTCGCGCTGGATCACCCAGTGGACGGTGGCGCTCTCCCAGCCCTCCACGTCCATGCCGGCCTGCCAGTCGGCCAGGAGCACCCAGTCCGAGACGTCAGCCGAAACCGGTCCCTCCCAGCGGCCCGCTTCCACGGCCTTCACGGCCCAGGACACGGCGGTGGCGACCGGGTCGGTGTCGATGGCCTCCTCGTCGGCGTATCCCCCGATCTGCAATGGTCCCTCGGGGGCCATGCGGTCACGGGTGCTCGCCCAGAGGGCGACGAGTTGCTCGGAGAGAGGATGCTCGGGAAGCGGTCCGTTCCCCGGCTCGCCGGGGAGTTCGACCGTGTGGTGGCAGGGCAGCGACACCTGGGGCGTCGCTCGCAGCGGTCCCTGCGGGAACTCCTCGAACATCGCCTCGTCATCGTCGATGTCGAAGGGGTTCCAGGCGTGCCTGTCCCGTTCGACCACGGGCGAACCGGCGGGGACGTACACCGCGCTGCCCATGGTCTCGTAGTCGTCGGCGGTCTCGGGGTAGGCGAAGAGCAGCAGGTGGCCGTCGGGAGGCAGGGGCAGGTCCGTGGCGTCGGCGGGCAGGGCCGCGAGGTCGATGGAGGCGACGAAGGGGTGGGCGGGGTCAGGGATGTCTGCGGGAAGCAGGAGCGGACCGCCGAACCGGCCCACGACCGGGCCGTCCCCGTCCCCGTCTCGCCGCAGGGTTACGCAGGGGCGGGCGGCGGTGGTCAGCCATCGGTCCATGCCGTCGGCGGGGACGCCGCGCTCGACCGCTTCGGCACGGAAGGGGTCTAACCGGTCGCACATCTCTGGAGTCATGCGCACACCGTAGAGGGAGGGACCGACACAGCTGCCATTGCGCCGCTGTCCGCGGCGACGCATCCCGGTGCGGCTACCGTCGCCCTGTTTCTCCGGCTAGTGCGAGGGCGGTGCCAGGGACTGGAGTGCGGACAGGGCGCCGGCGGTGACCGGGGACGGGGGTGCCGACTCGGGCAGGAGCCTGCGGAAGGCGGTCGGGGACATGCCGTAGACGGCGCGGAAGCGGCGGGAGAAGTGGTAGGCGTCGGCGAAGCCGCACTGGAGGGCTATGGCGCGCAGCGAGAGGTTGCTCAGCCAGAGCAGCGGTTCGGCGCGCGCGAGGCGGAGCAGTTCGAGGCCCGCCACGGGGCTGACGCCGAGGTGGCGACGGCAGACGCGGGACAGGGTGCTCGGGGAGACTCCGGCCGCCTCCGCCAGCCGCTCCAGGGTGAGCGGGCGGGCGACGCCGTCCGACCAGCGGGAGCGGACCGCGGCCATCATGGCGAGCAGCGGCTCGGGGAGCGTCTGGGTGCCGCTTCCCGGGCCGGTGCCGTGCACGAAGGTGAAGACGAGCAGCCGCAGGGTCTCCTCGGCGTGCCGCTCCCAGGCCCGCGGGCGGGTCGTGCCGAGCGTCAGGAGGTGCCGGCAGAGCGCGGTCATCGGGTCGTCCCGGCCGGTGAGGTCCCGGATCACCGGCCAGCCGGTGTCGGCGGGGGCGGGGTGGAGCCGGAAGTGCGTGTAGGCGTGCCGGGTGGGCCGGTGGGCGTCCCAGTGGAAGGTGTCGCGCATTCCGGGGCGGACCAGCAGCAGTTCGCCGGGCTTCAGCGGCACGCTCAGGTCACCGCAGACCCAGCGGGCGCTGCCCCTCAGCAGCCAGACGAATTCGTACGATCCGGCGTCCCTGGGGCCGAAGACCGAACCGGGCGGGTAGTCGGCGACGGCGGGGCCGAGCCGGGACAGCAGTGCGGGGGTCGGTGGCGGGACGCGTTCCGTCACGGCCGTCTCACCGGTCGCAGCCCCCGGACCGGTCGCGCCGCACCCGGGGCCTGCGCACGTCGGCGGTGCCCTTGTAGGCGTACGGGTCCCGGCCCGCGACCAGCACGATGTCCCGGAAGTCGGCCTGGGCCATGGGGACTTCGGCGTCGGGGGGTGCCCAGGGCAGGAGGGACGAGGCGCTCATGTAGTGGTTGACCAGGGCTCGGCGGAAGCCCGGCCGGCCGGTGTTGGGCAGTGACTTGTGCAGCAGATAGCCGTTGAAGAGCAGCACCGATCCGGCGGAGATCTCGACCGGCCGGGCGTGGGCCTCGTCGTACGGGAAACCGTAGGACTCGACCGTGCAGTCGTAACGGGCGTCGTCGTGCTCCCGGTTGGGGTAGATGACGCCGGGGCGGTGCGAGCCCGGCAGGACCCAGAGGCAGCCGTTGTCGACGGTGGCGTCGTCGAGGGCGAGCCAGGCGGCGGTCAGCGACCGGTCCCGGGTGGGGATGAACATCTCGTCCTGGTGCCACGCCTGACCGGGCTTCCCCTCGGACTTGACGAACAGCATCGACTGCATCGCCTTGACGTCCGGACCGATCACCTCGGTCAGCGGTCCGACGACGGCGGGATGGCGCATGGTGTCGAGCATGAGCGCCGACAGCTTGTGCGGATAGTGCACGCACAGGAACCGCCGCACCGTCTCGTCGTCGCTCTCGCCCGCGACCGGTGGCGGCGCCCCCTCGACGGCGCCCCGCCGGCCGCGGCAGATCCGTGCGGTCTCCGCCCGCAGCTCCGCCACCTCCTCCGGTGTCAGGGCGCCCGGCAGCACCGCGTAGCCGTCCCGGCCGAAGCGGGACGCGAGGTCGTCGTCGACGGTGTTCTCGGCCATGGTCCCGATGGTCCTGGACATCGCGTCCGCGTGCCATGGCTCACCCGTGCACAGGGATGGCGAATCCGATCACGGCGCAAGATCGGATCATCTGTCAGAAACAAGCCCGACAAAGGGTGTTCACGCGTCTTGACGCCTTTCGTCGCATCCGAGTAGCGTCGTTCGGCACTTGCTAATACGTATTAGCTGGGAGTGCTCATGGCCCCTCCCGAACGACGTAGACGCTCCACCCAACGGGACATCGCCCGGCGCGCCGGTGTCTCCCAGGCGACGGTGTCGCTGGTGATCAGCGGCGGTGCGGCGAGTGACCAGATCGCGGAACCGACCCGGCGGGCCGTGCTGGCGGCGGCCGAGGAGCTCGGCTATGCGGCCAATGTCGCCGCGCGCAGCCTGAAGGGCGGCCGGAACCGGCTGCTGGGGCTCTACACCTTCGAGTCGGTGTTCCCGACCGACCAGCGCGACTTCTACTACCCGTTCCTGCTCGGCGTGGAGGAGGAGACCGCACGGCAGGGCTACGACCTGCTGCTGTTCTGCTCCGGCGGGGCCGCGTCCGGGGCGCCGGGGGCCGAGCGGTCGATCTACGTCGGCGGGACCAACCGGCTGAAGATCGCGGATGGTTGCGTGCTGCTCGGCCGGAACGTCCGCCGCGAGGAGCTGTCGGCGCTGGTCCGGGAGGACTTCCCCATCGTGTTCGTCGGACGCCGCGAGGTGGACGACGGTGAACTTTCCTATGTGGCGGCCGACTACGTCTCGGCGACCGCGGCGCTCGTCGCGGAGCTGGCGCGCCTCGGCCACCAACGCATCCTGTACCTGCGCGCCCTGGAGGACAGCGAGCCCACCAGGGACCGCGAGGAGGGCTACCGGCGGGGGCTGGCCGAGGCCGGCCTGGTCGTGGACGAGGCGCTGATCCGGAGCCTGACCGATCCGGCGGAGCTGACGGCCGATCGGCTGGCCGGGTGGATCGGCGAGCTGGGGATCTCCGCGCTGCTGGTCGAGCCGACGGAGGACAACCGGCTCACCGAGGCGCTGGCGACGATGGCGGGCACCCGGCGGGTCCGGTTCCCGGAGGACTGCTCGCTGGCCCTGCTCGGCGATCCGCCGTCCTGGACGCCGGAGTCGCGGAACTGGACGCGGTTCTCGCTGCCCCGCGCCCGGATGGCGGGGGAGGCCGTCCGGGTGCTGGTCGAACTGCTCGACCAGGAGACCCCCGAACCGCGCCGGCTGACGGTGCCCTGCGCCTTCGTTCCGGGTGACTCGATCGGACCGGTGCCCGCCGGTGGCGGGAGGCCGCGGTCATGATCCGGATGATCGTGCGCCGGCTGCTCATCGGGGTGTTCGTGATGTGGGGCGCCGCCTCCCTGATCTTCCTCATCGTCCGGGCCGCGCCCGGCGACCCCGCGACGGTCCTGCTCGGCCCGGACGCCACCCGGAGCCAGATCGACCAGCTGCGCTCCTCGCTAGGCCTGGACCGGCCGCTCGGCGCGCAGTACCTCAGCTATCTCGGCGACGTCTGCCGCCTCGACTTCGGCCTGTCGCACTGGCTCGGCAGGTCCGCGATGGGCGCGGTCCTCGACCGGCTGCCCGCCACGATCGACCTCACCGTGACGGCCACCGTGATCGCGGTGGTGGTGGGACTGACGCTCGGCATGCTGGCCGGGGCGCGGCCGGGCAGCCTGGTGGACCGGGTGGTCTCGGCCTGCACGATCGCTCTCCAGTCGTTCCCGACGTTCTGGATCGGCATCATGCTGGTCCTGGTCTTCGCCCTGACCCTGCGCCTCCTGCCCAGTTCCGGGGTCGGCACCCCCCAGCACCTGGTGCTGCCCGCCGTCACCCTCTCGTTCCCGTTCGTCGCGATCATCGCCCGGCTGACCCGGACCAGCGTCGCGGAGACGATGGGCGAGAGCTATATCCAGACCGCGCGCGCCAAGGGGCTGACCGAGCGTCAGGTGCTGTTCGGGCACGCCCTGCGCAACTCGCTGATCCCGGTGGTGACCGTGGTGGGCGTCCAGGTCGGGGCGCTGGTCGGCGGCGCCGTGATCGTGGAGAACGTGTTCGCCTGGCCCGGTCTGGGATCGCTGGTGGTGGAGGCGGTGGCCAACCGCGACTACTCGGTGGTCCAGGGCGCCACTCTGCTCATCGCCGGAATCGTCGTCGTACTCAATCTGACGGCCGATCTGCTCATCGCCCAACTGGATCCGCGGATCCGGACGGGAGCCGCCTGATGGCCGACCTCACCGTCGCCGTCGAGAAGCCGCTGGCGGCCCCGCGGCGGGCACCGCGCTCGCTCCTGTCCCGGCTCCCCGCGGTGGTCGTGGGCTGCTATCTGCTGGTGGCCGTCGTCGGGCCGCTGCTGATCCACTACGACCCTGTGCACACGTCCCTGGACGACCGGCTGCTCGCCCCCGGCGCCAAGGTGTCCACCGGAGGTACGGCCTGGCTCGGCACCGACGGACTCGGCCGCGACCTGTTCGCCCAGATCGTCTACGGGGCCCGGACGGCGGTCCTCATCGGCGTGTCGACGGTCGCGCTGTCCTGTCTCGTCGGGGTCCTCCTCGGTGCCGTCGCCGGTTACTTCCGGGGCGTCGCCGACGCCGTACTGGCCCGGATCTTCGACGTCCTGCTGGCCTTCCCCGCGATCCTGCTGGCGATCGTGATCGCGGGCGCGTTCGAGCGCAGTGTCCTGCTGGTCGTGATCGCGCTCGCCGCGACCGGGTGGATCGGCTTCGCCCGGGTCACCCGGGGCATCGCGCTCTCCCTCAGGGAGCGGCCCTGGGTGGACGCCGCCCGGGTGCTCGGCGTGTCAGGCCGGACCATCCTCGTCCGGCATGTCCTCCCGTTCACGGCCGGCCCGGTCGTCGCCCTCGCCACGCTCGAATTCGCGCTGGTGGTGCTGGCCGAGGCGGGGCTCAGCTTCCTCGGCATCGGGCTGCCCCCGTCGACCGTGTCGTGGGGGCAGACCATCGCCAACGGCAAGGAGTACCTCGAAACGCAATGGTGGATCTCCACCCTGCCCGGCATCGCCCTGTCTCTCCTGATCGTCAACGTGGGCATCCTCGGCGACCAGCTCACCGCCCGCTACGGGCGTGGCCGCCCCGGCTGAACCACACCAGGTACGGCGCCTCACCCACCGGCTGACTCCGACTCCACCGGCTGACTCCGAACCCACCGACCGACTCCGAACCCACCGGCTGACTCCGACCGACCCTCGATCGAGAGGAGCACCATCATGACCAGCACGCGTGAGCACGGGCGGAGCCGGCTGATCCGGCTCGCCGCCACCGCCACGGCGGGCGCGGCGCTCCTCGCCGCCTGCTCGACCACCACCGGCGGCGACGACAACGGGGGCGGCTCCGCCTCGGGCGACGTGACGGTCGCCGGCACCTATCCGATCGAGAGCCTGGACCCGCACGGGGCCCAAGGCGCCTCCACGGGCACCCAGTTGGCCGCCCAGGAGATCTTCAGCAGACTGGTGAAACCCACCGCGGACGGCACCCTCGAAGGCGACCTCGCCGCGTCCTGGAAGCCCAACAAGGACGTCACCGCCTGGACGTTCACCCTGCGCTCCGGCGTCACCTTCTCCGACGGCTCCGCCCTCGACGCCGACGACGTGGTCGCCTCCTTCCAGCGGATGATCAGCCTGAACGGCCCCAACGCGGGCAACTTCCCGGGCGACACGATGACCAAGGTCTCCGCCACCGAGGTGGTCCTGCACAGCCCGGCGCCCGACGCGTCCGTCCCCGGCAAGCTCGGCACCTTCTACGTCCTCCCGTCGGGCATCGGCAAGGACGACACCGCCTTCTTCAACCACCCCGTGGGCTCGGGGCCGTTCACCGTGAACGCGTTCACCCCGAGCGGGTCGCTGGTCCTGGTGCCCAACAAGAAGTACCGGGGCACGAAACCCACGCTCGGCAGGGTCACCATCCGGAACATCCCCGAACTCGCGTCCCGCATGACCGCGCTGCGCACCGGCGAGGTGGACGTCGTCTGGGGCATCCCCGACGACCAACTGGCCTCCCTGAAGGGCCAGAAGGGTCTCACCGTGCGGACCGTGCCGAGCAGCGCCGAGTTCACCATGTGGTTCAACTCCTCGATCCCCGCCCTCAAGGACGCGAAGGTCCGCCGGGCCATCTGGCAGGCCGTCGACTTCAAGACCATCATCGACAAGCTCTACCCCGACACCGGCAAGGCCGCCGACGCGCCCGTGACGAGCGTCGTCCTCGGCCACGTGGCGCAGCCCGCCGTCGCCTACGACCCGACGGCTGCCAAGGCCGCCCTCACCGCCGCCGGGTTCGACTTCTCGAAGAAGCTCCGGCTCCAGTTCGCCAACGACGAGTTCAAGCCCTTCATCGAGGCCGTCGTCTCCGACCTGCAGAAGGCCGGCGTTCAGGTGGACCCGCTGGAGAAGGAGCAGGCCGTCTTCACGGAGGACCTGCTCGCACTCAAGTGGGACATCAACTTCCAGCAGCTGGCCACCCCCAGCTACGACGCGGCCAGCAACCTCGGCCGTCTCTACACCTGCGCGGCCAAGCGCATGGGCTACTGCAACAAGACGCTGGACGGTCTGCTGGCGGCGGCCGGCGCGACGGCCGACAAGGCGAAGCGCACCGACCTCTACGGCCGGGCCAGCAAGATCATCTGGCAGGACGCGGTCGGCATGTACCCGATGTCCGTGAGCATCGCCTACGCCTGGAACAGCGACCTCAGGGGCTTCGTCCCGGACGCCAGCGGACTGCCGGACTTCGCCGGCGTACGGACCGGCGGCTCGTGACCCCCGCCGGAACCGCACGCGAACACGGCGCCGGGAAGGCGGTGGCCGCGACGGACGGGCCGGTCCTGCGGATCGAGGACCTGGTGGTGGAACTCCCCGGTCCGCGCGGCACCCGGACCCGGGTCCTTGACGGCGTCTCCTTCGACGTGCCACGCGCCACTACCGTGGGGCTGATCGGCGAGTCCGGCAGCGGGAAGACCATGACCGCCCAGGCGATCCTGGGCCTGCCGCCCGAGGGCGCCACCCTGACCGGCCGGCTGCTGTGGCACGGCGAGGACCTGCTCGCCGCCGACCCGGCACGGCGCCGTGCGGTACGCGGCCGGGAGATCGCGATGATCTTCCAGGACCCGCTCGCCGCCCTCAACCCGACCCAGCGCATCGGCCGTCAGGTCGGCGAGATACCGCGCCGCGACCGGCTGCCGCGGGCCGAGGTGAACCGCCGGGTCGTCGAACTCCTCGACCGGGTCGGCGTACCGGAACCGGAACGGCGGACGCGGGCCTACCCGCACGAGCTCTCCGGAGGCCTGCGCCAGCGCGCCGTGATCGCGATGGCCCTGGCCGGAAACCCCGCGCTGCTCCTCGCCGACGAGCCCACGACGGCGCTCGACGTCACCGTCCAGTCCCGGATCCTGCGGCTCCTCGCCGACATCCAGGCGGCCGACGGCCTGGCGATGCTGCTGGTCAGCCATGACCTGCGGGTCGTGTCGCACGTCGGCGAACAGGTCGTGGTGATGTACGCGGGACGGGTCTGCGAGCACGGGCCCGCCCGTGACGTCCTGCGGCGGCCCGCCCATCCGTACACCGCCGCCCTGGTGCGCAGCGTGCCCGCCGTCCGCACCCGTACCGCCCTGGCCGACCCGCTGCCCGGGGCCCCGGCGACCCCCGCGAACCGGCCGGCCGGCTGCGCCTTCCACCCCCGCTGCCCGCTGGCCCGCGCCCGCTGCCGCGCCGAGCGGCCGCAGGTGCGGGAGGTGGTGCAGGGCCGCTGGAGCGCCTGCCACTTCGCCGAGGAGGTGCCGCGGTCGTGAGCACGAGCGACAGCGCCCTCCTCGACGTGCGTGACCTGCGGGTCCGTTACGGAGGACGGCGGAGCGGCCAGGTCGCCGTGGACGGAGTGAGCCTGTCGGTGGCGCCCGAGGAGACGCTCGGTCTGGTCGGCGAGTCGGGCTCCGGCAAGACGACCGTCGCCCGGTGCGTGGCCGGACTGCTGCGGCCCGGCGCCGGGACCGTCACCTTCGGGGGACGCCCGCTCGGCCGCGCGGGACACCGGCCGCCCGAACTGCAACGGGCGGTGCAGATGGTGTTCCAGGACCCGCGGTCCTCGCTGAACCCGCGGATGACGGTCGCCGCCGTCATCGGCGAGGTCTGGCGCACCCACCCGGTCACCGCACCCGAGGGCGACCGCACCGAGGCGCTGCACCGGCTCCTCGCCGACATGGGGCTCGACCCCGAGGTGGCGGCGCGGCGCGCCGGGGACCTGTCGGGCGGCCAGTGCCAGCGGGTCAGCATCGCCAGGGCGCTGGCGGTACGGCCCCGGCTGCTGGTGTGCGACGAGGCGGTGTCGGCGCTCGACGTCTCCGTCCAGGCCCAGATCCTGCGGCTGCTGGCCGACCTGCGCGCCCGGCACCGGCTCGCGATGCTGTTCATCTCGCACGACCTGGGCGTGGTGCACCAGATCGCCGACCGGGTGGCGGTGATGCGCCGGGGGGTGATCGTGGAGGAGGGACTGACCGGCGAGGTGCTGACCGCGCCGCGGCACGCATACACGCAGGCGCTGCTGGACGCGGCCCTGGACCTGGACGACTCGGTGCCGGGCGACGGCGCCGCCGACGGCGAGGCGGTCGTATGAACGAGGGGCGGCGTGCCGTGACTCCGGTACCGACCGGCTGGAACACGTGGGACGTCCGAACGCACACCGGCATGAACAGACTGCCGGACGGGCCCCGGGTACGGTTCGGCGTCCTCGGCCCCGAAGGCCCGGTACTGGACGGGTTCACCTGGCGCGACGGACTCGAACGGCTCGGCCCGCACACCGTGGACGGCAGCTACGCCGAGGTGACGGTACGGGCGGCCGGCCACCGGTTGCGGCTGGAGTTCGCGGGCGGCCCCGGGGACGTGCTGGATGCCCTGGCCGAGAGCACGGGGGTGATCGTGCTGTCGGTGGAGGGCCTGGACGACATCGAGCAGCAGACCGACCTGGCCGCCACCGTCCGGGTGGGCGGCATCCGCTGGACGGTCGCCACTTCGGCACCGGGCCGCAGAATCGAGGGCCCGGCGACTGCGCTGGTGCTGGCGTTCGACACCGAAGCCGACGTGGATCTGCGGATCGCGCCGGCCGCGTCAGCGCCCCGAAGGGGCGCGGGGCTGCATCACTGTGCGGCTTCGCCGCGGGGCGCGACCGGCCACAACGCCGCGGCAGACGAAAGACGACACAGTGCGGCCCGCACGGCGGAACGCACCTCGCTGCGTTCCACCGGCTGGCTGGGCGACGCCGCCGACGCCCTGACCCGGGCCGTGACCTGGAACACCGTCTACGCCCCTGCCATCGGCCGCGTCCTGACGCCCACCTCACGGGACTTCGTGTGCGCCGAACGGAAGGGCTTCTACGGCACCTGGGCGCTGCACGCCTGGGACACGTTCTTCACCGGACTCACCGCCTCGGCCGTCGACCGGGACTACGCGCGCGGCATCTTCCAGCAGATCCTCCCGTACGCGGACGGGACCGGCATGATCCCGAACCGGGTCTCGGACGACAGGGGCCGCACCGACGACCGCTCGCAGCCGCCGGTCGGCGCGCTGACGGTGTACCAGGCCTATCTGGCGGGCGGTCTCTCGCCGGAGACCCGCGACACGGCGCTGCTCGGCACCACCTTCCCGGCGCTGCTGGCCTGGCACGACTGGTGGCCCCGGGCCCGCCGCGGACCGCACGGACTGCTCGCCTGGGGCTCCGACCCGGTCGCGGGCGACTCCGCGTCGGCGACCCTGGACCGGGCCAGACGCGAATCGGGCCTGGACGACTCGCCGATGTACGACGAGGCCCGGTACGACCCTGCGACCCGCACCATGGACCTCGCCGACGTCGGCCTGAACGCCCTGCACATCGCGGACGCCGAGGCGCTGGCGGACATCGCGGGCCTGCTCGGGGAGCGCACCACGGCCGACCGGTTGCACGCCGAGGCCGCCGCGGCCAGGGAGGTCGCCGACCGGCTGCTCTGGGACGACGAGCGCGGCGGCTACCGCAACCTCACCTCGGCCGGCACCCACGACCCGCACGTCTCGCCGACGATGCTGTACGCGCTGCTGGGCGGACTGCCCGACCCCGGCCGGGCGGCGACGGTGGCCGCCGACCTGCTGCGGCCCGAAGTGCTGGGCGGCGTACGGCCCTTGCCCAGCGTGGCCCGCAACGATCCCGGTTTCGCCGCGACCTACTGGCGCGGCCGGATCTGGGCGCCGATGGCGTATCTCGCCGTACGCGGGCTGCGGCGGTACGGGCTGACCGACCTGAGCAGGCCCGTGGTGGGGGACCTGCTGCGGCTGTTCCTCCACGAGTGGCACGAGCACGGCCACGTCCGGGAGAACTATCCGGCCGTCGACGGCGAGAACTTGACGGGCTTTCGGAAACGATCGGACGGGCTGATGGCCTGGGGCGGGCTGCTGGCGTATCTGGCCTTCGGCGAACTGGCCGACGCACGCCCGGACGGCTGGCGGTTCGCCCACCCGGGCGAGCCGGCCGAACTGCGCAACCTGCCGCTGGGCGACGGCCGCCTCGACGTCCGGGCGGCCGGCCGGCTCACCGTCCGCCTCGACGGAGGCGTCCTGCTCGACGTGGCGCCCGGCGTCGTCGTACGCCGCTACCGGCGGACCCGCGACCGTGTCACCGGGACCGCCGAAGGCGTCGGCGACCTGCTCGTCACCCCGCCGGACGGCGGCCCGCCCGTGCCGGTGGACGTCCGGGGCGCACCCCGGAGCTTCACGTTCGGTCCGGACGGCGCGGGTGACGTACAGGAAGGGAGCGGTCTATGAGCGCGCCGACGTCGGCGGCCACGGACATTCTCGTCGTCGGCGGGGGACTCGGCGGGGTGGCCGCCGCACTGGCCGCCCTCGACCGGGGCCGGACGGTCCTGCTCACCGAGGAGACCGACTGGATCGGCGGCCAGCTCACCAGCCAGGGCGTACCGCCCGACGAGCACGCCTGGATCGAGCAGTTCGGCGCCACCCGCACCTACCGCGCGCTGCGCGAGGCGGTCCGCGACCACTACCGGACCTGGTACCCGCTCACCGAGGAGGCCAGGCGGCGCCGGTATCTCAACCCGGGCGAGGGCCGGGTGAGCCCGCTGTGCCACGAACCGCGGGTCGGCGCCGCCGTCCTGGACGCCATGGTCGCGCCGTACGTGGCCGCAGGGCGGCTGCGGATCCTGTACCGGCACCGGCCGGTGGCCGCCTCCGTCGACGGCGACCGGGTACGGTCCGTGGTCGTCGAAGGCCCCGACGGCACCCGGGTCGAGGTGTCCGCGCCGTACGTCCTGGACGCCACGGAACTCGGCGACCTGCTGCCGCTGACCGGCACCGAGCACGTGACCGGCTTCGAGTCCCGCCGGGACACCGGGGAGCCGAGCGCACCCGACGCGGCGCAGCCGGCCAACATGCAGGCCTTCTCCTGGGTGTTCGCCGTCGACCACGTGGCCGGAGCGGACCACACCATCGACCGTCCGGCCGGTTACGACCGCTGGGCCGCCTACCACCCCCCGCAGTGGCCGAACCGGCTGCTGAGCCTGAGCGCGCCCGACCCGAGGACGCTGGAGACAGTACCGCGCGGCTTCACCCCGAACGCCGACTCGGGGCCGGTCGTCGCCGACCAGAGCAAGGACGCGGGCGACAAGGAACTGTGGGAGTTCCGCCGGGTGTTCTCCCGGAAGCTGTACCGGCCGGGGTTCGCCGCGAGCGACGTGACCATCGTCAACTGGCCCATGATCGACTACCTGCCCGGCCCGCTCGTCGGGGTGGACGACAAGGAGCGGGACCGGCACCTGGCAGGGGCCCGCGAGCTGAGCCTGAGCATGCTCTACTGGCTGCAGACCGAGGCCCCCCGCCCGGACGGCGGCACCGGCTGGCCCGGCCTGCGGCTCCGCGGCGACGTCCTGGGCACGGCCGACGGGCTGGCCAAGGCCCCGTACATCCGGGAGTCGCGCCGGATCGTCGCCCGGCGCCGGATCGTCGAACAGGACCTGTCCCTCGCCGTCCGCGGCGAGCAGGGCGCGGTGCGCTACCAGGACTCCGTCGGCATCGGGATGTACCGGATCGACCTGCACCCCTCCACCGGCGGCGACACCTACATCGACGTCGCCAGCAGCCCCTTCCAGATCCCGCTGGGCGCTCTGCTCCCGGTACGGGTGCGGAACCTGCTGCCGGTGTGCAAGAACATCGGCACCACCCACATCACCAACGGCTGCTACCGGCTGCACCCCGTCGAGTGGAACATCGGCGAGGCGGCCGGATCACTCGCGGCGTACTGCCTCGACCATCGTCTGGACGTCGAGCAGGTGCACGAGGACGGCGAGGAGTTGCGCCGCTTCCAGGACGAACTCACCCGCGCCGGCGTCGAACTGGCCTGGCCCGAGGTCAAGGGGTACTGATGGGCGGTCAGGACATCGGCGCGCCCCAAAGGGGCGCGGGGCTGCATCAATGTGTGGCTCCGCCGCAGGGCGCGACCAGCCACGACGGCGCCGCAGCCGAACAACGACACGTCGACGGACGTGCCCTGCTGGCAGGCGCCATCGTCCCTCTGGTCACCCCGATGGACCGCCCCGGACACCCCTCGGCCCCGGCCGCCGACGCCCTGCTCCGCGCGCTCGCCGCCGCAGGCACCCGCGGCCTCATGCTCTTCGGCAGCAACGGCGAGGGACCGCTGCTGCCCACGGCGGAACTGGGCGAGTTCGCCGTCGGGGTGGCCGGACGCTGGCGTGAACTCACCGACGGCGGACCGGTCTTGGTGAACGTCACGGCCCCCGGCACCGCCGAGGCGCTGGCGCGGGCGGCGGCCGTCCGCCCCGCCGTGCCGGACGCGCTGGTGCTCAGCCCGCCGATCTACTTCCATCACCGGCACGACGAGATCGTCGCCCACTACGCCGCCTTCGCCGGCCTCGGCGTTCCCGTCGTCGCCTACCACGCCCCCCGCTACGGCAACCCGCTGACCCCCGCCCTGCTCGACGAACTGACCGCCCTTCCGCACCTGGTGGGCATCAAGGACAGCTCGGGCGACCCCGCGCTGTTCGGCCACGCCCTCGCGGCGGCCCGGCGGCGCGACGGTTTCGGCGTCAGCCAGGGCGCGGAGCGGCAGGCACTCGACGCGCTGCGGCTCGGGGCCGACGGGGTCGTCCTCGGGGTGGCCAATCTGGCGCCCGCGGTGACCGTCGAGCTGTGCCGGGCCCACCACGAGGGCCGCGCCGAGGACGCGCGGCGCGCACAGCAACTGCTCGACCAGGTACTGGCGTTGCACACCGTGCGCCCCGGAGTCCCGGCGGTGAAGGCCGTGCTGGCCGCGCGCGGACTGTGCCCGCCGTACGCCGCGGCGCCCTTCACGCCGTGCTCCGACGGAGAGCGCAAGGCGCTGCTCGACCTGCTCGACCCGTTCGACGCGCAGCTCATACACGCCTGATCCCGCGTCCGCGCCGGTGCCCCCTCCCCTCTGCACTCCCTCCGTCCCGCCCGAAAGGGGTGGCCCCATGTCCGACGACAGACCGAACCGCACCGCCATGAACCGCAGATCCTTCGCCCTCGGCGTCGTCGGCGCCACGGCGACCGCCGCGTGGGGACCCGTGGCCCTCGCAAGCACGGCACAGGCCGCCGACCGGTCGTCCGCACCGGACCGGCACGGTGCCTTCTTCGAGGAGCAGACCCTCTGGGACTCCGTCGAGGGCCCGCTGGTGAGCTACCACGTGCACGCCCTCGCCGTGCTGCCCGACGACACGATCCTGGCCGTGACCGAGGGCCGCCACGAGGTGTGCGACGCGGGCCCGCGTGACCTGCTGCTGCGCCGCAGCACCGACGGCGGCCGGACCTGGGAGGCGAGCCGCACCCTGGTCGCCTCCGTCGACGGCGAGTCCTGGGGCAACCCGGCGCT
Source organism: Streptomyces sp. NPDC048291 (assembly GCF_043201715.1). Classification (NCBI taxonomy): domain Bacteria; kingdom Bacillati; phylum Actinomycetota; class Actinomycetes; order Kitasatosporales; family Streptomycetaceae; genus Streptomyces; species Streptomyces sp. NPDC048291. Next base: position 229,591 of record NZ_JBICZC010000014.1, read on the forward strand.
GGTCGTGGACCGCCGGACCCGGGAGGTCTTCCTCTTCTACATGCTCTCGCTCCGGCTCCCGCAGAACACCTCCTGCTCGGGCGACTCCGGCGAGCTGTACGTCATCTCCAGCCGGGACAGCGGGCAGACGTGGGCCGAACCACGGAGCCTGGCGGGCCTCTTCGACGGCTTCCCCTACAACTGGGCGCTGCACGGCCCCGGTCCGGGCCACGGCATCCAGCTGCGCTCAGGACGCCTGCTGCTCAACTGCCTGCACCGCAGGGTGATCGTCGGCAACACGGTGGCCCAGCGGTACTACGGCGTCGCGCCGCTCTACAGCGACGACCACGGCGCCACCTGGCAGGCGACCGGCGAGGTGCCGGTACAGGTCGCCTACCCCATCAACGAGGCGCGGACGGTGCAGCGCGACGACGGCACCGTGCTCGTCAACGGCCGCTTCGCTTCCGGCGGCGAGAACCAGCGCATCGTCTCCGTCAGCACCGACGACGGCACGACCTGGTCGCAGCCGGCGCTCGACGGCGGCACCGGCTCGTTCAACGCGGTGGACGCCAGTCTGCTGCGCTACACCGGCGGCCCGGGCAGCCGGCAGCCCGGGCGCGTGCTGTTCAGCCGCCCCGACTCGCCCGTCCGGTACAACATGACGGTCGCGGTCAGCTACGACGAGGGCTTCTCCTACCGCTACCAGCGGGTCGTCAACGAGCACCGCTCCTTCTACTCGGATCTCGCCCGGCTGTCCGACGGCACCATCGTGCTGCTGTACGGCTGCGACGGCGACATGGCGAGCGTTCCGCAGCGGGTGGCCGTCTGCTGTTTCTCGCTCGACTGGCTGACCCGGGGCCGCGACAGCCTGCACGGCGGCCCCCACTACCGGGAGACGGTCATCGGGCTGGCCGAAGCGGACCGCGAGGTCACCGGCGGCTCCGTGCAGACCGTCACGGATCCGCTCGCGCGCCGCGGCGAGCGGCTGGTCCTCACTCCCGAACAGGTCGGCGACGCAGTGGAGTTCACCTTCAGAGTGCCGCACACCGCCGACTACGAACTGCTTCTGCGCCACTACCGCTCGGCGGACGGCGCGCTCGCCACGGTCACGGTCGACGGCACCCGGCTGCCCGCCCACGCGACCGACACCACCGCGCAGACGGCCGACGGCTTCGACCTCGCCCGCCTCGGGTCCACCCGGCTGCGCGCCGGACGGCACACCCTGCGCTGCGCGGTGACCGCACCGGGCCGGGGCGGCGGCACCCGGCTCGGCCTCGACTCGCTCAGCCTGATCGACGCGCCGGGCTCCGCCGACGTCCGCGCCGAGGTGGTCGTGGACAACGACCGGCTGGGCTTCGCCGTCGTCAGCGGCAGCTGGCCGACGGCGACGGCCGACCCCGGCTACTGGTCGGGCAACTACCGCACGGCGCCCGCCGGTTCGGGCGAGCGCAAGGTGCGCTGGCAGCCTGCCGTGCCCCAGGACGGCCGCTACGAGATCCAGGTGTCCTACCCCCCGGCCGCCGCCCGGGCGAGCAACGCCCCCTACAGCGTCCTCGACGCGGACGGCACCACCACGACCGTACGGATCGACCAGCGGGCCGCGGGCACCACCGATCCGCGCGGCGGTACCTGGGTGTCGCTCGGCGAGTTCCGGCTCGGGGCCGGACTCGGCACGACCGTCGAGCTGACCAACGACGCCGACGGCGTGGTGGCCGCCGACGCCGTCCGCCTGCTGGGCCCGCTGACCTGAGCTCCGCTCTCAGCGCCGGGCGGCCGTGAGCGCCGTGAGGAGGCCGTCGGCCAGGTGCTCCGCCCCGGTCGTGCCGCCCGCCGCCACCGTGGCACGCAGCACGGCCCGCAGCTGCGCCTCGGGGAACGTCCCGGCGTAGGCCCGGGCGTCGTCGGCCGCGTAGGCCGCCGCGAGCGCCGTGCCGAGGGCCCGAGCGTGGGCCTCGGCACAGGCGCGGGCGTTCGCCTCGGTGGCGAGCCGGGCGTATGCGTGGCCGTAGGTGTCGGCCTCGGGCACGGAGTACCCGTTGGCCAGGGCGTGGTCGCGGGCGCCCGTGTGGCCCTCCGCGTAGACGGCGGCCCGGTCGTAGGCGGCGTCGTGCAGCCGCAGCAGGAACGGGCCGAGAGCGGACCGCCAGGCGGTCCGGTCGGCCGCCGCGCCCCGGGCCGCCGCGCGGTGCAGGGCCGTCGGCGCGGCCGTGTCCGCGGTGCCCGCGAGCAGCGGCAGCACGGTGTCCGCCTGCCAGACGTGCACGGCCCGCAGCCCGGCCGGAAGCCGCGCCGTGCCGAGCAGGGCGTGCAGACGCGTCGCCCAGACGTCCGCGGCGGGCGGCGGCAGTTCGCCGTGCAGGGCGGTGGCGAGCTGCCACAGCCAGGCCGGCGCGCCTGCCGCGGGCGGCTCGGCGGCCCCGGTCCGCAGCGCGGCGAGGAAAGCCGCCGGGGCGGCCGTGGTCGTGCCCATGTGCACCCTCCCTGCGGCGGCGGCTCAGGCGGTCAGGGACGTGCCGTCGATCGCCACCCGGCGGCCCTCCCTGGTGTGCGGGAAGTAGTCCCACACCGCGTGGTGCTGCACACTGCGGTTGTCCCAGAACACCAGCGTGCGCTCCTGCCAGCGGACCCGGCAGTGCAGCAGCGGGGTACGGGCGATGTGCCCGTACAGCATCCCCAGCAGGGCGTCGCTCTCGGCGCGCGACAGCTGGGTGATGTGCGAGGTGTAGGGGGCGTTGACGAACAGCAGTTTGCGGCCGTTCTCCGGATGGCGGGCGACGACCGGCTGTTCGGTGCGCGGCACGTCGTACTCGGGCGGCGGGGTCAGCCCGGCGTCCGTCCAGGGCTTGGCGCCGTCGTGGAGGGCGGTCAGACCGTCCAGGAAGCCGCGCAGGGCGGGGGAGAGCAGGTCGTAGGCGAGGTGCATGTTGGCGAACAGGGTGTCGCCGCCGCTGCCGCCCTCCGGGATCGTGGTGATGTACAGCATCGACCCGAGGGAGGGCTCGGCGTCGGCGGTGCCGTCGGAGTGCCAGCCGTTGCCGGCGACGGCCTTGGAGTCCTTGTCCGCCTTGATCTCCAGGATGTGCGGGTCCGACCCCTCGGCGGCGAGGGCGACGGGGTGCAGCTCGCCGAAGACGCCCGCGAACCGCTTGTGTTCCTCGGGGGTGAGGTCCTGGTCGCGGAAGACCAGCACGTGGTGGGTGTGGAACGCGTGCCTGAGCTCCTTCTCCTGCTGCGGTGTCAGCTCACGGGAGAGGTCGAGGCCGGTGACCTCGGCGCCCAGCACCGGGGTGATCGGGGCGAGTGCGAAGGTGTCGTACGGCTCGACCGGGCGGGTGGTGAGCCGTTCGACGGCGGCCAGTGCGTAGTCCTCCATGAGGGACCTCCTGGGAATCGGGGTTGGCGGGGTCACAGGGCGCGGTCGAGGAGTTCGGCGACCACCAGGCGGCCGAAGGCGAGGTTGCCGTGGATCGTGTCGTCGGGCTCGCAGAAGACGGACCGCTGCCGTCCGGAGCCGTCGGTGACACGCTCGCGCAGGTCGACGATCTCCACGCCGCGCGCGGCGAGTTCGGCGCCGACGACGTCCTGGGCGGCGAAGAAGACGGACGGGTCGGACAAGCCGGGGACGCGTTGCGGCGGCAGCGGGGCCAGCACCCGCAGTCCGAGGTCGGCCGTCCGCTCGTAGAAGGCGAGCGCGCCGCGGACACTCGCCCGGACCAGGTCGGCGAACAGGCCGCTGCGCAGGAACCGTTCGGGCACGGCGCCGTGCCGGTCGCGGTGGACGTCCCAGTTCTGCCGGGTGGCCACCGAGTGGGCGCTCAGCCCGAACGTGCACACGAGCGGCACCCCGAGCCCCGCGAACCCGGTCACGCCGAGCTCCGCCAGGAACCCCTGGACCAGCCGCCGCGCCGCCGCGTCCCGGAAGACCGGGCCACCGTCGCCCTCGTCGTCGAGGAACGGCCCGAGGAAGTCCCGCCCCGAGCCGACCGGGCCGCCCACGAAGGGCAGCCCCGCCTGCCGCGCGGCCTTCCCCACACAGCCGGCGTGGGAGTCACCGAGCAGGAGGAACCGCGCGGGACCGGGGAGCGTAGTAGTCGAGTACGGCATCGTCACACCAGTGGTCCTCTCCGCCGGCGACGGGGGTGGTCCGCGCGGGCACGGGCGGTGCCGTGTCCGCCTCCGGCCGCAGGGCCCGGAAGAAGTGCCGCATCACGAACGCCACCCCGTCGGGGGTGACCGTCCGCAGGTTCGGCCCGTACGACGCCGCCCGGTACGGGAAACCCGTGACGATCTCGTACGACGGGAAGTAGTCGACGTCGTCCGACGCGTCGGCGAGCTGACCGGCCGCCGCGCGCAGCACCGACTTGGAGTGGGTGGTGGCGACCAGGGCGTGACGGCCGGTGGCGGTCGCCGTCAGCGGCACCGGCGACACCGTGAGGACCGTGCGCAGCCGGGAGTTGACGCCGCGCGCCATCGCGAGCACGTCCGTGAGGTCCCGGTGCACCCTGTCCACCGTGTGCTGGTGCAGGACGTGCCTGCCGGGGTCGTAACGGCCGCGCACGGTACCCGGGCACACCGGCAGCACGGTGCCGGTACGGACGTCGTGCCAGGCCTCGGTCAGGCCGAGGGTGAACACCAGTACGTCGGCCCGGGTGAGCGCGGTGCGGATCGCGTCCAGCGTGACCGCGCGGGCGCGCAGCACGTCGTCCGCCGAGCGGTGGCCGTCCCGTTCCACGGCCGGCCGGTACGGGTCGTGGAAGACCCCGTCCTCCTCCCACACCTCCGTCGGCGGCTTCTCCTCCTCCAGCGCCCAGGCGACCCACTGGCGCAGCGCGGCGGCCGTGTAGACGTTGCCGGTGCGGAAGGAGAAGCGGCGGTAGCCGCGCGCCGCCTGTTCGGCGGCCGTCAGCCCCGGCGGCGGGAGTTCGGCGTCGTACCAGTGCATGCCCTCCGCCAGCAGGGCCCGGCCGATGTGCGCGGCGAAGCAGGAGCCCGCGGTGACGACGGCGTCGTCCTGGCCGATCGCGAACTTCGGCGTCCACAAGTCGTCGATGTCCGCGGGGTCGCGCTCGGCGACCGCGGTGCGCCAGAACGACCGCGTGGGCAGGCGGGTGTACGGATGCTGCACGGCTGGTCTCCTCAGGTCCGTCCGGCGGGCTGCGGCCGGGCGCCGGACGGCGACCCGGTCACGGCGAGGGCGGCGGCGATCTCCCGGACGTGGGGTTCGGCGACGATCTGGTAGTGGTCGGCGTCGACGTGGTGCAGCCGGTACGGCGCGGGCAGGTGCGGGTCCCAGGCGCCGGGGGCTGTCGGTTCGGGCGCGAGCACGGCCTCGGCCACGGGGCTGGCCGCCAGCCACACCGCGGCGGGCGTCCGGTGCAGCCGCGGCAGCCGGTGTCCCGCCATGGCCGCCAGGTTGGCCCGGCAGCAGCGCCCGAGCCGCTCGGCGTAGCGGCGGCCGGACTCCGCGAGGGGGGCCGCGGTGCCCGTTCCGGGTTCTGCGGTGTCGTCGGCTCGTTCGGCGGTGCCGTGGGCCCGGTCCGCGGGCCGTGCCGTGCCGTTTCCGCTCAACTCGCGGGCGAAGACGGCCTGTATCTGTTCCTCGTCGTAGCCGGCGAGGCGCTGTCCGGCTCCGGGCGGCGGCGGGTCGAGGAGGTGGAGGGCGGTCACCGGCCGGTCCTGGGCCTCGGCGAGCGCGGCCATCGACAGCGCGGTCCACGCCCCGAACGACCAGCCGGTGAGCGTCAGTTGCCGCCCCGGTTCCGGGAACTCCCGCCGCACGGAGGCCAGATACCGTGCGGCGCGTTCGTCGATGGAGAGCGCGTCGGGCAGTTCGGCGTCGGCGGCGCGCAGTCCGGGGTCGGCGATCAGGCAGACGGTGAGGTCGGCGGGCAGGGCGGAGACCAGGGGCCGGTAGGCCTGGATGTCCCCGCCCACCGGATGCACCAGGCACAGCACCTCCGGCCCCGGGCCGCGCTGCCACACCTCGACGTCCACCGTGCCCTGAGCGCGGAGATCGCCGCCGAGGTGGCCGAGGATCTCCGCGAGGCTCACCCGGTGGCTGAGCCGGGACAGCTCGATGTCGGTGCCGTGCCGGCGTTTGATCTCGTCGAGGAGCTCCAGCAGGGTCAGCGAGTCGGCGCCCAGGTCGTAGAGGGCGGCCTGCGGGTCGACGGTGTCCACGCCGAGCAGGTCCAGGAGGATCTCGGTGATCTCCGCGGTCGCGTCGCTCCGCACGGGAGCCGTGGGGCGGGCGGGGGTGACGGGTTCGTAGAAGTCCCGGGCGGCCGTCAGGTCCGTGGTGCCGACGACGAGATGCGGGAGTTGGAGACGGAGCGCGCGCTCGAAGACGGCGGTTCCCTCCTCGGGGGTGAGCGCCACGGTCAGGTGGTCCCGGTGCCGGGTGTCCGCCCGGGGGGCGTGCCGCTCGGCCATGCCGACGCCCCGCCACGCGTCCCAGCCGACGCTCGTGCGTGCCGTGGCGTCGCCGCCGGGCGCGCTGCGGTGGGCGTAGGCGTCCAGGCAGGCGTTGGCGGCGGCGTAGTCGAACTGGCCGACACCGCCGAACCGGGCCGCCATCGAGGAGCAGTACAGAACGTAGTCGGGGGCGTGCTCGTCGGCGAGCAGCTCGACCAGCAGGGCGCCGCGCAGCTTGGCGGCCGTGACGCCGCGGGCCGCGGCCGGCTCGCGGCGGGCCAGCAGGCCGCCCGCCGCGGCACCTGCGGCGTGCACGATGCCGGCCAGACCGTCGAGCAGCGGGGCCAGCCGGTCCGCGACGACCACGGGGTCCTCGGCCGCCAGGTCGGCCGTGACCAGGGTGACCCGCTCGCCGAACGGCCTCAGCACGGCGGGTACTTCGGCGCCGCGCGCGACCAGGACGACGCGGTTCCCGGGGTGTCGGAGGAGGCTCGCGGCCAGGGTGGTGCCGATGCCGCCCGTGCCGCCGAGGATCAGATGGGTACCCGGCGCGGCGGCGGGCCGGGCCGCCTCGCCGACGGGTACCGGCACGGTGGTGCGGCGCCACCAGAAGCCGTCCCGCAGGGCCGTCGCCCGGTCGGTGCCGGTGCCGGTGCCGGTGCCGGTGCCGCTGTCGGTGTCGGTGTCGGGGACCGAGTCGTCGAGGAGCAGGTCGGGCAGTTGGGCGGCCCAGCCGGCCGGGTGCGGGCCGGGCAGGTCGGTCCAGCGCAGGGTGACGCCGAGTTCCTGCCGGGGGACCTCCAGGGCCGCCGCGAGCAGACCGGCCTCGGGGGTGTGCACGGTCCCCGTCACCGGTTGCGCCCGCTGGGACAGCAGCCAGGCCCGGGGTCGTTCCGCCTCCGGGCGGGCGGCGAGGGCCAGGGCGAGGGCGGCGACCGTGTCGAGGCAGGCCCACTCGGCCGTCTCCAGGGCGGACACGGTCGGGCTGCCGTCGAGAGCGAGCGGAAGCGCGTGCAGCCAGTCGACGGCCGGGCCGTCCGCGCCGGTCAGGCGGTCCAGCAGGGCGGCGAGCTGCCCGGCGTCGGCGACGTCGGCCTCGTAACGGTCGTCCCCGAGCCGGGTCAGACCCTGTCCGGCGCGCACGGTCACGACCCGGGCGTAGTGACGCTCCAGGAACCGCCAGCTCTCGCCGTCCTGCCCGGGACCGATCACCACCACGGCGGTACGAGGGGACACCGGTGCGCCGGTGCGGGCCCGCCGCGAGCGGGTCCACAGGGGCTGGTGCAGCCACTCGGCGGCCGGCAGCCGGGACGTACCCGACGGCTCTTCGGGAGCGCGGGGAAAGTCGTACTCGGCCGTGTCGAACGCGGGCGGCGGAAAGTCCCAGGGCGCGGGCGCCGGGCCCGACGGCCGTACGACGGCGCGGCCGGCCGTCCACGCCTCGGCGAGAGCGTGCGGGTCGACGTCCCCGACCGCGGGGGCGTCCTGCGCCGGGGGCGCGGTGACGGTCGGCAGCGCCCGCAGCCAGGCGATCGCCGAAGTTGCGTCGGGGCAGACGGCCGCCGCGCGGTGGGCGAGGACGGGGCGTCCTGCCTGGAGGTGGCGCAGCACCTGGGGGTAGGCGTCGGGAGCGGCCGTGAGGTAGTCGGCGATACGGCGCCCGTCCGCGCGGACCGCGGCCTCGGAGGCGCCGGACAGCACCAGGCACGGGAGCGGTTCCGCCGGATCCGGCACCGGGATCGCGACCGGCTCCGGCTGCTCCAGCAGCACATGGGCGTTGGTGCCGCCGATGCCGAAACTGCTCACCCCGGCCACCCTGAGCGGGCCGGCCGGCCAGGGCTCGGCGGCGACCGGGATCCGGAACGGACCGTCGGCGATCTCCGGGTTGAGCCGGTCGAAGTCCGCCGTCGGCGGCACGACCCCGTGGTGCACGGCGAGCACCGCCCGCACCAGGCCGACGACGCCCGCCGCCGCGCCCAGGTGCCCGATCTGGCTCTTCACGGACGACAGCGCCACCCGCGCGTCCTCCGCCAGCCCGTACGCCTGCCGCAACGCGGCCGCCTCCACCGGGTCGCCGAGCCGGGTACCGGTGCCGTGCGCCTCGACATACCCCACATGGCCACCACGGCGGCCACTGCGGTCCAGCGCCGCGCGGATCGCTGCCCGCTGCCCGGGCAGCGACGGGGCGCTGTAACCGAGCTTGCCGGAGCCGTCGTTGTTCAGCCCCGAGCCGGTGACGACCGCGTACACCGTGTCGCCGTCCCGGCGGGCCGCCGCCAGCGGCTTGAGGACGACCACACCGCTGCCGCTGGCCCCCACGGTGCCCTCGGCGTCCGCGCTGAACGGCCGGCAGTGCCCGTCGGGCGAGAAGATGTGCTGCGGCCGGTAGGTGTAGCCGTCGGTCAGCTCCGTGTCGACGAGGACCCCGCCGACGAGCATCACGTCGGCGTCGCCCTGCCGCAGCATCCCGGCCGCGACGTGCACCCCGGCGAGCGAGCTGGAGCAGGCGGACTGGAGCGTGAACGCCGGTCCGGTGAGCCCGAGATGGTAGGCGGCCTTGGTGGCGAGGAAGTCCTTCTCGTGGTGCAGGGCGAGCCGGAAGGAGTCGGGCAGCAGGTCCGGGTCGCCGTCCCGGAGCATGCGCTGGAAGTAGGTGTTCTCGCCGCAGGAGGCGACCAGACCGACCCGCAGCCGCGCCGGGTCGCCGATGCCGGCGTGGGCGAGGGCCTCGGCGCAGTTCATCAGCAGGTGGCGCTGCTGGGGGTCCATCAGCCGGGCCTCGTGCGGGCTGACCGTGAACCGGCCCGCGTCGAACGCCAGCAGTCCCGCCGCCTGGGAGCGGGCGCCGACGCGGGTGCCGTCGGCCGTGGCGAAGTGCTCGATACCGCGTCGGCCGGAGACGACCAGGTCCCAGAACGCGGCCAGGTCGGGCGCGCCCGGCAGCCGTACGGCCATGCCGACGACGGCGACCGGCTCGTCCGCCCGCCGGGCCGGACCGGGGCGGGAGGCGCCGGACGCCTCCGGACGCCCGGCCGGTGTCTCGCGCGCGGTGCCGTCGTTCGTCACCAGCCGGGCCAGTGCGCGCAGGGTGACGTGCTCGAACAGGTCGGGTACGGAGAAGGGGAGATCGCCCTCGCCCGCGCATCTGAGCTGGAAACGCATCAGGTCCAGGCTGGTGGCCCCGGCGTCGAAGAACCGCTCGTCCACGTCCACGGTCCGCCCGGTCGCCGCCCGGAACAGGTCGGCCAGCCGCAGTACGAGCGGCGACGGTCCGGTGTCCGCCCGGTCGTCCGGTGACAGGCCCGCCGACAGCCTCGGTGACAGGCCGATGTCCGCCCGGTCGCCCGGCCGCGGTTCGTGCATCGCCCGCAGTTCGTGTCCTGGCGCGGCGAGCGCCGCCCGGCGGTCCAGTTTGCCGCTGGGTGTGCGCGGCAGCTCCGTCACCCGCCGGAAGGCGGTGACCCGGACGTAGGCGGGCAGCAGGCTTGCCAGCCGTCGGGTCAGGTCCGCCGGGTCGGGGTCCTCGCCCCGGCACTGGAGGACGGCGACCAGTCGGCCGTCCAGCACGCCCGCGACCGCGTTGACCACTCCGGGAGACCCGAGCAGCGCGGCCTCCACCTGGCCCAGTTCCAGGCGGTGACCGCCCAGTTTGACCTGGCCGTCGTCGCGCCCCGCGTAGTGCAGCAGGCCGTGCTCGTCGAAGCGGGCGCGGTCCCCGGTCCGGTAGAGGGTGCCCAGCTCGGGGTCGTCGACGAACCGGTCCCCGTGCGTGGCGGGGGCGCCCAGGTAGCAGCGGCCCGCCATGGGACCGCCGATGAGGAGGTCGCCCGTCACGCCCGGCGGCACCGGCAGCCCGCCCTCGTCGACGACCCGCAGCACGGCCCCCGCCACCGGGCGCCCGATCGCGGGGCGCGCCGGCCAGCGGGCCGGGTCGCCTGCCAGGCACAGGGCGCTGACGACATGGGTCTCGGTCGGGCCGTAGTGGTTGAAGAGCCGGGCGCCGTCCGGCAGTCCCGCGAACCAGCGCCGGATGGCGTCCGTGCACACCAGCTGCTCGCCGGCGGTGACGACGTCCCGCAGCCGGGACGGGAACAGCCCCGCCCGCACGCCGTGTTCCGCGAGCAGCTGCAACGCCACGTACGGCAGGAAGATCCGCTCCGCCCCGCCCGTCTCCAACTGCCGCAGCAGCGTGGGCATGTCCTGCCGCCAGACCGGTCTCACCAGACGCAGCTCGCCGCCGGAGCAGAGCGTGCTGAGGATCTCCTGGAAGGAGACGTCGAAGGAGAGCATGGAGAACTGCTGGGTGACGGCAGGCCGTTCGAGCCCTCCTGCCGCCCGCTGCCAGGTGAGCAGATTGCACAGGGTGCGGTCCGGGACCTGGACGCCCTTGGGGGTGCCGGTGGAGCCCGACGTGAACAGGGTGTAGAGCGGCCGGAGTCCGAGGTGCCGGTACGGCACGTGCGGCGCGGTGGGCGTGCGGGTGAGCGTGACGACGTGCCGGGGCAGGTCCGGCGGGGCGATCGTGGCCAGGACGTCGAGGTCCTGGGCGCCGGTCAGCACGCACAGCGGGGCCGTGTGGTCCAGCACGTGACGCAGCAGCGCCGGCGGGTAGGCGGGGTCGAGGGGGACGACGGTCAGGTTCCGGCGGGCCGCCGCGAGCAGGGCGACGACGTGCTCGACGGACGGCTGCAGGTAGAGGGCCACGGAAGCCGGGGCGGCGGGATCCCCGGGCACGCTCAGGAGCGACGCCAACTCGTTCGCCTGGACGTCGAGTTCGGCGTACGTGAGGGTGGTGTGGCCGAGGGTGACGGCCGGCGCGTCCGGGGTACGGGCCACCTGGCGGGCGAAGCCCTCGGCCACCGTCGTGAAGTCCGCCGCGACGGGGGTGCCGTGGGCCGTCCCCGCCGTGCGGTGCGGGGCGACGAGTTCGCGCAGGGCGAGGTCACCGTCGCCGGTCAGCCGGTCCAGGGCCAGCCGGAACAACCGGGCCGCGGCTTCCGCCCGTTCGGCGCCGAAGTCGTCCCGGTACTCCCACAGGCAGCCGAACCCCGACTCGTCCTCCACCACCGACAGCGTCAGCGCGCACTTGGCGTCCGCGGGCTCGGGCCACCGGGGCTCGACCGTGCAGCCCGGCAGGCGCAGCGCGGAGGACTCCGTGTTCTCCAGCACGAACATGTAGTCGAAGAGCGGGGAGCGCTCCCGGAACACCGGGTCGGCGAGCACGTCGGCGAGGAGGACCTCCTGCCCTTCCAGAACCCGGCGCACGGTGTCGGCGTGCGCGGCGAGGTGGGTGCGCAGCGAGTCGTCGGGCCGCACGGCCAGGTCGAGGAGGACGGTGTTCGCGAACATGCCGACGCTCTCGGCGAACTCGGGGCGCGGCCGGTTCGCCACCGGAGCGGCGACGAGCGGCCGGGCCTGCCCGGTCACGCCGTACAGGCACGCGGCGAACGCCGACACCAGCAACTGGAACCTGGTCAGGCCGAGTTCCCCGGCGCGCCGGTCCAGTGCGGTACGGCGCACCAGGTCGAGGGAGGTCCGCAGCAGCCGCGCCCGCGGCCGGGCGGCCTGCGACTCGGAGCGGGGCGCGGGCAGGGCCGGGGACGGCTCCGGCGCGTCGGCGTAGTGGTCGCGCAGACGGGTGCGGTGGCCTTCGTAGGCGGGCGCCGCGCGCCAGTCGCGCTGCCAGCGGGCGAGATCGAGAGGGCCCGCGGCCGGGGCCGGACGCTCCGCGTCGCCCGCGTAGGCGTCGGAGAGATCGCGGAAGAGCAGGTTGAGCGACCAGCCGTCCACGGCCGCGTGGTGCAGATGCAGCAACAGCAGACCGCCGTCGGCCCGCTCCGCCCAGGCGGCCCGCAGCAGACGGGGCTCGGTCAGGTCGAAGCGGTGGGCGAAGAAGCGGTCGGCGATCTCCCGCCAGGGCTCCCCCTCGCGGGCGTCCAGCGGCTGCCAGGGGTCGTACGGCGCCTCGGTCCGCTGGAGCAGGCCGTCCGGGGCGGGCACCAGCCGGGTGCGCAGGGCGGCGTGCCGCTCCACCAGCGAGCGCAGCGCGCGGCGCAGCGACCGCGGGTCGACGGCGCCCCGGACCCGGAAGGCGAGCGGCACGTCGTAGGAACGGTCCCCGGGATCGCGCCGGTGCAGGAGGAAGAGCCGCTCCTGTTCGCTGGTGGCGGGCGCTGCCGTGGTGTCAGGGGCGGGCGGCACCGGCGGCCGGGGATCCGCCCCGGCGGAGTGCACGGCGTCCGCGAGGGCGGCGAAGTCGGCCCGCAGGACCAGGTCCTGGGAGATGTCGACGCCGTACCGCTCCAGGATCTCGAAGCGGAACCGGAGCGCCTTCAGGGAGTCGCCGCCGCTCGCGATCCAGCGGTCGTCGGGGCGCAGGCCGCCGACGGCGAGGATCTCCTCGGCGATCTCCAGGACGGGACGCTGCTCCGCGCTGACGGCCACCGCGTCCGCACGGGTGCCCCGCCACGGCGTCACCGCGTCGCGCACCAGCGCGGCCTGGTCGACCTTGCCGTTGGCGGTCAGCGGGAGCTCCGTGACGAGGTGGGTGTGGTGGGGGCGCATGTACGGCGGCAGCGCGGCGCCGAGGTGACGTTCGTAGTCGGCGAAGGAGAGCTCGTCGCCGAGGACGAGGAAGGCCAGCAGTTCGTGGCGGTCGGCCGTGTCGCGCCGGGTGCAGACGTGGGCGCGGCGCACGGCGGGCAGGGCCAGGATCCGCTGCTCCACCTCGCCCGGTTCGATGCGGAAACCGCGCACCTTGACCTGCCGGTCGGCGCGTCCGACGTAGACCACGCGCCCGTCGGCGTCCCGGCGTACCAGGTCACCGGTCCGGTACCAGCGGCGCGGGGTGCCGTCCTCGTCGGTCAACTGGACGAAGCAACGCGCGGTCAGCTCCGGCAGGTTGCGGTAGCCGTTCGCCAACGCGGGTCCCGAGAGCAGGAGTTCGGCCACCTCGCCGTCCTCCTCGGTGCGCCCGTCCAGGGTGCGCAGCAGCAGCCCGGTCCCCGGCAGCGCCGTGCCGATCGGGATCGCGTCGCCGTCGAAGTCGCGGGGGATCGGGTGGCACAGGGCGAACGTCGTGGCCTCCGTCGGTCCGTACACGTTGTGCAGGACGGTCGGGGCATGCGGGTTGGCGTCGTACCAGGCGCGGATCGCCCGCGGGTCGAGCCGTTCACCGCCGACGAGGACCTGGTCGGCGGCGGCGAAACAGCCGGGGACCCTGTCGACGACCGTGTTGAAGAGCGCGACCGTGATGAACACGGTGTCGACACGCCGTTCGCGCAGTACGGCCGCCAGCCGGTGCGGGCTGTGCACCTCGGCGTCGTCCAGTACGACGCAGACGCCGCCGGTGAGCAGCGGTGCCCAGACCTCGAAACTGAGCGCGTCGAAGGCCGGGTTGGACATGCACGCGTAGCGGGCGCCGGGTCGCGGGTCGAGCCAGCCGGGCCGGGCCAGCCGCAGCACTCCCGCGTCGGCGACCTCGACGCCCTTGGGGCGGCCGGTGCTGCCGGAGGTGTAGAAGACGAAGGCCGTGGTGTCGGACCCGGCGGGTACGGTCGTCGGAGCGATGGCGGTGGCGGTGGCGGTGGCGGTGGCGGTGGCGGTGGCGGTGGCGGTGGCGGTGGCGGGTGCGTGCGTGGTGGGGGGTGCGGTCGGGGCGAGGAGCAGGGCGGTGTCGATCCCGTGGGCGTGCCCGGTCGTACCGTCGTGGACGACCGCGACGGCGCCGGAGTCGTCGAGGATGTGCCGCTGCCGGTCGGGCGGGCTGAGCCGGTCGAGGGGGACGACGGTGGCCCCCGCGCGGCGGATGCCGAGCATGACGCAGACCAGTCGCCAGGAGCGGGGCAGGCAGACCGCGACGGACTGCCCGGCCGCCACGCCCCGTTCCCGCAGCCGCGCGGCGACCCGGCCGCTGAGCAGGTCGAGTTCCGCGTAGTCGAGCAGCCGGTCACCGTCCTCGACGGCCACGGCGGAGGGCGTGCGGCGGGCCTGGGCGAGCACGGCTTCGGCGAGCCCGGTCTCGGCGGGTCCGTTCCCGGCGGGCTCGGTCTCGGCAGACCCGGTCCCAGCGAGCCTGGTCCTGGCGGGCTCGGTTTCGACCGTTCGGGTCTCGGCCGGTCGGGTCTCGGCCGGTCCGGAAGGCGGGGTGCGGTCGGTCATCGCGGGTCTCCCGCCGGTACGGCGACGGAGCGCGCCGCGGGTGCGGACCGCCCCTCGTGATGGGCGAGTTCGGCGGCGAGCAGCGCGGCGACCCGGGCGGTCTCGGAGCCCTCCAGGATCTCCCAGTGGTCGCAGGCCATCGTCTCGACCCGGAACCCGCCCTGCGCACGCCGCCGCCAGAAAGCGCGGACCTCGGCGTGGAAGGCGGTGTCGGCGCCCTCCGGCACTGCCTCGGCGAGGACCAGCCGGGCCGGGGAGGGGGCCGGGACGTGCGCGCGGGCGGTGAGCCGGTTGTGGTTGTAGATCCGGAAGTAGCGGTCGACCTGGGCGTCGTCGATGCCGGGGTACATCCCGTTGAACCGCACGAGCTTGTCCCGGAACTCCGCCGCGTCGACGGCGGTGATCGCCGCGCGGGCCTCGGTGTCGTCCGTCGCCTGCGTGTCGAGCAGGACCACGCTCACGTCGTTCCGTCCGGCGGCGCCGAGCAGCCGGCCCATCTCGTGGGCGACGAGTCCGCCGTAGGAGAGCCCGGTCAGGACGAGCGGACCCGTGCCGAGGGGTTCGAGGAGGCGCAGGTAGGCCTCGGCCATGGCCTCCACGCTGGGCAGCACCTCCTCTCCCGGGTTCACGCCGGGGGACTGGATGCCGTACAGGCCGGTGTGCGCGGGCAGGTGGGCGGCGAGGGGCAGGTAGCAGAAGGCGGTGCCGCCGGCCGGGTGGACGCAGACCACCCGGGGGCCGGTGCCCCGGCGGAACTCGATCAGGCTGCCCGGCGCGCGGTCCGCGCCGTCCTCGCGCAGCAGCGCCGCCAGGGACTCGATCGTCGGCCGCACCATGACCTCGGCGACCGGCAGCCGGCGGCCGAAGGCCTCGGTGACCTCGTGGGCCATCTTGATGGCGGACAGCGAGGTGCCGCCGACGTCGAAGAAGTTGTCGCCGACGCCGATCGAGGGGTGGAGCAGCACGCCCTGCCATATCCGGTACAGGGCGTGTTCCACGTGGTCGCGCGGGCTCGCCGTGTTGACCTGGTCGTTCGTCTGCTCGTGGACGAGGCGCAGCAGGGCGGCCCGGTCGAGTTTGCCGCTGCGGCCCAGCGGCAGGGACTCCAGGTCGAGGACGACGGCGGGGACCATGTAGTCCGGCAGGCTGCGGGCGAGCGCGGTGCGCCAGTCGGCGCCGGCGCGGGCCGGGGCGGCGCCCCGGCCGACGGCGGCCACCAGCCAGGGCCGGCCCGCCGGGTCCTGGTCGGCGAGGACGACGGCCTCGCGGACGCCGGGCAGCCGCGTCAGCGCCGCCGCTATCTCGCCCGGTTCGATGCGGAAGCCGCGCAGCTTCACCTGGTCGTCGGCGCGGCCCGCGTAGTGGAGCAGGCCGTCGTCGCCCCACCGGGCCAGGTCGCCGGTGCGGTAGACGCGGGCGCCGGGCACGAACGGGTCGGGCAGGAAGCGTTCCTCGGTGAGGTCCGGGCTGCCCAGGTAGCCACGGGCGAGGCCCGCCCCGCCGAGGTGGATCTCGCCGACGACACCGGGCGGCACCGGCTGCATCCGGGCGTCCAGGACGTAGCAGCGGGTGCCGGGCAGCGGGCGGCCGATGGGGCACGGGCGGTCCAGCGGGCGGGGCTCGTAGTGGGCGGTGCTGTAGAGGGTCGCCTCGGTGGGGCCGTACCCGAAGCAGACCCGCAGGCCGGGCAGGCGTTCGGCCATGCGGTGCAGGGCGGCCTCGGTCAGCGACTCGACCCCGGTCAGCAGCTTGCGCAGGCGCAGGCCGCGCAGCCGCCGGTCCGGGTCCTCGTCGGCCCACCTGACGTAGGCGGGCGGCAGGAAGGCCTGGACGATCTCGTGCGCACCCAGCCAGGCGAAGAACTCCTCCGGGTCGCCGCGCAGTTCCTCGGGGACGATGTGCAGCACACCGCCGGTGGTGAGGGGCAGCAGGAGTTCGTGGACGGAGGCGTCGAAGCCGATGCTGGACCAGGCCGAGCCCGCCTCGCCGGGTGCGGTGCCCATCCGCTCGTGCCAGACCGAGAAGAGGTTGAGGACGCTGCGGTGCTCGACGGCGACGCCCTTGGGCCGCCCCGTGGACCCGGAGGTGAAGATCACGTACGCGAGCTGGTCCGGAGTCCGCGGGATCCCGGCGGGCGGGCCGTCGAGGCCCGGCGAGGCCCCGGTCGTTCCCCCGGCTGTTCCCTCGGCCTCGACCGTGCCGAGGTCGAGCCAGTCCGGTGGCCGGTCCGCACCGCGGTGGTCGCTGAGGACCACGGGGCACGCGGCGTCCTCGACCATGGCGGCCAGCCGTTCCCGGGGCTGCCCCGGGTCGAGCGGGAGGTAGGCGGCACCCGCCTTGAGGATGCCGAGGATGCCGACCGCCAGGTCGCAGCTGCGGCGCGCGTGCAGCCCGACGACGTCGCCCGGGCGGACGGCACGGGCGACGAGGGCGTGCGCGAGCCGGTTGGCACGCCGGTCGAGCGTCGCGTAGTCCAGGGTCCGCCCGCCGTCGGTGACGGCGGTGGCGGCCGGGTGCGCGCGGGCCCGGGCCTCGAAGAGCGCGGTGAGGCCGGACGCCGAGCGCAGGGCGGTCGCGGTCGCGTCGGACGGGTCGCGGGCCACGTCCGGGCCCTGCGTGGCGTCGCCCGCGCCGATCAGCTCAAGCCGCTCGCGCGGGTCCATCAACTCCAGGGTGTTGACGGCACGGTGCGGATGCCGGGCCATGTCGGTGAGCAGACGGCGGAGGTGTCCGGCCCAGCGTTCGGCGGTGGCGGTGTCCAGCAGCGCGGTCGCGTAGTCGAGGTGTCCGGTGACGCGGCCCTCCGACTCGGTCGCCGACAGGGCGAGGTCGAACTTGGCCGGGGCGTGCGCGATCGGCAGCGGCGCGGCCTCGACCCCGGGCAGCTTCAGCAGGTCGTGCCGGTCCGGCACCCAGGCCAGCATGGTCTGGAACAGCGGGGTGTGGGCCGCGCTGCGGGGCGGGTTGACCACCTCGACGATCCGCTCGAACGGCAGGTCCTGGTGGGCCAGGGCATCGCGGACCACCGCCCGGGTCCGGGCCAGGGCCTCGGCCGCCGTCGGGGATCCGGACAGGTCGACGCGCAGCGGCAGCGAGTTGACGAGGAAGCCGATGAGCCCGGCGGTCCCGGGGCCGCGGCGGCCCGCGACCGGGCTGCCGACAACGATGTCCTGCTGCCCGGAGAGCCGTGACAGCAGCACCGTCCAGCCGGTCAGCACCGCCACGAACAGGGTGGCCCCGTGTTCCCGGGCCAGGCCGCGCAGCGCGGCCGTGACCTCCGCGTCCAGCTCGAATGCGACGCGACCGCCGTCGTAGCCCTGCTCGGCGGGCCGCGGTCCCGGCACCGGCAGTTCGAGGACGGGCGGGGCGTCGGCCAACACATCCTTCCAGTAGGCCTCTTGAACGGCGAGGGCACCGCCGAGCACGGACTCCCGCTGGGCGTCGGCGTAGTCCGCGTACTGGAGCCGCGGCTCCGGCAGCCCGTCCGGCACGCCCGCCGCCAACGCCTCGTAGACGACCGCGACTTCCCGCATCATCACGTTCATCGAGGCGCCGTCGTAGATGCTGTGATGGAACGTCAGCAGCAGCACGTGACGTGCGGCGCCGAGGGCGAGCAGCCGGCCCCGCCAGAGCGGACCGGCCGCCAGGTCGAACTCCTGTGCCGCCTCTTCCCGTTGACACGCGGTCACGCGCCCGTCGGGGTCGGCCGCGGCGCCGAGGTCCTCGACCTCCAGGGGGGTACCCGAGCCCGGCGGGTCGATGTGCTGGCACACTCCGCCCGCCTCCGCCACCAGCCGGGTCCGCAGGGTCTCGTGCCGGTCGGTCAGCGCGTCGAAGGCGGCCGCCAGGATGTCCCGGTCGAGCGGGCCGGTGAGCAGGAAGGCGAGGGCCTCGTTGTAGGCGGTGCTCCCGCCCGGGAGCTGGGCGAGGAACCACAGCCGCTGCTGAGCGAAGGAGGCAGGCCGGATCCGGTGGGCCGGGGAGGTGGGGGTGGGGCGGGGAGTGTTCTGCACCGGCAAGGCCTGGCCTTCCTGTCGGGGGACGGGACCGGGGTGACGGAACAACGGAACAGGGGCGCGGCGGACGACGGCATCGCGCGAAGTGGCGTAAGGGGATGGGGGGAATGGGATGCGTAGATATCGGCGAGTGGGGGAGGACCGACGGGGGATACGCGTGGTGCAGCTGCGCACGCTGAGGCGTCAGCTGTGCGGAGTTTCTGAGGGGGCTCCGTGACTTAGCTGTGATCATCAGTCACGCGTTGAGGGCATGTCAACACTTGACATTCCAGAGGGAGTTGACCTAACCGGGACGTTCTCCCGGGCGTCCTCGACGTTCTCGATGCCCTCGGCGTCCCGGCAGGCCCGGACGCGGAGCATCGGATGTTCCCGCGCGCGTCACCGTCTGCGGCGCGCCACCGGCGTCACCGCCCCGGGCCACCGCCCCGGGGACCGCGCCCCGGGACCGCGCGAGGCAGCGTCCGTCAGGTCCCGGGGGCGGGCCGGGCGGCCCTCACAGCCGGAGGGTGAACCAGGTGGTCTTGCCCTCGTCCGTGGGCCGTACTCCCCAGCTGTCGGCGAGCGTACGGACGAGCAGCAGACCCCGGCCGGACTCCTCGTCCTCGGCGGCCCGGCGCGGCCGGGGCAGTTGCGGGCTGCGGTCGCTGATCTCCACGGTGAGGTCGGTGGCCGTGCGGTGCAGATGCAGACCGATGGGACCTTCGCCGTGCTGGACGGCGTTGGTCAGGGTCTCCGACAGCAGCAGGAGCGCCTCGTCCGCGCCCGCGGCACAGTCCCAGGCGGTGAGCGCCTTGTGCAGGAACGCCCGCCCCGCCGGCACCGAGGAGGGGCAGGCCGGCAGATCGGTGGTCAGGGCCGCCAGCGGCGCGGCCGGGAGCTGCGCGAGCAGCAGGGTGACGTCGTCGTTGTGGCTCTCGGCGTCGGGCAGCAGACTCGCCAGCACATGGTCGGCGGCGGTCTCCAGGCACGGTGTGCCGGCGAAGAACTTCTCCAGGACGACGGTGAGTTCGGCGATCCGCTCCTCGATGTCGCTGCCCGGCGTCTCGATCAGGCCGTCCGTGTAGAGCACCAGGGTCGCCCCGGGCGGAACGGCCGTACGGGACTGTTCGTAGAGGACGCCGCCCACCCCGAGCGGGGCGTTGACGGGCGAGTCGAGGATGCCGACCGCGCCGTCGTCGGCACTCGCGACGAGCGTCGGCAGGTGACCGGCCGAGCAGACGGTCACGGTCCCTGAGTCGGGGGCGATGACCAGGTAGCAGCAGGTGACGAGCTGGTCGGGGACGTCGAGATCGGCCACGCAGGAGTCCAGCGCCTGCATCAGCAGCCGCGGCTCCATCCCCGTCTTCGCCAGCGCGTGTGCCGCCGAGCGCAGTTGGCCCATGACGGCGGCGGCCTCCAGCCCGCGGCCCATCACGTCACCGATCAGCACGCCCACCCGGTCGGCGCCCAGCGGTATCAGGTCGAACCAGTCGCCGCCCACCCCGGCGCCCTGGGTGGCGGGCCGGTAGCGGCTCGCGGTGGCCAGACCGGGCAGCGCGGGCGGGGTGCCCATAAGGCTGCGCTGCAGCGTCAGGGCGATGTGCCGCTGCTGCTCGTACAGCGCGGTCAGCTCGGCCTCGGCGCGCTTGCGGTCGCTGATGTCCCGGACGATGGCGCAGGCGCCGACGACCCGGCCGCGGGTGTCGCGCGTCGGCCACAGGGTGACGTCCACGTCGAGCAGCGCCCCGGAGCGGGTGACGCGCAGCGTCTCGAAGTGCTCGACCTTCTCGCCCTGGCGCAGCCGGGTCAGCAGCGCGCTGACCTCCGTGCGGAGTTCGGGCGGGGCGAGCATGGACACGTGCTGGCCGATGGCCTCCTCGGCGGTGTAGCCGTAGAGGTCCTGCGCCGCCGCGTTCCAGTAGGTGATGTACCCGTCGAGGGTCTTGGCGAGGATGGCGTCCTGGGAGGACTCGACGAGGGCGGCGAGCTCGTTGATCCGGGCCTCGGCGGCCTTGCGGTCGCTGACGTCGCGGACGGCGGCCGACACCAGCAGCCCGTCCGCGGTCTCCATCGGGCTGAGGCTGATCTCCACCGGGAACTCGGTGCCGTCCTTGCGCAGTCCGTGCAGTTCCAGTCCGGCGCCCATCGGACGGACCTGCCGGTTGGCCGAGTAGCCGCCGCGATGCCGGGTGTGCTGGGTGCGGAACCGGGTCGGTATCAGCAACTCGACCGGGTGGCCGAGGAGTTCCTCGCGCCGGTAGCCGAAGAGTGCCTCGGTCTGCGCGTTGACCAGCTTCATGATGCCCTGGCCGTCGACGATGACCATCGCGTCCGGCGCGGCCTCCAGCAGGCCGCGGAAGCGTTCCTCCGCGGCCCCCGACCCCTGGCCGGATGCCGGCGCGCCGCCGCACCGGCAGAGAGTCGCCGCCGCCTCCGCGGTGACGGCCACGCGCGTCCGTTCGCTTCTGAGGGAGCCGGCCATGTCCGCTCCACCCCTTTCCCGCCGATGGATGCGGTTATCTCAGCGCTTCCGGCGCGCCGGGGCAGGGAGAAGTCGTTTACTGGCCGTGACCGCCCGAACCTGTCCGCTGCGGCGCACTCGTTGCCCACCGCGCGTCCGGGGTCGGGAGCGGGGCGCGGCGGCGACGGGGCGCCCGCGCCGGACCGGGGTGATCGACGGCCGTCGGGCTCGGCGCGGCGAGCGCGTGCCGGACCGCGTGCCGGACTGCGTGCGCTCGCGTCACC
Organism: Streptomyces sp. NPDC048291; assembly: GCF_043201715.1. Lineage (NCBI taxonomy): Bacteria > Bacillati > Actinomycetota > Actinomycetes > Kitasatosporales > Streptomycetaceae > Streptomyces > Streptomyces sp. NPDC048291. The sequence continues at coordinate 250,884 of NZ_JBICZC010000014.1, forward strand.
GACGGCCGAGGCGGCCGGTTCCACGTCGGCCGTCGGTGCTGCCACGCCCGGCCGCCTTTCGTGGTCGTCCAGCGGGGAGACCCGGATCGGACGCTGCTCCGCGAACGTGCGTGACCGCCGCTCCGACCGCTGGAAACACCGGGCCCACCGGGCGCACCGGCCCTGCCCGGCGCCGTGGCCTTTCGAGCGAAGCCGCTGTCCCCCCCGTTCGGGACCAATGGCCCCCGTCCGGGCCCCCTGGCCCCTGCCCCCCGACCGGCCCGGACCCGACGCTGGAACCGGACCCGACGCCGGAATCAGAACCGTCTGCCCCGTCGCGCCAGGGGACCGTCCGCCCGAGGATCCCGCTCCCCAGGAGGTGGAGAGCATGCTCCGTACCGTCACCGCAGGCCTCGACGGCTCACCCGAGAGCCGGGCCGCCGCCGAATGGGCTGCCCGCGAGGCGCGGTTGCGCGGCCTGCCCCTGAAGATCGTCCACGTCCGGGAACCGCTCCCGGTGCCCGTCGCGCAGGCGCCGCTGGTCGGCACCGAGACCCTGCAGAGCTGGGCGGAGAACCTCCCGCGGGAGTCGGCCGAAGGCATCGCCCTGCGCCACCCCGGCGTGGAGGTGACCGGCGAACTGCTCACCGGACGCCCCGCGGACCTGCTGACCGAGCAGGCCGACGCCTGTGAACTGCTCGTCCTCGGCTCGCGCGGCCTCGGCGGCGTCCGAGGTTTCCTGCTCGGCTCCGTCGGCCTGCGCGTCCTGGCCCGCACCCGGCGTCCCGTGGTGCTGGTCAGGGCGGGTGAACAGGCCGCCGACGAACACCGGATGGACCCGGCGGGCGTGCCCTCCGCTGCGGCGCCCTTCAAGCCCGTCGTGCTCGGGCTCGACGCCGAGGACCCGGACGAGACGCTGCTCGGCTTCGCCTTCGACAGCGCCGCGCGACGTGCGGCGCCGCTGCGCGTCGTGCACGGCTGGAGCCTGCCCCCGACCTACGAGTACGCCGTCGCCGTCGGCTACGACCCCCGGGACACCTTCGGCCGGCACATGGCGGCCGGACTCGCAGAGGTCCTGCGGCCCTGGCGGCAGAAGCACCCGGACGTCGAGGTGATCGAGGCCGGCCGGAACCGTACCCCGGCCTCGGCCCTCGTCGAGGCGGCCGACGACGCGTCGCTGGTGGTCGTGGGCCGCCGGATCCGCGACGGCGCCCCGGGCCCGCACCTCGGCCATGTCACCCACGCCGTCCTGCACCACGCCCACGCCCCCGTCGCCGTCGTCCCCCACGCCTGACCCGAGCCCCAGGAGAAGAGAAGGACCATGAAGGCAGCGCTCGTACGACGACTCGGCGGTCCCCCGGTCATCGAGGACCGGCCCGGCGACGAGGTCCGGCACGGCCGGGTCGCGGTCCGGAACGTGTGCGACCTCGGCTCGGGACGGTGACCGACGTGGACCTGCCCCTCGTCGTCGGCGTCGACGGCTCCGAGCCCAGCCTGCGCGCCGTGGACTGGGCGGCCGACGAGGCCGCGCTGCGCCGGGTACCGCTGCGTCTGGTCCACGGCTGCCTCTGGGAGCGCTACGAGGGCGTCTCGCCCGTGGAGGACCTCACCGAGCCGTCCGACCAGGTGATGGCCGAGGACATCGTCGACGTCGCCGCGCAGCGTGCCCGGCGCCGGCAGCCGGACGTGAAGGTGTCCACCGAGGTGCTGCCCGAGGAACCCGAGTTCGCGCTGGTGCGGGAGAGCCGCAGCGCAGGCCTGCTGGTGCTGGGCAGCCGTGGCCGCACCGGCCTCGCCGAGGCGCTGCTCGGCTCCGTCTGCCTCACCGTCGCCGCGCACGCGCACTGCCCGGTGATCGTGCTCCGCGCCGGCCAGGACGACCGGGGCGGCGCGAGTCGGCACGGCCGGATCGTCCTGGGCGTCGGGGACCGGCAGGAGGCGGTGCGCTTCGCGCTGCGCGAGGCGGCGCTGCGGGGTGCCGAGGTGGCGGCCGTACGCGCCTGGCCCTGCCCGGCGCACGAGTCCGCCGACCGCCTTCCCGCGGACTCCGCCCGGCTGTACGAGCAGCAGGCCGCCCGGCGACTCCAGGAGGCGCTCCGTGAGGCCCCCGAGGGCGTGCCGGTGCGGCGGCGGACCGTCGAGGGCCACGCCCGAGAGGTGCTGCCGGCCGCCTCCCACGACGCCGATCTGCTGGTCGTGGGCGCCCTGCGCAAGTCGGGGCACCGGGGCCTCCGGCTCGGCCGGACCGCCCACGGCGTCCTGCACCACTCCGCCTGCCCGGTCGCCGTCGTACCCGAGTGGGTGTGAGCCGACCGACCGGCTGCCGCCCGAAGGCTCGCCGAGAGGCCGGGCACAGGAGGCGGGCCGCCGGTGCGCCGCCGTCGTGTCCGGCCGGGCGCGGCGCCTGCGCTCGCTCTCCACGTCGCCGTACCGGGGCGGCTCGGTGACGTCTCCGAGGTCGGCGGAGGAGGCCGGTGCCCGCGGCGGACGGGCCCTCAGCGGGCGTCGGACAGCGCCCCGGCCCGCCGGGTTGGCGGGCCGGCAGGACCCGTCCGGCGGGCACCCGGGGCCGGACGGCCCAAGCGCGGTCCGCCGGGCCGGGAGAGGATGGATCCAGATCCACGAATCCACAGATCCGCGGATCCACGGGGCGAGTCCGGCGTCCTGCCGGCGACCGTCGATCCCGGCCCCGCAACGGACACGCGGACCAAGGACGGTGAGCGCGTCATGAAGGCCTTCGTCTTCCACGGCCCAGGGCAGTCCGCCTGGGAGGAAGTCCCCGATCCCGCCGTCAAGGAGCCCACCGACGCCGTCGTGCGCGTGGACGCCGTCACGATCTGCGGGACGGACCTGCACATCCTGAAGGGGGACGTCCCCGAGGTGCCGCCCGGCACGGTTCTCGGGCACGAGGCCGTCGGCGAGATCGTCGAGGCCGGCGGCGACGTACGGTCCGTACGGCCGGGCGACCGGGTGCTGGTCTCCTGCATCACGTCCTGCGGCCGTTGCCGCTTCTGCCGTGAGCGGATGTACGGCCAGTGCCGGGGCGGCGGAGGCTGGATCCTCGGCCATCTGATCGACGGCACCCAGGCCGAGTACGTCCGGGTCCCGCACGCCGACCTGTCCGTGCACGCGCTGCCCGGGACGCTCGCGAACCGGGACGCCGTGCTGCTCGCGGACATCTTCCCGACCGCCTACGAGGTGGGCGTCCTCAACGGGCACGTCCGGCCGGGCGACACCGTCGCCGTCGTCGGCGCCGGGCCCGTCGGACTTGCCGCCATTGCCACGGCCCGGCTGTTCTCGCCCGAGCGGATCATCGCGGTGGACCTGGCCCCGGCCCGGCTGGAGGCCGCCCACCGGTTCGGCGCCGACGCCGTGGCCGACGTCCACGAGGCCCCCGCCCAACTGGTGGCGGACCTGACCGACGGGCTCGGCGCGGACGTGGTGATCGAGGCCGTCGGCGCGCCCGAGAGCTTCGAGCTGTGCACCCGCATGGTGCGGCCCGGCGGCCGCGTCGCCAACGTCGGCGTGCACGGCCGGCCGGCCACACTGCACCTCGAAGACCTGTGGATCAAGGACGTGACCATCACCACCGGCCTGGTCGACACCCACTCGACGCCGACCCTGCTGCGGATGGCCGCCGCAGGCCGGCTCCCCACCGCGCGGATGGTCACCCACACCTTCCCGCTGAACCGGATGGCGGAGGCGTACGACGTCTTCGGCCGGGCCGGGGAGACCGCCGCGCTCAAGGTCGTGCTCGGCGGGACGCAGCACGAGGTCGCCGTTCCCGCGGCCTGACGAGAGGACGTGACCGGTCATGGCCGAACAGGTACGGCCGAACACGGTGGAGAAGCCCCCGGTGGGGGACCTGGGCCGCCGGCTGGCCGCACGCCGGACGGAACTCGGCCTCACCCGGAGGGAGACGGCCGTCCGGGCCGGTATCGCACCCGGCTATCTGGAGTACCTGGAGGAGAACCCCCTGGCCGCACCGGGCACGGGCGCCCTGCTCCGGCTGGCCGAGGTGCTGCACACCACGCTGTCCCACCTCACCGGCGGCGACACCGAGGTCCCGCCGGGCATCGGGCGGGCCGCGCGCGACCCGGAGTTCGTGGCGCTGGACCCCGCCCGTTGCACCGCCCTGCTCGGCACGCACGGGGTCGGCCGGCTCGGGGTCGCCACGGCCACCGGGCCGGTGATCGTGCCGGTCAACTACAGCGTCGTCGACGGCGCGATCGTCTTCCGGACGGCTCTCGGCGCGACCCCGGCACGGGCCGCGGGCTCCCGGGTGGCCTTCGAGGCCGATCGCATCGACGACGCGTTCAGCGAGGGGTGGAGCGTCCTGGTCCGCGGCCGCGCGCACCTCGTGACCGACCCGGACGACATCCGCAGGCTCTCGGCACTGGCCTACAGCACCCCCTGGGCGGGAGGCCGGCGCGAGCTGTGGATGCGCGTCGTCCCCGGTACGGTCACCGGGCGCCGGATCAGGGCCTGACGTGTCGGCGGGCGCACCAGGTATGGAGCGGCCCTGTCGGCGGGCGCACCGGGTACCTGGACCTGACGGCCCGGGCCTCTGGCATGCCCCCATCCGCGTGACCGCTCAGCCGTCGTCGCCGACCAGGGCGATCCCGGTCACCAGACGGGGGCGGATGCGCACCGCGTGCTCCATGGCCCGGTCCGGCCAGGGGCGCAACAGCCTCTCGTAGCACGCGAGTTCGTGCGGGTCGGTCACCAGGCGGGCGTAGCCGGTGACCACCACGCTCCAGCCCAGGCGGGTGTCCGGGCCGATGGCGTCCGCCTCGTAGGCGACCACGACCCCGGTGCCGTCGGCCTGCGGTGCGCGTCGCACCGGGGGACACGCGTGTGCTGGTGCTCCCGGACCCGGTCCGACCGCTGCCCCCGTGAGCACGGGCACCCGCGCACGCCGGGCGCCGTGGCCGGTGTAGCGGGCTACACCACGGGTCCGGGAGTGCGCTCCCTCGTGGCCGAGCCGGGGCGACGGGATCGTGGTCGGCAGAGATCCCCGGGGCGGTCCAGCCCCCTCGCCCCTCGTCCTAAGGAATGCCCGATGGCCGCCAAGTCGCCGCTCGCCACCGTCAAGTCGTTCTTCGCCGATCTGCTGCTCTGGTCCTTCTTCGTGGCGGGCCTGGCCGCCGCCATGGGCGGCGCGGGCGCGGTTCTCGACGGCACCGCGAAGAACGCGGCGACCCTCGCCGGTATCGCCGTCTCGCTGCTGACCGGCACCCGCATCGCGAAGAAGCCGAGGATCAAGGCGTTCCTGTCGACCCGGCCGGTGCTGTGGTTCCTGTTCCTGTTCAACGGCGGTGTGGCCGCGGTCGCGTACTTCACGATGGACGGCGCGAAGGGCATCGCCACCGCCGCCGGGATGGGCCTGGTGGCCCTGGGCGCGGCGGGCGGTCTGGTGTCGGGCCGCCGCAGGGCCGGCGGCGACCGGGCCCAGGACGACTCGACCGGAACCTCGGCCACCGGCTGGTAGGCCACGCCTCTCACCGGCCGGTGGGCCACGCCCCGGTCGTGCCGGGGCGGACCCCGGTCTTCCCCCGCCCCTCTCGGGCCCGGATCCGACCCCTGGATCCGGGCCCTTGCCGTGCGGGTCCCGCCGACATGGTGGAGCTGGCTCCACCACGGGTCCGGGAGAGAGCTCCCTCGTCGCCCGCGACGCCCCGCGAAAGAGTGGGACACGGAGCGCCGGACGTGCCCCCGCCCCGGTCCGACCAGGCCGGACCGGGGCCGGTACCCGCTCCCTTCGCCCGTTCCGAACGTTCCGAATTCCCGTTGTGGAGGCTCCTCCGTCATGGCAACTGTCCTTTATCACCTGGGCCGTGCGGCCTTCCGCTGGCGATGGTTCGTCACCGTCCTGTGGGTGGCCGTCCTGGGCGCCGTGGGATTCGCCGCCGCCAAGGCGCCCACGGCCGCCGACGAGGGCTTCACGATGCCCGGGATCGAGTCCCAGAAGGCGTTCGACCTGCTGGAACAACGCTTCCCGGGGACTGCGGCCGACGGGGCGAGCGCCAGAATCGTGTTCATCGCCCCGAGCGGTGAGAAGGTCACCGCGACCGCCCACAAGAAGGCCGTCGAGAAGCTCGTCGACGAGGCCGCCGCCGGCTCCCAGGTGGCCACCGCCGTCGACCCCTTCCAGGCGAAGGCGGTCAGCAAGGACGGCAGGACCGCGTATGCGACCGTCTCCTTCACGGCGAAGGCCGACGACCTCACCGACGCGAGCAAGCAGCACCTGGAACGGGCCGTCGACCAGGCCAGGGACGCGGGTCTGACCGTCGAGGTCGGCGGCGACGCGCTCGCGACACAGCCCGCGGCGGGCGGCAGCGCCGAGGCGATCGGCATCGCGGTCGCCGCCCTCGTCCTGCTGGTCACGTTCGGCTCACTGGCCGCCGCCGGCCTGCCCCTGATCGCCGCGATCATCGGCGTCGCCGCCAGCATGACCGGCATCATGGCCCTGTCCGAGACCTTCGGCCTGTCGGAGAACACCGGCACCCTCGCCACCATGCTCGGCCTGGCCTGCGGCATCGACTACGCCCTGTTCGTCGTCTCCCGCTACCGTGAGGAGCGCGCCAAGGGCCACGCACCCCGGGAAGCCGTCGGCCTGGCGGTCGGCACGGCGGGCTCCGCGGTCGTGTTCGCCGGCCTCACCGTCGTCATCGCCCTGGCCGGGCTCTCGGTGGTCGGCATCCCGATGCTCACCAAGATGGGCCTGGCCGCCGCCGGCGCGGTGCTCGTCTCGGTGCTGATCTGCCTGACCCTGGTCCCGGCGGTCCTCGGCTTCTGGCCGAACGCGGTGCTTTCGCGCGGCGCCCGCCGCAACTCCCGGCGCCACCGCAGGAAGCAGCTGAAGACGGAGAACGGCGGCTCGCGGTGGGCCAAGCTGGTCGTACGGCTGCCCCTGCCCGTGCTCCTGCTCGGCGTGGTCGGACTCGGCGCGGTCGCCACCCCCGTCCTCGACCTTCAGCTCGGCATGCCGGGCGACGAGGCCAAGCCCACCTCCACCACCGAGCGGCGCGCCTACGACGCGCTCGCCGACGGCTTCGGCCCCGGCTTCAACGGGCCCCTGACCATCGTCGTCGACGCGAAGGGGGCCGACGACGCCAAGTCGGCCGTGGCGGCGGTCGCGAAGGACATCGGCGCCACCGAGGGCGTCGTCTCCGTGTCGCCGGCCCGCTTCAACAAGGCGGGGGACACCGCGGTCTTCGCCGCCACCCCGGCCACCAGCCCGACCGACGAGAAGACCAAGGACCTGGTCAGGACCATCCGCGGGGAACGCTCCGGCATCGAACGGGACGCCGGTGTCTCCTACGAGGTGACCGGCAAGACCGCGCTGGACATCGACGTCGCGCAGAAGGTGCAGGACTCGCTGGTCCCGTACCTCGCGGTCGTGGTCGGCCTGGCGGTCGTGCTCCTGCTGCTGGTCTTCCGCTCGCTGCTGGTGCCGCTCAAGGCCGCCTTCGGGTTCCTGCTCTCCGTCCTCGCGGCCCTCGGCGCCGTCGTCGCGGTCTTCCAGCAGGGACACGGCGCCTCGCTGCTGGGCGTGGAGTCCACCGGCCCGATCATGAGCATGATGCCGATCTTCCTGGTGGGCATCGTCTTCGGACTGGCCATGGACTACGAGGTGTTCCTGGTCTCCCGGATGCGGGAGGCGTACGTCCACGGCGAGGCGCCCAAGCAGGCGGTCGTCTCCGGCTTCCGGCACAGTGCCCGGGTGGTGGTGGCCGCCGCGCTGATCATGACCGCGGTGTTCTCCGGGTTCATCGGCGCCGGTGAGTCGATGATCAAGATGATCGGTTTCGGGCTCGCCATCGCGGTCCTCTTCGACGCCTTCGTCGTCCGGATGGCCATCGTGCCGGCCATCCTCGCCCTGCTCGGCCACAAGGCCTGGTACCTGCCGAAGTGGCTGGCCCGGCTGCTGCCGGACATCGACGTCGAGGGCGAGAGGCTGAGCCGCAAGGTACCGGCCCCGACCGCAGCGACCGCCGAGTCCGCCCAGACCGCCGAGTCCGCTCCGGCGGCCGAGCCCGCCGCGGCCGGCCCGGCCGCCGGGGAGCCGAGCGAGGCGGAGCCCGCCCCGGCCCGCTGAGAACACGGGAGGGGCCGCCCCGGCCGGGGCGGCCCCTCCCGCTGTCGGGTCCCGCTCAGGCCTGCGGCATGTGGGCCAGGTAGGCGAGGACGGCCAGCACCCGCCGGTGGCCGCTGTCGCTCGGCGGCAGGTTGAGCTTGAGGAAGACGTTGCCGATGTGCTTGTGGACCGCGCGCTCGGTGACGACGAGGGTCCTGGCGATGGTCGCGTTGTCGTGGCCCTCGGCCATCAGCCCCAGCACCTCGCGCTCGCGGGGCGTGAGCGAGTCCAGCGGCGAGTCCTTGCGGCGGGTGAGGAGCTCGGTGACGACCTCGGGGTCCAGCGCGGTCCCGCCGGCGGCCACCCGCTCCAGCGCGTCGAGGAACTCGTCGACCCGCCCGATCCGGTCCTTGAGCAGATACCCGATGCCGCTGGTCCCGCCGCCCAGCAGCTCGCTGGCGTACGACTCCTCGACGTACTGCGAGAGCACCAGCACCGGCAGCCCGGGGATCCGCTCCCTGGCCTCCAGCGCCGCCCGCAGCCCCTCGTCGCGGAAGCCCGGGGGCATCCGCACGTCGAGCACGGCCGCGTCCGGGCGGTGCTCCAGGAGCGCGGGCATGATCTCGGGCCCGCTCCCGGCGACGGCCACCACCTCATGCCCGGCCGAGGTCAGCAGCAGGACCAGGCCCTCCCGCAGGAGGGCGTTGTCCTCGGCGATCACCACACGCACGGCAACTCCACTTCGATCACGGTCGGTCCTCCGACCGGGCTGGACACTTCCATGGTTCCGTCGAGCGCGGCGACCCGCCGCCGCATGCCGAGCAGCCCCGAGCCGCCGGTCTCGTCCGCTCCGCCGCACCCCTCGTCGCGGACCCGCACCCGGAGGCCGCGGCGGACCCGGACGAGCCGCACCTCGGCACGGGAGACCCCGCTGTACTTGGCGACGTTGGTCAGCGATTCGGCCACCGCGAAGTAGGCGGCCGCCTCCACTGCCGCGGGCGCCCGCACCCCCTGGTCGAGGCCGCCGTCGTCCACCGACACGTCGAGGCCGCTGCCCGCCGCCAGCGCCCGTACGGCGCCGGCCAGGCCGCGGTCGCTCAGGATCGGCGGATGGATGCCGCGCACGACCTGCCGCAGCTCCGTGAGCGCCTTCTCGGCCTGTTCCTGGGCTTCGTCGAGGAGCCGCCGGCCGGTCTCCGGATCACCGCCGTAGGCGCGCCGGGCGAGCCCGATGCGCATGGACAGCGCCACCAGCTGCGCCTGCGCCCCGTCGTGCAGGTCGCGCTCGATCCGGCGCAGCTCCGCCTCGTGCGCGGCGATGGCGTCGGCGCGGGTCGCGGCCAGTTCCTCGACCCGGGCCGTCAGCTGCGCCTGCGGGGACGGCTTGAGCAACGCGGTCGACCAGTCGGCCTCCAGGTCCGCGAGCCGCACGATCAGCGGCAGGACGACGGCCTCGCGGTGCAGCAGTCCGCACCACACTCCGTCGACGACCAGCCCCACCGGCCACAGCGGCAGGGCGAAGGCGAGCAGCGTTCCGTACAACCAGTACGCGACCATCCAGCGCGCGTCGGTCCGGGTGCCGGGGTCGCGTACGGCCTTCATCACGCGCTCGCGCACCGTACCGGTCAGCGGCTGGTACACCTCGGGGATCTTCACCCCGGACCAGTCGGCGGTCAGGCTCCGCTTGGCTCCCGCGATCCGCCGGATCAGCAGCACCGTCTCGGGCAGCAGCCAGATACCGACGACTGCCACGGTGCCGCCCACGGTGATCAGCAGGACGGTGACGAAGATCCACATGCCGAAGGCCATCGCGGCGGCCAGAAAGAGGTGGGCCGTGGCCCGCCCGGCACGCCGCATCGATTTCCACATGGGACGAAGCTAGATGTTTTGCTTGACTCACGCAAGTTTCTGATAGGGTGTGTGCCCGCGTCACCATGAGAGGGACCTGTCGTGCGAGCGAACCTCGAGGAGCGGCCGTCGCCGCCACCGTCGCGCGGCGGCGGACGGGACGTCCTGATCGTCGGCCATGACTCCGCCGAGACCGATCTGCTGACCACCACGCTGGAGCTGGCCGGCTACCGCGTCGCGGGTGTGGCGGGCACCGGCGCCGAGGGCGTCGAGCGGATCACGCGCCGCCGTTTCGACCTGGTCGTCTGGGACGCCACGCTGCCGGACCTGAAAGAGGTCGCCCGGGGCGGCCGCATCGGGCCCGAGGACCGCCCGCCGCTGCTCTACCTGATCACCTGCGAGTACCTGTACACCCTCCTGCCCGTGCTGGGCCGCGGCCGGGAGGACTACGTCACCAAGCCCGTCCGCACCACCGAGGTCCTGGCCCGGGCCCAGCTCCTGCTGCGCGGCGCCCAGCGGGAGGGCCGCCCCGGGGAGCTCGGCTACGGCGACCTCGTCCTCGACGACACCGTCTGCGAGGCCTGGCGCGGCAGCAGGCCGCTGGATCTGAGCCCCGCCGAGTACCGGCTGCTGCGCCACCTGCTCGCCAACGCCGGACGCGTGCTGTCGAAGGAGCAGATCGGCAGGTACGTCTGGGGCGAGTTCCGGGCGACCGACGCCATCGAGAAGCTCGTCTCCCGCCTGCGGCACAAGGTCGACCGGGGCGAGCCCGCGCTGATCCACACCCGGCGCGGCTTCGGCTACTGGCTGGGACACCCGCGCGACTGAGCCGCGGCCCCGAGCACCGGTCTGGAGCACCGGTCTCGAACACCGGTCTGGAGCACTGGTTGTGGCGCGGGTGACGGCCGTCACGTCCGGAAATTGTCGGGAAGTCGTCCGGGAGGTGTCAGACCGTCCCGTTTGCATGCGGGTACGGAGCCCGATCCCGACGCACCAGGAGACACCATGACCGGCAACCTCAGGCCCGCGGACCAGTTCCACATCGGCATCGTCGCCGAGGATTTCGACGCCACGAAGAAACAGCTCTCGGAACACTTCGGGTTCGACTGGTCCGAGGACATGGGCGGGCCGGTCGACGTCCGGCTGGCCGACGGCGAAAGTGCCGTCGACTTCCGGTGCGCCTACGCCCGGTCGTCCGGCGCCGGGACCCGGCTGGAGATCGTCCGGAAGGTGCCCGGGACCTTCTGGGAGCCGACCGACGGCTCCGGCATCCACCACCTCGGCTACTGGTCCGACGACGTCGCGGCCGACGTCGCCGCACTCGAACGGCACGGCTACGTGACCGAGGCGACCCGCAAGGGCCCCGACGGCGCCCTGTTCTTCGCGTTCCTGCGCAGCGCCGGCGAGACGGGCTTCCGGGTCGAGCTGGTGAGCAGGGCCGCCCAGCCGGCGATGGAACGGGCCTGGGCCCGGTAGACGCACGCCGGCCGGGGCCGGGTCGTCCCTGCCGAGCACGCCACGGCGCCGACACCACGGCACCGACACCACCCCCTGTCACCCCTGTGACCCCTTTCATCCCTTTCACCCATCTCATTGACGTCGCCAAGGAGCGAGACATGACGACCGTAGGAATAGTCACCGGAGCCGGACGCGGCATGGGAGAGGCCTGTGCGCGGCGGCTCGCCGGCACGGTGGACGTGCTGCTGCTCGTCGACCGGGACGCGGACGGCGCGGACACCGTCGCGAAGAGCCTCGACGACCCGGCCGGGCGCACCCGGGCCGAGGCGTTCGGCCTCGACGTCACCGACCGCGAGGGCCTGGCCCGGCTCGCCGCACGGGTCGCGGAACTCGGCACGCTGCGCTCCGTCGCCCACGCGGCCGGCATCTCGCCCACCATGGCCGACTGGCGCCGCATCTTCGAGGTCGACCTCATTGGCACCGCCCTGCTCGCCGAGGCGCTCCGCCCGCTCGCCACCGACGGCACCGCGCACGTCTACTTCTCCTCGATGTCCCCCCTGCTCGCCCGCGTCGACAGCCCCGACCCGGCCATCGGCGCGATCCTGGACGAGCCGCTGCGCGAGGACTTCCTCGACCGGATCCGCGAGGCCGTCGGACCGGACCTCGAACAGTCCACCCTGGCCTACCCGTGGGCCAAGCACGGCGTCGCCCGGTTCGCCCGCAAGGAGGCCGTGCGGCTCGGCCCTGTCGGCGCCCGCGTGTGCTCGCTCGCCCCGGGCATCATCGACACCCCGCAGGGCCGGCAGGAGGCGGCCAAGCAGTCGTCCATGCAGAAACTCATCGACGCGACGCCGCTCGGCCGCACCGGCAGTTCGGAAGAGGTCGCGGACGTCGTCGCCTTCATGCTGTCGGACGGGGCGAGCTTCCTGAACGGTGTCGACATCCTCGTCGACGGCGGTGTCTACGCGGCCGTCCGCGACCGCTGACGCACTCCCGGGACCGGTTCGGGAGACCCCTTTCCCGCGCGACGCGCGACGCGCGACGCGCGCCGGAGTCGGGCCGGCGCACCCGGCCGTCGTCCGTCCGCCCAACCGTCGTCCGCCCAACCGTCGTCCGCCCAACCGTCGTCCGTCCGACCGTCGTCCGTCCGACCGTCGTCCGCCCGTCCGCCCGTCCGCCCGTCCGCCCGTCCGCCCGTCCGTCCGGCCGATGTGCGGACCCGGCGGACCGCGCCTCACGAGCGGTGCGAGGATGTCGGCTGACGGCACGGGCCCGTACGGCCGCCCGCCGTCGGCAGGTGGTCGGGGCCGAAGGAGGGGATCGCGGATGAAGCCGCCACGGGGTGACACGGCGGTCTGCACGGGACCCGCCCGGCCGTCGGGCCGGCCGCGCGCCACCTCACGGGCCGCGCTCGAACGGCTGGGTTTCGAACTGTTCGCCGAGCATGGCTTCGACGACACCACGGTCGACGGCATCGCCGCCGCCGCGGGCATCGGGCGGCGCACCTTCTTCCGCTACTTCGCCTCCAAGAACGACCTCGTGTGGGGCGACTTCGAGGAACAGCTGACCAGGCTCGACGCCCTGCTCGCGGCGGCCGACCCCGAGACGCCGATGATGGACGCGCTGCGCGAGGCGGTCGTCGAGTTCAACCGGTTCGACCCGGAGATGGTGCCCTGGCACCGGCAGCGCATGACCCTCATCCTGCGCGTGCCGACGCTCCAGGCGGACTCGGCCGTGCGGTACGCGTCGTGGCGGGCCCTCGTCACGGCGTTCGCCGCCCGGCGGCTGGGCCGCCCCGCGTCCGACCTGCTGCCCCGACTGGTCGGCAGCACCACCCTGGCCGCGTGCGTCACCGCGTACGAGCAGTGGCTGGCCGACGAGGACGCCGACCTGGGCGAACTGCTGGACCTGGCCGTGCGGCAACTCGCGGACGGGTACCGGGACCTGCACGGGTAGCCGCCGCCCGCCCAGGGCCCCGCGGCCCCGCAGTCCCACCGGACGCTGGTCAGGTCGGGTCAGGTCAGGTCAGGCCGCGCCGCAGCGCGTCGGCGACGACCTCGCCGATGAGGACGGCGGTGGCCGCCGGGCCCCTGAGCGGCGGCGTCGGCAGGATGGACGTGTCCGCGACGCGCAGGCCGGCCACACCGTGCACCGCGCCGAAGCCGTCGACGGCGGCTCGGGCATCCCCGGCGGGGCCCATCGGAACCGTGCCGCAGGTGTGGTGGGACGTGCCCAGGTGCCCGAGGACCCACTCGTCGAGCAGGCGGTCGTCGCCCAGCACTCCGGCGCCCGGTTCCGCGAGCCCCGCGGAGACCTCCGCGAAGTCGGTCGTGGCCACCAACTCGGCCGTGGCACGGACCACTTCGCGCATCCGCCGCCGGTCCGCCGCCGTCGCCAGGTACCCGTAGTCGAAGCTCGGGGGCGTCGCGGGGTCGGCGGAACGGGTGCGCATCCGGCCCGTCGGCCGCGGAGTCTGGACGGAGGCGAGGAACGCGAGCGGGGCGCCGGGCACGGACGCCCGGCCGCCGGTCAGGCCGGCCGCCGGGACCAGGGACTGCAGGATCTCCAGGTCGCCAGGGTGCGCCCCGTCCGACGAGGAGAGGTGCAGCGCGCCGCCGAGCCAGGAGCCGACGGGTGCCGGCAACGGCCGCCGGGGCGCCCACTCCAGCACCACCTGCGGATGGTCGCCGAACCGCGCCCCGACGGCCGGGGCGTCCCTGACGACGGGAATGCCGAGCGACACCAGCACGCGGCGCGGTCCGATGCCCGACAGGTGCAGCAGGTGCGGGGAGCGCAACGCCCCGGCGCAGAGCACCACTTCACCGCCGTACACCGTGCCGCGGTGCCCGTCCCGCTCGACCACCACGCCGGTCGCGCGACCGCGCTCGACGACGACCCTGAGGACCGTACTGTCCCCCTCCACACGGAGGTTGGGGCGTCCGGACGCGGCCGACAGGTAGCCGATGCCCGTGTTGAGGCGTACCCCGTCCACGACGTTGCAGGGGACCGGGCCGAAACCCGGCGCGTCCTGGGCGTTCTTGTCCGGCTCGGCCGGGAGGCCGAGCCGTCGGGCCGCCGCCCGGAACGCCGCGGTGGCGGGATGACCGAGCCCGGTACGCCGGACGCGCACCGGCCCCCGGTCGCCGTGCAGTGCGCTGCCACCCTCGTCGAGGTCGGTCTCCAGCGCACGGAGGAACGGCAGCATCCGGTCGTAGGACCACGCCGGCCCGGCCGCGGCCGACCAGCGGTCGAAGTCCTCCCGCCGGGCCCGGACGAAGTACCCGCCGTTGACGGTCGTCGAGCCGCCGAGGACGCGTCCCCGCACGACCGTGTACGGGTGCCGGGGAGTGAGGTGAACGGCGTACGGCTGGACGGCGGGGTGTCCGGGCTGTGCGCCGGGCACGAGCCGGGCGTCCAGCAACTCCGGTGCGAACGCGGCCGGACGGGACGGTACCGGGCCGGCCTCCAGCAGCAGCACCCTGCGGCCGGGATCCTCGCTGAGCCGCGCCGCGAGCACGGCGCCGCTGCCACCGGCCCCGACCACTATGACGTCCGGCCGCGTCACCGGAGTCCGCCCCGCGTCCAGGAGTGACGCGGCGTCAAGTACCCGTGCGGTGGGGTCATGGTCCTCTGCGTCCTTGTCGTCCTCGTCGCCCGCTTCGAAGCTCTGTGCCTCCGGCGTCTTCACTTTCGGCACCCGGTGTCATTATTCTCCGGATGTCCGATGGGAGCGATGCCCAGGGAGAGTCGCATGAACGAATCGCCAGTCACGCAGCCCGTCCCGGACAGCGAGATCCAGGACGGGAGGACCCCGGCCGAAGACTCGCTGATCGAGGCCGACGAACTGATCGAGGAGGTCTCCATCGACGGCATGTGCGGCGTCTACTAGGCGCCGCCGGATGACCGCCATGGACCTCGACCGCGCCTGGGACCTGCATCCGCAGGTCTCGGTGCGGCCGGAACCCTTCGGTGCGCTGCTGTACCACTTCGGCACCCGCAAGCTGTCGTTCCTCAAGGACCGGCGGCTACTGGCCGTCGTCCAGGCGCTCGCGGACGCGCCCACCGCCCGTGCCGCCTGCCTGGCCGCGGGTCTCGCGGAGGTCGAACTGCCCCGCTACGGCCGGGCCCTGGCCGTACTCGCGCAGTCCTCGATGGTCGTCGGGAGGACCTCATGACCACCCCGTCCACGTCCCTGTCCACGTCCCTGTCCACGTCCCCGCCCACTTCCGCGTCCCGGCTGGTCGACCTGTTCGAGTACGGGCTCGACGCGCCGATCTGCCTCACCTGGGAACTCACCTACGCCTGCAACCTCGCCTGCACCCACTGCCTGTCCAGCTCCGGCCGCCGCGACCCGCGCGAACTGAGCACCGCCGAGGCCGAGGCCGTCATCGACGAACTGGAGGCCATGCAGGTCTTCTACGTCAACATCGGCGGCGGCGAGCCCACGGTCCGCCCCGACTTCTGGGAGCTCCTGGACTACGCCACCGCCCATCACGTGGGCGTGAAGTTCTCCACCAACGGCGTCAGGATCACCCCCGAGGCCGCAGGGCGCCTCGCCCGCAACGACTACGTGGACGTCCAGATCTCACTCGACGGCGCGACCGCCGACGTCAACGACGCGGTACGCGGCCCCGGTTCGTACGCCACGGCCGTCCGGGCACTGGAGCGCCTCGCCGCCGCCGGCATGAAGAACTTCAAGATCTCCGTGGTCTGCACCCGGCACAACATCCCGCAGCTGGACGCCTTCAAGGCGCTCGCCGACCGCTACGGCGCCCAACTGCGCCTGACCCGGCTGCGCCCCTCCGGGCGAGGCGCCGACGTCTGGGACGACCTGCACCCGACGGCCGCACAGCAACGCGAGCTGTACGACTGGCTGCTGGCACACGGCGAGCACGTGCTGACCGGCGACTCCTTCTTCCACCTCTCCGCCTACGGCCAGGCGCTGCCCGGCCTCAACCTGTGCGGGGCCGGCCGCGTCGTCTGCCTGATCGACCCGGTCGGCGACGTCTACGCCTGCCCGTTCGCCATCCACGACGAGTTCCTGGCCGGCAACGTCCGCGGGCCCGGCGGGTTTTCGGGGGTGTGGCGCGACTCGGAGCTGTTCCGGCGGCTGCGCACCCCGCAGCACGGCGGCGCCTGCGCCTCCTGCGCGTTCTACGACAGCTGCAAGGGCGGCTGCATGGCGGCCAAGTTCTTCACCGGCCTGCCCCTGGACGGACCCGACCCCGAGTGCGTGCAGGGGTACGGCGCGGAGCGGCTCGCCCGGCGTGACACGGCCCGGCTGCCCAAGCCGTCCGGCGACCACTCGCGGGGACCCGTGGACCTGGTGCTCACCCGCCGCCGCCCTCCGGTGAGCGAGTGCGCCGAGAGTCCGCTGGCCGGGCTGGACCCGACACCCACCGGAAAGGGCGGGACACATGCCTAGGAACCCCTGGTTCGAGTCGGTCGCCGAAGCCAGGCGCCGGGCGAAACGGCGGCTGCCCGGCTCCGTCTACGGCGCGCTCGTCGCGGGCTCGGAGCGTGGCCGCACGATCGACGCCAACACGGAGGCCTTCGCCGAACTGGGCTTCGCGCCGCGCGTGGTGGGCCACCATGCCCAGCG
This sequence comes from Streptomyces sp. NPDC048291, assembly GCF_043201715.1. Classification (NCBI taxonomy): domain Bacteria; kingdom Bacillati; phylum Actinomycetota; class Actinomycetes; order Kitasatosporales; family Streptomycetaceae; genus Streptomyces; species Streptomyces sp. NPDC048291. Next base: position 267,851 of record NZ_JBICZC010000014.1, read on the forward strand.
CGACCTGTCCACGACGGTCCTCGGCGTGCCCACCGCGCTGCCCGTGCTCATCTCGCCGACCGGGGTGCAGGCCGTCGACCCGGACGGGGAGGTGGCCGTGGCCCGGGCCGCCGCGAACCGGGGCGTGATCATGGGGCTCAGCTCGTTCGCGAGCAAGCCCGTGGAGGAAGTGGCCGCCGCCCAGCCCGACTTCTTCTTCCAGCTGTACTGGAGCGGCAGCCGCGACACCATGGCGCAGCGCATGGACCGGGCCAGGGCCGCCGGCGCCAGGGCGCTCATCGTCACCCTCGACTGGTCGTTCTCCCACGGCCGCGACTGGGGCAGCCCCGCCATCCCGGACAAGCTCGACCTCAGGACCATGCTGCGGTTCGCCCCCGAGGTCCTGCCCCGGCCCGGATGGCTGTGGCGCTACGCAAGATCGGGCCGCGTCCCCGACCTCACCGTCCCCAACCTGACCGCCCCCGGCGGCGAGGCCCCCACCTTCTTCGGCGCCTACGGCGAGTGGATGCGGACCCCACCGCCCACCTGGGAGGACGTCGCGTGGCTGCGTGAGGAGTGGGGCGGCCTCTTCCTCCTCAAGGGCGTCTCCCGCGTGGACGACGCCAGGCGGGCGGTCGACGCCGGTGTCTCGGCGCTGTCCGTGTCCAACCACGGCGGCAACAACCTCGACACCACCCCGGCCACCATCCGGCTGCTGCCGGCCATCGCGGAGGCCGTCGGCGACCAGATCGAGGTCCTGCTCGACGGCGGCGTCCGCCGGGGCGGCGACGTGGCCAAGGCACTCGCCCTCGGCGCCCGCGCCGTCCTGATCGGCCGCGCCTATCTCTGGGGCCTCGCCGCGAACGGCCAGGCCGGAGTCGAGAACGTCCTGGACATCATGCGCGGCGGCCTGGACTCGGCCGTCCTCGGCCTCGGCCATGCCACCGTGCGCGAACTGACCCCCGACGACCTGGCGATACCGCCCGGCTTCCGGCTGACGCTGGGCGGCGACACGGACATGGCGTCGACGCTCACGGCGGCCGATGCCGACTCCGGTTCTGCGGTTGCCGACTCGGGGCCCGCAGCCGCCGAATCCGGGCCTGCGACAGCCGACGCCGGGTCCACGGCCGCGTGACCGTGACCGGGGATGCCGTTGCGACCGAACTGGCCGACGCAGTGCCGCCGGCCCCGGACCAGACTCTGTCGCCGGTTCGTGCCGACGCCCTGTCGCCGGTCCCGGCCGACGCCCTGTCGTCGGTTCGTGCCGACGCCCTGTCGCCGGTCCCGGCCGACGCCCTGTCGTCGGTTCGTGCCGACGCCCCGTCACCGATCCGGGCCGACGCCCCGTCGCCAGTCCCGGCCGACGCCCCGTCACCCGTCCTGGCCGACGCCGTCTGGCCGGCTGTGCCCTCCGGGGGGCTCGTCCTGGTGCCGGTCGGGTCCACCGAGCAGCACGGTCCGCATCTGCCGCTGGACACCGACACCGTCGTCGCGCGTGCCGTCGCCCGGCGGGCGGCCGATGCCCTCGCGACCGGGCCGTACGGTCCGCCGCTGGTGGCACCGGCCGTGGCCTTCGGCGCGAGCGGCGAGCACGCCGGCTTTCCCGGGACCGTCTCGATCGGGCACGAGGCGCTGCGCGCGGTCGTCGTGGAACTGACCCGCTCGCTCGCCCTGTGGGCGGGCCGGATCGTGTTCGTCAACGGTCACGGCGGCAACACGGCCACGCTCGACGGGGCCCTCGCCCTGCTCCGCTCCGAGGGCCACGACGCCGCCTGGACCGCCTGCGAGGTGCCCGGCGGCGACGCGCACGCCGGCCGCACGGAGACCTCCCTGCTGCTGCACCTGGAACCCGGACGCGTCCACCTCGACGCCGCCGTCGCGGGCGACACCCGCCCCCTGCCCGTCCTCCTCCCGGAACTGATGGCCCGAGGCGTCCGCGCGGTGTCGGCATCCGGCGTCCTCGGCGACCCGGCCGGCGCCACGGCCGAGGAGGGTGGCCGTGCCATGGCCGCGCTGGTCTCCGGCACGGTCCGCCGCATCACCGCCTGGACCCCCGACGCCCGGGGCCGGCTCACCGGCCGCTGACGTCCCCCACCGCTGCGAAAGGTGCCCGCCGATGACCCTTCCCCTCGGCTTCGTCGTCGAGTTCGACCGGCACACGCGGGTGGTCGACGGCGGCCGGGCGCTGCTCGGCGGATTCCCGACCCGGCTGCTCAAGCTGACCCCGAAGGCGCGGCGGCTGTTCACCGGGCGGGTGCTGGTCGTACGGGACGCGGCGGGGGCGCTGCTCGCGGACCGGTTGCTGGCGACCGGCATGGCGCATCCCGTCGTCGGCTCGCTGCCGGCGCCTGCGGACCCCCGGTACACGGTGGTCGTGCCGGTCCGCGACCGCCCGCGCCAACTGGACCGCCTGCTGCGGAGCATCGGCCCGGGCCGCCCGGTGATCGTGGTCGACGACGCCTCCCGGCAGCCGTCCGCCGTGGCCGCCGTGGCGGCCCGGCACGGCGCCCGACTGGTCGCCCTGGCCGTCAACGTCGGCCCCGCAGGGGCGCGCAACGCCGGACTGCGCCTGGTCAGCACCCCGTACGTGGTCTTCGCCGACTCCGACATCGTGCTCGACCCCGACACGGTCCCGACCCTGCTCCGGCACTTCGCGGACCCGCAGGTCGCGATGGCCGTACCCCGCATCACCGGCCTGCCCGCCCCGGCCACGACCTGGATCGAACGGTACGAGAACTCCCGGTCCTCGCTCGACCTCGGCGCGCACCCGGCCCCGGTACGGCCCGGCACGCCCGTCTCCTGGGCCTCCTCCGCCTGCGTGGTGGCCCGCGTCGACGCGCTGGGCGAGGGCTTCGACGCCGGCATGCGGGTCGGGGAGGACGTCGACCTGTGCTGGCGGCTGGTGGCGGCCGGCCGCCGGGTGCGGTACGAACCCGCCGTCCGGGCCGCCCACGAGCACCGGGCGCGGCTGGGGGACTGGCTGCGGCGCAAGGCCTTCTACGGCACCGGGGCGCAGCCCCTCGCCGAACGGCACCCCGAGTCCGTCGCCCCCGTCGTGTTCGCCCCGTGGAGCACGGCGTTCGCCGCCGCGCTGCTCGCCGGGCGGCGCTGGTCGGCACCGGCCGCCGCGGCCGTCCTCGGCATCGTCACCGTGCGCATCGCCCGCAAGCTCGACGGCACCGAGCACCCCTACCGGCTGGCCGTGCGGCTCACCGGCAACGGGACCCTCGCCACCCTCGCGCAGACCGGTGCGCTGCTGACCCGCCACTGGTGGCCGCTGACGGCCGTCGGCTGCGTGCTCTCCGGCCGGGTGCGCCGGACCACCGCCGTCGCCGCGCTGGCCGACATCGCCCTCGAATACCGTCGGGATCAAGCCACTCTCGACCCGCTCCGCTACGGCGTCGCCCGCCGTCTCGACGACCTCGCCTACGGGGCCGGCGTCTGGTTCGCAGCCCTGCGGGCCGGGTCAGGCGCCGCGCTGCGGCCCCGCGTCACCCGCTGAGACGGCCCAGTCCCGGTCAGCGGAAAGCGCCCGGCCGCCGCCCGCACCCTGCCCCGACACTGAGACATCCCGCCGCCGGCGCCACGCCGCGCGGGCGATGGACCAGTCACCAGGAGGTGGGCGGAGTGACGCATGAAGTGGTCGGCCGTGTCGAGGAGTCGGGTCCGGAACTGGCCGCACTCGCCGACGAGAACGAGTCACTGGGCAAGTTGAGCGACCGTACCGTCGAACTGCTGCGTTCCGCCGGGGTCATACGGCTGCTGCAGCCCAAGGAGTACGGCGGTTTCGGCGCGCATCCGCGGGACTTCGCGGAGGCGGTGATGGCGGTCGCGCGGCACGACGGAGCCGCCGGCTGGGTGTGCGGTGTCGTCGGGGTCCACCCGTGGGAGCTGGCCCAGATGGACCCGCGGCTCGCCCACGAGGTGTGGGACGCCGACCCGGACACCTGGATCGCCTCCCCGTACATGCCCAACGGCATCGCCGAACCGGTCGAGGGCGGCTATGTCCTCAGCGGCCGCTGGCCGTTCTCCTCCGGCAGCGACCACTGCCGCTGGGACTTCCTCGGGGCGCTCCTCGGCGACGGCAAGGGCAGGCCCGCGGGGCCGATCACCGTGATGCACGTGGTGCTGCCCCGCTCGGACTACGAGATCATCGACGGCACCTGGGACGTCGTCGGCCTGTCCGGCACCGGCAGCAAGGACGTCGTCGTCGACAAGGCGTTCATCCCCGAATACCGCACCGTGCGGCAGGAGGCCGTCCAGGACGGGGCGGCAGCCGAGGCGATCGGGCTCACCGACACGCTCTACCGGCTGCCGTTCGCCTCGATGTTCCCGCTCGGGATCACCGCGGCCGTCATCGGCATCTGCGAGGGCGCGCTCGCCGTCCACCTAGGCCAGCAGAAGGACCGGGTCGCGGTGACCGGCGTCCAGGTCCGCGACGACCCGTACGTGCTCTACGCGGCCGGGGAGGCCGCCGCCGAGATCGCCGCCTCACGGGTACAGCTCATCGACGGCATCAGCCGGTTGTACGACAAGGCCGAGGCGGGCCGGCCGATCACCATCGAGGACCGGGCGAACGTGCGGCGCAACCAGGTGCGTTGTGCCTGGCGGGCGGTCTCCGCGCTGGACGAGATCTTCGCGCGGTCCGGCGGCAACGCCATCCGGCGCGGCAACCCGATCCAGCGGTACTGGCGGGACGCGCACGTCGGACTCCAGCACATGATCCACGTGCCCGGCACGGCGTACCACGCCAACGCCCTGGCGCAGATGGGGCTCGAACTGCCCGAGGCGATGCGGGTCCTGATATGAGGGACGGCGCGGTCCGTGCCCGGGAGGTGGATGTGATCGAGGGCCGCCGCTTCCGTGACGTGCTCGGCAACTTCCCGACCAGCGTGGTCGCGATCACCACCACGGACGCCGGATCGCGCCCGCACGGGATGATCGTCGGCACCTTCACCTCGGTCTCCCTGGACCCGCCGCTGGTGTCCTTCCTGGCCGACCGCTCCTCCACCACCCTGGGGACGATCAGGGCCGCCGGCCGCTTCTGCGCCAACGCGCTCGCGGGCGACCAGGAGCGGCTCTCCCGGCGGATGGCGGCCGGCCCGGCGGGCGAGCGGTTCACCGACATGGCCTGGGGGCCCTCGCCGCTGGGCAGTCCCGTCCTGGACGGGGTCGTCGCCTGGGTGGACTGCGCGGTGGAACAGGTCGTAGAGATCGGCGACCACCTGCTGGTCGTGGGCCGGGTCCACGACCTGTGCGTCGAGTCGTTGAAGACCCCGCTGCTGTTCTTCCGCGGCGGATACGGCGACTACCTCTCCAGCGCGGCGCTGCTGCTGGACAGGCTCGTCGGCTGGGACGAGATCGGTCGGTAGGCACCGGTCGGAGCAGCCGGCCGGCGGACGCCGGCCGGCCCACAAGGGAGCCGCAGTTGAGAAGAGACCTCTATCTGAGACTGGAACGCATCTCGGCCTGGTGCGGAGTCGTCCTGCTGGTCGGCTTCATCGCCGCCTTCGGCGCGGGCCACCTCCTCACCCCGGTGGACCCGCAGATGAGCCCCGCGGACCTCGTCACGTTCCTGCACGACCACCGCACCGGGATCCTGTGGTGCACCGTGATCATGGTGCTGGCCGTGCCCTTCGAGTACCCGTACGTCGTCGTGACGAGCCTTCAGATGAAGCGCGTCGAGGGCGGCTGGGGTCTGCTGTCCATGATCCAGCTGACCACCGGTGTGGTCGCCCCGCTGGGCTTCTTCTTCCCCCTCGCCATCCTCTCCGCCGCCGCGTACCGGCCGGAGATCCACTCGCCCGACGTGCTGGCCGCGCTGACCGACACCTTCAACCTCATGCTGGTGGGCAACGCGTGCATCTTCGTCCTCCAGGTCTGGTCGATCGGCTACACCGCGTTCATCGACCACCGGGACAAGCAGGTCTTCCCCAAGTGGTACGGCTGGCTGAGCATCGCGCTGGGCGTGCTCCTCATCCCCGGAGCCTTCGTCTTCGTCGTCCACAGCGGGCCGTTCGCCTGGAACGGCGTCCTCGCGAACGTGATCCCCTCGCTGACGTACTTCGTCTGGAAGATCGCCACTCCTTACGTACTGCTCAAGGCGATCAAGTCGGAGGAGCAGGAAACGGCCGGCCAGGCGGCGGCCCAGCCGGTGGCCGTCTGAGCACACGCCTGTGGCCGTGACCCCCGGTGAGGGTCACGGCCACAGGCGTGTCGTCAGACGGAGAGCGCGAACCCGCCCGTCACCCGCAGGGTCTCACCGGTCACGAAGGACGCCTTCGAGGAGACCAGGTAGAGCAGCGCCTCCACGATGTCCTCCTCCCGGCCCTCCCGCGGCAGGATCTGCTCCCCGAGGACACGTTCCGCCTCGGCGGGGGAGAGCTGGGCCCGCACCGCGTCGGTGAGGATCAGACCTGGCGCGATGGCGTTGACCCGGATGCCGTCGGCGGCGAACTCCCGCGCGAAGGACACCGTCAGGCCGCGGACGGCGAGCTTGGAGACGCCGTAGATGCTGCGGTTCGCGTAGGCCGCCGACGAGGAGATGTTGACGACGCAGGCGCCGGTACGGCCCTTCATGGCGTCGCGGGCGGCCATCGTGCAGATGACGGTGCCCATGATGTTGACGTCGACGACACGCCGGACCCTGGCCAGGCCCAGTTCGGTGAACGGCTTGTTGTAGGCGGCGTGCAGACCGGCGTTGTTGACCAGGATGTCGAGTCCGCCGTGGCGTGCGGCGATGGCGTCCACCACGGCGCCGACGCCGTCCTCGTCGGCGACGTCGCAGGCGACCCCGGTCGCGCCCCGGCCCCGTGCGGTCAGCTCCCGGGCCGCCTCGGCCGCGGCGTCGCCGTCGATGTCGGCGAGCACGACGTGCGCCCCGAGCGCCGACAGCGCCTCGCCGAACGCCTTGCCGAAGCCCCGGCCGCCGCCGGTGATCAGGGCGACCCTGCCCTGGTGCGGTGTGTCGTCCGCCATCAGAACCTCACTCCGATCACGTCGGTCACGTCGAACACGTCGGTCTCTTCGGTCACTTCGGTCACTTCGGTCCGAACCGCTGGCCGGCGTCGAGACGCAGGCACTGGCCGTTCAGCATCGGGTTGTCCACGACCGCCAGCGCGAGTTTCGCGTACTCGTCGGGCCGGCCGAGGCGCCGGGGGAACGCGGCGTCCTTCACCAGGGCGGCCCGCGTCTCGGCGGGGATCTTCTCGGTGGCACCGGTCTCGAACAGGCTCGGCGCGATGGCGACGACCCGGATGCCGAGGGAGCCGAGATCCCGGGCCATGGTCAGGCTCATGCCGGCGATGGCGGCCTTGGCGGCGGAGTAGGCGACCTGCCCGACCTGCCCCTCGAAGGCGGCGATCGAGGAGGTGTTGACGATGACCCCGCGTTCGCCGTCGGGTTCCTCGGGCTCGTTGCGGCTCATGTGCGCGGCGGCCAGCCGGCTGATGTTGAAGGTGGCGACGGTGTTCAGGTCGAGCACCCGGCGAAAGGTCTCCAGATCGTGCGGACCGTCCTTGCCGAGGGTGCGCCGCACACTGCCGCCGCCCGCCGTCGTGACCGACACATGCAGTCCGCCCAGCGCCTGTACGGCCGCCTCCAGGGCGCTCTCGGCCGCCGCGAAATCGGTCACGTCGACGGGGTGGAAGCTGCCGCCGAGCGCGGCGGCGACCTCACCGCCGGCCGACGCCGGACGGTCCAGTACGGCGACGTCGGCGCCGCGGGCCGCGAGGAGTTCGGCGGTGGCCCGGCCCATGCCGGAGGCGCCGCCGAACACCACCGCCTTCTTTCCCTTGATCTCCATGGGGAACCTTTCGGATCGTCCGCTCACACGGATGCGGGAGAAGCACGCAGCAGGGTGCACAGCCGGTCGCGGTGGACGGCTGCATCGCCGTACAGCAGGCTGTCGGCCCTGGCCCGGCGCAGGTGGAGGTGGAGCTCGTGCTCCCAGGTGAAGCCGATGCCGCCGTGCAGCTGGAGGGCCTGGCCCGCGACCTCGCCCGCCGCGACCGCGACGTACGCGGCGGCGGCGCAGGCGGCCCGGCCGGCGTCCGCGGCGCCCGCGTCGGCGGCCATCGCCGCGTAGGCGGTGGCGGCGCGGGCGCCGTGCACGCGCAGCGCCATGTTGGCGCAGGCGTGCTTGACGGCCTGGAAGGTGCCGATGGGCCGGCCGAACTGGACGCGGGACGTGGTGTGTCCGACGGTGAGCTCCAGCATGCGCTCCATCACCCCGAGCGCGTCGGCGCAGCGCAGCACCGACGCCTCGTCCAGCAGCCGCTGGATCTCGCCGGGCCCGGCATCGAGCCGTCCGTCCGCCGGCACGCGCACGCCCTCGAACCGGACCTCGTGGAACGAGCGGGTCAGGTCCAGGACCCGCTGCCGCCGGACGGTCACACCGGGGGCCGTACGGTCGACGAGGAACGATGCCGGGATTCCGTCCTGGCGTGCGGTGACGAGCAACCAGCGGGCGCCGCCCGCGTCCTGCACCGCCGTCTTCACCCCGTCCAGGACGAACGTGTCACCGGCGGACTCGGCCGTGGCCCGTGTGCCGTCCAGGGACCACGGGGCGTGCGGTTCGGCGAAGGCCCAGGTGGCCCAGTCCGAGCCCGCGGCGAGCGCGGGCAGCACCTCGGCGCGCAGCGCGGCCGACCCCGTGGCGGCGAGCGCCCGCCCGGCGACGGCGGTGGGCGTGACCGGGCCCCGGCCGAGCGCGCGCCCCATCTCCTCGGCGACGAGGGCGAGTTCGACCAGACCCTGGCCGGCGCCGCCGTACTCCTCGGGCAGGCCGAGACCGGGCCAGCCGAGGCCGGCCGTCAGCCGCCATACATCGGGATCGACGTCCTCCGCGCGGTCCGCCCAGGCCCGTACGTGCCCGATCGGAGCCCGCTCCGACAGCAGGTCCCGGGACGCCTCGCGGAGCAGCTCCTGCTCTTCGCTGAGCTCGAAGTTCACCCGAGCAAGGTATCCTCTTTTGCCTGCCCGGTCGAGATCCTCGGGGCAGATTGCGGGCAACCTGTTGATCATTCGCTTAGTTGAGTATTCTGAATTGCATGGTTGATGCCGTTCTTCTCTCCGCGTGCCGCACCGCCATCGGAACCGCCCGCCGGGGGAGTCTGCGGGACACCGACGCCTTCGAGCTCGCCGCCGTCGTAGTCCGGGAGGCCGCCCGGCGCAGCGGACTGCCACCCGAGGCGATCGACGACGTCGTCCTCGGCGAATCCCTGGCCGGTGGCGGTGACATCGCCCGCCACGCGGCACTCCGGGCGGGCCTGACCCATGTCCCCGGCCTGGCCCACAACCGGCACTGCGCCTCCGGACTGGCCAGCGTGGCCACCGCCGCCGCCGGGGTGCGGGCCGGCATGGACCGGGCCGTGATCGCGGGCGGCACGCACTCCTCGTCGACCGCCCCGCTGGCCCGGCGGCGGATCCCGGGCACCGACGACTGGCAGGACCCCTGGATGGCACCGACCCATGTGCCGACGCCCGAGGCGCCCAACGACGACATGGGGTTCCTCGTCGGCTGGAACACCGCCCGGCTGGCCGGGCTCACCCGCGAGGAGATGGACGCCTGGGCGCTGCGCTCCCACGCGCGGGCCGTACGCGCCATCGACGAGGGCCGGTTCACCGACGAGATCGTGCCCGTGCCGGTCACCGGCCGGGACGGGACCACCTTCGTCTTCGACACCGACGAGCACCCGCGCCGCGACACCAGCGCCGAGAAGCTCGCCGCGCTGAAGGTGCTGCACCCCGAGATCGAGGGGTTCTCCATCACGGCCGGCAACTCCAGCGGAGTCAACGACGGCGCCGCCGCGGTCCTCGTCGCCGGCTCGGACCTGGCCGCCGCGCACGGGCTCAACCCGATCGCGACCGTACGGTCCTGGGCGAGCGTGGGAGTGGACCCCGTCGAGACGGGGCTCGCGCCGGTCGCTGCCATCCGCAAGGCCCTCGACCGGGCCGGGCTCGGCATCGGCGACGTCGACCTGTTCGAGGTCAACGAGGCCTTCGCGGCCGTGGCCGTGGCGACCACCCGCGCGTTGGGCCTCGACCCGGAGCGGGTCAACCCGTTCGGCAGCGGCTGCAGCCTCGGGCACCCGATCGCCACCACCGGCACCCGTATGGTCGTGACCCTCGCGCACGAACTGCGCCGCCGGGGCGGCGGGACCGCGGTCGCCGCCATGTGCGCGGGCGGCGGCATGGGATCCGCGCTGGTCCTGACGGTGTGACCGACGGTGGTCCAGGTCGGGGCCGAAGGACTGGACTGGACTGCCGCTGGGCGGACGGTGTGCTGTGGCTGACGCTCGACCGGCCGCAGGCACGCAACGCCACGACCATCGCCATGCGTCGCGGGCTGGTCGAGGCGGTCCGGGCGGCCGACGCCGACGCGGAGACCCGGCTGGTCGTGCTCACCGGCACCGACCCCGCGTTCGCCGCCGGCATCGGCTTCAAGGATGCGCTGGGCAACGGCACCGGCTCCCCGCGTGGTGCGCGCCCGCACCCCCGCCGAGGTGGACCGGGCGTCCCGCACCCCGGCGCTCGGAGTAGTCAACGGCCGCTGATACACCGGGGCGTTGGAGCTGGAGCTGGAGCTGGCGTGCTCGTTCCTCGTCGCCTCCGACCGGGCGCGGTTCGCCGACACCCATGCCGCGATCGGACTGGCGGCGGGCTGAGGATGAGCGCGCTGCTGCCACGCGCGGTCGGCGCCCGGCTCGCGCACCGGATGATGCTGACGGGCGAGCCGATCGACGCCCGACGGCCCCCGGCGGCTGGCCTGGTCACCGAAGTCGTACCGCACGACTGCCCGCTCGACCTGGCACGCGAGATCGCGGCCCTGATCCGCGCCGCCCACCCCGGGTCCGTGGCGGAGCCCCTCGCTCTCCTCGCGGACGGCGAGGACACCAGCCTCGCCCGCGCCCGCGCCCTGGAGGCACGCGCGACCGACGTGGCTGAGGTGGCATGCCGGTTCGGCAGCGCCCCAAAGGGGCGCGGGGAACTGCGCGACCAGCCACGATGACGCCGCAGACGACCGCGGGCGCATGGGCGGTCCCGCAGCGGAGCCGCACATCAATACAGCGCCGGAGCGTTCAAGCCGCCGTAGCCTCCCCCAGGTACCGCCGCAGTAACTCCGGCCCCGCCAACCCCGCGTCCCCCGCCCAGGCGACCCGCCCCCGCCGCAGCACAACGCAGTGATCCGCGAAGTCCAGCGCCCGGCTCGCGAACTGCTCGATCATGACGACGGCCACGCCGGCGGACCGGGCCCGCCGCAGGCTCTCGAAGACCACGTCGACCATCTTCGGCGCGAGCCCCAGCGACAGCTCGTCGGCGATCACCAGCCGAGGGTCGGCCGTCAGGGCCCGCGCCAGGGACAGCATCTGCTGCTCGCCGCCCGACAGCGTGCCCGCGGCCTGCCGCCGCCGCTCCCGCAGCACCGGAAAGATCCCGAAGGCCCGCTCCAGGGCCGCCGCCCTGCCGCGCCGGTCGCAGGCGGTGGCCATCCGGAGGTTCTCCAGCACCGTCAGGGCGGGGAACACCCCACGTCCCTCGGGGAGATGGACCAGTCCGGCGCGGCGGATCGCGTCGGGGGGCTGCCCGGTGAGGTCCCTGCCGTCCAGCGCGAAGGCTCCGGTGGCGGCCGGGACGAGCCCCGACAGGGCCCTGGCCAGCGTGCTCTTGCCGGCCCCGTTCGGTCCCAGCACCGCGAGCGCGCTGTTCGGCCGCACCTGGAACGACACGTCCCGCAGCGCCTGGGAGGCCCCGTAGTTGACGGTCAGATCCCGGACGGCGAGCAGCGGCGAGCCGGTGGCGTTCATGCGGAAGTCCTTTCCTCACCCTGCCCGGCGACTTGGCCCTCACCCTGGCCCCCACCCTGCCCCGCGCCCAGGTACGCGGCGCGTACGGCGGGGTCGCGGCGCACCTCGGCGGGGGAGCCCGCGCAGATCTCGACGCCGAAGTCGAGGACGTGGACCACGTCGCTCATCCCCAGCACGAGCTCGACGTCGTGCTCGACCAGCAGCAGCGACACCCCGTGGTCGGCCACGACCCGGGTGAGCGTCGCCGCCAGCTCCTCGGTCTCGCGCGCGTCGAGCCCGGACGACGGCTCGTCGAGGAGCAGCACGCCGGGGTCGACGGCGAGCGCCCGGGCGATCTCCAGCAGCCGGCTGGTGCCCAGCGGCAGCCCGCCGACCGGCCGGTGCGCCAGCCCGGTCAGCCCCAGCGCCGCGAGCAGCACATCGGTCCTGCGGTCCTCGTCGGCCGGCGCCCGCCGGAAGCCGCCCCCGGTGACCAGGTCGGTCCAGATCCGGTGCCGGGTGTGCCGCAACCGGTACGCGAGCACCACGTGTTCCCGGACGGTCAGCCCCGGGAACAGCTCCGGATGCTGGAAGGTACGCGCCAGCCCCCGCCGGGCCCGCGCCTGCGCACTGACCCGGGTGACGTCCCGGCCGTCCATCAGGACCGCGCCCTCGCTCGGCGCGAGCAGCCCGGACAGTACGGCGAACAGGGTGCTCTTGCCCGCGCCGTTGGGGCCCACCAGGCCGACCACCGAGGCGGGCGGCACCGCCAGGTCGACCTTGCTCAGGGCGAGCAGCCCGCCGAAACGGACGGTGACCCCGCGCGCCTCGATGCGCGGTGGTGCCGTACCCGGTGCCCGGCTCATACGAGTTCTCCCTCGGGTTCCGCCCCGGGCGCCGAGGGCTCCCCGGCGCGGGCTCGCCGTGTCTGCCGCCAGCGGCCCAGCTCGCGCAGTTGCCGCGCGTGCATCGCGGTGATCCCCTCGGGGTTGCGGGCGAGCATGACCGCGCCGAACCCGAACAGGACGACCGGGACCTCGGCCCAGCGGGTCGGCAGATACGTCTGGAACACGCTGGGCAGCACCGCGAACGCCACTCCGGCGACGAGCGCCCCCACGACGGGCCGCGCCCCCACGGTGACCAGGACGGCCAGCCAGACCAGGCCGGTGAACGGGTTGAACGAGTCGGGCAGCGCCGACTGGTAGGCGAGCGCCAGGAGACCGCCGCCGACCGCCGCGACGAAGGTGGCCACGGCGGAGACCAGCACCTTGACCGGCACCACGCCGAGTCCGAGCGTGCGGGACCCGGCCTCGCTCCAGCGGACCGCCGTCACGGCGAGCCCCGCGGTCGAACGCCGCAGGTTGACGACGAACAGGCCCAGTACGGCGAAGACCGCCAGGGCGAGCAGCGCGAAGGTCCGGTTGTCCAGTGCCCAGGCGGGGCGGGGCATGAAGATGCCCTGGCCGGACCGGTAGAAGCGGTCGCGCAGGAAGACCAGGTTCTGGGCGAGCAGTCCGAAGGTCAGGGTCACCAGTGCGACGTACAGGTTGCCCAGCCGGATCGTCAGCAGCCCCAGCACCACACCCACCGGGACCACGCACACCGCGCTCACCAGCACCGCCGCGAGCGGCGGCCACCCGGAGTCCGTGGTCAGGTCGGCGGCGAACAGCGCGCCGAACCCCGCGAAGGTGATCTGGCACAGCCAGATCATGCCGCCCTCACCGGTGACGAGCGTGCCGGACAGCAGCGCCGTGGCCAGCGCGATGCCGGTGGCCGTCAGCCCGGTCCAGAAGTCGTCGAGGACCAGCGGCAGACACCCGACGACGGCGAGCGTCGCCAGCGGGGCCAGGAACCCCGAGGGCGTCGTGACCGCGGGCGCGCCCGTCCCCTCGGCGCGGACGGCGCGGTCCAGCACACCGCCCGCGGACGCGTCGCCCGCCCGGCCGCGCACCGCGTGGGCCAGCAGGAAGACGAGCATGAAGAGGAAGGGGACGCTCGGCACGATCTGCGCCGACAGCGCGCTCTGCGGATCGAGGTAGCGCTGGATCACGCTGGTGACCACGCCCATGGCCAGGGCGGCTGCGACGGCCGTCGGCAGACTGCGCAGCCGGGCCGCCACCACGGCCGCGAAGGCGGCCGCCATCAGGAACGTCATCCCGTCCACGGACAGTCCGGCGGTGGGCGCGACGAGGACCCCGGCCAGCCCCGCCAGCAGCGAACTGACCGCCCACACCCCGAGCGACACCCGCGTCGGACTGACCCCCGACATGGCGGTGAGCGCCTCGGAGTCGACCAGGGCGCGGACCTTCAGGCCGAGGTCGGTGAAGCGCAGCAGCACGGTACCGGCGACCAGGACCACGGCGAGCCCCGCGTAGGTGATCAGCTGGTTCATGTCGACCACCGCGCCGAACGGCCGGTAGACCGCGACGGGTTGGGGCGCCAGACCCGGCGCGGTGGCGTTCACGAGGCGCCCGAGCACGAGGTCGACCAGCGGCGGAAGCGCGACCGACAGACCGATCGTGGCGACGATCTTCACCAGCGGTGAGCGCAGCCGCAGGTGACGGAAGAGCACCAGGTACAGGAGCACTCCCAGCAGGGGGCCGAACAGGCCGATCGCGACGACGGCGGCGAGCGGCAGCGGCCAGCCCTGCCCGACGTACAGGAAGTAGTAGAAGCGCGCCACGGTGAACGCCATGGCCCCGAACGCGAAGTTGAACACGCCCGACGAGACATGGGTGACGACCAGTGAGGCCGCGGCGATGGCGTAGACGGCCCCCAGGGCGAGGCCGGCGACAACGTAGGAGAGCAACGACGGCCTCCTGGAGTTCGTGCTCGGATGAGCGACGGGACCCGATTAAAGTGCTCTCATAGTGAGTTCGCGTCAACCCTACGGGGGCATATCGCCGCACGAGACGGTGACAAAGGATACTTAATATGCTCCACTGTGCCTCGCGTACCACCTGCCGGAACCGTCGCTCGACGGGCCGGGGACGGAGGAGAGCACATGAGGAGAACCGGTGCCATCGCAACCTGGACCAGCGCCGCGCTACTGCTGCTCACCGCCTGCGGCGGCGGTGCCGCGGGTGACGCGGACAGCGCCGGCGGGCCGGTGAAGGTCGGCGTGCTGACCTCGCTGAGCGGCACGGCCGCCGCGCACTACGCCGACACGGAGAGCGGGGTGAAGGCCCGGTTCGCGGCCTACAAGGCGGCCGGCGGCAAGTGCGCCGCGCGCGGCTTCGACGTGGTCATGGCCGACGACCAGTCCACCCCGCAGGGAGCGCTCACCGGGGCCCAGCGCCTGGTGCAGCAGGAGAACGTGTACGCCGTACTGCCGGTGAGCACCTACTTCTACGGCGCCGGACAGTACGCCGGCACCCAGGCCGGCGGCACCCCCTTCCTCGGCGGCGCCTTCGACGGCGGCGAGCAGTGGTTCGACCAGGAGTACGACAACCTCTTCCCCGCGATGTCCGGCACCGACTACGACCGCGCCGCGACCACCCTCGGCGCCTACTGGAAGAAACTCGGCGGGACCAAGGTCGCCGTGGTCGCCTACAACACGCCGAGCTCCGCCAAGGCCGCCGAGGGAGCGGCGCTCTCCGCCGAACACGCCGGACTGGGCCGCGGCTACGTCAACGAGCGGGTCCCGTTCGGCAGCGCCGACGTCGGGCCGATCGTCCTCGGCATCAAGAAGTCGGGCGCCGACGTGCTCTACGCCCCGGTGATCCCCGAGACCGGCTTCGCGCTCGCCACCGGCCTGCGCCGGGCCGGGGTGCGGATGAAGTCGGTCCTGCTGGCCACCGGTTACGGGGCGGACCTGCTGAAGTCGCCGCCCACGCTGAAGGTGGCGCAGGGGGTGGGCTTCATGACGTCGTACGCGCCGGTGGAGACGGACACGAAGGCGACCACCGCCTGGTCGGCGGCGCTCAAGCAGTACGCCAGGTCGGCCTCCGGCATTCCCTCCTTCTCCCAGGCGGTCGGCTGGATCAGTGCGGACCTGCTGCTGCACGGGCTGGAGAAGGCCGGCTGCGCCGCGAGCCGCAAGCAGCTGATGGCCGCACTGCGCACCGACCGGAGCTGGACCGCCGGAGGACTCTTCCCGGAGCCCGCCGACTTCGCGCACAAGGGCACCTACTCGGTCGGCGGCCCCGGCGACTGCACCTTCGTCTCCTTGCTCAAGGGCGCGCAGTTCGTCCCGGATCCGGCGGCGTCACCGGCCTGCGGCGAGCAGATAGCCGGCGTGAAGGTCAGCGTCAGGTAGCCGGCTGCCGGGCGGCACGCCGGGGCACCTGCCGCCCGGCGGCCGCTCTCAGCGTGCCGCCCAGCTG
Source organism: Streptomyces sp. NPDC048291 (assembly GCF_043201715.1). Taxonomy (NCBI): domain Bacteria; kingdom Bacillati; phylum Actinomycetota; class Actinomycetes; order Kitasatosporales; family Streptomycetaceae; genus Streptomyces; species Streptomyces sp. NPDC048291. Next base: position 283,941 of record NZ_JBICZC010000014.1, read on the forward strand.
ACCGTCTTCGTCTGCAGGTACTCGTCGAGGCCGAACTCGCCCCACTCCCGGCCGAGTCCGCTCTGCTTGTAGCCGCCGAACGCGGCCCGGGGGATCACTCCGGCGCTGCTCGCGTTGATGGCGACCGCACCGGTCCGGATACGGGACGCCATCTCGTACGCGGCCACGGTGTCTGCGCTCCACACGGCGCCGGCCAGACCGTAGGGACTGTCGTTGGCGATCCGCACCGCCTCCGCGTCGTCGGCGAAGGGGATGACGACGCCGACCGGGCCGAAGAACTCGGTGCGTGCGATGGTCATGGAGTTGTCGACGTCGGCGAAGAGCGTGGGTTCGACGAAGTAGCCGCGGTCAAGACCGGGGGGCCGGCCGCCGCCGCAGACGAGACGGGCTCCCTCCTCCTCGCCGACGCGGATCAGCTTCTCGACCTTGCCCCGCTGGGCCTCGCTGATCAGCGGGCCCATGGTGGTGGCCGGGTCGGCCGGATCGCCGACCCGCACCCGCGCGAGGGCCGCGGTCAGCCGGGCCACCAGTTCGTCGTGGACGGACTTGTGGACCAGCGTGCGGGTCAGCAGCGAACAGCCCTGTCCGGCATGGGCGGTGATGCCCGTGAGCGCGGCACGGACCGCGCCGTCGAGGTCGCCGTCGGCGCGGACGATGTTGGCCGACTTGCCGCCGAGTTCGAGGACGACCTTCTTCAGCGAGGCGGCGGCCTGGGCGTAGACCGTGCGGCCGACCGTGTCGGAGCCGGTGAAGCTCACCAGGTCCACCATGGGGTGGGTGGTCAGCGCCCGGCCCTCCGCCACGTCACCGGTCACGATGTTCAGCACACCCGGCGGCAGCCCCGCGGCGTCCGCGAAGTCACCGATCAGCAGGGACTCCAGGGGCGTGGCGGGCGCCGGCTTCAGTACCGCGGTGCAGCCGGCCGCCAGAGCCGGGATCACCTTCATCATGCTGAGGAAGAAGGGGAAGTTGTAGGCGGAGACCAGCGCGCACACCCCGAACGCCTCGCGACGCAGCACCCCCTGGGAGATGCCGGTGCCCGGCGTGATCGTGGGGTCCGTCGGGCGTTCCCAGGCGAACCCGGGCATCACCCGCTCGGCCATGTCCCGCAGATGCGCCACCGGGACACTGGTCTGCAGGGTCTCGGCCAGGGCCCGGACCGAACCGGCCTCCGCCATGTTGACGGCGACGAGCTCGGGCAGCCGGCGCTCCATCGCGTCCGCCATGCGCAGCAGGACGCGGGCGCGTTCCGCCGGCCGCATCCGCGGCCACGGTCCTTCGTCGAAGGCGCGCCGGGCCGCCCGTACCGCCTCGTCGACGTCGTCCGGCGAGGAGCCGGGGACCTCGGCGATCGTCTCCTCCGTCGCGGGATTGCGGACGGTCGTCGGGGTGTCCGACCGTCCGTCGGTGCGCCGCCCGTCGATGTAGAGCTGCGCGGAGAACGCGTACGCGGTCGTCATGTCGGTCTCCTGGTCGCCTGCGGTGATACCCAGACCTGCGCAGTTGAGTGTACTTAATTTGCGCATCGCGGGAAGAGGGTGGCCGCAGGGTCGCCGCGTTCCCTTTGTCAGCAAGGCGTCAGGATTCCGCGCGGAAATCACCTGCTCAATCCGTATGCTGAATCATTGACTGGACCGATCGGTACAGCTAACTTCGGCAGCACCAGCGGGTTGGATTTCTGCGACGAACGACGAGGTTCGAAAGAGGTACCGCCTGTGTTCAAGGAATTTGTCGTCTCCGGCGACTCGCACATCATCGAGCCGGTCGATCTCTTCAAGACCCGGCTGCCCAAGCGGCTGCGTGACCGCGCCCTGTGGGAAGAGGAGTTCACCCTCGACGAGCCGATCGTCGACGGCGGGCACACCGAGTTCAAGAAGCTGCACACCATCGGCTTCGACGGCTGGACCATCTCCAAGTACCGGCAGACCGGCGGGGAGACCCCGGACGGCGACCCGGAGCACATCATCCGGGACATGAACTTCGACGGCGTCGACGCCTCGGTGATGTTCCCGAACCTCTCGCTGTTCGTCCTCTTCACGGACGACCACGAACTCTCCATGGCCCACGCCCGGGTGTGGAACGACTACCTGGTCGAGCGGTACCTGCCGTACAAGGACCGGCTGCGGCCGACCGCCGCGATCCCGCTCACGAACGTCCCCGAGGCGGTCGCGGAGATCGAGCGGGTGGCGCGGCTGGGGATCGGCGCGCTCCTCCTCCCGGAGATCCCGCCGCTGCCGTACTACTCGCGCGAGTTCGACCCGGTCTGGGCGGCCGCGCAGGCGCACGGGCTGCCGGTCTTCATCCACGTCGCCACCGGCGGGGTGAAGGTCAAGGAGCAGGTGTCCGAGACCGCGCTCACTGTCCGCGGCCTGATGACGGCCATGAACATGGGCAAGGGCAACCTGACCGACGACATGGTGGCCGGCCGCACCATGGGCAGCGCGGTCGGCTCGGCCGTGGCGGGCCCGCAGGGCATCATCGCCAGCCTGGTCGGCGGCGGGGTGTGCGAGCGCTTCCCCGACCTGCACTTCAACCTGATCGAGTACACGGCCGGCTGGCTGGTCTCCTTCATGGGCTACATGGACAAGGCGTGGAAGACCGGCACCGGCCAGGACCCCGACTGGTGGCTCGGCTTCTGGGACGACAGCCGCGGGCCCAAGGAGCAGCCCTCGATGGGCCGCCTGTTCGCCGTCAACGACAAGTGGCCCTACCCGCTCAAGCCCACCGAGTACGTCCGGCGCCAGATCCACGTCCAGTTCGCCGACGACCCGACGGCCGTCAAGGCCCGCCACATCACCGGCCTGTCCACGGTGATGTGGGGCAACGACTACCCGCACGCCGAGGGCACCTTCCGCAGCAGCGAGGAGTGCATCGCCGAGAACTTCGAGGGCGTGGGCGCCGAGGACCGCGCCGCGATCCTCGGCGGCACCCTCGCGAAGGTCGTCGGCTTCGACACCAGCCGCAAGCTGGCGCCGGTGCCCGAGGGGGCCTGACGGCTCGGACCGGACGGCCCGCCGGACCGGCTCCGCGTCCGCCCCGGAGCGCACACCGCCTCGGGGCGGACGTGTCGCCGACCGGCATGCGGGCCGGACCCGGCGGGTCGCGACCGTCCGGCCGTCCTCTTGGCTCAGGCCGAATCCGGTAGTGCCCCGATCAGTGCTAGTCCGGCCCGGGCGTACGCGGCGCGCCGGCCGCGGCTCACCATGAAGCTCGGCGGGGCGAAGTAGCCGATGTCGCGGGGGAGCGCGCCGGCGCGCCGGGCCAGGGCGTCCTTCGCGTCGGCGGTCGTACCGCAGACCGCGATCTCGGTGACCATCTCGTCGGTGACCGCCCGGGCCATGGCGTCGGTGTCACCGGCCCGGAAGGCGTGGCGCAGCCGGGCGACCGGCTCCTCCCAGCCGTGGTGGGCGACAAAGGGGTCGTACGTCCGGACCGTGAGGTAGAAGGCGATCATGCGGCGGGCGTCGGCGATCGCGCGTTCGGGCGCGTTGTCGTCGACCGCCGTGATGATCCAGCCGTGTTCGAGCGGGCGCGGCTCCGCCGGGCCGCGGTCGCCCGCCCCCCGGGCCACCGCGGGCCGGACGACGTCGTTCCACCAGGAAGCGGTGAACAGCCCGTGCCCGATGACGCCGTCGGCGGCCCGGCCCGCGGTGACCGCCATGCGGGCGTTGAACGCGGCGAGCAGGACGGGGATGTCCAGCCGGCCGAGCACGGGGGCCCGGACGTCGGCATCGAGGTCGTGGAACTCGCCTGCGTAGCGGACCCGTTCGCCGTTCTCCGCGTGCAGCCAGGCCCGTACGGCACCCACCGTCTCGGCGATCCGGGCCACCGGCCGGTCCGCCGGCACCCCCAGCCAGTCCCGGTTGATCCGGAAGGCCGCGCTGCCCAGCCCGAGGAACAGCCGGCCCGGCGCCAGGGCGTGCAGCTGGCGCAGGGCGGTGGCGTGGGCGTAGGGGGTGCGGGCGAAGGCGTAGGCGATGGCGGGCCCCGCCATCGCCCGCTCGGTGTGCGCCACGATGTCGGCCACCGTGAGGTAGGAGTCGTGGTCGGCGAACTCGCCCGCGCAGAAGGCCTCGGCGCCGGCCTGCTCGGCCTCCCGTCCGACGTCCCGGCCGGGCCAGGGCATACCGAACCGCATGACAGCCTCCCGTTGAGCACCTCGACGTGGCATCTGACATCAATCAAAAAAGTACACTTATTTAAGTGCCGACGGGAAGCCGTCAGCGCAGTGTCCACTTCCCCCTGGGTACCGCCGCCCGGTCGATCCCGGCCTTCCCGACGGGGTTCCCGAGCTGCGTGTACGACAGTCCGGTGCGCAGCGCCTGGGTGCGGGTCGAGTCGAGGGATTCCCAGATCGCGCGGACGGTGCCCTGGACGGCGGCCGGCGGTTTCGCCGCGATGAGGCGGGCGATGCCGTCGGCGCGGTCCCACAGCTCCTCGCGCGGCAGCACCTCGCTGACCAGGCCGATCTGCAGCGCGCGGGCCGCCGACACGCGCTCGTCCAGGCCGAGCAGGGCGATGCGCAGCGCCTCTCCGAGGGGGACGCGCCGGGCCAGCCCGATGGGTTCGAGGGCCGCCGTGAGCCCGTAGCTGACATGCGGGTCGAAGAACGTGGCCTCCTGCGAACAGATCAGGATGTCCGCCTCGTTGAGCCAGTAGAAGGCGCCCCCCGCCGCCATCCCGTGCACCGCGCAGACCAGGGGTTTCCACACCTGGTTCTGCTTCGGCGAGAGGAACTCGCCGGGATCCGTCTGCGACCAGACGTTGGGGTGGCGGTCGATCCCCTCCTTCACGTCCATCCCCGTGCAGAACGCCCGGTCACCCGCCCCGCGCAGCACGACGACCCGCACGTCGTCGTCGTTCCTGACGGTGTCCCAGAGGGCGGCGAACTCCGCCAGCATCCGCTGGTTGAAGCCGTTCATCACCTCCGGCCGGTTGAGGGTCACGGTGGCGACGTGGTCGGTCACCTCGAACAGGACGGTCTCGAGTTCCATCCGGCAGCTCCGTTCTCGACGCGATCGAGGAAAGTAGTATACTTTTCTCTGGTTACTCGGCGCCGCTGGTTCGGCGCCACGAGAGCCGCGGAGGACACTGCGATGAGGCCACGCGTGGGGCAGTTGCTCGCCAGTACGGTCGACACGACGGCGGTGATCGTCGTGCGGTGCCCGGACGGGGAACTGGAGATCGGCTGCGGCGGAGCCGCCATGGTCGAGGGCGGCGGGAACAGGAGCGCGGCGGGAGCCGCCGCCACCGGTACGACCGCCCCCGGACCGACAGCCGGACCGACGGCCGGTTCACTGCTCGGGAAGCGGTACGCCGACGACGACCTCGGCGTGGAACTCCTGTGCACCAAGGCGGGACCCGGCACGCTCACGGTCAACGGTGTCCCGCTGCCGATGAAGTCCGCCAAGCCGCTGCCGGCCTCGGACTGAGGGGCGGGCCGGCCCGTGAACATATCGATGCTCCTGGACATGGCAGCCGAGGGTTTCGGCGACCGGGTCCTCGTCGGCCGCGCGGACGACGGCCTGACCGCCGCACGGCTGCGCGAACTGGCCTCCGGCGGAGCGGAGTCGATCCGCGCGGCCGGGGCCGACGCCATCGTGTACCTCGCGGTGAACGGTCCGGCCCTCCCCGTCGCGCTCTTCGCGGCGGCCCGCGCCGGAGTACCCCTGGTGCCGGTCAACTACCGCCTGGGCGACACCCAGCTCGACGCCCTGCTGACCAACCACCCCCGCGCGCTGGGCATCGCCGACCCGGCCCACGGCGCGGCGCTGCGCCGTGCGGGCCTGCCGGTCCGCAGCCCCGCCGAGTGGCTCGCCCAGGCCGCCGGGCACGCCGACTCCGGTGCCGGCGCGGCCGACGACCACCCGGCTCCCGACACCCCGGCCGTGCTCATCTACACGAGCGGCACGACCGCCGCGCCGAAGGGTGTGCTGCTGCGCCACCACAACCTGGTCTCCTACGTCCTCGGCACGGTGGAGTTCGCCGGAGCCGGCTCCGACGAGGCCGCGCTGGTCAGCGTCCCGCCGTACCACATCGCGGCCGTGTCCAACGTGCTGACGAACCTGTACGCCGGGCGCCGGGCCCTCACCCTGGAGCAGTTCACCCCGGACGGCTGGCTCGGCCTGGTCCGTGAGCAGCGGATCACCAACGCGATGGTCGTCCCGACGATGCTCGCCCGCATCATGGACACCGTCGGCCTCGACCGGTCGGTACCCTCGCTGCGAACGCTCGCCTACGGCGGGGCCCGGATGCCGGTCCGGGTCGTCGAGACCGCCCTGCGGACCTGGCCGCACGTGGACTTCGTGAACGCCTACGGGCTCACCGAGACGTCCTCCACCATCACCGTCCTCGGCCCGCGGGAGCACCGCACGGCCGTCGCGAGCGACGATCCCGCGGTCCGGGCCAGGCTCGGCTCGGCGGGACTGCCGGTGCCCGGCGTCGAACTGGAGGTCCGCGACCCGGCCGGCGCGTTGGCGGCTCCCGGCGAGACCGGGCAGATCTGGGTACGCGGCGAACAGGTCTCGGGGGAGTACGCGGGAAGGGGCTCCGCCGTCGACGAGCGGGGCTTCTTCCACACCCGCGACCGGGGCCGCCTCGACCGCGACGGCTACCTCCACATCGAGGGCCGGGCCGACGACACGATCATCCGCGGCGCCGAGAACATCGCGCCCGCCGAGATCGAGGACGTGCTGCTCGGCCACCCGGACGTGCTCGACGCGGTCGTCGTCGGCCTCCCCGACGAGGAGTGGGGGCAGCGCATCGAGGCGGTGGTCGTGGTGCGCGACGGGGTGACCGTCGACCCGGAGGCCCTGCGGTCCGAGGTGCGCTCCACGCTGCGCGGTTCGAAGACACCCGAGCGCATCACCCGCTGGCCGGAACTGCCCCGCACTCCGACCGGCAAGCTGATCCGCCGCGACATCGTCGAGGCGCTCGCCGCCGAGCCCGGGAGCCGGACGGGGGCCGGCGCATGAGCGTCGTCGCCGACAGCGCGGACCTCACCGCGGAGCTGACGCGGCGTACGGCCGTCGCCCTGCGCGACTGGGCACCCGGGGCCACGGTGGAGTCGGTCGAACCGCTCGCCGGCGGCACGTCGAGCCTCACCTACGTGGCCACGCTGGCCGGTGCCCCCGCCGGTCACGAGCGTGTCGTCCTCAAGGTGGCCCCGCCCGGCCTGGAGCCGGTCCGCAACCGGGACGTCCTGCGCCAGGCGCGGCTCATGCAGGTGCTGGCCGGGGTGCCCGGCGTCCGCGTGCCGAAGGTGCTGTTCTCCGACAAGGGCGCCCCGACGGCCCACCAGCCCTTCCTGGCCATGGAGCTGGTGCCCGGACGGTGCGTGGAGCCGGTGCTCGTGCCCCGCGGGACCGTACCCGCCGGACAGGTACGGGCGCGGGCACTCGACGCCGCCCGGATGCTCGCGCATCTGCACCGCGCGGATCCAAAACGAACGGCCCTGGCGGTGGAGCCCGTTGTCACTCTCGCCGCCGAGATCGACCGCTGGGCACGTGCGTTCACGACCGTCCCCGAGGATCTGCGCGCCGGCTGCGAGACCGTCGAGGAACGGCTGCGGGCGACGGTGCCCGCCGCGATGATGCCGGTGTTCACCCACGGCGACTACCGGCTCGGCAACACCCTCTGCGACGGTGACTCGGTCAACGCGGTCATCGACTGGGAGATCTGGGCGCTCGGCGATCCCCGCGTCGACATCACCTGGCTGACCTTCTTCACGGACGAGGCGCGTCATCCGGCGTCCGTTTCGGCGGAACCGACCGGGATGCCGGGCAAGGCCGAGCTGATCGACGCGTACCAGGAGGCGCGCGGGGAGCCGCTGCGTGACATGGCCTGGTTCGAGGCGCTCACGAAGTACAAGGAGGCGGCGGCGACGGCGCTGCTGATCAAACGGGGGCGGAAGGCGGGGCGGTTGAGCGACATGCACCGGCGGATGGGGCCGGCGTTGCCCGTGCTGTTGGCGGAGGCGACCGAGCTGCTTCGGTAGTCGGTCGGCTGCGGGTGCGTCGTGGTTGCTCGCGCAGTTCCCCGCGCCCCCAAAGAGAAGGGGCGCCGCAGTGCGCCCCTTCCTTTGGGGGCGCGGGGAACTGCGCGACCAGCCCCCACCCGCCCGCACTGTTCAGTACAACCCGCCGTCCACCCGAATCAGCGACCCCGTCGTATAACTCGACGCATCGCTCGCCAGATACAGCGCCGTGCTGATGATCTCCTCCGGCCGCCCCGGTCGGCCCGCCGCGCTGCGCGCGCTCTGCCTCTTCTCCTCCGTCCAGGACTTCGAGATGTCCGTCAGGAACGGGCCCGCCGAGATCGTGTTGACCCGGACCGTCGGGCCGTACTCCAGGGCGAAGACGGTCGTCAGCGCGTTGAGCGCGGCCTTGGCGCCGGCGTACGGGCCGAACCGCGGCTGGGGGAACAACGCCCCCGAGGAGGAGATGTTGATGACCGAGCCGCCGTCGCCCTCGGCCATCCGCTGCCCGATCAGCGAGGCGAGCCGGAACGGGCCCTTGAAGTTGACGCCGATCACCTTGTCGAAGAGCTCCTCGCTGGTCTCCGCCGAGGAGGGGGCCAGCGGGGACATCCCGGCGTTGTTGACGAGGACGTCGACGTGACCGAACTCCTCGTACGCGAGGTCCGCGAGCCGGCCGAGGTCGTCCCAGCGGCCCACGTGCGCCGCGACCGGCAGTGCACGGCGGCCCAGGGCGCGGACCTCCGCCGCGACCGTCTCGCACGCGTCGAGCTTGCGGCTCGCGACCACCACGTCGGCGCCCGCGGTGGCGAAGGCCCGCACCATCTCCCGGCCCAGCCCCCGGCTGCCGCCGGTGACCAGCGCGACCCTGCCGGACAGGTCGAACAGGTCGGCCGGGGCGATGGACTTGGCGTCGCGGCCCGTCAAGTCCCGGTTGCCGCTCATGCGTTCACCCGGCCGCCGAGGCCGTCGTCCGCGATGATGTGGGCGTACCGCTTGCGGGCCGCCTCCAGCTTCGGCGGGATGTGCTCGCTCGGGAACAGGCCCTCGGCCGGGGAGTAGTTCCTGAGCAGCTGCTTGGCGATGGTGGTGCGGTGCACCTCGGTCGGGCCGTCGGCGAGGGCGAGGTTCGGGGCGGCCATCCACCATTTGGCGAGCGGGAGTTCGCCGGTGGTGCCGAGCGAGCCGTGCAGGTGCACCGCCCGTTGGATGATGTCGTGCAGCACCTTGGCCGTCTGCACCTTGCACATCGCGATCTGGGTGCGGGCTGCACCGTGCGGCTGGGTGTCGATGATCCAGGCGGTGTGCAGCACGAGCAGCCGGAACTGCTGCAACTCCACCCAGGAGTCCGCGATGAACTGCTGCACCGCCTGCTTGTCGGCGAGCAGGGTGCCCTGGGTACGGCGGGACAGCGCGCGCTCGCACATCATGTCGAAGGCACGCGTGCACTTGCCCACCGTGCGCATCGCGTGATGGACGCGACCGCCCCCGAGCCGGGCCTGGGCGACCGCGAAGCCCTCGCCGGGGCCGCCGAGCATGGCGTCGAGCGGGACGCGGACCTGGTGGTAGCGGATGTAGGCGTGGATGCCCTCGTCGAGACTCTCCCGCTCGTCCATCGTGCCGACGTTGCGCTTGATCTCGATGCCGGGAGTCCCCGACGGCACGATGAACATCGACATGCGCCGGTGCGGGGGTGCGTCCGGGTCGGTGACGGCCATGACGATGAGGAAGGCCGCGTACCGGGCGTTGGAGGAGAACCACTTCTCCCCGTCGATCACCCATGCGTCGCCGTCCCGCCAGGCCCTGCACGTGAACTCCTTGGGGTCGGCGCCCGCCTGCGGTTCGGTCATCGAGAAGGTGGAGACGATCTCGCCGTCGAGCAGCGGCCGCAGATAGGCGGCCTTCTGCTCCTCGGTGCCGAACATCGCCAGGATCTCGGCGTTCCCGGTGTCCGGGGCGGCGGTGCCGAAGACCGTGGGTGCCCAGTAGGAGCGGCCGAGTACCTCGTTGAGGAGGGCGAGCCGCACCTGGCCGTAGCCGGGTCCACCCAGTTCGGGGCCCAGATGGCAGGCCCACAGGCCCTGCTCCCGGACCTGTTCCTGCAGCGGCCCGAGGATCGCGCGGGCCTTGTCGTTGCCCGTGTCGTACGGGTCGCCGCCGTGCGGGAAGAGGAGGTCGAGCGGCTCGACCTCCTCGCGTACGAAGGCGGTGGCCCAGTCCAGCCTGGCCTGGAAGTCAGGTTCGATCGCGAAATCCAGCATGGCAAAACAGTATACTTTTTCGGCGACCTGGGTCCATACTCGAAGCGCAAGAGGCCAATTGGGTATGCGCAATGGCGCGGATCGGGAGGTCTGGTCGGATGCAGAGGCCGATGGAGGGCGTGCGGGTGCTCGAAGTCGCGCAGTTCACCTTCGTCCCGGCGGCGGGTGCCGTGCTGGCCGACTGGGGCGCCGACGTGATCAAGATCGAGCACGCCGAACGCGGCGACGCCCAGCGCGGGCTGGTGCGGGTGCTCGGGTACGAGGCGGCGAGCGCGGGCTCGTCGTTCTTCCCGATCATGGAGGGACCCAACCGCGGGAAGCGCAGCGTCGGCCTGGCCCTGGAGAAGCCCTCGGCGCGGCCCGTGCTGGAGGAACTGATCCGCTCCAGCGACGTGTTCCTCACCAACTTCCTGCCCGAGGCGCGGGCCAGGCTCCGTATCGACCTCGACGACGTCCGGGCGGTCAACCCCGACATCATCTACGTCCGGGGCAGCGGCTTCGGCATCCGCGGGGAGGAGGCGGGCAAGGGCGGCTACGACAGCACGGCCTTCTGGGCGCGCGGCGGCAGCGCCGCCGGTGTCACCCCGCCCGGCGCCGACCGCCTGACCCGGATGCCGGCCGGCGCGTACGGCGACTCGATGGGCGGCATGACCATCGCCGGCGGCATCGCCGCCGCCCTCTACTCCCGGGCCACCACGGGTGAACCGTCCGTCGTGGACGTGTCCCTGATCGGCGTCGGCGCCTGGGCGACCCAGTTCACCGTCAACCTGGCGCTGATGACCGGCGGCCCGCTCCCGGTGAAGACCCAGCCCCGGTACGGCTCGGCCACCAACCCGCTCGTCGGCGCCTACCGCACCGCCGACGGCCGCTGGATCGAACTGTCGATGCTCCAACCGGGCCGGTACTGGGGCGAGTTCTGCAAGCTCGCCGGCCGCGAGGAACTCGGCGGCGACGAACGGTTCGACAGCACCGAGAAGCTGATGGCGAACGCGGCCGAGGCCGCCGGGATCGTCGCCGGGCTCATCGCCTCCCGTCCGTACGCGGAGTGGGTGGAGATCCTCTCCCGGGGCGAGGGGCAGTGGTCGGCCGTACAGAACGCCTGGGAGGTGGGCCAGGATCCCGCCCTGCGGGCCAACGGTCTCATCGCCCCCGTCGTGGACGCCGACGGCGTCGACCGCGAACTGGTCGCCAGCCCCGTCCAGTTCGACGAGACCCCGGCCGCCCTCACCCGGGCACCGCAGTTCGCGGAACACACCGACGAGGTTCTGCGCTCGCTCGGCCTCGGTGACGACGAGCTCATCGCCCTCAAGATCGACGGCGCGGCGACGTGACGGACGTACGACGAGACCCGACCGACGTACGACGAAAGGAGCCGTGATGGGAACGACACTCGACGAGTCCGAGGGGACGTACGAGGGCACGCCCGCCTACCACTTCGACAACCGGCTCGGCGGGCCGGTCCTCAGCCACCAGGAGCGCTGGGACGAGATGGCCGGCACCCACACCGGGTTCCGCAGCACCGTCGCACGCGGCTTCTGGGTCGTCACCGACGGCCCCGCGGTCCAGGAGGCGCTCCAGGACTGGCGGACCTTCTCCAGCAGGTCGGTGACGGCGCTGGAACCGGACCCGAAGTTCCTGTGGATCCCCGAGATGCTGGACCCGCCCATCCACAGCGTGTGGCGGCGCCTCCTCGGCCGCTACTTCTCCCCGGGCGCCGTGGCCGCCCGTGAACCGGAGGTCCGCCGGACCGCGGCGGAGCTGATCGACGCGCTCCGCGAGCGTGCCGGCGCCGACGTGCTCGAAGAGTTCGCGCGCCGCTTCCCGACCCTGATCTTCATGCGTCTGATGGGCCTGCCGGAGGAGGACCTGCCCACCTTCCTCGCCTGGACCCGCGAACTGCTGCACCTCTCGCACGCCGAGGACCCGGACGGCGCCCGCCAACTGGCCGCCACCCGGGAGGTGTCGGCGTACTTCGCGGAACAGATCGCCCTGCGCCGCAGAACGCCCCTGGACGACCTGCTCTCGCACGCCATGACCTGGACCGTCGACGGCGAGCCCATCGACGACCGGGACATGCACGCCTTCTGCGTCCTGATGTTCCAGGCCGGCTTCGACACCGTGCCCATCTCGATCGGCTGGGCGCTGTACCACTTCGGCACGCACCCGGAGCAGCGTGCCGAGATCCTCGCCGATCCCGCGCTCATCCCGACCGGGGTGGAGGAGATCCTGCGCGTCTACTCGTTCGTCGTGCCGGCCCGCAAGGCGACGCAGGACGTCGAGATCGGCGGCTGCCCGGTGAAGGCGGGCGAGATGGTGATGCTCCCGCTCGCGGTCACCAACCGTGATCCCGAGCGGTACGAGAACCCGCTGGAGGTGGACCTGCACCGCAAGGCCACCAACCACATCGCGTTCGGCTCCGGCCCGCACCGCTGCCTCGGCTCGCACCTCGCCCGCCTCGAACTCACCGTGGCGGTCGAGGAATGGCACCGGCGCATCCCCGACTACCGGGTCGCCCCCGGCCAGGAGCTGTGGCAGCACGGCAACATGTACGGCATCAAGTCGCTCCGGCTGGAGTGGTGAGGCCCCGGTGCCGACACACCCCCTGCGAGCGGCGGACCTGTACCACACCGGGATCGTGGTCGACGACGTGGACGCCTGGAAGGCCCGGATGAGCGAGGTCGCCGGGTACCGGTGGACCGAGACCATGTCCGCCGACCTGCCGGTGCGGCTGGCGGACGGCGGCGACCGGGTGCTGAACCTCCGCTACGCCTACTCCCTGGACGCCCCGCACATCGAACTCGTCCAGGAGATCCCCGGCACCCCCTGGACGGCGTCGGCGCACCTCGCCACCCACCACCTCGGTTACTTCTGCGACGACCTGGCGACGACGTCGAAACGGCTGGCCGAGGCGGGCTTCGCCCTGGAGGCCTGCGCGGTGATCGACGGCGAACCGTCCGTCTTCGCCTACCACCTGGCCCCCTCCGGCATCCGCATCGAGATCGTGGACCGCACCCGGATCCCCGACCTCGCCGCCTATCTGCGGTCGAAGACGCCCCGGTGACGGCCGGGGACGGGACGGCCGTGGCACCGACCTTCACCGAGGAGCACGAGCAACTCCGCGCGACACTGCGCCGTTTCCTCGCGGACAAGGCGCCGGGCGAGGCCGTGCGCCGCTCGATGGAGTCCGCGGACGGACACGACCCGGCGCTCCGGCGGCGGATGGCGGACGAACTGGGCCTGCTCGGGCTCGCGTTGCCCGAGGAGTACGGCGGCTTCGGCGGCGGCCCGGTCGAGTTGGGCCTTGTCCTGGAGGAACTGGGCCGGGCCCTGCTGCCCTCCCCGTACTTCGCGACCGTGGCCCTGGCCGGCCAGGCCCTCGTGGTCTCCGGCGACGAGACGGCCAGGGCACGCTGGCTGCCGGCCATCGCCGACGGCTCGCTGACCGGCACGCTGGCGCTGGCCGAGGAGCGCGGGTCCTGGCACGTCGAGGACGTGCGGGCCGGGGCCGTACCCGAACCGGGCGACGCCCACCGAGGCTGGCGGGTGACGGGCACGAAGATGTTCGTCGTCGACGGCCACAGCGCCGACCTCGTCCTGGTCGTGGCCCGCGCGGCCACCGGCCCCCGGCTGTTCGCCGTCGAGGGCACGGCGCCCGGGGTGACCCGCACCCGGCTGGAGACGCTCGACCCGACCCGGCGCCTGGCCCGCATCGACCTGGACGGTGCCCCGGCACAGGCGGTCGGCCCGGAGGCCGCGACCGGATATCTGCGCCGGGTGACCGACCTCGCGACGGTGGCCCTCGCCGCCGAGCAGGCAGGCGGAGCACAGGCGTGCCTGGACGCGGCCGTGGCGTACGCCAAGGTCCGCGTGCAGTTCGGCCGGCCCATCGGCTCCTTCCAGGCGGTCAAGCACAAGTGCGCCGACACGCTGGTGAAGGTCGAGGCGGCACGATCGGCGGTCTACCACGCGCTGTCCGTGGTGGCGGCGAACCCGTCGGAGTGGGCGGAGCGGGCGGCGGCCGTCGCGGTCGCCGCCGTCTGCTGCGCGGACGCCTACACCCACGCGGCCAAGGAGAACATCCAGATCCACGGCGGCATCGGCTACACGTGGGAGCACGACGCCCATCTCCATCTGAAACGCGCGAAGTCCTCCGAGCAGCTCCTCGGCAGCCCGGCGACACACCGCCGGCGGCTGGCCGGGCTGGTCGGCATCTCCGCGCCCGAGGCGACGAAAGGCCACGCACGTGGGAATCCGTGACCGCCTGTCCCGGCTGCTCGGCGAAGCCGCCGCCGAGGCCGAGGCGATCGAGTACGACGGCGAGTGGTGGACCTGGGGACAGGTCCGCAGGACCGCGAACGGTGTCGTGGCGCTGCTGGACGAGGCGGGCCTGCCGCCCGGCGGCCGAGTCGGCGTCGTACTGGAGAACCGGCCCGAGCACGTCGCCGTGGTCGCCGCGGTGATCGCCTCCGGGCGTTGCCTGGTGATGCTGAGCCCGCTGCAGCCCGCCGAGCGGCTCGCGGCCGACATCGACCGCTGCGCGCTGCCCGTCGTCGTCGCCGGTGCCGAACCACTGGCCCGCGCGGGCGTGCCGGAGGCGGTGACCGCCCACGGCGCGGCGCTGGAACTCGGCCCGGACGGCACGGTGAAGCCCGCAGGAGGCACCGCCCCCGCCGACGCCCCGGCCAACCCCGGCGTCGCCGTGGAGATGCTCACCTCCGGCACCACCGGCCCCCCGAAACGCGTCCACCTGCGCATCGGCCAGCTCGACCAGGCGCTCGTCTCCGGCGGGCAGACCCCGAAGGCGGAGCGCCTGCTGTCGCCGTCGGCCTCGCTCGTGTCCAGCCCGCTCGTGCACATCGGCGGTCTGTGGCGGGCGCTCGCCTGTCTCGCGACCGGCCGCCGGATGCTCCTGATGCCCAGGTTCGCCGTCGAAGCCTGGACCGACGCGGTGGAGCGGCACGGGCTGCGGGCTGCGAGCCTGGTACCGGCCGCGATCCGCGCCGTGCTCGACGCGAAGGTGCCGAAGGAGCGGCTGGCGAGCCTCCAGGTCGTCACCTCCGGTACCGCGCCCTGCCCGGCCGAACTCGCCGACGCGTTCTTCCGCGCGTACGGCGTGCCCGTCCTGATGACCTACGGGGCGACCGAGTTCGCGGGAGCCGTGGCCGGCTGGACGCTGCCGCTGCACGCGCGGTGGTGGCGGCGCAAGGCGGGCAGCGCCGGGCGCGCCTTCGACGGCGTCGAACTGCGGGTGACCGGCGAGGACGGCGCCGAGCTGCCGGTCGGCCGGACCGGCCGCCTGGAGGTCAGGACCGAACAGAGCACGCACGGCGGCCGGGTGTGGGTGCGCACCAGCGACCTCGCCCGGATCGACGCCGACCGGTTCGTCTGGATCGAGGGACGGGCGGACGACGCGATCATCCGCGGCGGCTTCAAGGTGCAGCCGGAGGCGGTCCGCCGCGTCCTGGAGTCGCACCCGGCCGTACGGGAGGCGGCCGTGGCCGGACTGCCGGACGCGCGGCTCGGCGAGGTGCCGGTCGCGGCGGTCGAGCCCGAGCCGGACCGGCCCGCACCGGACCCCGCCGAACTCGTCGCCCTCTGCCGAGCCAGGCTCACCCCCTACGAGGTGCCGGCGCACGTCGTCGTCCTCGGCGCACTGCCCCGGACCCCCTCGGGCAAGGTCAGCCGGGTGGAGCTGCTGGGCCTGGTCCGGGACCGGCTCGGACACAAGGAGGAACAGCGATGACGGACACCGAGGAGCGGTTCGGCGTCCTGACCGACGAGGCCGTCGAACGCTCCCGGCGCCGCCTCGGCGTCCCCCGCCCCCAGCGCAACCCCCCGCACAACTACGAGGTGACCTGGGACGCCGCCCGCCACTTCGCCTACGGCTACGGCGACGACAACCCCCTGTACTGCGACCCCGACTACGCGGCCGGCACCCGCTGGCGTGCCCTGCTCGCGCCGCCCACCTTCCTCTACACGATGGGCGAGGACGCCGCCCCGGCACCCGGCGCCGAGACCAAGGCGCTCCTCAGGGGCGACCCCTTCGCCGGACTCGGCTCCTACCAGGCGGTGATGGAGTTCGAGTGGTGGCGCCCGCTGCGACGCGGCGACCGCTGCCGGGTGTTGCAGACCCAGGTGGGCGTGGACCTGAAGCCGAGCCGCTTCGGCGGCCGCACCGCCCACGTCGTCAACGACTACCTCTACGCCAACGGACGCGGTGAGATGCACGCACTGCGCCGGGGCACCTGGATCAACGCGGAGCGGCACACCTCGAAACAGCGGGCCAAGGAGCAACTCGTCCAACAGCCCTACACCGAGGAGGAGTTGGCCGCGATCGACGCCGCCTACGCGGTCGAGACCCGGCGCGGCGCCGAGCCCCGGTACTGGGAGGACGTCGAGATCGGCGAGGAGCTCCAGCCCCGCGTGAAGGGACCGCTGACCACCACCGACGTGGTCGTCTGGCACCTGGGCTGGGGCATGCAGCTCACCCCGCCCGGCGCCTTCGGGATCGCGGCGAGGGTCCGGCGCAAGGCGCCCGGCCTCTACCCGCCCAACCCGCTGAACATCCCCGACACCGTGCAACGGCTGCACTGGGAGCCGGAACGCGCCCGGGAACTGGGCCTGCCGGCCCCCTACGACTACGGCGGCATGCGCGAGACCTGGCTGTGCCATCTGCTCACCGACTGGATCGGCGACGACGGCTGGCTGTGGCGACTGCGCTGCGAGCACCGCAGGTTCAACTACCGCGGCGACACCACGTGGGTGCGCGGCACGGTCGTCGGCAAACGCCTGGCGGACGGGCGCGCCGAGGTCGACATCGAGGTGCGCTGCGAGAACCAGCGGGGCGAGGTCACCACGCCCGGCACGGCCGTCGTCCTGCTGCCCACCCGCGACCGGGCCGTCGAACTCCCCGCGCCGCCCGCGGCGGACCTCGACGGCATGGTCGCCCATGAACTGACCCGATTCGCCGTGACCGGCGACCATCCGAGGAGGTAGGCGTGTCCGACGAGGTACTCGTGGAGCGCCGCGGCGCGGTGCAGCTCATCACGATCAACCGCCCGGCGGTGAAGAACGCCCTGGACGCCGCGGTGGCCGAGGGCGTGGCGGCCGCGGTCGACGAACTGGACGAGTCGGACGAACTGCGGGTCGGCGTGCTCACCGGCGCGGGCGGCACGTTCTCGGCGGGCATGGACCTCAAGGCGTGGCTGCGCGGCGAGACCCCCGCGATCGAGGGCCGCGGCCTGTGCGGGATCAGCATGACCCCGCCGCGCAAACCGCTGGTCGCCGCCGTGGAGGGCTGGGCCCTGGCGGGCGGCTTCGAACTGCTGCTGGCCTGCGACCTCGTCGTCGCCGCCCGCACCGCCCGGCTCGGCGTCCCCGAGGTGACCCGCTCGCTGGTCGCCCGCGCGGGCGCCGCACTCCACCTGCCGCGCCGCATCCCCTACGCCATCGCCCTCGAACTGCTGCTGACCGGCCAGCCGATCGGTGCCGCGCGCGCCGCCACGTACGGACTGGTCAACCGCCTCACCGAGGAGGGCGGCGCGCTGGAGGGCGCCCTCGAACTCGCGGCCACCATCGCGGCGAACGGCCCGCTGGCGGTCGCGGCGACGAAGCAGATCGCCCGCTCCACCGCCGACTGGACCCTCGACGAGGCGTGGGGCAGGCAGTTCGACATCGCCGAGCCGGTGTTCCAGTCCGAGGACGCCCGCGAAGGGGCGGCGGCATTCGCGGAGAAGCGGCCACCGGTCTGGAAGGGCCGCTGACGATGACCGCCGGAGCCGAGACCGCTGGCCCGGACGGGACGCCCGTCAGTGGGGCGGGGCCGCTCGCAGGCTGCCGGGTCCTCGAACTCGGCGGGATCGGACCGGGACCGTTCGCCGGGATGCTCCTCGCCGACCTGGGCGCGGAGGTCGTCCGGGTCGACCGGCCCGGGCGGGAGGCCGAGTCGGACGCGGGTGGACCGGCGGCCGTGCTCGACCGGGGCAAGCGGTCGGTCGTACTGGACCTGAAGCGGCCCGCCGAGGCCGACGCACTGCTGCAACTCGTAGCGTGCGCCGACGTGTTGATCGAGGGGTTCCGGCCCGGCGTCACCGAACGGCTCGGCATCGGACCGCACGACTGCCTCGCCCGCAACCCCCGTCTGGTCTACGGCCGGATGACCGGCTGGGGCCAGGACGGACCCCTCGCCGCCGCGGCCGGACACGACCTCACCTACATCGCGGTGACCGGCGCGCTCGGTGCCATCGGCGAGGCGGGCGGCCCGCCGCGGATCCCGCTGAACCTCGTCGGCGACTTCGGGGGCGGCGGCTGCTACCTCGTGATCGGGGTACTGGCCGCGCTGCACGCCGTAGGGCGCACCGGCGCCGGACAGGTCGTCGACGCGGCGATCGTCGACGGCACCGCCCACCTGCTCGCCAGCACCTTCGCCAAGCTCGCCCGCGACGAGTGGCGCGACGAGCGGGGCGTCAACCGGTTCGACGGCGGCTGGCCGTTCTACGCCGTGTACGAGACGAAGGACGGCCGCCACGTGGCCGTCGGCGCGCTGGAGCGCAAGTTCTACCGCAGCCTGGTCGAGTTGCTCGGTCTCGACGTGGACCCGGACCGGCAGCACGACCGCTCGGCCTGGCCGCGTCTGCGGGCACTGCTGGCGGAGCGCTTCGCCGAGCGCACCCGGGACGAGTGGGCGGCGCTGTTCGAGGGCACCGACGCCTGCGTGGCGCCCGTCCTGAGCCTCACCGAGGCGGCCTCCCACCCCCATCTGGCCGCCCGCGCCAGCCTGTTCACCCGCGACGGCGTGCTCCAGCCCGCCGCGGCCCCCCGCTTCTCGGCGACCCCGGCCCGCCCCGGCCGCACGGCACCGCCCGTCGGTGCCGACACCCGCGCGGTGTTCCGCGACTGGGGCGTGCCGTACCCCATATGACCTGACCTATCTAGGAGTTGTCATGCGAGACGCCGTCATCGTCGACGCCGTACGCACCCCGATCGGCAAGCGCAACGGCTCGCTGGCGTCGGTGCACGCGGCGGACCTGTCGGCCGAGGTGCTCAGGGCGCTGGTGCGGCGCACCGGCATCGACCCCGGCACCGTGGACGACGTGGTCTGGGGCTGTGTCACCCAGATAGGCGACCAGTCCAGCAACGTCGGCCGGTTCGCGGTACTCGCCGCGGGCTGGCCCGAACACGTCCCGGCCGTCACGGTCAACCGGGCCTGCGGTTCCAGCCAGCAGGCCGTCGACCAGGCCGCGCACGCCGTCATGGCCGGCCAGTACGACCTGGTCGTCGCCGGCGGCGTCGAGACCATGAGCAGGGTGCCGCTGGGTTCGCACCGGACGACCGGGCAGCCGTACGGTCCCGCCGCCATCGCCCGTTACGGCGGTGCCGAGTTCAGCCAGGGCCTGGGCGCCGAGATGATCGCCGAACGCTACGGGTTCAGCCGCGCCCGCCTCGACGAGTTCGCCTCCGAGTCGCACGCGAAGGCCGCCGCGGCGATCGACGCGGGCGTCTTCGACGACCACCTCGTGCCGATCGACGCCGAGGGAACCAGGTTCGGTACGGACGAGGGCCTGCGGCGGGGCACCTCGCCCGAGACCCTGGCCCGGCTCAAGCCGTCGTTCAAGGAGGACGGTGTGATCCACGCCGGCAACTCCTCCCAGATCTCCGACGGGGCCGCCGCCCTCCTCGTCACCACCCCCGAGCGGGCCCGCGACCTCGACCTCACCCCCATCGCCCGCTACCACAGCGGAGCGGTCAGCGGCGCCGACCCGATCACCATGCTCCTCGGTCCGGTCCCCGCCACCGAGAAGGTGCTGCGACGCTCCGGGCTCTCCCTCGACGACATCGGCGCCTACGAGGTCAACGAGGCTTTCGCACCAGTGCCGTTGGCGTGGCTCGCCGAGACCGGCGCCGACCCGGAGCGGCTCAACCCGCTCGGCGGGGCGATTGCCGTCGGCCACCCGCTCGGCGGCTCCGGCGCCATCCTGATGACCCGGCTGCTGGCCCGGATGCGCCGCGAGAACCTCCGCTACGGCCTCCAGACCATGTGCGAGGGCGGCGGCACGGCCAACGCGACGATCGTCGAGCTGCTGTGACGACCCGCCCACTGCCCCAACCCACGCTCGCCAGCGCCGAGTTCTGGGCCTCCGGCGCCGACGGCGTGCTCCGGGTCCCGCACTGCGCCGACTGCGACCGGTACTTCCACCCGCCGCTGCCGGTGTGCCCGTCGTGCCGCGGCCGAGCCGTGGCCCTTGCCCCGGTCTCCGGCAAGGCGGTCGTGGTCGGCTTCAGCGTCAACCACCAGACCTGGCTGCCCGACTTCCCGCCGCCGTACGTCGTCGCGGTGGTCGCCCTCGCCGAGGACGACCGGGCCCGCCTGACCACCAACATCGTGGGCTGCGTGCCGGACGAGGTGCGGGTCGGCATGCGGGTCCGCGTCCGCTTCGAGCACCACGGCGACGTGCATCTCCCGCTGTTCGAGCCGGACCCGGAGGCCGACGGCCCCGGTCCGCTGCCGCGACCGCGCGAGGTGCGCGCCCGTCCCATGGCGTCCCCGCGGAAATACGAAGACAGGGTCGCGCTGACCGGTGTCGGACAGTCACGGGTGGGCCGCCGCCTGATGGTCGACCCGCTCTCCCTGACCGTCGACGCCTGCCTGGCCGCGGTCGCGGACGCGGGTCTCGACCTCGACGAGATCGACGGGCTCTCCACCTACCCGGGGCCCAGCCCCGGCGGCATGAGCGAAGGCGGCGTCACCGCCCTCACCGAAGCCCTCCAGCTGCGCCCCACCTGGGTCAACGGCGCCCGCGAAGTGCCGGGCCAGATCGGCTCGATCACCGCCGGCATGCTCGCGGTCGCCGCCGGGCTCTGCCGGCACGTGCTCTGCTTCCGCACGGTGTGGGAGTCCTCCCACGCCGCGCTGGTGCGCTCCGGGCGCTGGCAGTCCGGCGGCGGCCCGGCCACCGGCATGTTCGAGTTCCGGGCCCCCTTCGGAGCGATGTCGGCCGCGCAGTGGATCGGCTGCCACGCCTCGCACTACCTGCACCGGTACGGCGTCGGCCGGGAGGCCCTCGGCGCGATCGCGGTCACCGCGCGGACGAACGCCGGACGCAACCCGGAGGCCCTGCACCGCGATCCGATGACCCTCGACGACTACTTCGACGCCCGCATGATCACGACCCCGTTCGGGCTCTACGACTGCGACGTGCCCTGCGACGGAGCGGTGGCCGTCGTCGTCTCCGCGATCGAGACCGCCCACGACCGGCCCCGGCCGCCGGTCCTGGTGGAGTCCGTCGGCACCGCGGTCCTGGAACGGCTCAGCTGGGACCAGGACACCCTCACCCACCTGCCGCAGTCCCGCGGCCCCGCCGCGCACCTCTGGACCCGCACCGATCTCACCCCGGCGGACGTCGACGTGGCCCTGCTCTACGACGGGTTCACCTTCAACGCGCTGTCCTGGATGGAGGGGCTCGGTTTCTGCGGACCGGGCGAGGCGACCGACTTCATCGGCGAAGGCAAGGCCATCGCCCTGGACGGTCAGCTTCCGTTGAACCCGCACGGCGGCCAGCTCTCCGCCGGCCGCCTGCACGGCTACGGCTTCGTCCGCGAGGCCATGCTGCAACTGCGCGGGGACGCCCCGGGCCGCCAGGTCCAGGACGCCCGCGTCGCGGTGGTCACGGCGGGCGGGGGAGTGCCGTCCGGGGCGATGCTGCTGCGGAAGGCGGAGTAGCCCTCCCGTCCCGCCTGCCCTCGCCCCCGGTCCCCGTCTCCCGACCCGCTCACGCCTCGTCGTCATACGTGACGACGACCTTCTCGGCGGCGCCCGGAGTCAGCGCCAGTTCGAAGGCCCGGGCCACCTCGGCGAACGGCACCCGGTGACTGATCAGCCGGGCGAACCGCTCCTGGTGCTCGGCGAGTTCCGCCGTCACCTCGAAGATCTCGGTCGGATACCCCTGCGAGGCGACGAGCGTCAGCTCGCTGCGCAGCATCCCGCCGAGGTCGATCGCCTCGGACGGCTTCTGCACGGCGACCATCACCAGCTTGGCGCCCCATTTGGCGGCGTCGACGGTGGTGTTGAAGACGGCGGCGACACCGGCGGCGTCGATGTAGATGTCGGTGCCGGCGCGCGGCTGGCCCAGCGCGTTGGCCGCCTCGCCGTGCAGTGCCGTCAACCGTGCGGTGACGTCCTCGGTGCCGGAGTGGATCACCGCGTCGGCGCCGACGGCCAGCGCGGTCTCCAGCCGCTCGGGGATGACGTCGGCGACGACCACGTGCCCGACCCCGCGCAGCTTCAGCCAGATGGTGACGCCCAGCCCGATGGGCCCGGCACCGAAGACCACGACCTTGTCGGTCGGGCGCGCCCCGGACCGGTTGACGCAGTGCCGGGCGACCGCCATCGGCTCGTTGAGCGCGGCGACGGCGAAAGGCACGGTGTCGGGGAAGACGGCGAGGGTCCGGCCGAGCTCCGCCTCCTCCAGCAGCAGGTACTCGCTCATCCCGCCGTGCGCGCCGCCGCACCCGATGATCCCCGAGGGCACGCCCTGCGGGTTGACCACCACCCGGTCGCCGACCTTCAGCCCGGTGACCTCGGCGCCCAACTCGGCTATCTCGCCTGCCGGTTCGTGCCCGAGCAGCAGCGGCTCCACCGAGCCGTCGGCGTTGTACGGGGTGCCGCCCGCCTGGACGAAGAAGGTGTCGGTGCCGCAGATCCCGCAGGCGCGGATCCTGACCACCACGTCCTTCGGGCCCGGCACCGGACGCTCGGCCGACACGACCTCGACCTCGTTCTTCGCACCGGTCCGGACGGATTTCATCGTGGCCGTCGTGGCCATGGGGCTGTCTCCTTCCGATTCCGCGGGGACGCCGGTCACCAGGTGACGGGCAGCTCGTAGATGCCGTACGCCTGCGAGTCCTCCTTGAACTTCAGCTCCGAGACGTCGACCGCGAGCCGCAGGGTCGGGATGCGGCGGAACAGCGTGCTGAACACGACGTGCAGTTCGATGCGGGCCAGCTGCTGGCCGACGCACTGGTGCGGACCCCAGCCGAAGGCGTGGTGGTGCGCCGCGGTACGGGTCAGGTCGAGCCTGCCGGGCTCCGGGAACGCCTCGGGGTCCCAGTTGGCCGCGGGCAGCGAGGCGATGACACCCTCGCCGGCGCGGATGGTCTCCCCGTCGATATCGATGTCGTCCAGCACCGCGCGCCGCGCCAGCAGGTGCGGGATGGTGAGGTAGCGCAGGAGTTCCTCGACGGCCTTGGTCACGTACTTCGGGTCGTCCTGGTTCTCCCGCAGCGCGGCCAGCTGGTCGGGGTGCTGGAGCAGCAGCGCGGTGCCCAGGGTGATCATGTTGGCGCTGGTGTCGTGGCCGGCGACGAGCAGGATGTGCCCGAGCGGGGCGGCCTCCTCCATGGAGAGCACCCCCTCCTTGATGCGCGCGCCGAGGTCGGAGAGGACGTCCTCACCGGGGTCGTCCATCTTGGCCTCGATGAGCCCGGCGATGTAGCGGCGGACCTCCACGATCGACCGGGCCGCCTCCTCGGGGGTCTTGAAGCGGGCGTTGGTGACCCCGGCGTGCTCCTGGAAGAAGTCGTGGTCCTCGTACGGCACGCCGAGGAGCGCGCAGATCATCAGCGACGGCAGCGGCAGGGACAGCGCCTCGTTGAGGTCGACCGGGTTGGGCCCCGCCAGCATTGTGTCGATGAGGTCGTCGGTGATCTGCTGGATCTCCGGGCGGAGTTTCTCCATCCGGTGCCGGGTGAAGGAATTGGTCAGCATCCGGCGCCAGCGGGTGTGCTCGGCACCGTCGGTGTTGTTGATCGACGGCTGGATCTCGGCCGCGTGCGCCTTCATGGCCTCGGTGGTGTGCGGGTAGCCCGGGGCGCCGATGTCGGCACTGAGCCGCGGGTCGGTCATCAGCTCGCGCTGCGCGGCGTGCGAGGTGACGAGCCACGGGGTGGTGCCGTCCCAGGTCCGGACGCGTACGACGGCCTTGTCCGTCTCGTGCAGCGCCAGCAGGGCCGGAGGGGGTGCGAACGGGCACTGGCCCGATCGGGGCGTCGGAAACTCCGGCAGTTCCGTGGCGGCACCGGTCCCGGCGATGCTCTCGCTCATGGTTCCCTCGCTCTCTCGGTATCACAATTGAGGGAACCTTACGTGGACCGGTCGGTACAATCAATATTGCGCGCAGGTTCCGACGGGATATCGACCGTGCGGTCCATTCGGTGGGATCCAGGACCGGAGGTCGTGTGTCCGGCCAGGTCAGCGGGGTTCCCGGGGCATCCCCAGGCCCCGCTCCGCGATCTGCGTCCGCAGCACCTCGTTCGCCCCGCCCGCGATCGTGAACGCCCGTGAGTACAGGTGGGCGTCCTGCCACCAGCCCGCCGCGAGCGCCGCCGGATCGTCCTCGGTGAGCAGGCCGTCGGTGCCCTGCAGGCGCAGGCCGAAGTCGGCCAGGTCATGGTTGAGTTCGCTGAAGAAGATCTTTCCCAGCAGAGCGTCCGCGGGCCCCTCGGTGCCGTGCAGCATCCGTGACTGCGCGAGGGCGATCAGCGCGGCGTTCACCTGCACCCGCGCGGCGAGTCCGCCGATCTCCTGGCGGGTGGCGGCGTCGTCGAGCGCCGGCGGGCCGCCGGCCGGCACCTCTTCCGCGAGCCGTACCAGGTCCTCCAGCGCGGCGAACAACTCGACGCCGCGCGCGGCCACCCCGGACCGCTCCCGGGCGAGGCTGCTCATCGCCACCCGCCAGCCGTCGTCCACCCGGCCGATCACGTTCGCGGCCGGAATCCGGACGCCGTCCAGGAAGACCTCGTTGAAGTCGGTGGTCCCGGTGAGCTCCCGCAGCGGCCGCACCTCGACCCCCGGGCTGCGCATGTCCAGCGCGAAGGCCGTGATGCCCTTGTGCTTCGGCGCTTCGGCGTCGGTGCGCGCCAGCAGGTAACCCATGTCCGCGTGCTGGCCGTTGGTCGTCCACACCTTCTGGCCGTCGACCACGAACACCGCGTCGCCGCCCTCGCCCTCGCGGCGGGCCCGGGTGCGCAGGGACGCCAGGTCGCTGCCCGCCTCGGGCTCGCTGAACAGCTGGCACCAGACGTCGTCGCAGGACCGGATGCGGGGCAGGAACCGCGCCCGCTGGGCATCGCTGCCGAACTCGACGAGGGCGGCCGAGGCCAGCGAGGCGGCGCCGACCGGGGCCCAGGTGCGGGCGCGGGCGATCTCCTCGGCGACGACCGACGGTTCCAGCGGGTGCGCGTCGGGCCGGCCGCCGTACTCGGCGGGCCAGTCGATGCCGAGCAGTCCCGCCTCGTAGAGCCGTGCGGTCCAGGCCCGGATCGCCGGCATCAGCTCCGGTTCGGGTGCGCGTACCCCGGCGTGCGCCTTGACGCCCGGCGCGTGCTCGGCCACGAAGGCGCGCACCTTGCCGCGGAAGGCCTCCAGTTCGGGTGTGGGTTCCAGTCGCATCGCCGCCGGCTCCTCGGTCCTCACGCAAGCGATCTCGAAATGAGGGTACTCTAAACATGCCTTGGGGCTGGTTGCCAAGGGCCGGTACCGAAATCAGTGGCCCGATCTCGGCGTCGGGCGGCCGGTCCGGGGGTTCCTGACCCGGTGCTGAATAGACTGGGGATCCGCAATGTTTCCGCAGAGGAGTTGGCCCATGGCGACTGCCGTCGACCGCGAGCCCGCCGACGGCGAGACCGACGCCCCGGTCGGCAAGCTGGCCGCGCAGACCGCGCAGCGCATCGAGGCGACCGTGATCCGCCGGGGCTGGCCCGTCGGCGAGTCGCTGGGCTCCGAGGTGGACCTGCGGGAGCGGCTCGGGGTGAGCCGGGCGGTGCTGCGCGAGGCGGTGCGCCTGGTCGAGCACCATCAGGTCGCCCGGATGCGGCGCGGCCCCGGCGGCGGCCTGCTCGTCTGCGCCCCCGACGCGGGCCCGGCGACCCGGGCCATGGTGATCTACCTCGAATACGTCGGCACCAGCGTCACCGACCTGCTCCAGGCCCGCCGGCTGCTCGAACCGATCGCCGCCGGCCTCGCCGCCGACCGCATCACCGAGGAGGGCATCGCCACCCTCCGTGCCACCCTCGACTCCGAACGCGACCACTGGGACGACCCGTCGGTCCACTCGCAGGACCCCCTGCACCCGGTCCTCGGCCAGTTGTCCGGCAACCCGGTGCTGCACCTGTTCATCGACGTCCTCACCCGCCTCACCGCCCGCTACGCCCACACCTCGCGCCGGATCTCCAAGGCGGAGATGCACGCGGCGAAGGAGACCTCGCACCGTGAGCACCGCGCCGTCGTCGACGCCGTCGTCGCCGACGACGGGGCCCGCGCGCAGACCGAGCTGACGGCGCACCTGGAGTCGGTGGCCGGCTGGATCGAGAAGCACCGGGTGCGCCGCGGCGGACGCATCTCGGGGAACGTGGTCGAGCCCGAACTGGTCGAGGGCCCGCGCGCCAAGCTCGCCGAGGTGGTGGCCTCCCGGATCCACGACGACATCGCCGCGCGCGGCTGGCAGATCGGCATGGTCCTCGGCTCGGAGTCGGACCTGCTGGCCCGCTACGAGATCAGCCGGGCCGTCCTGCGCGAGGCCGTACGGCTCCTGGAGTACCACTCGGTCGCCCGGATGCGGCGCGGTCCCGGCGGCGGCCTGGTGGTCACCGAGCCCGAGCCGCAGGCCAGCATCGACACGATGGCCCTCTTCCTCGAATACCAGGGCGTCACCGCCGACGACCTGCGGATCGTCCGCAACGCCGTCGAACTCGGCATCGTCGCCCGGGTGACCGCCCGGCACGCCGGGGGCGACCCGGAGGTCGCAGAGCGTCTGGCCAAGGCCGTCCGCTGGACCGTCGAGGGCCCGGCCGACGCCCCCCGCAAGGCCGACCTGTTCCACTCCGAACTGGCGGCCCTGGCCGACAATCCGGTGCTGTCGCTGTTCCTCGCCATCATCACCGAACTGTTCCGCCGGCACGCCTCCGGGCACGACCGGCCGCTGCCCGGCGACACGGCGGCCGACGAGGTCCAGCACGTCCACCAGCGCATCCTCGACGCGATCGTGCAGGGCGACGCCGGTGTGGCCCGTCACCGGATGCGCCGCCACCTGGACGCCCTCATCCCCTGGTGGCACTGATTTAGTGACACTGATTGCCCATGCCCCGTACGGCTTCTCGCCGTGCGGGGCTTTCTGCTGTGCCAGCGAAGGGTAATTACGTATACTCAATAGGAAGTGGCCGACATCGGCGACGGAAGACCCTCGTCAGCACGTCCCTGGGCCTGTAGAGGAGACCCGAGTGAACATCGACGGATCCACGGCACTGGTCACCGGCGGCGCCTCCGGTCTTGGCCTCGCCACGGCACGCCGGGTCATCGACCGCGGCGGCCGGGTCGTCCTGGCCGACATCTCGGAGGAGCAGGGCGCCAAGGCGGTCGCCGAACTCGGCGAAGCCGCCCGCTTCGTCCGCGCCGACGTCACCGACGAGGCCGAGGTGAACGCCGCCCTCGACACCGCGCGGGAACTCGGCCCGCTGCGCTTCGTCGTGCACTGCGCCGGGCGCGGCGGCGACCGCACCCGGATCATCGACCGCGAGCGCACCCCCGGCGAACTCGCCGCCTTCGCCGAGGTGATCCGGGTCAACCTGATCGGCACCTACAACGTGCTGCGCCTGGCCGCCGCCCGCCTCGCCGGCAACGACGTGGTGGACGGCGACCGCGGGGCCGTCGTCCTGACCGCCTCCGTCGCCGCGTTCGACGGCCAGATAGGCCAGACCTCCTACACCGCCGCCAAGGCCGGCGTGCACGGCATGACCCTCGTCGCCGCCCGCGACCTGGCGAGCTGGCAGATCCGGGTGAACACCATCGCCCCCGGCATCATGGACACCCCCATGCTGGGCCGTCTGCGCGAGGACATCCGCGACGGCCTCGCCGCCTCCGTCCCCCACCCCAAACGCCTCGGCGACCCCGACGACTTCGCCCGCCTCGCCGTCGAGATGCTGGAGAACCCCTACCTCAACGGCCAGACCGTCCGCCTCGACGGCGCGATCCGCATGGCCCCGCGATGACCGGGGCGACGACCGAGACCGCGACCGAGACCGCGACCGAGACCGAGACCGACGAGCAGTTCCGCACCCGCCTGCGCGCCTTCCTGACGGAGCACCACCCCGGCCGCCGCCCCAAGGACCCCGCCGAACGCCTCGCGTGGCAGAAGCGGTGGCTGGCCACCCTGTACGACGGCGGCTACGCGGGCCCGGGCTGGCCGCGCGCGTACGGCGGCATGGACCTGCCCTTCGCCCGTCAGGTCGTCTACCAGGAGGAGTACGCGCGCGCCCGGGTCCCCGGCCCCCTGGGCACCGGACTCGGCATCGCCGCCCCCACCCTCATCCGGTACGCCACGCCCGAGCAGAAGGACCGCTTCCTGCGCCCCATGCTGCGCGGCGACACGGTCTGGGCGCAGGGGTACTCCGAACCCGAGGCGGGCTCGGACCTCCCCGCGCTGCGCACCACGGCCCGTCGCGAGAACGGCGGCGCCGACGACCCCCGGGCCGAGTACGTCGTCAACGGCCAGAAGGTGTGGAACAGTTCGGCCGACATCGCCGACGTCCTCTTCACCCTCGTCCGCACCGGGCCCCCCGACTCCCGCCAGGACGGGATCAGTTACCTCCTGATCGACGCCCACGCCCCGGGCGTGACCGTGCGCCCGCTGCGGGACCTCACCGGCGACGCGCACTTCTGCGAGATCTTCTTCGACGACGTCCGGGTCCCGGCCGCCGACCGGATCGGCGCGGAGAACGGAGGCTGGCCCCTGGTCCGCACCAGCCTCGGCCACGAACGCGCCGCCGGGGCGATGAACCAGGCGGCCCTGTACCGGCGGGTCCTCGACGAGCTGATCGAGCTGGCCCACGAACGCGGGGCGACCGCCGACCCGTCGGTGTGCGACCGGCTCGCCGACTTCGAGATCCGGGTGACGGTCATGCGGCTCACCGGGATGCGGACCATCGCCGACATCATCGCGAAGGGCGAGCCGGGACCCGCCTCCTCGACCGCACGGCTGTTCATCGTGACCTTCGAGCAGGAACTGCACGAGTTCGCCCTGGAGTTGCTGGGACCGTACGGGATCCTGGGCCGCCGCGACCCGCACGCCGTCCAGCGCGGGCGCTGGGTGTGGGGTTTCCTGCGCACCCGGGCCTCGACGATCGGCGCCGGTACCGCGGAGATCCAGCGCAACACCATCGCCGAACGGATCCTGGGACTGCCCCGGGACCCGGACCCGGCGCTGCCGGCCACCGGGAGCACCCGATGAGAGCCGCACGCTGCACGGACTACGGGCCGCCGGACGGCCTGACCGTCGTCGAACTGGACGACCCCCGGCCCGGCCCTGGGGAGGTCCTGGTCCGGGTGCACGCCGCCGCGGTCAACTACCCGGACGTGCTCCTGGTCGCGAACCGCTACCAGGTGCCGGCGCCGCTGCCGTTCACCCCGGGCAGCGAGTTCGCCGGTGTCGTCGCCGCGCTGGGGCCGGGCGTGACCGGCCCCGCGGTGGGCTCGCCGGTGGCCGGAGCGGTACTCACCGGCGCCTTCGCCGAGCAGGTCGTGGTGCCGGTGACCGGACTGCGCCCCGTCCCCGAGGGCCTCGACCTGGTCCACGCCGCCGCGTTCCACGTCACCTACGCGACCGCCTACCACGCCCTGACCACCGTCGGGCAGGGCACGGCGGGGGAGTGGGCGACCGTGCTCGGAGCCGCCGGCGGCGTCGGCTCCGCCACCGTCGACGTCGCCACCAGGCTCGGCATGCGCGTCGTGGCGGCGGCGTCCGGCCCGGAGCGGCTCGCGGTCGCCCGGAAACTGGGCGCCGAGGGCGGCGTCGACTACGTCCGCGAGGACCTGAAGACGCGCGTCCGCGAACTGACCGGCGGCGAGGGCGCCCACCTGGTCGTCGACCCCGTGGGCGGCGACCACGCGGAGGCCGCCCTGCGCGCGCTGCGCCGGGGCGGCCGGTTCGTCACCGTGGGCTACGCCGACGGAAAGATCCCGCGGATCCCGCTCAACCTGGTGCTGCTCAAGGACGCCGTCGTGCGGGGCTTCGAGATCCGCATGCTGCGCCGGTACGCCCCGGACGCGGTGGCCGCGGGCGACCGGGCGCTGGCCCGGATGGTCCGGGACGGGATGCGCCCGCTCGTCTCCCGCGTCCACCCCCTCGCCGACGTGGCGGCCGCACTGACCGACGTGGCCGAGCGGCGCACCACCGGCAAGGTCGTCATCGACATGACGGCCTGACCGTCAGAACGCCGGCAGCTGCGGGCGCCGCTTGACGTAGCCGCCGGCGTCGACGCGCATCTGCATGCCGGTGACGTACTTCGACTCGTCCGACACCAGGAACAGCACCATGTCGGCGATGTTCTCCGGCTCGACGAAGGGGACCCCGAACCCGGTCGTCGCGGGGAAGCCGGGCAGCGCGTCCTCGCGGGTCGGGCTCTCCAGGTCGGGCCGGAACGACCGGTACATGACGTCGCTGTTCAGCATGTCGGTGTTGACGTTCGTGGGATGCACCGCGTTGACCCGGATCCGGCGGGACAGCAGGACCGTCGCCAGGTCGTGCACGAACGAGGCCACCTGGCGCTTGGCGAAGGAGTAGCCCAGCCCGCCGGGCCCGTTGGCCGGGTTGTCGACGGTCGCCGGTATCAGCCCCGCGATGGACCCGGTCGCGATGATCGAGGCCCCGTCGGGCAGATGGGGCAGGGCCGCGTCGACGGCGTGCACCACCCCGTTGAAGTCGACGGTCACGGCGTCCAGGAAGGCCTGCGCGCTCTGCTCGGGCCCCAGCGGGCAGATCCCGGCCTGGGCGACCACGGCGTCGAGCCGCCCCAGCTCGGCCACCCCCTCGGCGACCGCCGCCTTCAGCGCGGCCGGATCGCGTACGTCGGCCCGGCGGGCCACGATGCGCCGGCCCAGCTTCTCGACCTGCCGGACCGTCTCCTCCAGGTCCGCCTCGGTGGCCAGCGGGTACCCGTTGGTGGCGATGTCCGCGCACAGGTCCACGGCGATGATGTCGGCGCCCTCCGCGGCGAGCCGGACCGCCTGCGCCCGGCCCTGGCCGCGCGCGGCTCCGGTGATGAAGACGGCCTTGTCCTGCACTCTCCCCATGGGGTCTCCTTCCGTAGAGCAAAAGAGTAGCCTGAATAGTGGTGACGGAAGCTGATCGTTACCGGATGATCTCCGATCCATGCGGGAGTTGGCCGATCTTTCCCGCCCACTGGGACATGTTCAGTGCACACAATGTGTCCGGTGCTAGAGAGTCCCCGAGACCGAGGGAGCACACGATGCCGTTGCAGCCATGGATGAAGTTGCTGTCGACCGACGACCACCTGATCGAGCCCCCACACCTGTGGTCCGACCGGCTGCCGGCGAGGTACCGGGAGGCCGGGCCGCGCATCGTGGAGCAGCCGCGCGGTGAGGGGCAGGCCCCCGCCGAGGTCTGGGTCTACGAGGACCGGGTCTACCCCTACATCGGCCTCAACGCCGTCGCCGGCAAGCGGCCCGAGGAGTTCGGCCTTGAACCCACCCGCTACGACGAGATGATCCCGGGCTGCTACGACCCGAAGGCCCGGATCCGCGACATGGACCTGGACGGCGTCTGGGGCGCCCTGTGCTTCCCGTCGTTCCCCGGCTTCTCCGGCCATGTCTTCCTGGACGGCCAGGACCGCGAACTTGCCCTGCTGTGCGTGCGGGCGTGGAACGACTTCGTCCTCGACGAGTGGTGCGCCACCGCACCCGGCCGGCTGATCCCGCTGGTCATCATGCCGATGTGGGACGTCGACGCCTGCGTCGCCGAGATCCACCGCACCGCGGCCAAGGGCGCCAAGGCGATCTCCTTCCCGGAGAACCCCGCCCCGCGCGGCCTGCCCTCCTTCCACACCGACTACTGGGACCCCATGTTCTCCGCGGCGGAGGAGGCCGACCTGCCCGTCTGCCTGCACTTCGGCACCTCGGGCAAGCCCCCGAAGACCGCCGAGGAGGCCCCGTTCGCGGTCACCATCACCCTGTTCGGCTGCAACGCCATGTTCGCCGCCGCCGACCTGCTCTTCTCCCCGGTGCTGCACAAGCACCCCAAGCTCAAGATCGGCCTGTCCGAGGGCGGCATCGGCTGGATCCCCTACCTCCTGGAACGCGCCGACGGCACCTGGGAGCGGCACCGCTTCTACCAGAACGTCAACCAGAGCGTGCGGCCCTCGGAGCTGTTCCGCAAACACTTCCACGGCTGCTTCATCGACGACCGGTTCGGCGTGGAGGTACGGCACCACGTCGGCGTCGACAGGATCACCTGGGAGTGCGACTACCCGCACTCCGACTCCTACTGGCCCAAGTCCCGCGCCTACGCGGCCGAGGTCCTGGCCGACGTACCCGACGACGAGGTGCACCGGATCGTGGAGCTGAACACCCGCCGCCTGTACAACCTCCCCGCATGAGCCGGCGACCCGAGTCCGAGCGGTCCGACTGGACCGACCTGGACCTGCTCACCCGCGAGGAGGCCCACGGCCGGCTCCTCGCCGAGATCGCCGAGACGGACGTACGCCTGTCCGAACTCGACGCGGCCGAGGCGTCCGACGCGTCCGCTCCGTCCGCGGCGGCCGAGCGCGACCTCCTCCGGTCCCGGCTGCGCGCCCTGCGCGAGGCCGCCGAGGACCTGACCGACCGGCCGAAGGGGAACTGAGATGCCCATGGGGCGTATGGACGGCAAGGTCGCGCTGGTCACGGGAGCGGCCCGCGGGCAGGGCCGCTCGCACGCCGTGCGGCTGGCCGAGGAGGGCGCGGACGTCGTCGTCACCGACGTCTGTCACGACATCAGCGACGAACTGCCCTACCCGCTCGGGACGAAGGAAGAGCTGGAGGAGACCGCGGAGCTGGTCCGGGAGACCGGCCGCGGGTGTGTCGCCGTACAGGCCGATGTGCGGTCGGTGGCGGAGCTGCGCACAGCGGTCGACACGGCCCGCGCGGAGTTCGGGCGGCTCGACACGGTCGTGGCCAACGCCGGCGTGATGAGCTCCGGGGCCGCCTGGGAGCTGTCCGAGGAGGTCTGGGACGTCGTCGTCGACGTCAACCTCAAGGGCGCCTGGAACAC
This sequence comes from Streptomyces sp. NPDC048291, assembly GCF_043201715.1. Taxonomy (NCBI): domain Bacteria; kingdom Bacillati; phylum Actinomycetota; class Actinomycetes; order Kitasatosporales; family Streptomycetaceae; genus Streptomyces; species Streptomyces sp. NPDC048291. Next base: position 317,270 of record NZ_JBICZC010000014.1, read on the forward strand.
GGCACGGGCCGCGATCCCCTGGATGATCGAGGCCGGCCGGGGCGGCTCGATCGTCATCACCAGCTCCGCGGCCGGCATCCGCGGCCATGTGCCGTACGCCCACTACGTGGCCAGCAAGCACGGCGTGGTGGGCCTGATGAAGGCCCTGTCCAACGAACTCGCCCCGCACCGCATCCGGGTGAACACCGTGCACCCCACCGGGGTCAGCGACACGGGCATCACCGTGGGCGTGCCGGTCGAGGAACTCGCCGCGCGCGAGCCGCTGTTCGCACTCGCCGCGATGAACCCCCTGGCCCCGTACGTCGAGCCCCGGGACGTGTCGAACGCCGTCCTCTTCCTCGCCTCGGACGAGGCGCGGTACGTCACCGGGCTGCAGTTCACCGTCGACGCGGGGTCGACCAACAAGCCGTAGAACGGAGTGGGTTGAATGAAGGTCACCATCGACACGACGGCGTGCTCCGGGCACGCGCGGTGCGCGGCGGCGTCCCCGGAGCTCTTCCGCCTCGACGACGACGGCTATGCGCTGCCGTTCGACGGAGAGGTCCCGGCGGGCCTCGAACAGGCCGCCAGGGACGGCGCCGCGGCCTGCCCGGAGCGGGCCATCACCCTCCACTGACAGCGACGTCCGGTCCCTTCGGAGCGACGTCCGCACGCCGAGAACGGCCGAGCCCCACGGTCCGAGGACCGTGGGGCTCCCCCCGTACCCGTCCGCTCAGCCGGCCGGCTGCGGCGGCGGGGTGAAGTGGTGGCCCCAGAACGCGCCGTCCGTGATCTCGTACACGGGGACCGGCTCGGGCACCTTCAGGCCGTTCCAGCCGAACTCGACGGCGTAGTTCTCCGGCGACCAGACGTAGAACGACACCATGTGGTCGTTGGTGTGCTTGCCCAGCGAGTGCATCATCGGCACCTCGTACTTGGCGGCCCGGTCCAGGGCCCGCCCCACGTCGTCCAGGGTGGCCGCCTCGACCATGAAGTGCAGCAGCCGCCCCGGGCCCGGCATCGGTGTGACGCCCAGCGTGTGGTGGCGCGGGTTGCAGCCCATGAACCAGGTCGTGCCGCCCGGCGAGCGCATCGTGTTCCGCTCGATGAACCCGAGCACGTTGACGTAGAAGTCGAACGTCCCGCGCGCGTCCTCGGCGGAGACGATGGCGTGCCCGAAGCCCATGTCGTCGGTGACGAACTTCGACACCAGCGGGGTCTGCACCGGCAGGTGGTCGAGGGTCCTGCCGTAGAACAGCTCGACCGGGTTGCCGCCCGGGTCGCTGAACCTGACGAAGCCGGTCACCTTCCGCTCCGCCGCCTCGGCCTCGGTGCCGGCGGTCACCTTGATCCCGGCCTTCTCGACGTCCGCGGCCAGCCGCGCCAGCTCCCGCTCGTCGAGGACCTCGAAGCCCAGCGCCGTCATCGCGGGCTGGGCACCCGGCGCGACCACGATCCGGGACGGATGGTCGTCCATCCGGAAGGCGAGCGACCCGGAGTCGCCCTCGACAGGCATCAGGCCGAGGAAGTCGGCCCCGAACGCCTTCCACCGGTCGAGGTCGTTGGACTCCAGACGCAGGTACCCGAGTGAGCGCACACCCATCAGGCCCTCCCCTCACATTGGTCAGGTCCCAGGCGGCCCGTCGGACCCCCGGTATCGGTACGTCCGCGACGGTAGAAGGCCGGGCCGCACCCCCGCCGGGACCGTCCCACTGATCGGGAGCCGTACGGCGACGGCCGCCGCGCGGGTGCCACGGTGACCGTCATGACACTGAGCACACCCAGCACACTCGACTACGCGGACACCCTGCGCGAACTGCCCACCGACGACGGTGTCCTGCGCTACCACGAGGCCGGCGAAGGGCCGCCCCTGCTGATGCTGCACGGCTCGGGTCCCGGGGTGACCGGCTGGCGCAACTACCGGGGCAACCTGCCCGTGTTCGCCCGGCACTTCCGCTGCCTGGCGCTGGAGTTCCCCGGCTTCGGGGTGAGCGACCCGACCGCCGAGAACCCGATGGCCGCCGCACCCAAGGCCGTCCTGCGCTTCCTGGAAGGGCTCGGCCTCGACCGCGTCGACGTCATCGGCAACTCGATGGGCGGGTTCGTCGCCGTGGGGCTCGCGGTGGCCCACAAGGACCTGTTCCGCAGGGTCGTGACCATCGGCGGGGTCGGCCGCAACCTCCTCTCCCCGGGCCCCAGCGAAGGGCTCAACCTCCTGGTGGAGTTCGCGGAGAACCCCACTCGCGACAACCTCGTCCAGTGGCTGCGCTCGATGGTCCACGACCCCGCCCTGCTCACCGAGGAACTGATCGAGGAACGCTGGGCGACCGCCACCGAACCGGCGACCCTGGAGGCGTCCCGCCGGATCTACGGCCGGCAGGCGATGGCCGCGATGCAGGCCGCGCAGTCCCAGTCGGACCAGCCGATCTGGGCCATGCTCCACAAGGTCGCCGCGCCCACGCTGCTGACCTGGGGCCGCGACGACCGGGTCACCCCGCTGGAGAGCGCGCTGCTGCCGATGCGGACCATCCCCAAGGCCGAGCTGCACGTGCTCCCCGACTGTGGGCACTGGGCGATGATCGAGCAGAAGGCGGCCTGGGAGAGCGCGGTGCTGGCCTTCCTGACCCGCCCGGAGGCCGGCTGAGTGCCCGGCGTGGGGGCGTCCGGCGACCCGGCGATGGACGACCTGGAGACGGGCGACCCGGCGATGGGCGACTGGGCGATGGGCGACCTGGAGACGGGCGACCCAGAGACGTGCGACTCCGCGATCGACGACTCCGCGAGCGGTGACCCCGTGATGGACGACCGGGTGGGGCCGGTCAGGCCCCGCCGGCCCGCCGCGCCGACGTCGAGCCGGCAGTCCGACCGCCGCATCCGCATCCTGCGCGCCGCCTCCGACCTCGGCACGCGCGAGGGGCTGGCCGCCGTGCAGATGCACGACGTGGCCAAGGAGGCCGGGGTCGCGATCGCCACGCTGTACCGCTACTTCCCGTCCAAGCCGTATCTCTTCCTGTCGGTTCTCGAGTGGCACATCGAGCAGTTCCTGGGCGGCCGCGACGGCGGTCCCGTCTCCGACCGGGCCGCGGATCCCGTGACCGAGGTCGCCGACACGCTCGTCGCGCTGAGCGGCAAGCTGCTGGACAGCCGGCTGCTCGCCTCGGCGGTGGCGCTGTCGTCGTTCACCGAGTACGCGAGCGCCGCCCGCAGCCGCATCGACATCGTGGAGGGCGCGCTGGGACAACGGCTGCTGCGGCTGCTCGGTGACCGGGCGGACGCGCGGACCGGGCGCAGCCGGGTGCGGCTGCTCGTCTACGACTGGTGGGGGGTGTTCGTGGCCATGCTGACCCGGGAGATCTCCACCGCGCAGGGCGAGGCGGACCTGCGGCTGGCCGCGCGGCTGATCGCCGGGTCCTGAACCACGCGAAGGTGCCCGGGACACCCCGTGCCCCGGGCACCCGTCCGCCTCCCGGTGTCAGTCCGCCGCCCCGGCCATGTCCAGGACCGCCAGGTACCCGAACGCGAGACTCGACCCGATCGGGGTGCCGGCACCGGGATAGACCCGGCCCGACATCGCGGCCGCGGTGTTGCCCGTCGCGTACAGGCCGTCGATCGGGGAGCCGTCCGGCCGCAGCACGCGCGCGTGCGTGTCGATCCGCAGCCCGCCCTTGGTGCCGATGTCGGACGGCACGATGGTCGCCGCGTAGAACGGCGCCCGGTCGAGGGGCGGCAGCAGGGGGTTCGGCCACTCCGGCGACGGCCCGGCGGGGAAGTTCTGCCGGGGGTCGGCCGGGAACCCGACGACGTGCCGGAACATCTGGTCCCAGGGCGTCTCGCCCCGGTGGAAGCTCTCGTCGACGCCGGTGGCCGCGTACCCGTTGAACTCCTTGACCGTGCGGTCCAGGGCGTCGAAGGGGACGTCGATCAGCCGTGCCAGTTCCTCCAGGGTGTCGGCCTTGCGCAGCGCGCCCGACTTCAGCCACTCCTCGACGGGCGGCGTGGCGGGCGGCCAGCCGATGCCGTCCCGGTCCAGCTGGCGCTGGTCGAACACCCAGTGGCAGGGGATGTGCCGTACGCCGCCGGCCCCGTGCCGGCGGAAGATCTCGTGCCCGGCCTGGTCGTAGGGGGACGTCTCGTTGACGAAGCGCTCGCCCGCGCCGTTGACCCAGATGCCGCCCCGGGTCCCGGTGTGGAAGATCGGCAGGCCGTCCGGGTGGACCAGCCCCGGCACGAACCAGGCCTCGTCGAGCAGGTCGGTGTCGGCGCCGACGGCGATGCCGGCCCGCAGGGCGTCACCGGTGTTCGCCGGGGCGCCGTCGGACCACTCCCCGGTGAGCGGGGACTGGTGCGCCTCGCGCAGCTCGCGGTCGCGCTCGAAGCCGCCGGCGGCCAGCAGCACGCCCCGGGCGGCCCGGATCCGGACCCGCTCGCCGTCGCGCACGGCCTCGATGCCGACGACCCTGCCGTCCTCGACGACCAGGCTCTCCAGCGCGGTGTTCAGCCGCAGTTCACCGCGGCCGGTCTCCAGGAACGCCGACAGGGCGCGGCCGATCAGCGCCCGCCCGCCGCTGAGCAGCGGGCCCTCGTCGAAGCCGAACCGCTCCGTGGGCAGCGAGTCACGCACCAGCGCCCGGCGCTCGCCGAGCTCCGCGACCTCGACCGGCGGCGGGAAGACGGTGTGCCCCGTGGGCGACGACCCCGGGCTCGCCGCGTAGTAGTCCGGCACCGGCCCGTGCACGAAGGACTGGAACCAGGTGTTCTGCTCCAGCTCGTCGATCAGCCGGCGCCCGGCCGCCAGGTACGCGTCCTGCAGCCCCTCCCGGGACGGGTCGTCGACGACCGCGCGCAGATACGACCGCGCCTCCTCGACGTCGTCCCCGAGTCCGGCCCGGCCCAGCGGCGCCGAGCCCGGGAACCACAGGCCCGCGCCGGAGTACGCGACCGTGCCGCCGACCCGGTCGGTCTTCTCGACGACGAGCGTGCGCAGGCCGCGCGCCGCCGCCACGTACGCCCCGACCAGACCGCCGCCCGACCCCACGACGATGACGTCGTAGGCATCTTCGTTGATGCTCATCCGAACCTCCTGATGGGTGCCGAACTCGTTGGTGGGGGGGAACCGCGCCGACGGGTGGGGACCGTGCGCGTGGCGGGGGACCGCGGGGCGAGGCCGGAACGAGGGCGCCCTCGTACGGCCATGGAGGAGCGACGGGCCCGCGGCGGCCGGCCGCCAGGACGCCCCACGGTCCCGCGGACGACGGTAATGAGACAGCGTGAGGTCACTCCCGCGCCATCTCGCTCACCGAGACCCCGCCCGCCGGCCTCCTTCTTCCGGCTGCCCTCTTCCGGTCTCGTTCTCCCGGCCTCGGACCCTGCTCCCGGTCCCCGCCCCGGAGTCCCGGTGAGCGGAAAGTCCCCGGCGGTCCCGTGGCGCGTCGGCACAGGCTGGAGGCCGGAACGAGTCGAGGACGGCGATGACAGACGTGTGGGAACCGACGGCGGTCGCGGACCGTGAGACAGCCGTGGCCGAGGCGGCCGCGCGCCTCGCCCGGGCGGCGAGCGACCGCAGACCCTGTGCACCGGTCCGGGATCTGCTCGGTCCGGACGACATCGGCCTCGCGTACGCCGTCCAGCGGCGCGTCGTCGGTGCCCGGATCGCGGCCGGCGCCCGCGTCGTCGGCCGCAAGATCGGGCTGACCTCCCCGTCCGTGCAGCGTCAGGTGGGCGTCGACCGGCCCGACTTCGGCGTCCTGCTGGACGACATGGACGTCACCGCGCTGCCGGCCGTCCCCAGCGGCCGGCTGCTCCAGCCGAGGGCCGAGGCGGAGATCGCGTTCGTGCTCGCCGCCGACCTGGACACCGACGACCTGGACCTGCCACGGGTCCGCTCGGCGGTCGGGTACGCCGTGGCCGCGCTGGAGATCGTGGACAGCCGGGTGGCCGGCTGGGACATCGCGATCACGGACACGGTCGCCGACAACGCCTCCAGCGGACTCTTCGTGCTCGGGCAACGGGCCGTCGGCCTCGACGAGTTCGAGCCGAGGGACGTGACCATGCGGCTGCACGCCGACGGGAAGCTCGCCTCCGAGGGCGACGGCACCGCCTGCCTGGGCGATCCGCTCGCCGCCCTGCTGTGGCTGGCGCGCACCGCCCGGGAGTTCGGCGATCCGCTGCGCGCCGGGCAGGTGGTGCTCTCCGGTGCCCTCGGCCCGCTCGTCCCCACACCGCCGGGCACGACCGTACGGGCCGAGATGTCCGGCCTGGGCTCGGTGACCGCGGCCTTCACGCCCCAGGAGCCCTCCGAAGCCCCGGAAGCCCCTGAAACCTCCGAAGCCCCGGAAGTCCCCGAAGCCCACGAAGCCAAGGAACACGGATGACGAAGACCAAGGTGGCCGTAATCGGCTCCGGCAACATCGGCACCGACCTGATGATCAAGGTGCTGCGCCTCTCCGACACCCTGGAGATGGCCGCGCTGGTGGGCATCGACCCGGAGTCGGACGGCCTGGCGCGCGCCGCCCGGCTGAAGGTGCCCGTCACGCACGAGGGAGTGGACGGCCTGATCCGCATGGCCGGCTTCGACGACATCGGCATCGTCTTCGACGCCACCTCGGCCAGGGCCCACGTCGAGAACGCCAAGAAGCTGGCCCCGTACGGCAAACGCCTGATCGACCTCACCCCGGCCGCCCTCGGCCCGTACGTCGTACCGCCGGTCAACCTGGACGAGCACCTCGCCAACGACGTGGCGAACCTCAACCTCGTCACCTGCGGCGGCCAGGCGACCATCCCGATCGTCCACGCGGTCAGCCGCGTCACGCCCGTGCCCTACGCCGAGATCGTCGCCTCCATCGCCTCCAGGTCGGCCGGGCCCGGCACCCGGGCCAACATCGACGAGTTCACCGAGACCACGGCCGGCGCCATCGAGAAGGTGGGCGGTGCCCGCCGGGGCAAGGCGATCATCGTCCTCAACCCGGCCGAACCGCCGCTGATCATGCGGGACACGGTGTACTGCCTGACCGGCGACGCCGACCCCGACGCGATCCGTGCCTCCGTCGAGGAGATGGTGGCCGCGGTCGCCGAGTACGTGCCCGGCTACCGCCTCAAGCAGCAGGTCCAGTTCACGCCGGTCGCGGACGACGACCCGGTGCACACCCTGCTGCCCGAGGGCACCGCAGGGCGGCCGACCACCAAGGTCACCGTCTTCCTGGAGGTCGAGGGCGCCGCGCACTACCTGCCCGCCTACGCCGGCAACCTCGACATCATGACCTCGGCCGCCCTGCGCGTCGCCGAACGCATCGCCCACCGCACGACTTCCGAGGTGACCGAGTGACCCGCAGGCTCTACGTCCAGGACGTCACCCTCCGGGACGGCATGCACGCCGTCCGGCACCGCATCACCCCCGAGTTCGTGTCCAGGATCTCCGCCGCCCTCGACCGGGCCGGGGTGGACGCCATCGAGGTCGCCCACGGCGACGGACTGGCCGGCGGCAGCCTCAACTACGGTCCCGGCAGCAACACCGACTGGGAGTGGATCGAGGCGGCGGCCGACGCCGTCGAGAACGCCGTCCTGACCTCCCTCCTGCTGCCCGGCATCGGCACCGTCGCCGAACTCGAGCGCGCCTACGCCCTGGGCGTCCGCTCGGTACGCATCGCCACCCACTGCACGGAGGCGGACGTCGCGGCCCAGCACATCTCCACCGCACGGGAGTTGGGCATGGACGTCGCGGGCTTCCTGATGATGGCCCACATGGCGCCCCCGCACGTCCTCGCCGAGCAGGCCAGGCTGATGGAGTCCTACGGCGCGCACTGCGTCTACGTCACCGACTCCGGCGGCCGGCTCACCATGGACGGCGTCCGCGACCGGATCCGCGCCTACCGGGACGTACTCGACCCGCAGACCCAGATCGGCATCCACGCCCACGAGAACCTCTCCCTCTCGGTCGCCAACTCCGTGGTGGCGGTGGAGGAGGGCGTCACCCGGGTCGACGCGTCCCTGGCCGGACAGGGCGCCGGCGCCGGCAACTGCCCGATCGAGCCGTTCGTCGCCGTCGCCAACCTGTACGGCTGGAAGCACGGCTGCGACCTGCACGCCCTCCAGGACGCCGCCGAGGACCTCGTACGACCGCTGCAGGACCGTCCGGTGCGCGTCGACCGGGAGACCCTCACCCTCGGCTACGCCGGTGCCTACTCCAGCTTCCTGCGGCACGCCGAGGCCGCCGCCGAACGGTACGGCCTCGACGCCCGCACCATCCTGGAGGAGGTCGGCCGGCGCGGGCTGGTCGGCGGGCAGGAGGACATGATCGTGGACATCGCACTGGACCTCACCCGGCACGGCTGACGTCCGACGGCACGCGACCGCTCTCCGGGAACACCTTTCCGGAGAGCGGTACGTTTTTCCCCGCGCAGTAAAATAGACCAAACGCTCCAATGAATCGGTGCACGACTCTTTCTCCGTGGCCGAGGGCATTGATAACTTGACGTCGGCGCCGAACTAGAATTGATTTCAGTTTGAGCAGAGAGGCACCGACGATGACGTCTGCCCTTCGCCTGAGCTCGCGTTCCGCCGAGGCCGACGGTCCCGCGCTGCCTCCGTCGATGATGGAGCGGGTCACGCTGATCATGGACCTCTTCGAACGTCCCCAGACCCATCTGACGCTCGAAGCGGTGTCCCGTCGGACCCAGCTGCCCCGGTCGACCACGCACCGGATTCTCGACCAGCTGGTCCGGCTGGACTGGCTGCGGCACACGGTGGCCGGCTACACGCTGGGGTCGCGCGCGCTCGGCCTGGGAGGCCGCGAGATCGGCCACAGCGCGCTGCGCTCCGCCGCCGCGCCGCACCTGCTGGACCTGGCGGTCAGGACCAGGATGGTCGTCCACCTGGCCGTGCTCGACGGACCGGAGATCTACTACCTGGACAAGGTGGGGGGCCGGGCGGCGGTGGACATCCCCTCGAAGGTCGGCGGCCGGGCGGTCGCGCACTGCACCGGCCTCGGCAAGGCCATGCTCGCCTGGTTGACCCCGGAGGAGATCGACGCGCGCTGCGCGCCGGTGATGGAGCCCCGCACCGCGCACAGCATCGGCCGCCTCGACCAGCTGCACCGCGAACTCGGCCTGGTGCGGCGCCGCAACGGACTGGCGATCGACCGGGGCGAGTGCTTCCCCGACCTCGGGTGCGTCGGCCTCGCGCTGCGCGGCCCCGAGGGCCCGGTCGGGGCGATATCGGTGGTCGGGGACGGCCGCTCCCCGCTGGAGCTCGTGGCCCCGCTGGTGGTCGACGCGGTCCGGGCGGTGTCCGACGAACTCTTCGCGACCGCGCGCGGGGCGGAAGCCGGGGTTGACCTCAAGTCCGGTTGAGTTTCTACGCTGGGCCGTGCCGATGCCGACCCGCCGGAGAGGAAACGACCATGAGGACGCTGGTGCTCGGAAGGACGCCCGCCAGGGTGACGGCGGTGCTCGCCACACTGCACGCGGACGGCTTCGACGCGGAGGGGGTGAGCACCGACGAGGAGGCCCTGAAGCTCCTGGAGACCGAGGAGTTCGGAGTGCTGATCATCGGCGGGGGCGTGGGACCCGGCTCCCGCGCGACGATCAAGGAGTTCGCGGCGGGACACCGGGTACGGCACGTGATCGACGGCGCGCTGTCGGAGCCGTTCGACGTCTACGTGCGCCGGGAGTTCGAGCCGCGGATCCGCAGGGCCGCCGCCGGGACGGACGGCCCCTGACCATCGGGACCACCGGTACCCGACCGCCCGGCGGACCTGCGGAGTCACCGACTAGAGCGACCTGACCTGCTGCGCCTGCGGGCCCTTGGTGCCCTGCCCGATCTCGAACTCGACACGCTGCCCCTCGTCCAGGCTCCGGTAGCCGCTGCCCTGGACCTCCGAGTAGTGCACGAACACGTCAGGGCCGCCGCCGTCCTGCTCGATGAACCCGAACCCCTTCTCCGCGTTGAACCATTTGACGCTGCCCTGAGCCATGCCTGTTTCCCTTGTCTCATCGCCACGACACCGAATCGTCGCGGACCGCGACCATTCATCCCCTCGTGTCGAGACGGGAAACCTCCGTGGGCCGGAACCACCCGGATGGCGGGAATCCGTCGACGGCCGGAGCGTGCGCGCCGGCCGTCGGCCGGGCGGCCGGTTCACCAGGCCGTCCAGCCCCCGTCCACGGTGAGGGTGGTGCCGGTGACGAAGCGGGCGGCGTCCGAGGCGAGGAAGACCGCGGCGCCGCCCAGTTCCGTGGCGTCGCCGACCCGGCCCAGCGGGGTCCCGCGGACGATCCGCTCGCCCCAGCGGCTGTCCAGCAGGCCGGAGCTGAGGTCGGTGTGGAAGTAGCCGGGGGCCAGGGTGTTGACCCGGACCCCGCGGTCGGCCCACTCCACGGCCAGCGCCCGGGTCAGGGCCTCGACCCCGCCCTTGCTCGCGGCGTAGGCGGCGATGCGCTCGAAGCCGGTGGCGGCGTGCACGGACGAGACGTTGACGATCGATCCGGAGCGCTGCTCCAGCATCACCTGGCCGGCCTCGCGGCAGCAGTAGAAGGTGCCGGCCAGGTTCACGTCGACGACCTGCCGCCAGTCCTCGTCGGTGACCTTCTCGCTGCGGGTGAAGTGCGGGCTGATCCCGGCACAGTTGACCAGCACGTCAAGGCGGCCCGTCCGTTCGGTGACGCGCTCGACCGTCTCGCGCACGGCGGCGGAGTCGGCGACCGATCCGGGCAGCGCCAGCACCTTGCCGCCGTGGGCGGTGAGTTCGGACTCCAGGGTGTCGAGATCGGAGGCGGTGCGCGCGGTCACGGCGACGGTGGCGCCGGCCTGGGAGAGGGCGACGGCGATGGCCCGGCCCAGCCCCTTCCCGGCGCCCGTGACCCACGCGGTCCTGCCGTCCAGGCGCAGTTCGGTGTTGACGTCGGCCATGGCTCAGCCCTCCGCGGGGACGTCGCGCAGGGTCCGCTTGAGGACCTTGCCCGAGGGGGTACGGGGCAGTTCGGCGACGAAGTCGAAGCGGGCCGGCACCTTGAACCTCGCCAGCCGGGCCCGGCAGAACTCCCGGAGTTCCTCGGCCCCTGCCTTCGCGTCCGGCCGCAGCACCACGAACGCGCGCGGGACCTCGCCCCAGCGGGGATGCGTCAGGCCGACCACGGCCGCCTCCAGGACCGCCGGGTGTTCGTACAGCACCCGTTCCACCTCGGGCGTGGCGATGTTCTCGCCACCGGAGACGATCATGTCCTTCTTGCGGTCGTCGATGTAGAGGAAGCCGTCCTCGTCGAGGTGACCGATGTCCCCGGTGTGGAACCAGCCGTCCCGCAGGGCGGCGGCGGTGGCCTGCTCGTCCCGCCAGTAACCGGCGAACACCTTCGGGCCGCGCAGGGTGATCTCGCCGAGTTCGCCCGCCGGCGCCTCCTTGCCCTCGTCGTCGACGATCCGGACCCGGGTGTGCGGCACCGGGCGGCCCACCGAGCCCAGTTTCGACAGCGCGTGCTCACGGTCGAGGAAGGTGTCGCCGGAGACCGTCTCGGTCAGCCCGTAGGCGTCGGCGTACCAGGCGTTGGGGAACGCGGTCATGATGCGGCGCAGCACCGGCTCGGGGGTCTTCTCGCCGCCGCCCAGGACGAAGCGGACCGAGGTGGTGTCGTAGCCGTCGCGGCCGGGGACCTCCAGGACGGCGTTGACCATGGCGGGCGCCAGCCACAGGTTGGTGACGCGGTGCCTCGGGATCGCCTCCAGGACCCCCACCGGGTCGAACCTGCGCTGGAGCACCACGGCACCGCCCGCGTAGAGGGTCGCGAGGCCGGGCATGTCGAGACCGCCCACGTGGTAGAGCGGGCCGCACACCAGGGTGGTGTCGGCCGCGGTGAGCCCGAAGTGCACGATGTGCGCGAGGTTCTTGGCCTGCAGGTTCCCGTAGGTGATGCGCACGCCCTTGGGCCGTGAGGTGGTGCCGGAGGTGTACATCAGGCGCTGCAGGTCCTCGGTGCCGACGTCCACCGGATCCACGCGGGCCCCCCGGTGGCCGTCGAGCAGCGCCTCGTACCCCCGCCAGGACCCCTCGGGCGTGCCGCCGACCAGGATCCGGTGCTCCAGGTCCGTCAGGCAGCCGGCACTGCGTTCCATCGCCGGCACGAACTCCGGCTCGGCGATGACGGCCCTGGCCTGGGCGTGGCCCAGGATGTACTGCCACTCCTCCTCCGAGAGCCGGTAGTTGAGCGGCAGGAACACGGCGCCGATCCGGCTCGCCGCGTAGACCAGCTCCAGGAACTCCGGCCGGTTGTAGAGGAGCAGGGCGACGACGTCGCCGCGCCCGATGCCCAGTTCGGTCAGCCCGGCGGCCAACTGGTTGACACGTTCGTGCAGCTGACGAACCGTCAGCGCCCGATCCTCCTGTGCGACCGCCACGGCGTCGGGCCGCTGGGTCAGGTGGTAGTCGAGGATGCTCGCGAAATTGTGCACGGCTCACTCTCACTGTGTGGTGTTCGACGACGACCGCGGCCGCCCCGGCGCAAGGGCAACCCGGATCCCGACCGGTCGGTTGCCCGCACCGAAGATTTAGTGTACCCCTTGGTCTATAAAACTTGTTTCCGCACTTTACGACGGCATGAAGGCCTCGACAAGCGCTCTCGCGCCTGCCGCTGCCGAAGCCGCCGGAATGTGCCGGAGCCGACGAGGAGGTGCCCGTGCCACGCATCCGCTTCGACCTCGACGGGCCGGTCGTCACGGTCCGCCTGGACAATCCGCCGATGAACGCCTTCGACTCCGCCCAGCGGGCGGAGCTCTCCGCCTGCGTCCGCGAACTCGCCGACGCCCCCGGCGTGCGGGCCGTGGTGCTCTACGGCGGAGAGCGGCTGTTCGCGGCCGGCGCGGACGTCAAGGCACTGGCCGCGATGGGCCCCGAGGAGGTGCGGGGCTGGAACCGCGCCCTGCAGCGGACCTTCGACGAGGTCGCTCGGCTGCCGATGCCGGTCGTCGCCGCCCTCACCGGCTACGCCCTCGGCGGGGGCCTCGAACTGGCCCTCGCCGCCGACTACCGGGTGGCGGCCGACGACGCGCTCCTCGGCCAGCCCGAGGTTCAGCTCGGCATCATGCCGGGCTCGGGCGGCACCCAGCGCCTCACCCGCCTCATCGGCCCGTCCCGCGCGAAGAACCTCCTGATGACCGGCCGCCGCGTGGGCGCAGAGGAGGCGCTGCGCCTCGGCCTCGTGGACGAGGTGGTCCCGCCCGCCCGCGTCCTCGACACCGCGCTCGCCTACGCCCGCCGCCTCGCCGAGGGCCCGGCCGCGGCCCTGGAAGCGATCAAGGAGGCGGTCGACCACGGCGCCGACACGAGCCTGTCCACCGGCCTCGCCCTCGAACGCGCCCTGTTCACCGCCGTGTTCGGCACCACGGACGCCGCCACCGGCATCCAGTCCTTCCTCCGGCACGGCCCAGGGCGGGCCCGCTTCGGAGACACGGCACAGGAGCGCCCCAGAGGGGATGCGGGGCACGACGGCAGAGCTGCGCTGTAACGCCCCCAAGGGGCGCTGGGGGTCCCCCGGCCGAAGGCTGGGGGAGGACCTGCGCGACCAGCCACGACGGCGCCGCAGCCGAACGACAACGCACGACGACACGAAAGGGGTGCCCCATGAAGGCACTGCGCTGGCACGGCGCACAGGACCTCCGCCTCGAAGAGGTCCCCGACCCTCCCGAGCCCGCCCCGCACGAAGCGGTCGTGGAGGTCTCCTGGTGCGGAGTCTGCGGCACCGACCTGCACGAGTTCCTCGAAGGCCCGCACATGATCCGCACCGGCCCGCACCCGCTCACCGGCGCCGAGCCGCCCCTCGCCCTCGGCCACGAACTGAGCGGCACCGTCGTCGCGCTCGGCACCGAGGTCCCCGGCATCGCGGTCGGAGACCGGGTCACCGCCGACCCCGTCTGGCGCTGCGGAGTCTGTTTCTGGTGCGCGCGCGGCGAGTACCACATCTGCCCCACCAGCGGCTCCGTCGGCCTCGCCTCGCCCGGCGGCTTCGCCGACCGCGTCACCGTGCCGATCGCCGGCCTGACCCGGCTGCCCGACAACGTCACCGACGAGATGGCGGCGGTCGCCGAACCGCTCGCCGTCGGCCTGCACGCGGTGACCCGCGCCGCAGTGCGGCCCGGCGAAAACGTCCTGGTCGTCGGCGGCGGCCCCATCGGCGTCGCCGTGGTCCTCGCGGCCCGGATCGCCGGCGCGGCTGGCCTCTATGTGAGCGAGCCCCTCAAGGAGCGCCGCGAGATGCTGCTCGGCCTCGGAGTCACCGAGGCGTTCGACCCGACGGAGACCGACGTGCGCCGCGAGGTGTTCCTGCGCACCGGACGGATCGGCCCGGACGCCGTCATCGACGCGACCGGCGTGCCCCGGCTCGCCGCCCAGGCCGTCGCCACCGTACGGCGCGGCGGCCGGGTCGTGCTCGCCGGAGTCGGCCACGGCAGCGTCGAGTTCGACATGGGACAACTCGTCTTCTACGAGCGTTCCGTGCTCGGCACGCTCGGCTACAACTTCGACATTCCCCGCGTGATCGACCTGATGAGCACCGGGCGCCTGGACGCCTCGGCGCTGGTCACCGGACGCTTCCCGCTCTCCGCGGGAGCCGGGGTCTTCGCGGACCTGGCCGCAGACCGGGCCCGCCACCTCAAGGTTCTGCTGACCCCGAAGGGATGACCGACATGGATTTCGACCTGCCCGAGGAGACTCTCGCCCTCAAGGAGATGGTCCGTGAGTTCGCGGCCAAGGAGATCACGCCGCACGCGGCCCAGTGGTCGGAGAACGAGGAGTTCCCGACCCAGGTCTTCACCAAACTCGGCGAACTCGGCCTGATGGGCATGCTGGTGCCCGAGGAGTACGGAGGCGCCGGCTCCGACATGGTCACCTACGTCGCGGTGATGGAGGAACTAGGCGCCGCCGACCAGTCGGTGGCCTCCTCCTGGAACGCCCACTCGACCATCGCCACGCTGCCGCTGCTCGCCTACGGCACCGAGGAGCAGAAGCACCGCTGGCTGGCCCCGCTCGCGGCCGGCGAGGCCATCGGCGCCTTCGGCCTCACCGAGCCGGAGGCCGGCTCCGACGCGGCCGGCATCGCCACCACCGCCCGCCGGACGGACGGCGGCTGGGTGATCAACGGCACCAAGATGTTCATCACCAACGCCGGCACCGACATCAGCCAGGGCGTCACCATCCTCGCCGTGACCGGCCGCGGCGACGAGGGACGCAAGCGGTACGCGACCTTCTACGTCCCGACCGGCACCCCCGGCTACACCGTCGGCCACAAGCTGAAGAAGCTCGGCTGGCACGCCATGGACACCCGCGAACTGGTCTTCGACGGCTGCTTCGTCCCCGACGACCACCTCATCGGCGAGGAGGGCGGCGGCCTGCGGCAGTTCCTCTCCGTCCTCGACAAGGGCCGGATCAGCGTCGCCGCGCTCGGCCTGTCCCTGGCGAAGGCGGCGCTCGGCCTCGCGGTCAAGCACGCCACCGAACGGCACCAGTTCGGGCGTCCGCTGTCGGACTTCCAGGCCGTCGGGCACAAGATCGCCGACATGGGCACCGAGGTGGAGGCCGCCCGCTGCCTGGTCTACCGGGCCGCCTGGCTCGCCGACCAGGGGCGCCCGCACAGCACCGCGTCCGCCATGGCCAAGCTCTACGCCTCCGAGGTCGCCAACCGGGCCGCCTCCCAGGCCGTGCAGATCCACGGCGGCTACGGCTATGTCCGGGAGTCGGAGATCTCCCGCTTCTACGCCGACGCCAAGATCCTGGAGATCGGCGAGGGCACCAACGAGATCCAGCGCAATGTCATCGCCAGGGCGCTGGTCGCCGAGGCGTGAGCGGGTTCCCGCGGTGTGCGTCGGTACACCGCGGGACCGTCGTCCGTCAGCCGGCGGCGGGCACCTGCTCCCACTCGGCCTCCGGGTCGAGCGGAAGGCCGGGACGCTCGCGCTTGAACGCCTCGGCCTGCTCCTCGACCCGCGGCAGGGCGTGGTCCGGCGCGCCGAACCCGCGGAACAGGGTCGCGCAGTACTCCCGGGACAGGAACGGCGCGTCCCACTGCCCCTCCGGCCGCACCCATTGGTAGGTGTGGTTGTGCAGGTTCAGGAACTGCAGGGTGGCGAGCCGCGGCGAGGTCTGCCGGAAGACGCCCTGTTCCATCGCCTCCGAGAGCAGCCCGGAGATCAGCTCCTCGAAGTCGGAGCGCTGCCCCAGCAGGGTCTTCAGCTCGTCACCGCTGAGACTGCGGTAGTCGTGCTCGTAGACCCAGATGTGGTCGAGCCGCCGGAAGATGATCGTCAGCAGCGACTCCGAGAGCAGCCGCAGCCGCAGCAGGGGCTCCTCGTCCAGATCCGCGATCTGGCGGGCGCGGGCGAGCAGCGGCCCCATCACCCGGGACTGGATCTCGACCAGCAGGTTCTCCTTGGAGCCGATGTAGTAGTACAGCGCTCCCTTGGCGAGCCCGACCGCGCGACCCAGGTCGTTGATGGAGGTCGCCGCGTACCCCTGCTGTGCGAACAGCGAGGCCGCGATGTCGATGATCTTCTGGCGTCTGACCTCGAAACCCGGTCCATGGCCCGGCGGACGTGGCATGGATTCCTCTCCCCGCGTGATGTGACGACGTGTCGATTGAAACAGGCTCCCGGGCCCGCGTCGAACAGCCTTCGGCACATCCGGGGGAAGCGGACTCAAGGGCGTCGTTCCAGTTTGCTAGACCAAACGGTACATTAAAACACGGAATACAGACGGCCCGGCCGTCTGCGTGAGCATTGCGAGGACGCGCATGACGCAGGTACCGCAGCACACCGGCTCCGCTCCGGCGGACGACCTCCTGGAAATGTACCGCCGTATGCGGCGCATCCGGCGCTTCGAGGAACGGGCGTCCGAACTGTACAAGGCGACGGAGATACCCGGCTTCCTGCATCTGTCCATCGGACAGGAGGCGAGCGCCGTCGGCGCCTGCTGGCCGCTCACCGAGCGCGACGGCATCACCTCCACCCACCGCGGCCACGGCCACGTCCTGGCCAAGGGCCTGGACGCCGCGCCGATGATGGCCGAGCTGATGGGCAAGGACGCCGGCACCAACCGGGGCCGCGGCGGCTCGATGCACATCGCCGACCCCGGCCTCGGCATCTACGGCGCCAACGGCATCGTCGGCGCCGGACTGCCGATCGCCGGGGGAGTGGCCACGGCCGCCAAGCTGCGCGGCCGGGGCGACGTCGTGGTGGCGTTCTTCGGGGACGGCGCGGTCGCCCAGGGCATGTTCCACGAGGCCGTCAACCTGGCCGCCGTATGGGACCTGCCGGTCGTCTTCCTCTGCGAGAACAACCACTACTCCGAGTTCTCGCCCGCCGCCGAACAGCACCGCGCCACCCTCGCCGCCCGCGCCGCCGGCTACGGCATCGGCTACGAGCACGTCGACGGCAACGACGTGCTCGCGGTGAAGACGCTCATGACGGACGTGGTGGCACGGCTGCGGACGGGCGGCGGCCCGGTCCTGGTGGAGGCCGAGACCTACCGCTGGCACGGCCACTACGAGGGCGACCCCGAGCGCTACCGCCCGGCCGAGGAGGTCGCGGCCGCCAAGGAGCGCGACCCCCTGGTCATCGCCCGCCGGCACCTGGCGGCGGCCGGGGTGGCGACGGCCCTCGTGGACGCCGTGGACGAGGAGATCGGCAAGGAGATCGAGGCGGCCGTGGAGTGGGCCCGGAGCCTGCCCGAGCCGGCCCCCGAGACGCTGTACGACTTCGTCTCCGCCCCGCGCCCCGCCGTACCGGAGCCCGCCCCCGCCCAGGGGGAGATTTTCCGCACGATGGACGCCGTACGCCTCGCCCTGGAGCACGAACTCACCGCCGACCCGGACGTGTTCGTCGCCGGCATCGACGTCGGCGCGGGCGGCAACGTCTTCGGGCTCACCCGGGGTCTGGCCCAGGCCTTCCCGGGCCGGGTGCGCGACACCCCGATCAGCGAGAGCGCGATCCTCGGCACGGCGGTGGGGGCGGCCATGGCCGGCATGAAGCCGGTCGTGGAGGTCATGTACATGGACTTCATCGGCGTCTGCCTTGACATGCTGCTCAACCAGGCCGCCAAGCTGCGCTTCATGACCGGCGGCCGGGCCGCCATGCCCCTCGTGGTGCGCACCCAGTTCGGCGCGGGCCGCTCCTCCGGCAGCCAGCACTCCCAGTCCCTGGAGGCGCTGCTCGCGCACATCCCCGGCCTGACCGTGGTGATGCCCGCCAACCCGGCCGACACCTACGGCCTGCTGCGGGCCGCCATCCAGGACCCCAACCCGGTGGTCTTCGTGGAGAACCGCCTCCAGTACGGCTTCAAGGGCCCCCGCCCGCCGGCCGACCACCTGGTCCCGCTGGGCCGGGCCAAGGTCGTCAGGGAGGGCACCGACATCACCCTGGTCTCCTGGTCGCGGATGGTCCAGGACTCCCTGGCCGCAGCCGAACTCCTCGCCGCCGAGGGCGTGAGCGTCGAGGTGGTCGACCTGCGCACGATCGCCCCGCTGGACCGCGAGACCGTCCTCGCCTCCCTCGCCAAGACCAACCGGCTGGTCATCGCCCACGAGGCGGTACGGGACTTCGGCGTCGGCGCGGAACTGGCGGCACTCGCCGTCGACGAGGGCTTCTGGCACCTGGACGCGCCCGTCACGCGGGTCGCCCCGCCGCCGATGCCGGCCCCCTACACGCCCGCGCTGGAACGGCTCTGGCTGCCCTCGCGCGACACCATCGCCGACACGCTGCGGCGGATCGCGGCGGTGTGACCCACGGGCCGCACGACGCATGACGAAGGGGTGCCCCCGGGACCGGATCCCGGGGGCACCCCTTCGTCATGGTGTGTGCTGCGTGGTGTCCGCCGCCGGCCCGACTTCGTCGGCAGGACAAGGGAGGGCCGACGGCGGTCCGGCCGTGACCGTGGATCAGACGGTCGCGACCGGAGTCAGCGGACTGCCCTGGGTGCCGGGCAGGTTCAGCGGGGGAGCGGTCAGCAGGAAGCGGCTGCGGTTGTGCTCGCGCAGCCAGGCCGCCAGGTCGTGCAGGTACCACAGCTCGCCGAGCGGGACGCCCAGCTTGAACAGGCACAGGTGGTGGATGGGGAGCAGGGTGTGGCGGCCCTGGGCCTGGGTGACACCCACGCCCTCGACCGCGTAGTTGTCGGAGATCAGCGCCGACATCTGCGAGTCGGCGATCCACTTGAGGATGTCCGGGTCGTCCGCGTCGAGGTAGGCGGCGGTCTGGTGGATCGCCACCGGGTCCGGGTCCTTGTTCCAGGCGAGCACCTGGGTGGCGAAACCGGTGTGCAGCAGCACCATGTCGCCGGGCTCCACGGTCACGTTGTCCGCGGCCATGATCTCCTGGAGCTGCTTGTAGCCGACGGCCTGGTAGCCGGTGCCCAGGTGGTGCGCGATGTCGATGAGCACGCCCCGGCCCTGGACGCCGTGCTCCGCCATCTTCTCCAGGCCGAGGTGGCGGGCGAAGCTGACGCTTCCGCTGCCGTCGCCCTTGGCGTCCTCCCGCGGCCCCACCAGATCGGTGCCGGGGCGGAAGCCGTTGTAGTAGACCGGCTCGGCCTCGCCGTCTCCGTCCGCGTCGAACTCGGCGCCCTGGTGGGCGAGGGAGTCCCACTGGGTCGAGTACTGCAGCCAGAGGGTCACCACGTCGTCGGACCAGACGTCGATGAGGGACGGGTCGATCTGGTCGCGCGCGACGACGTTGTAGAAGACGTCCTGGTTGTGCGCGAGGTCTTCGGTGGGCTTCAGGATCGGCGGGTAACGCCGCTGGTTGAGGGCGGTCCCGCCCGGATAGTCCAGCGGCAGGCTCAGGCTGAAGGTGACCCCGTGCTCCACCTCGCGCACACCCTGGAGCACCTTCTCGGCGGTCAGCAGGTTGATGCGCCCGAGTTCGTCGTCCTCGCCGAAATCGCCCCACGTCGATCCCGGCGGCCGCTGCTTCCAACGCTTCGTCACGATAAAACGCCTCCTTAGACGACGGTCCCCGTCGACGGTCGTGGCCGCATGCTATTTCTAATGTACCGAGTGGTCAACTAGTGCGACGGCTTGGAATTTGGGCTTCATATTGCCCGCAAGGATCAATAGACTGACTGGTCGAAACGACTAGCACTTGGAGAGGCAATGAGCGAATCCACACCGGCGTGGGTCGCGGCCGGGGTCCGTGCCGTGATCGGCGCGCACACCCAGGCCCAGGACACCGGCCGCACCGACGACATCGTCGCGCTGTACGCGCCCGACGGGATCCTGGAGCTGCCGGGCATGGACCCGGTGCGGGGGCACGACGCCCTGCGCGAGGCCTTCAAGGGCTGGGCTCCCACGCAGCCGCAGCTGCACCTGGTGGGCAACACCGTCGTCACCGCCTCCGGGCCCGACGAGGCGACCGCGTCCAGCGACGTGGTCTTCCACCTGCGGGGCGAGTCGGGCTGGGCGCCGCAGGTCGTCGGCCACTACGAGGACACCCTGCGGCACGTCGACGGCACCTGGCTGATCCAGCGGCGCGTGACCGTCTTCCAGGCGTAGTCCGCGTCCCCGTCCACTCCCACCCTTCGCCCCTGCTGAGAGAAGAAGACACATGACCATCTCCGCCGAAGAAGCCCTGGCGGGTGTGCAGTCCGTCATCGCGGCCTATGCGCACGCCATCGACGCGGGCGACGCCGGCAGCGTCGCCGACCTGTTCACGGAGGACGGCGTCTCCGAGATCGCCGGCCAGGGCACCTTCCAGGGCCGTGCGGCGATCCGCGAGGCCTACGGAGCCTTCAAGCCGCAGGCCCCGCAGCTGCACCTCGTCGGCAACACCGTCCTCACCTCGCCCCCCGGAGAGGAGGTGACGGCCGGCAGCAACCTGGTGTTCTACGCACGCGGCGAGCAGGGCTGGGCCGTCCAGCTCGTCGGGTCCTACGAGGACACGGTGGTCCTCGTGGACGGGGCGTGGAAGTTCCGCAAGCGGGTCACGTCCTTCCAGTAGCCGGGCACGACGACCAGGCAGCGCCGAGCGCCCGTGCCGCCGATCCCGCCCCGTGACGGGACCGGCGGCACGGGCGCCGCCGTGTTCAGCCCTGCTTCTCCGCCTTGGCGAACGAGAAGGCGGGGAAGTCGTTCTCCACGGACTCGTTGATCAGCTCCTGGAGCTTCCACCGGCCGGTCGGGTTCAGCAGCTGCTTGATCGCCTTCCCGGGGATGTTCGCCCCGTAGAAGTAGCTGCTCTTGAGGAAGGAGGACTGCCCCTCGCTGTCGTTGACCAGGTTCGTCCACTCCTCCTCCGCGGCGGCGGTGACCGCGACGACGTCGTGGCCGCGGCTACGGGCGTGCGCGAGCACGTCCATCACGTAGTCGACCTGGTCGCCGGAGTAGCGCGGGTTGTTGCCGAGCGCGCCGTGCGGTCCGCCCGGGAAGAAGAAGTTGGGGAAGCCGGCGGTCGCGACGCCCAGGTACGTCGACGGGCCGTCCGCCCAGTGGTCCTTGAGCGCGAGCCCGTCGCGGCCCCGCACGCCCAGCCGGTTCAGGGCGCCGGTGCCGAAGTCGTAGCCGGTGGCCCAGATGATGATGTCGACCTCGTGCACGCCCTCCGCGGTCTCGATGCCGGTCTCGGTGATGCGGATGATCGGCGTCTCGTTGATGTCGACGAGGTGGACGTTCGGCTTGTTGTACGCCTCGTAGTAGCCGGTGCCGAACGGGGGCCGCCGGCCGCCGTAGCCGTGCCCCTTCGGGATCAGCTTCTCGGCCGTCGCCGGGTCCTCGACGATCGAGCGGATCTTGTCGGCGATGAACGCGCAGAACTCCTCGTTGACCGTGGGGTTGGTGGTCATGTCGTAGTAGTGCTCGGAGAGCTTGGTGAAACCGGGACTGTTCCACTTCTGCTCGTAGAACTCCTGCCGCTGCTCCGGGGTGTCCTCCAGGCCCGAGCGCATCGTGATCTGGTGCAGGAAGCCGCTCACCGAGGTGTTCAGCGTGTCGCGGATGGACTCGAAGTTGGCCTTCAGGTCCGCCTGCTCCTCGGCCGTGATCGGCCGGTTGTTCAGCGGCGTGAGCCAGTCGGCGACCTTCTGGTACACCGTGACGGAGGCCACCTCGTCGGCGATCGCCGGGACGATCTGCACGCCGCTCGAACCGGTGCCGATCTGGGCCACCCGCTTGCCGGCGAAGTCCACCGGTTCCTTCGGCCACCGGCCGGTGTGGTGCTGCTCACCGCGGAAGTCCGCACGGCCCGGGATGTCCGGGACGAACGGCACCGAGAGGATGCCGGTCGCCGCGACCACGAACCGCGCCCGGCGCTCCGTGCCGTCCTCGGTCCGCACCGTCCAGGTGCCCGCCGCCTCGTCCCAGACGGCCGAGGTCACCTTGGCGCCGAAGGAGATGTGACGGCGCAGGTCGAACCGGTCGACCACGTGGTTGAAGTACCGCTCGATCTCCGGCTGGCCGGCGAAGTGCTCCGACCACTCCCACTCCTCCCACAGCTCCTTGGAGAAGAGGTAGCCGTAGGTGTAGCTCTCGGAGTCGAAGCGGGCCTGGGGGTAGCGGTTCCAGTACCAGGTGCCGCCCACACCGGTGCCGGCCTCGATCAGCTGGGCCGAGAAGCCGGCCTCGCGGGCCCGGTAGAGCTGGTAGATGCCGGTGACACCGGCGCCGATCACCAGCACGTCGACCACGCCGACGCCCTGCTCAGGTGCCTGTGCGTGGGCGTCGGGCGCCGCTTCCGGCGCCTTCGTCGATTCGCTCATCTGCCCTCCAACGTGACAGGGGCCGCTGCTCCCGCGTGCGCCTTGAATGATGTTTCGACCAGTCGGTCGAATATTCAGGCCGAGCGTAGGGGAGGGGATGGGCCCGATCAATGGTCCGGGGGTGCGGGTTTTGGGCTTCCCCCGGAGATCTCGCCGCACGGCGGGCTCGGTCCGGGGTGCGGACGGCCGGATCGGCGCGATGGATTGATTGTACCGACCGTTTGAATTAACTTTCGCTCAGGCGAACCGCACAATGTCGTGGCAGAGGAGTCGCACATGACGACCGAGGACGTCCAGGAACCCACCGTGTCCGGGTCCGGGACCACCGCCGATCTGCGAGCCGACGGCTGGAAGGCCATGCGCGCGGCCCTGCCCGGGGTCTTCCCGGAGGGAGAGGTCGACCTCCGCGACGGCCGTCTCGGGGAGGAGCTGGTCGACATCGGCCTGACCAGCGTCTGGGGCGCGATCTGGGCCCGCGAGGGGCTCGCGCCCCGGGACCGCAGCCTGGTCACGCTCGGCCTCCTGATCGCGCTGGGCGCCGAGACCGAACTGAAGACGCACGTCCGGGTCGCGCTGACCAACGGACTGACCAAGGACGAGATCGCCGAGGTCATCTACCACTCCGCCGGCTACGCGGGCTTCCCCCGCGCGGTGGGGGCCCGTACCGCGGCGCGCCAGGCGCTGGGCGAGTGACGGGAGCCGCAGGGCACCCGCACCAGGCATACAAGGAGCACGCATGACACTGCAGGGAAAGGTCGCGGTCGTCACCGGCGGCGCCCGCGGAATCGGACGGGCGATCGCGCTCGTCCTCGCCTCGCGCGGCGCGGCGGTGGCCGTCTGGGACCTGAACGCCGAAGGCGCGGAGAAGACCGTGGCCGAGATCCAGGAGGCGGGCGGCACCGCGATCGCCGTGGCCGGCGATGCCGCCGACGCCGATGCCGTCGCCGCCGCGGCGGCCCGGACCCGTGAGGAACTGGGCGCCGTCACGATCCTGGTCAACAACGCCGGCACCACCGCCTACATCCCCTTCACCGGCATCAGCGAGGCCGCCTGGGACCGGATGATCGGCATCAACCTCAAGGGGCCGTTCCTGGTCACCAAGGAGCTGGTGCCGGACATGCTGGCGGCCGGCTGGGGGCGGATCGTCAACATCTCGTCCTCGTCCGCGCAGACCGGCGCCCCCGCCATGGCCCACTACGCGGCCTCCAAGGGCGGCGTCATCGGCCTCACCAGGGCCCTCGCGATCGAGTACGCCGACAAGGGCATCACCGTCAACCACGTCCCGCCGGGCTTCATCGACACCCCGCTGGTGCGCGAGGGACCGGTCGACGTCGAGGCGGCCGCGGCCACCATGCCCATGAAGCGGGCCGGGCAGCCCGAGGACATCGCCTACGCGGTGGCCTACCTCGCCTCCGAGGAGGCCGGTTACGTGACCGGCCAGAGCCTCAGCGCCAACGGCGGGCGCTACCTCGTCTGAGCCCCGCCGCCGTACGACCCGCACGTTCGCGGTGTCCGTGTCCTTATGTGGACCGAATTGATTCTGTCGACCGGTCGGTCTATTTTTCAGAGACGGACACCGCACCACAGACCCAAACGGAGTCACGCATGACGATCGACGACATCACCAGGGGGAACACGGCCGGCGAGGTGCTCGCATGACGGCCCCCGGCCGCGTGCTGGTGGTGGGCGCCTCCGCCTCCGGACTGACCACCGCGGAGACGCTGCGGCGCAAGGGGTACACCGGCGCCCTCACGGTGCTCGGCGACGAGCCGCACGCGCCGTACGACCGCCCCCCGCTGTCCAAGCAGGTACTCGCCGGAGAGTGGGAACCCGACCGGGCGGCGCTGCGCACCGAGGACGTCCTGTCCACGCTGGACGCCGAGTTCCTGCTCGGCGACCCGGCCGTCGCACTGGACCCGGCGACCCGCACCGTGCGCACCGAGTCCGGCCGCGAGCTGTCCGCCGACGCCGTGGTGATCGCCACCGGCGTACGGGCACGGCGGCTGCCCGGCCAGGACGCGCTCGCCGGGGTGCACGTGCTGCGCACCCTCGACGACGCCCTGGCCCTGCGCAAGGACCTGCTCGCGGGCCGGCGCCTCGTGGTCGTCGGCGAAGGCGTCCTC
This sequence comes from Streptomyces sp. NPDC048291, assembly GCF_043201715.1. Classification (NCBI taxonomy): domain Bacteria; kingdom Bacillati; phylum Actinomycetota; class Actinomycetes; order Kitasatosporales; family Streptomycetaceae; genus Streptomyces; species Streptomyces sp. NPDC048291. The sequence goes on from NZ_JBICZC010000014.1 coordinate 342,086, forward strand.
GGCTCCGAGATCGCGGCCACCGCGTGCAAGCTCGGCCTGGACGTCACGCTGACCGGCCCCCTCGACGCGCCCATGGCCCTCCAGGTGGGCCCGCTGGTCTCCGGCGTCCTCGCCGACCTGCACACCGAACGCGGCGTCCGGCTGCGCCTGGGCAACGGCGTCACCGGGCTCACCGACGACGGCGCGGGCCGGGTGGCGGGCGTCCGGCTCGGCAGCGGCGAGACGCTGCCGGCCGACGTGGTGGTCGTCGCGATCGGCGCCGTCCCGGCCACGGACTGGCTCGCGGACAGCGGGCTGCGGCTGGACAACGGCGTGCTCTGCGACCCCCGCTGCCGGGCCGCGGACGGTGTCTACGCCGTCGGCGACGTGGCCCGCTGGCACCACGAGTGGCTCGGCCGCCCGGTCCGCCTGGAGAACCGCACGAACGCCACCGAACAGGCCATGGCGGTGGCCGCGGCGATCCTCGGCGACGACCGGCCCTACGCGCCGGTCCCGTACTTCTGGACGGACCAGTTCGACGCCAAGCTCCAGGTGCACGGGTTCCTCCCGCCCGAGGCCGAAGTGGACGTCGTCGAGGGCGATCTGATGGCCCGTCGCTTCGTCGCCCGCTACCGGCTGGACGGCGTCGTCACCGGCGTCCTCGGCTGGAACATGCCCAAGCAGGCCCGGATGCGCCGACAGGAGATCGTCGACGCCTTCCGTACCCCCACCCCCACCCCCTGAACGAGCTGGAGAGATCCCATGAAGGTTGTCGTCGACGAGGAGAAGTGCGTCGCGGCCGGACAGTGCGTGGCCGCCGCCATGGACGTGTTCGACCAGCGTGAGGACGACGGCATCGTCGTCGTGCTCAACGAGAACCCGCCCGCGGAACTGGCCGACGAGGTCCGCAACGCGGCCGCGGTCTGCCCGGCGCTCGCCATCCGCATCGAGGAATAGCCCGTCCCGGGCTCGCTCCTTCCCCCCACCCCATCACCGTAGGAGAACTCATGGCCGAGGCAGAGGTCCGAACCGCCCCCGACGAGCAGGTCTACCACTATCAGGACGACCGGGACGCCAAGTGCCCCTTCGCCCCGCCGCCCGGGCTGCGCGCCCTGAACGAGACGGGCCCGGTGAGCCGGGGGCAGATCTGGGACGGCAGCACCCCCTGGCTCGTCACGGGCCACGCGGCACAGCGCGCCATCCTGTCCGACCCCCGGGTCAGCTCGGACGACAAACAGGCCGGCTTCCCCTACCCGAACCGGGCCATGGCGGAGACGGCGCACCTGCACCCGCTCACCATCTTCAACGCGGACGGCGCCGACCACACGCGGATCCGCCGCATGATGACGCGGCCCTTCACCCGCCCCCGGATGGAGGCGCTGCGCCCGGAGATCCAGCGGATCACCGACGAGCTCATCGACAAGATGCTGGCCGGCCCCAAGCCCGTGGACCTGGTGCACGCGCTGTCGCTGCCGCTGCCGTCGCTGATGATCTGCGCGCTGCTCGGAGTGCCGTACGACGACCACGAGTTCTTCCACGAGCACGCGTCCTTCGCCACCCGCAGCGACAAGACCACCGAGGAGCAGAACCGGGCCAACGAGGCGCTCGGCGGCTACCTGGCGGCGCTGCTCCAGACGAAGATGGAGAAGCCGGGCGAGGACGTGCTCTCGGACTTCGCCGCGCGCATCAACGACGGCGACCTCACCCTCCCCGAGGCCACCCTGCTCGCCATGATCCTGCTGATCGCCGGTCACGAGACCAGCGCGACCATGATCACGGTGGGCACCGCGCTGCTCATGGACAACCCCGAGCAGCTGGCCAGGCTGCGCGAGGTCGAGGACACCAAGGACGCGGCGCCGGCCGTCGAGGAGATCCTGCGCTATCTGACCGTCGCCCAGTTCGGGCAGCGCCGGATCGCCGCCGAGGACTTCGAGTTCGAGGGCGCCGACATCAAGACCGGGGACGGCATCGTCGTCCCGCTGCCGGCCGGCAACTGGGACCCGCAGGCGTTCCCCGACCCGGAGAAGCTCGACCTCACCCGGGACTCGCGCCACCACCACGCCTTCGGCTGGGGCATCCACCAGTGCCTCGGCCAGCAGCTCGCCCGGATCGAACTCCAGGTCGTCTACGGCACGTTGTACCGGCGCATCCCGACCCTGCGCCTCGCCGTCGACCGGGCCGACCTCGTCTTCCGGCCGTCCGACGCGCTCGCCTTCGGCATCAGCGAGCTGCCGGTCACCTGGTAGCCGGAGCGGCCTCAAGGCCTCGCACCAACCGCCGGTTCCGGCCGCCCGGACGGGACCGGCGTTCCGTATCCCGCACCCAACCGCCGCACAACAGGAGTCAGGCATGAGCAAGTTGAGCTTCGAAGGACGCGTCGCCGTGGTCACCGGCGCGGGCCGTGGCATCGGCCGGGCCCATGCCCGTCTCCTGGCGGCACGCGGGGCGAAGGTCGTCGTCAACGACCTGGGCGGCTCCATGGAGGGCGACGGCGCCGACGCCGGTCCCGCGCAGAAGGCCGTGGACGAGATCACCGCGGCGGGCGGCGAGGCCGTCGCGGACACCCACGACGTCTCCACGCCGGCCGGCGGACAGGCTATCGTCGACACCGCGATCGAGCACTTCGGCCGCATCGACGTCCTCGTCAACAACGCCGGGATCATCCGGTACGCGGGCCTGCCGGACATCGACGCGGAGAACCTTCAGCGCCACCTCGCCGTGCACCTCGTCGGCTCGTTCAACACGATGCGCGCCGCCTGGCCGCACTTCGTGGACCAGCGCTACGGCCGGGTCGTCCTGACCACCTCCAGCGGCATGTTCGGCATGGACAACAACCTGTCGTACGCGGCCGCCAAGGCGGGCACGGTCGGCATGGCCCGCAGTGCGAAGCTGGCGGGGGAGCCGCACAACATCAAGGTCAACCTGATCGCGCCGGCCGCCATGACCCGGATGGGCGGCGGCCCCGAGGAGGAGCCCGCCGAGGCCGCCCCGGGCATGCCGTACATGCCCTCGGACGCCGTCGCGCCCATGGTCGCCTACCTCGCGCACGAGAGCTGCCCGGTCAACGGCGAGATCTACACCGCCGGGGCGGGCCGCTTCGCGCGCGTTTTCCTCGCCTCCACGGAGGGCTACGCCCACGAGGGCGGCCCGGCCTCGATCGAGGACGTGGCCGCGAACTGGGAGGCCATCAACGACGAGAAGGGCTACTACGTCCCCGCCGACCTGATGGCCTGGACCGGGGCCTTCCTCAAGCACCAGCTCGGACAGCTCGGGACGGGGGCCGCGTCGTCGTGACCCGTACGGCGGGGATCTGACGCCCCGTCCTTTCCGTCTTCCCGCTTCTCTCCATGCCGCGCGAATTGTTCCCTTCGCGCGGCATTTTTCTGTTGGTGGGGAAGTGGCCGTCCTCGTCGGAAATTCTCCTGTCCGAAGGATTGATTGTACCGACCGTTAGGTCTACGTTACGTCCGAAGCCGGGCCCACTCCGCAGCCCGCGCTTCGCACGGGCCGACGAGATACGTCGGCGTTCCGGATCGGCCGGCTCACCGCTGTGCCCGTCCGATCTCCCCTCCGGCAAGGCGCTTCAGGCCGTGTCTGCCCGCGGCGGCTTCCCGCGCCCCCGACCGTCCACGGAAGGCCCCCATGTCCCAGACGCAGACCGTTCCGCCACAGGCGGACGACAGATCCCGCTCCACCACACGCAACGTGCTCGTCGTCGTCGCGCTGTTGTGGACGGTCCAGCTCGTGTCGCTCGTCGCCGCGCTGTCCGGCATCGCCCAGGCCGACGTCGCGATCCACTTCAGGACCACCCAGATCGCCTGGTTCACCCTGATGACCCTGCTGACCGGCACCTTCTTCCTGCCGTTCATGGTCAAGGGCGCCGCCCTGTTCGGGAAGAAGCGCGTCCTGCTCATCGCCACCGGGCTCGGCTTCGCCGGCGACCTGCTCGCCGCCGTCGCCACCGACTACCGCACCCTGCTCATCGGACGCGGTCTCGCCGGTGTCTACGCGGCCACGATGCCCATCGGGTACGCCATCACCCGCGACATCTTCCCGCGCCGCTGGGTCGGCATCGCCAGCGGCATCCTTGCCGGCGGCGTCGGCCTGGTCGCCTTCGGCGGACCGTTCCTGGCCGGCTGGCTGCTCGACGACTACGGATTCCGCGGCGTGCTCTGGTTCATGGCCGTCAGCACCGCCGTCAGCTTCGCGATGGTCGCCCTCTTCGTCCCGGAGAGCCCGGTCCGGCAGAGCACGGGCCGCATGGACTGGACCGGCGGACTCCTCCTCGGCGCCGGAGTCACCGGACTCGTGTACGCGGTGGGAGAGGGGGCCGACTGGGGCTGGGGCAGCGGCAAGTTCATCGGCTTCGTCGTCGGCGCGGTGGTCGTGCTGATCGCCTTCCTGCTCGTCGAGCGCCGGGTGGCCGAGCCGCTGTTCCCGCCGGCCATGACCCGGCGCCGGCCGGTGTGGACCGTGCTGCTGGCCACCTCCGTGGCGGCCGGCTCGCTCAGCGCCGTCGGCGTGGTCATCCAGCTGCTCGTGCTGATGCCGAACATCCCGCACGTCTCCGAGGGCCTCGGCTGGTCCGGTACCCACAACGCCATCGTCACCAGCCCGATCAGCGCGATGATCATCGTCGGGGCCGTGGGCACCGGCTGGGTCGCCCGTCGCGTGGACGCCCGGATCCTGCTGGCCGTCGGCTCCGTGTGCACGGTCGTCGGCTACGGCATCGGCACCCACCTGCACCACAACGGCCCCCAGATCGTGGGCTGGGGCGTGGTCGCGGGCCTGGGTACCGGCATGGTCGTCGCCGTCGTCCCCATCATGATCATCGAGGTGGTGACGCCCGCCGAGCAGGCCCTCGCCAACGGCGCCCAGACCCTCGCCCAGGGCGTTGCCCAGATCATCGTCTCCCAGCTGGCCTTCGTGGTCATGGCCCAGCACGGGGTGGTCCTCAAGGGCACGCAGTTCTACCTCGACCAGGGCTTCACCAACGGTCTCTGGCTGGTCGTCGGATGCTGCGCCCTCGGGACGCTGCTGGTCGCGCTCGTGCCGAGGAGCAGGCGGCTCGGCGAGGCGGAGACCCCGGTCCCGCAGACGGTCTGACCTGCGGGCGCACGGACGCACGGACGTGCGGGGTGGAGCGGGCTACACCCGGGATCCGGGAGCCCGCTCCATCGTCGCGTCGGGCGGCGGACGGGATCGTGGTCGGCAGAGATCGAGAGCACCTGGCTCTCGTGCCGAGGAATTCCGCCGGTGGCCGCGAGCGCGCCGCCGTCAGAAGGGACCGACCCCATGGCCGTCGACCGACGCCGCCGTTTCACCGTCCTCGCCACCACCGCAGCCGCCGTCGCCCTGACCGCCGCCCTCGCCACCGGATGCGATCCCGACAACCCGCTGGACTGCCTGTCCAACGCCGACTCGATCGCGGACAGCGTCACCGCCATCAACAAGGCCGGCGCCGACGCGATCCAGGACCCCACGCGCACCGAGGAGTCCATCACCGTCATCGAGAAGAACCTGGACAAGATCAACGACAAGACGGACGGCAACGGGGACAACAAGGACCACGGCAAGGTCGACAAGGCGGTCGACGACCTCAACGAGGCGATCAAGGACTACAACAAGGCGATCCTGAACGGCGACACCCATCCCGACTCCAGCCGGATCGACGCCGCGGCCGACCGGCTCAAGAGCGTGTGCACGTCCTGACGCGGTCTCCGGGCCCCGCCGGAGCCCGGAAGCCGCCACCCGAGAGACACTCGTCCTGTGACGAGTGTCTCTAGTGAGGAGTGGCGCATGACCACGGTAGGTATTGCCACCGGTGCCGGTCGCGGGACGGGGCAGGCATGCGCGAGCCGCCTGGCCGACATGGTGGACGTGCTGTTGCTCGTCGACCGTGACGAGGCCGCCGTGGCCGCGTTCGCGAAGGACCTGTCGGGCCACGGCGGCCGGGCCGTCCCCGAACCGTTCGCGGGCGACACCGCCGACCGCGACGACATGGCCCGGCTGGCCGCCCGGGCCGGGGAACTCGGCACGCTCCGGGCCGTCGCGCACGCCGAGGGCGTCGCTCCCGAGGAGGCCGACTGGCGGGGCATGCTCCAGGCCGACTTCGTCGCGACCGCGCTGGTCGCCGAGGCGCTGCGGCCGCTGGCCGGCGCCGGGACGGCGTTCGTGTACCTGGCCTCCGTGTCCCCGCTGATTGCCCACGTCGACCCCGACCCGGCGGTCGCGGCCGTCCTCGACGACCCGTTGCAGGAGGAGTTCCTCGACCGGGTCCGCGAGGCGGTGGGGCCGGCGATCGAGGACCCCGCCTGGGCGTACCCGTGGGCCACCTACGGCGTGCACCGCTTCGTCCGCGCCGAGGCGGTGCGGCTCGGTCCGGTGGGCGCCCGGGTGTGCTCGGTGTCGCCCGGCGCGATCGACACCCCGCAGACGCGGTTCGAGATGGCCCGGCACGCGTCGGTACGGGAGCTCGTCGAGAGCACGCCGCTGGGGCGGGTCGGCCGGTGCGAGGAGGTCGCGGCCGTCGCCGCGTTCCTGCTGTCGGACGAGGCGAGCTTCGTGACGGGCGTGGATGTCGTCGTGGACGGGGGGCTGTGCGCGGCGGTGGCGGAGGAGTGAGGTCGAAGCGCTCTGTGGGGGGTGGCTGCGGGTTGTGCGCGGCTGCGGGCCGTGGGGGCTGGTCGCGCAGTTCCCCGCGCCCCTAAAGGGGCGCTTCAGCAGGGCTGCTTGTAGAGGGCAGGATAATTCTCGCCTGCGGTATTGGCATTCTCTTTTTGTGCAAGTAGCGTATCCGGGCGATGGATGACTTCGTGCAGACCTCGTCCGGCATCCCGCTGAAGCCGGTCTACGGACCGGCGGACCGGGGTGCCGAGCCGCCCGTGCCGGGTGCGTTCCCGTTCACGCGCGGCAACTACGCGTCCGGGTACCGGGGGCGGCTGTGGACGCTGCGGCAGTACTCGGGGTTCGGCACCGCCGAGGAGTCGAACCGGCGCTACCGCTATCTGCTGGAACAGGGCGGGACGGGCCTCTCCGTGGCGCTCGACCTGCCCACCCAGTGCGGCTACGACTCCGACGACCCCGAGGTGAGCGAGGAGGTCGGCCGGGTCGGGGTGGCCGTGGACACGCTGGCCGACGCCGAGGTGCTGTTCGAGGGCATCCCGCTGGACCGGATCAGCACCAGCTTCACCATCAACGGCACGGCGGCGATCCTGCTCGCGTTCTACGTGGCCGCCGCCGAGCGCCGGGGAGTCCCCCGGGCGAAGCTCACCGGCACCATCCAGAACGACATTCTCAAGGAGTACGCCTCCCGGGGCACCTGGATCTGGCCGCCCGAGCCGTCGCTCAGACTGATCGCCGACACCATCGAGTTCTGCGCCGCCGAGGTGCCGAGGTTCAACGCGATCTCGGTGGCCGGCGCGCACTTCCGGGACGCGGGCGCCAACGCCGTGCAGGAGATGGCGTTCACGCTCGCCGACGGGGTGACGTACTGCGACACCGTGCTGGAGCGCGGCCGGATGACGATCGACCAGTTCGCCCCGCAGGTCTCCTTCTTCTTCTACACGCACGGCGATTTCTTCGAGGAGATCGCCAAGTACCGTGCGGGGCGAAGGCGTTGGGCGTCCCTCGTGCGTGAGCGGTACGGCGCAGCGTCCGACAAGGCGGCCATGTTCCGCTTCGGGTGCGTGGCCGGCGGCGCCTCGCTGTACGCCCCGCAGGCCCGCAACAACACGGTCCGGGTCGCCTACGAGGCGCTCGCGTCCGTTCTCGGCGGGGTCCAGTCGATGTTCACCGCCGCCTGGGACGAGCCGTTCGCCCTGCCCAGTGAGGAGTCGGCGACCCTCGCCCTGCGCACCCAGCAGGTTCTCGCCCACGAGACCGGCGTCGCCCGGGTCGCCGACCCGCTCGGCGGCTCCTACTTCGTCGAGGCCCTCACCGACGCCACCGAGGAGCGGATCGTAGAGATCATGGCCGACCTGGAGGCGCACGGCGGCATGGTCCGGGCCATCGAGGACGGCTATCTGCAGGGGCTCATCGCCGACGAGGCCTACCGGATCCACCAGGACGTCGAGGCCGGCACCCGCCCGGTCGTCGGCGTCAACCGCTACGTCGACGCGGACGAGCCCGCCCCGGAGATCGCCACCTACGAACTCGACGCGCGGGGCCGCGAGACCCAGCTCAAACGCCTCGCCCGCGTCCGGGCCGAACGCGATCCGGCCGAGGTCCGGGCCCGGCTGGCCGCCCTCTCCCGGGCCGCCGAGGGCACCGACAACCTCATGGGCCCCCTGATCGACTGCGCCAACGCCTACTGCACGGTCGGCGAGATGGTCACGGCGCTCAAGAACGTGTGGGGCGAGTTCCGGCAGCCGGTGGTGTTCTGATGGGGATCCGCGTGCTCATCGCCAAGCCCGGCCTGGACGGCCACGACCGGGGCGCCAAGATCGTGGCGCGGGCCCTGCGTGACGCGGGCTTCGAGGTCGTCTTCACCGGCATCCGGCAGCGCGTCGACGACATCGTGGCCACCGCCGTCCAGGAGGACGTGGCGATGGTCGGCCTCAGCATGCTCTCCGGCGCGCATCTCGCGCTGACGGCACGGACCGTCGAGGCGCTGCGGGCCGCGGACGCCGGGGACATCGCTGTCGTCGTCGGCGGCACGATCCCGCCCGCGGACGTGCCGCGGCTCAAGGCCGCGGGCGCGGCGGGGGTGTTCCCCACCGGTACCCCGCTGGACGTCGTGGTCGCCGAGGTGCGCGCGCTCACGGCGGCTCCCTGAATCCCCCTGAATCCCCTGACTTTTCCCGGCTCTTCGCAGGAGCGGGGCCCGCACCCGGACAGCTGGAGGGAACGTGCGGATCGGTGTGATGATCGGGCCCGAGCGGGGCGACTCCGCCCGCAAGGCGGCTCGGATGCTCGCGGACGTGGAGTGGGCGGAGTCGGCGGGACTGGACACCGCCTGGATCCCGCAGATCCCCACGGACTTCGACGCGTTGACCGCCGTCGCGCTGATGGGCGCGCGCACCTCGCGGATCGAGCTGGGCACCGCCGTCGTACCGCTCCAGGCCCAGCACCCCATTGCGCTCGCCCGCCAGGCCCTGTCCACGCAGGCGGCCACCGGCGGGCGGCTCGCCCTGGGGGTGGGCCCCTCGCACCACTGGATCGTCCGGGACATGCTCGGCCTGCCCTACGAGCGCCCGGCCGGGCTCACCCGGGACTACCTCGACATCCTGGACGCGGCCCGCCGCGGCCCCGGCCCCGTCGACGTCGAGAACGCCACCTACACCGTGCACAACCCGCTCGACCTCGGTCCCGTCGCACCCCTGCCGGTCCTGCTCGCCGCCCTCGGCCCGGTCATGCTGGCCCTCGCGGGCGAGCGGGCCGACGGGACGGTGCTGTGGATGGCCGACGAGCGGGCCGTCGCCGAACACGTCGTCCCCCGCATCACCAGGGCCGCCGAGGCCGCCGGACGTCCGGCACCGCGCATCGTCGCAGGTATCCCGGTCTGCCTGTGCCGGCCCTCCGAGGTCGACGCGGCACGGGAACGCGCGAACCGTATTCTCGGCGAGGCGGAGATCTCGCCCAACTACCAGCGGCTGCTGGAGTACGGCGATGCCAAGGACGTCGGCGACCTGTGCGCGGCCGGCGACGAGGCGGCCGTCGCCGCCCGGTTCCGGCGGTTCGCGGACGCGGGCGTCACCGACCTGTCCGTACGCCTGCTGCCCCTCGGCGACGGCCGCGAGGAACTGGTCGCCTCCAAACGCCGTACCCGGGAGATGATCGCCAGCCTCGCGGCGGAGTTCCGGTGAACCCCGGACCGCTGGCCGGGCTGCGCATCCTGGAGGTCGGCCACATCCTCGCGGGCCCCTTCGCCACCATGCTGCTCGCCGACCTCGGCGCCGAGGTCACCAAGATCGAACCGCCCGGCGGCGACCTCTCCCGGCAGGTCGGCGACGCCTATTTCGCCAGCATCAACCGCAACAAGCGCAGCATCCGCCTCGACCTCACGACCGGGCAAGGGCAGGCCAGGCTCGGCGAGTTGGCCGCCGACGCGGACGCACTGCTGGTGAACCTCAAGCCGTCGGTGATCCGGCGCCTGGGCCTCACCTACGACGCTCTGCGCCGCTTCAACGAACGGATCGTCTGCGTGGCCGTGACCGGCTACGGGCTGGACGCGGGCGACGACCCGGCCTTCGACTACGTCATCCAGGCCGCGACCGGCGTCGCCGCGCTCACGGGGGACCCCGACGGTCCGCCGACCCTGCCCGGCTACTCCTCCGCCGACAACTCGGCGGCTCTGACCGCCGCGTTGGGACTGCTCGCGCAGATCGTGTCCGGACGCGGCGGCCAAGTGGAGGTCGCCCTGCGGGACGTGATGCTCGCCCAGCTCAACTACCGCGCCGCCGCCTACCTCAACGACGGCGTCGAACCCCGCCGCATGCCCCACGGTGCCCACTCCTACTACGTACCGGCCCAGCTCTTCCCCACGGGCGACGGGTACCTGGCGCTGTTCGTCACGCACGACGGCTTCTGGCGGGCCTTCGCCGCCGAGGCCGGGATCGACGGCTTCCCGACGATGGCCGAGCGGGCCGCCCGCCGCGACGAGGTCCTCGCCGCCGTCACCCGGGCCCTGGCCGCCGACACGGCCAAGGGCTGGGAGGCGCGCCTGCGCCCGCTCGGCGTCCCGGCGGCAGCCGTGCGCACCCTGCCCGAGGCGCTGGACGCCACCCCGGAGATGATCGTGCGTGCGGGCGGCTTCCGGCTGGTCGGCAGCCCGGTCCGGGTCGCCGGATACCAGCCCGAGTTCCGGCCGCCGCCCCGCCTCGGCGAACACGGCTCACTCGTAGTGGACGGTGACTGACCCCTCGTCCGGCACGCCCTGGCAGGTGAGCACGTATCCCTCGGCGACCTCCTCCTCGGTGAGGACGTCGTTCACCCGCATCGTCACGCTGCCCTCCGTCACCCTGGCCATGCAGGTGGCGCAGTTGCCCGCCTCGCAGGAGAACGGCGGGGTGAGACCGGCCCTGCGGGCGCTCTGCAGGAGGGTCTCGTTCGGGTGCTTGGGCACGGAGACGCGGGCGCCGCCCAGGAGGACGGTGACGGTCCCGGCGTCCTCCGGCGCCTTGGTGCCGTTGACCGCGGGTACGGCCGCACCGCCGCCGAAGCGCTCGCTGAAGACCCGCCCCGGACCGGGCAGCACCGCCTCCACGAGCTCCATGAAGGGCTCCGGCCCGCACACGTACGCGTCCGCGTCGGTGTCCGCCCCGACGAACTCCCGTATGGCGTCGGGGTCCAGGAACCCGCGTTCGGCATCTAGGTGTCGTACGACCGTCAGCCGCCCGGGGTACCGGGCGGACAACTCCTCCAGCACCGAGCGGAAGATCGCCGCGTCCCGGTCGCGGTCGGCGCAGAGCAGGCGGACGCTCCGCCCGGTGCCGGCGAGGGCGCTCTTGGCCAGGGAGAGGATCGGGGTGATACCGCTGCCGCCGCTGAATCCGAGGAGCGGTGTCCCGGCCGGGCGCAGACAGAACTTCCCGCGAGGCTCGGTCAGTTCGAGTTCGTCGCCCTCGCCGATCCGGTCGAGGAGCCAGTTGGAGACCCTGCCGCCCGGGACGCGTTTGACCGTCGTCGTCAGCTCGGCGTCGGACTCCGGGGCGCTCGACATCGAGTACGAACGCAGCAGGTCCCGCCCGTCGACCCGGACCCGGAACACGCAGAACTGGCCGGCCAGATAGGTGAACGGGCCGTCGTGCGGGTCCAGCACGAAGGTCCGGGCGTCGGCGGTCTCCTGGACGATCTTGACGACGGTCGCACGCCGGAACAGGGCCGGGCTCGCCATGGACGCCCTCCTCAAGCTCTGGTATCAAGGTTCTGTCCAAACGAGAATACTATTCTCACCTGGTGAAGGGGACCCTCTCAACGGGCGGGAGCGAGAGATGACCGAACGGGCCGCGCTGGTCTTCGACGACCGGGAGTACAGCCGAGCCGAGCTGACCGCGCTCGCGGACGGGTTGGCCGGGACACTGGCCCGGCGGGGCCTGCGGGCGGGGGAGCGGGTGGCGCTGATGTCGTCCAACCGGCCCGAGTTCGTGATCGCCGTACAGGCCGTCTGGCGGCTGGGCGCGGCGGTGGTCCTGCTCAGCCCGGCCTGGAAGCGGGGCGAGGTGGAGCACGCCCTGGCCGTCACCGAGCCGGACCATGCCGTCGGCGACCATCCGGTACTCGACGGTCTGATGCCGATGCTGCACCTGGACGAGCCGATCGTGACGGGACGGGCGCGAGAGGTGCCCGTGGACCGAGAAGCCGACGCGGTGCTGGTGTTCAGCTCGGGCACCACCGGGATGCCCAAGGCCGTCCGGCACACCCACGGCTCGCTGGCCGCCGCCGTCCGCCACTGGCGGGACGCCCTCGGCCTCACCGCCCGCGACCGGATGCAGATCGCCACCCCGCCCTCGCACATCCTTGGCCTGCTCAACATCGTCACGGCCCTCGAAACCGGCGCCCGGCTGCGGCTGCACCGCCGGTTCGACCTGGACCGGCTGCTGCACCACATCGAACTCGACCGGATCACCGTGGAGATGGCCGTCGCCCCGATCGCGCTCGCCCTCGCCTCCCACCCGAAGCTGGAGTCCTACGATCTGTCCTCACTGCGCTACATCATGTGGGGCGCCACCCCGGTGACCCCGAGCATCGCCGAGACGGTGACCCGGCGGACGGGCGTCGGCTGGATACCCGCGTACGGGGCGAGCGAACTGCCGGTCATCGCCTGCAACCCGCTCGACGGAGCCCGGCTGGACACGCCCGGCCGTCCCGTGCCCGGGGTGCGCCTGCGGGTCGTCTCGCTGGACACCGGGGAGCCGGTCGGACCGGGCGTGACCGGGGAGATCGAGGTGCGCTCCGTGTCCCTGATGGCCGGCTACCTCCCGGCCGAGGCCACGGCCGACGTCCTCCATGACGGCTGGTACCGCACCGGTGACGTCGGCAGTGTCGACGCGGACGGCTGGGTGTACCTCACCGACCGCTCGAAGGAGATGATCAAAGTGCGGGCATTCCAGGTCGCCCCCGCCGAGGTCGAGGCCGTCCTGCACGGTCATCCGGCGGTCGCCGACTGCGCGGTGTTCGGCGTCCCCGACGGCGCCGACGGGGAGGCTGTCGTGGCGGCGGTGCGGCGGGCCGCGCCCGTCGAGGCCGCCGAACTCGTCGACCTGGTCGGCAGCCGGCTGGCCTCCTACAAACGGCCGCGCCGCGTCGAGTTCGTGACCGAGATCCCGCGCCTGCCCTCGGGGAAGGTGCTGCGACGAGTGCTCAAAGAGCGGGTCCTCAAAGAGCAGTCCCTCAAAGAGCAGGTCCTCAAGGAGCAGGCCTTCAAGGAACGGCTGGTCAAGGACGAGCTTCACAACGAAGAGCTTCCCAAGGAGCGCGATGGACGTACGGCTGACAGCTGAGCAGCGCCAACTCCGGGACGCGGCAGCCCGCTTGGCCGACGACTTGGGGCCCGGCTCGGTCCTCGCACTGGACGACGCCGACCGGGTCGCCCGGCTGGAGAAGGCGGTCGAGGCCACCGCCTGGCGGGCGCTGCGCTCGGACGGCGCCTCCGGGGTCGAAGTGGCCCTGGTGGTTGAGGAGTTCGGGCGCGGACTGGTCGACGTACCGATCCTCGGGCCGCTGCTCGCCGACGACCTGGTTCCCGACCTCTCCTCGGCAACCGTGGCGGCGGCCGGACGGGCCTGGGACACGCGCGGCATGCGACACGCCGTGGCCCTCGCGGGCAACCGGGTGCTGTCCACCGGGATCGGCCCCCTCGCCCCCGGCGCCGACCTGACCCGCCGCACCGCCGAACTATGCGGCACTTCCGAGGAGATCGGCACGGTCACCGCCGAAGCGGCCCACCGCTGGCGGACGTTGGCCCTCGTCGCCACCTCCGCCGACCTCGTCGGCGCGGCCCGTGGCGCGCACACCCTCGCCTGCGACTACGCCAGGATCCGTGAACAGTACGGCCGGACGATCGGCTCCTACCAGGCCGTCGCCCATCTCCTCGCCGAAGGGCTGGCCCTCATCGAGGGCTCGGTCAGCGTCCTGCGGCACGCGGCCTGGGCCGTCGACGAACTGCCGCCCGCCGAGGCACTCAGGGCCGCCCGGATCGCCAAGCTCTACTGCGCCCGCGCCGCCCGCACCGTCTGCGAGACCGCCGTCCAGGTGCACGGCGGCATCGGCAACACCTGGGAGTGCCTCGCCCATGTCCATCTGCGCCGGGCGCTGACGTCCGCCGACCTGTTCCCCGTGCGCCTGGAGGAGATCGACCGTGGACTTTCGTGACTCGCCCGAGGAGGCCGCCTTCCGCGACCGCCTGCGCACCTGGCTGGCCGAGCACGCCGGCGCCTTCCCCACGTCCGGCGACGCGTACTGGGCCCGCCAGGGCGACTGGCACCGCGCCCTGCACGCGGCCGGATTCTTCGGCCTCTCCTGGCCCGAGCGGTACGGCGGCCACGACCTCCCGCCGGTCTACGACGTCATCCTGGACGAGGAGTTGGTCCGCGCCGGGGCCCCGGCCCGCCCCAGCCTAGGCTACCTCGTCCAGGGCCTCGGCCGGCACGGCAGCGAGGAACTGCGCCGCCGCTTCCTGCCCGGCATGATCGACGGCACCGAGCGCTGGTGCCAGGGCTTCAGCGAACCCGGCGCCGGCTCCGACCTCGCCTCCCTCACCACCACCGCCACCCGCGACGGCGACACCTACGTGGTGAACGGCCACAAGATCTGGACCAGTTACTCCGACGTCGCCGACTGGTGCCTGCTCCTCGCCCGCACCGACCCGGACGCACCCCGCCACCGGGGCATCTCCGCGTTCGTCGTCGCCATGGACCAACCCGGCGTGGAGCAGCGCCCGTTGAAGATGATGAGCGGGGTGACCAAGGAGTTCGGGCAGGTCCTGTTCGACGGTGCGACCGTGCCGGACGACCAGATGGTAGGCGCGCCGGGGGAGGGCTGGGCGCTGGCCATGACCGTCGTCGGACACGAACGCGAACCCTCCACCCTCGGCTTCTCCGCCCGGTACGGCAAAATCGTCGGCGACCTCGTGGCCCGCACCCCGGGCACCCCGCCGCCGGAGCTCGCCTGGGCGATCGTGGAGACGGAGATGCTGCGCCTGCACGTGCGCCGCAGGCTCTCCGAGCAGCTCGACGGCGTCTCCCACGGCCCCGAGGGCTCCCTGGACAAGCTCCTCATGACCTGGACCGAACAGACGGTGGGCCACGCGGCCCTGGCCGTCGGCGGCACCGACGACCCGGAGCTCCTGCACACCTACCTCTACAGCCGCGCGCAGAGCGTCATGGGCGGCACCTCGCAGATCCAGAAGAACATCATCGCCTCGCGGATCCTCGGACTGGGAGCCTGACATGACGGACGGTCAGCACATGTACGGCATGCCTGCGGAGATCGAGGTCCGCGCGGACGGGCCGTTGCGGATCATCACCCTCAACCGGCCCGACGCGCTCAACGCCGTCAACGACCCGCTGCACACCGGCCTCGCCCGGCTCTGGCCCCGGCTCGCCGACGACCGGGACGCGCGGGCGGCCGTACTCACCGGGGCGGGAAAGGCGTTCTCGGCGGGCGGCGACT
The DNA here is from genome assembly GCF_043201715.1 of Streptomyces sp. NPDC048291. Lineage (NCBI taxonomy): Bacteria > Bacillati > Actinomycetota > Actinomycetes > Kitasatosporales > Streptomycetaceae > Streptomyces > Streptomyces sp. NPDC048291. The sequence continues at coordinate 357,677 of NZ_JBICZC010000014.1, forward strand.
TCGACTACCTCGACGAGATCAGGCAGGATCCCGACCTGCGGGCCAGGACCATCGCGCACGGCCGGGACCTGGTCCTTGGCATGGTCCGCTGCCGGGTCCCCGTCGTCGCCGCCGTCAACGGCCCGGCCGTGGGCCTCGGTTGCAGCCTGGTCGCGCTCAGCGACATCGTCTACATGGCCGAATCCGCCTACCTCGCCGACCCGCACGTCCAGGTCGGCCTGGTCGCGGCCGACGGCGGCCCGCTCACCTGGCCCCTGCACACCAGCCTGCTGCTCGCCAAGGAGTACGCGCTCACCGGCGCCCGTATCCCGGCCGAGAAGGCCGTCGCCCTCGGCCTGGCCAACCATGTGGTGGCCGACCCGCTCGCCGAGGCGACCGCCTGCGCCAAGCGGATCGCGGGACTGCCCCGGCAGGCGGCGGAGAGCACCAAACGCATCCTCAACCTGCACCTGGAACGCGCGGTCCTCGCCACCCTCGACTACGCCACGACCGCCGAGGAACAGTCCTTCCAGACCGACGACTTCCGGGACACCCTGGCCCGCCTCACGAACCGGGAGAAGTGACCGGCGACCCCAGGGCGGGGCTCACTTCGGAGGGAAGCGCAGCGCCCCGTCCAGGCGGATCACCTCGCCGTTGAGATAGTCGTTCTCGCAGATGTGCTGGACGAGGGCCGCGTACTCGGGGGAGCGGCCCATCCGCCGGGGGTGCGGGACCTGCGGCCCCCAGTACTCCTCCAGCTGGTCGCCGGCCTTGCCGTAGGCGGGCGTCAGGAACGTGCCCGGCGCGACGGTGACGACCCGGATGCCGAGCGGGGACAGGTCGCGGGCGGCCACCAGGGTCATGGCGGCGACCCCGCCCTTGGCGGCCGCGTACGGCAACTGCCCGATCTGGCCCTCGTACGCCGCGATGGACGCGGTGTTGACGACGACCCCCCGGCCGCCGTCCTCATCCACCGGTTCCTGTCGGGCCATCGCGGCGGCGGCCAGCCGCAGGACGTTGAAGACGCCGGTCAGATAGATGTCGACGGTCCGCCGGAACCCGGCGAGGTCCAGCGGCTCGCCGTCCCTGCCGACCAGCCGGCCGCCGCTCGCCGGACCGCCGTGCACGTCCACCGAGATCCGCAGCGGGCCCAGCGACTCCGCCTCCCCGAGCGCCGCACGCACCTGGCCCTCGTCGGTGGCGTCCGTCCGCACGTACCGGACCCCCAGCTCCTCCTCCAGCGACTTGCCCTTCTCGTCGGCGAGATCGGCGACGACCACGGACGCTCCCGCCGCGTGCAGCCGACGGACGGTCGCCTCGCCCAGACCTCCGGCCCCGCCCACCACGACCGCCGACGCCCCTTGAACCCGCATCGCGACTCCCCTCCCAGGGATACATGGTTCTAGTATGAGGAGAGTAGCATTCTCGCAGTGTGCTGAGATCCCTGTCCGGCCCGCCGAGTTGGAGACCTCCATGCCCGAGGCAGTCATCGTGTCCGCCCTGCGCACCCCCGTCGGCACCGCCCGCAAGGGGACCCTGCGCTACACCACCGCCTTCGAACTGGCCCACCACATCGTCGGGGCCGCCGCGGCCGGGCTCGACCCGGACCGCGTCGACGACGTCATCCTCGGTGAGGGCCTCTACGGCGGCGGCGTCCTCGCCCGGCACGCCGCTCTGACCACCGGCCTCACCGGCATCCCGGGGGCGGCCGTCAACCGGCACTGCGCCGCCGGCCTGGCCGCCGTCGCCGACGCCGCCGCGAGCATCCGCGCCGGGATGGACGAGCTGGTGATCGCGGGAGGCGTCAACTCCGCCTCCACGGCCCCGAAGTCGGCCTTCCGTGTCGACGGCGCCTGGGTCGAGCCCTGGATGCCGCCCACCCATCCCGACCGCCCGGACGCCCCCAACAACGACATGTCGATCACCATCGGCTGGAACGTCGCCCAGCGCGCCGGCGTCAGCCGCGAGGAGATGGACGCCTGGGCGCTGCGTTCGCACCGAAACGCCGTACGCGCCATCGACGAGGGCCGGTTCGACGCCGAGACCGTCCCCGTCGACACCCCGCACGGCCGCTTCGCGGTCGACGAACACCCGCGCCGCGACACGTCGTTGGAGAGGCTCGCCGCCCTCAAACCGCTGCACCCGGAGATCGACGGCTTCAGCATCACCGCGGGCAACGCCTGCGGGGGCAACGACGGGGCGGCGGCCCTGGTCGTCGCGAGCGGGGCGACGGCGTCCGCCCAGGGACTCCCCGTGCTGGCCACCGTACGGTCCTGGGCGTCCGTCGGCGTGGACCCCGCGGAGACCGGGCTCTCACCCGTCAAGGTCATCCCCAAGGCGCTTGCCCGCGCCGGCCTCACCACCGCGGACGTCGACCTCTACGAGATCAACGAGGCCTTCGCCTCGGTGACCGTGGCCGCCGTCCGCCTGCTCGACCTCGACCCCGACCGGGTCAACGTCAACGGCAGCGGCTGCTCCCTCGGTCACCCCGTCGCCGCCACCGGCGCCCGCATGCTCGTCACGCTCGTGCACGAACTGCGCCGCCGGGGCGGCGGGATCGGCGTCGCGTCGATGTGCGCCGGGGGCGGGATGGGCTCGGCGATGGTGGTGGAGGTACCGGCGCCCTGAGACCGGCAGCGGGGGCGGCGCGGCTCCGGCGGGCGGGTCACGTCGGTGCCGCCGTCACCTGCGGCAGATCGAGCGTCGTACGGATCCCCGGTGCCGCCTCGCACACCACCGGCACGGCGTTGACCGCGCGGTTCGCCGTGTAGGCCGGTGACACCTCGGCCATCCGGTCGAGCGGCACCGGCAGCCGGATGCCGACCTCCAGCGGGGCGTCGCCCTCGACCGAGAGATGCCAGCCCGTGTCCCCGAGGTCCCAGGCGGGATCGAGGTCCCTGGTGCAGTACCAGGTGGCCCGGAAACGCAGCAGCGGACGGCCCGACCGCACTCCGGTCACCACCAGCCTCTGGGCCGCGACCGTGCCGGCGGCCAGCTCGCCCGCGGCGATGCGTACCGGGCGGCGCGTGGTCGCCAACTCACTCGAAGCCTCCAGGGAGTCGAGAGGCAGCCCCAGTGCGTCCGCGACCAGTCGCAGCGACGGGCCGAAGCTGGTGCGGGCCCCGGACAGCCGCCGCTCGTCGAACGCCGCCGGTGCCACGCCGAAGCCCATCACCCCGAACAGCAACTCGGGGGAGGGGCGTTGGGACAGGTCGGCGTACTCGTCGATGGTCAGGCCGTCGAGGCGCCGCGCCAGGGACGTCAGCACCAGCGGTACCGCCTCGGTGATGAACCCGGGACTGCTGCCCGTGCTGTGGATCGAGCTGCCACCCCGCGCGCACGCCTCCTCGACCCGCTCGCGCACGCCGGGATCCATGCTCCCGGGATGATGGAACTCGCCCCGCGTGGTCACCACGTTGGCCCCCGACGCCAGCAGGCGGCACACCTCGTCGACATCGCAGGTGAGCGGCGCGTAGAGCACGCAGTCGGCGTCCAGGGAGAGGATGCTCTCGACGTTGTGGGTCGCGGTGACTCCGGTCGGGCCGGTCCCGCACAACTCGCCCGCGTCGCGGCCCGCCTTGGCCGGTGTGTGGACGTACACGCCGGCCAGGGTGAGGCCGGGGTGTTCGATGATCCCGCGCAGCGAGCGGGCGCCGATCGTGCCGGTGGCCCACTGGACGACCCGGTACGGCCTCATGCCGACTCCCGTGTGAAGCGCAGCAGGGCCTCCTGGGCGTAGGACGCGACGAGGGAGCCGTCCTCGGCGAGGACGTCGCCCCGGCCGAAGCAGCGGCCGTGCGCCAGGACCGGACTGTGCTGGCGCAGCAGCAGCCAGCCGTCGGCGTCGAACGGGCGGTGGAACCAGACCGTGTGCGAGGTGACGGCGGAGGTGAACGCCGTGCCGGAGTCGTGCTGGGTGACACCGATGAGGGGGCGCAGAGCCGTGCCGATGAGCGTCAGGTCGGTGGCGTACGCCGTGAGGGCCGGGGCCAGTTCGGCCGCCCCGGTGGCCGGGAGGCGCATCCACACGTCGTACTCGGGCGGTTCGGAGAGCGGGGTGTCCAGGTCGGTCGCGGCCCGCGTCTCCCAGGGGATCGGGTGCAGATCCGTGCGGTGTTCGGGGCCGGGCCGGGCGGGCACGGGCGGGACCGTCTGCCGGGCCGTGCCGTCCTCCGGGACGTGCAGGGAGACCGAAGCGGTGGCCACCACACCCTTCGGCTGCCGGGCGACGACGGTCAGCGCGGCGAAGGAACCGCCGTCGTGGTGGCGCGCCACCTCGTAACGGACGGGTTCCTCCGGCCGGCCCGCCCGCGCGAACAGCGCGTGCAGGGACTTGACGCCCTTGTCCGGGCAGCTCAGTTGAGCAGCCCGGACGAACTGGGCCAGCAACTGCCCGCCGAACAGGCGGTGGTAGCCGAGTCGTTGGTTGCCCGCCTCGTAGACAGGGCCCGACTCCTCGTCGTGCCCCCGGAGGTCGAGGCAGTGCCGAAGGTCGTCCCAGAGTTCACTCACGGCAAGTGGCATGCCCGTGAGGGTAGTCCCACTATCCAGATATGAGAATGGCGCTCTCGCCCGGCTCAGTCGCTGGTGATCCCGTTGGCGCAGTAGTCCCAGATCTCGTCGGCGGTCAGCGGGTGGGCCGCGTCCTGGCCGCTCGACTGGGCGTTGAACATGACGGTCTGCATGGTCAGCGCCGCCACCCGCTTGGGCTTGAAGCCCTCGCGCAGCAGGTGGGCGTCCTCCAGCTCCTGCATCAGCTCGGTGAACAGCGTCAGCAGGGGTGCGTTCGCCACCCGCATCTCGGCCGGGTGGGAGACCAGCAGGCGCAGGGCGAAGTCGCTGAACAGCGGGCGCTGGCGGCCGGTCGGGTCGGGGCGCGAGCTCTCGAACAGCTCCTGGACGACCACCCTGAGCCGGTCCAGCGGGGCGGACTGCTCGGCCGCGATCGTCCGCAACTGGTCGGCTGACTTGCTCATCGCGTCCTCGAACAGGGCGAGCAGCAACTCGTGCTTGCCGTCGAAGTGCTGGTAGAAGCTGCGCAGCGACTGCTTGGACCGGTCGACGACCTCCTGCACGGTGAAGTCCGTCGTGCCCTTCTCCGCCATGATCGCCTGGGCCGCGTCGAGGAACCGCTCCACCCTCTGCTCCGCCCGGCGTTTCGCCGCCTGGGTGGAACGCTCGACCGCGCGCTGCTTCCAGGCCGGTTCCTCGGTCGGTGTGCTCACGGGCTGCTCCGCCTTCTGTGCCATGAGGAGAACATTACTGCAGCCCACCGACAAGCATCTGTATCCAGTCTGGACACCGTTGGAGATCTGGAGGAGACTTCGAGTTCCATCTGAAGAGAATCGCATTCTCATCGCCGGGAGGCCGTTCGGATGCTGTTCGAGTTCGACGCCGAGCAACGGCTGTGGCAGGACACCGTGCACAAGGCCGTCCTCAAGGAGTGCCCGCCCGCGCTGGTGCGGGCCGTCGTGGACGACGGCGCCGACCCGGCCCCGCTGTGGCGCGTGTACGCGGATCTCGGCTGGACCGAGCTGACCGACCCGGCCGACGCGGTCGAACTGGCGATCGTCCTGGAGGAGCTGGGCCGGGCCACCGACCCCACGCCCTACCTGGCGACGCTCACCCAATTCGCCCCGATCGCACCCGGGTTCGGCGACCCCGGCCAGTCCGGCACGGCCGTCTACGAAGGCGTCACCGCGCGGCCCGCGAACAGCGGCTGGGTCCTCGACGGCACCGCCCGCCACGTACTGGACGGCGACCGGGCCGACCGCTTCGCGGTGGTCACCGACGCGGGCGTCTTCGTCGTACCGGCCGCCGCGGCGACCGCCGTACGCACCCCGGTCCTCGACCCCGTCCTGCACCTCGCCGACGTCACCTTCGAGCGGGTCGGGGTGGGCGGAAGCGACCGTGGCGGGGCGGATCCGGACAGCGCCCGGGACATCGCGCTCACCGGCATGGCCCTGACCATGGTCGGCGCCTGCCGCCGCGCCCTCGACCTGGTGCTCGACCACGTGCGCGGCCGACGCCAGTTCGACGCGCCCATCGGCTCCTTCCAGGCCGTCCAGCACAAGGCGGCCGACATGCACGTGGCCGTCGAACGGGCCCGCGCCCTCGCCTACTTCGCCGCCCTCACCATCGCCGAGGACGACCCGCGCCGCCGCCTGGCCGCCTCGATGGCCAAGGCGTCGGCGGGGGAGTGCCAGGCCCTGGTGTTCCGCAACGCCGTGCAACTGTTCGGCGCGATGGGGCACACCTGGGAGAACGACCTGCAGTTCGCGGTCAAACGGGCCAAGGCGGGCGAGCTGATGCTGGGCGGGGCCGCCGAGCACCGGGCGTTCATCACCGAGCACTCGGTCGCCGAGGAGGTCGCATGAGACTCTCCTTCGACGCCGAAGTGGAGGCCTTCCGGGCCGAGTTCGTGGCCTTCCTGGAGGCGAACCTGCCGACCGAGGCCGAGGCCGCCGAACGCTCCCGCTCCACCGCGCACCTGCCCGAGTGGGCCAGACGCTGGCAGCGCCTCCAGTTCGACGAGGGCTGGCTGCTGCCCGGCAACCCGCCCGAGTACGGCGGTCGCAACGCCACCGTCGTCCAGCAGTACGTCCACCGGGAGGAGCTGTCCCGGCGCCGGATCTGCCACAGCTTCAACCCGCAGGGTGTCGGGATCATCGCCGCCTCCCTGCTCACCTTCGGCACCGAGGAGCAGAAACGGCGCTGGGCCGTGCCCATCCTGCGCGCCGAGCTCACCGCCGCGCTCGGCATGAGCGAGCCCGGCGCCGGCTCCGACCTCGCCTCCCTGCGCACCCGCGCCGACCTCGACGGCGACCACTTCACCGTCAACGGCCAGAAGGTCTGGACGTCCGGCGCCCACGACGCCGACGTACTCCTCGCCTTCGTCCGCACCGACCAGGACGCCCCCAAGCACAAGGGCATCAGCGTCCTGCTCGTCCCCACCGACACCCCCGGCGTGTCCCGCCGCCCCTTCGCCTCCTACACCAGCCCCGACGACCGGGACTTCAACGAGGTCTTCTTCGACGACGTCCGGGTCCCCGCCGAGAACCTCGTCGGCCCCCTCAACCAGGGCTGGCGGGTCGCGAACGGCTCCCTCGGGCACGAACGCACCCTGATGTGGCTGGGCGAGGCCGAGCGACTGGAGGCCGTCGTAAGGGACTTCCGGCCCACCGACGCCGTACAGCGGGACTGGTACGCCACCCTCGTCATGGACCTCCAGGCGCTACGGCTGCTCGGCTCGGCCGCACTCGCCCGCGCCGCCCGCGGCGAGCAGGACGTACCCGCGCTGTCCGTGCTGAAGGTGTTCGGCTCGGAGGCGGCCCAACACGCCCTGGAGCACGTCCTGGAGGCGAGCGGCTCCGACGGCCTGGACCATCCGGCGCGGACCGCGCCGTACTTCCACATGAGCTTCGACGACGACTCCGCCAGCTGGTTCAACCGCTTCGCCCGCAGCTTCGGCGGCACCATCGCCGGCGGCACGTCCGAGATCCAGCGCACGATCATCGCCGAGCGGGTGCTCGGTCTGCCCCGACGCTGAGGAGACGTCCGTGCACATCCTGTACGAGGTGAAGGACGGCATCGCCACCCTCACCCTCAACCGGCCCGAGGCCGCCAACGCCCAGAACGCCGCCCTCCTCGACGAACTCGACGCGGCCTGGACCCGGGCCGCCGAGGACCCGGACGTCAAGGTGATCGTGGTGCGCGCCGAGGGGAAGCACTTCTCCGCCGGGCACGACCTCAAGGACCGCTGGCCCGGCCCCGACGAGATCACCCTGGAGTGGATCTACCGGGCCGAGAACCGCCGCTACCTGGAGTACACGCTGCGCTGGCGAAACGTCCCCAAGCCGTCGATCGCCGCCGTACAGGGCCGCTGCATCGCCGGCGGGCTGATGCTGTGCTGGCCCTGCGACCTGATCGTGGCCGCCGAGGACGCCCTGTTCTCCGACCCGGTCGTCACCATGGGCATCGGCGGCGTCGAATACCACGGTCACACCTGGGAGTTGGGTCCGCGCAAGGCCAAGGAGATCCTTTTCACCGGCCGCCCGCTGACCGCCGAGGAGGCGGAGCGGGTCGGCATGGTCAACCGGGTCGTCCCGCGCGAGGAGTTGGACACGGCCACCCGGGAACTCGCCGAGCGGATCGCCGCGATGCCCGCCTTCGGGCTGCGCCAGGCCAAACGCGCCGTCAACCAGACCCTGGACGTCCAGGGCTTCTACGCGGCGATCCAGTCCGTCTTCGACATCCACCAGACCGGCCACGGCAACGCGCTCAGCGTCAGCGGCTATCCCATCCTGGCGAAGCTGGACGAGATGAAGGAGAAGCTGCGGTAGGGGTGCTATGGGGGTGGGGTGACAGGGATCAGTGGGGCTGCTCCGCGATCATCTCGGCCGCCTTTTCGGCGATCATGATGGTGGGCGCGTTGGTGTTCCCACTGGTCAGGGCCGGCATGACCGAGGCGTCGACGACACGGAGTCCCTCGACCCCGCAGACCTCCAGCTCCGGACTGACGACGGAGTCGTGTCCGGTTCCCATGGCGCAGGAGCCCACGGGGTGGTAGGCCGTGGCACTCCACCTGCGCACGTGCTCTTCGACAGCCGCGTCGCTCAGGTCGTCGAGACGGTCCAGGTCGTCACCGGCCGGGAGGTACGACCGCGCCAGGTAGTCGGCGAAGGGTGCGCAGTGGGCGATGCCCAGGACCGCTCTGAGTCCGGCGACCATGACCGACGTGTCCTCGGGCACGTCGAAGTACCGGGGATCGATCAGCGGTGGGGCCTGAGGATCGGCCGACGCGAGCCGGACGGTGCCGCGGGTCCGCGGGTGCAGGGGGACGCAGTTCACCGTGAACACGGGCCGGTCGGTTCCTTCCTCACCGCTGAGGATGAGTGCCGTGGCCCCGCCCATCAGCTGGACGTCAGGACCCTCCTGGCCGTCCGTGACGTCGAGGAACGCGCCGACCTCACCGTAGTTGGAGGCGAACGGGCCGTCGCCGTGAGCACGCCACCGTTCGAGGTTGTCCGGGGTGAGCAGGTCCCGGACGAGGTCGGTGGAGTTCCGGGTCTCCCACACCACGGGAGTCATCAAGTGGTCCTGGAGGTTGCGCCCGACCCCGGGCAGGGGGACCCGTACGTCCATCCCCACCTCGTGCAGCTCGTCGGGATCGCCGATGCCCGAAAGGAGCAGCAGCTGGGGCGAGTTGACGGCCCCGCCGCTGAGCAGAACCTCCCGGTCGGCGTGGGCCGTCCGCTCCTGTCCGTCCTGGAGGTAGGTGACGCCGGTCGCGCGTGGCCCGTCGAGCGTGATCCTGGTTGCCAGGGCGCCGGTGCGTACCGTGAGATTGGGTCGGCCGAGGGCCGGGTGCAGGTAGGCATCGGCCGTTGACCAGCGTCGCCCGTGATGGCAGGTCACCTGGTAGAGGCCGGCGCCGGCAGGAGACGCGCCCGCGAAGTCGTCGTTGCGGTCCAGTCCCCATGTCACGGCGGCCTCCAGCCAGGACTGGGAGAGTTCGTGGGTGTAGACGCGGTCCTCGACGTGCAGGGGGCCGTCCGAACCGTGGTAGGGCTCGCCCAGGCGGTTGTTCGACTCGGACTTCTTGAAGTAGGGCAGGACGTCGTCGTAGCCCCAGCCCTTCGCTCCGTGCTCGTCACGCCAGCTGTCGTAGTCGTGCCGGTTGCCCCGGGCGTAGATCATGACGTTGGTGGAGGACGAGCCGCCCAGTGTCCTGCCCCGGGGCCAGAAGAAGGTGCGCTCCGGCCGGGGCTGCTCGACCGTCCGGTAGCTCCAGTCGCTCTGCGAGCCGAAGAGCATGCCGAGCGCGGCCGGGATGTGGAGGAGTTCGTCGGTGTCGGGGCCGCCCGCTTCGAGGAGCAGCACGCGGACGCGGTCGTCGCGGCTCAGGCGGTCCGCGAGGACGCAACCAGCGCTGCCGGCGCCCACAATGACGTAGTCGAATCCTTCGGTTCCGGTGGAATTCATGGTGGTTCCCTCACCCCGCGGGCATCAGGGGTGGTAGATCGACTGGAATTGCTGGTAGGCGTGCAGCCCCTCGGGACCCAGTTCGCTGCCGAGTCCGCTGGCCTTCCTGCCCCCGTAGGGGGAGGCGAGGTCGGGCAGATAGCCGTTGAGCCCGACGGTGCCGGTCCGCAGTCGGCGGGCCACCCGGGCTCCGTGGTCCAGGTCCGAGGTCCACACGGTGCCGGCGAGGCCGTACTCCGACGCGTTCGCCAGGCGCACGGCCTCGTCCTCGCCGTCGTAGGGCGTGACCGTGAGGACCGGGCCGAAGATCTCCTCCTGCGCGACGATCGACGCGTTGTCCACGTCCGCGAACACGGTGGGTTCGACGAACCAGCCTCGGTCGAGGCCGGGCGGCCGGCCGCCTCCGGTGGTGAGCCGGGCCCCTTCGTTGAGGCCGGTCTTGACGTGGTGCAGGACCCGTTCGCGCTGGCGCTCGCTGACGAGCGGGCCGATCTCGGTGCCGGGGTCGAGCGCGTCACCGACGACAAGGCCACGGGCCATCGCCGTACAGAACTCGACCACCTCCCGGTACCTGCTTCGGGGGGCCAGGATCCTGGTGCTCGCGTAGCAGGTCTGACCGTTGTTGAGCAGAGTGGCCATGAAGAACTGCTGTGCGTTGGCGGCGAGATCGGCGTCGTCGAGGACGACGGCGGCGGAGCGGCCGCCCAGTTCCAGGGTCACCGGCCGAAGCAATTCGGCGCACGCGGCGGCCACGTGACGCCCCGCTCTGGTGGATCCGGTGAACGACACCTTGTCCACGCCGGGATGGGAGACCAGACACGCGCCGGTGTCACGGCCGCCCGGCACGATGTTGATCACGCCGTCGGGGATGCCCGCCTCCTCGACAGCCTCCGCCAGCAGCACCGAGTCGAGGACCGTCTCCGGAGCCGGCTTGAGGACGACCGCGCAACCGGCCGCCAGCGCCGGGGCCACCTTGAAGAAGGCGATGGTCTGCGGGAAGTTCCAGGTCATGATGGCGGCTACGACGCCCGCGGGTTCCCGGCGGACCAGGGTGGTGCCCCGGGGCAGTCCGGTGCGCAGTTCCTCGGGTGTCGTGCTGTCGGCCAGACCCGCGTAGTAGCGCAGCAGGGCCGACGGCACCACACCTTCGAAGGACCGGGCGACGGTGATCGGCATGCCGTTCTGCACACTGACGGCCGCGGACGTCGCCTCCTTCCTCGCGTCGAGCGCGGCCGCGAGACGGATCATGGCGGCGGCCCGTTGTCCGGAGCCCCAGGAGGCCCACCCGGCCGGTGCGTCGAACGCGGCACGAGCGGCTGCGACCGCCCGGTCGACGTCGTCCTGGGAACCGTCCGGCACGGCACCGAGATGATCGCCGGTACTCGCGGACGCGACGTTGATGTGACGGTCGCCGGACGCCTGTACCCAGCGTCCGCCGATGAAGAGATGGTTGGGATCCATGGTGAAATCTCCCCACGGGATGGCCTGGGGGCCACGACACTCCGTGGTGTTCGAAACGATTCCTGCGTAGTGGCCCGGCGCGGCGAACCTGCGGGTGGGCCACCTGTGCGACGCCCCTGGCGCCTGGAGGCGGCTCTGGGGTGCGCTTTCATGATTCACGACTGAGTACATGCGACATTACACCTATCTGGGGTAATCTGTCACCAGATGGGCGGACGGCGGGAGCCGTGAGCGGGACGCCTCAAGGAAAAGCCTCACGGAGAGGTGCACCTCATGAGGACATACGGCGGAGCCACGGGCGAGGAGCGCGTTGCGCTCCGCCGTCGGCGCCTCATGGAAAGCGGCCTCGAACTCTTCTCCAGCCGCGGATACGCCCACACCTCCATGCGCGCGGTACTCCGCCATGCCGAAGTGAAGGACAGGTACTTCGCGGAGAGCTTCACGTCCCTCGACGATCTGATGGCGGCGCTCATGAGGGACATCTACGAGGAGCAGATCACCCGGTGCGCCGAGGCGATCACCACGGACCAGCCGCTGCGCGACCGGGCTCGGAACGTGATCGACGCGGTTGTCGGGCTTTCTCTCGAAGACCCGAGAAAAGGGCGCGTCAAACTCACGGAATCCCTGGGGGCCGGTCCGCTCACGGCGCGCGAACGGCGGCTGGGCCTCCAACGCATGAGCGGTCTCGTGGAATCCCTCCTGAGGGAAGGGGTCCATGACTCCCGGATCGACCCCGCCACCCTGTCCGTGGCCGTCGTCGGCGCGGTCAGCGAAATGCTGCTGAGCTGGTTCAACGGAGAGCTGGCGATCTCACGGGAGGAACTGGTGGATCAGGGCCTCTTCCTTTTCGAGGCCATCACCCGGTAGCGCCTAGGAACCGGCACCGGGCAGCCTCTGGGAAAGCTCGATCATGTTGCCCCACGGGTCACGGAAGAACGCCAGCCGACGGCTGATGTCCTCGATCTCGAAAGGCTCACCGACAAGGTCGACGCCGCGGCGGGCGAGTTCCGCACGTGCTGCGTCGACATCGTCGACATGGACGCAGATGTGCTGGTAGCCGCCGTGCTGGAGGCTGACTCCCAGGTCGTCGAGGACCTCCTTCGGGAAGGGCACCGGTCCGGCCAGCAGCTCCACGTGGAAGGTCTCGTCGTTGGGCGGGCAGAGGTACGCGAGCTTCAGCTCACCGTAGGGCCACTCCTGGAGCACCCGGAAGTCCAGCTTCTCCGTGTACCAGGCCTTCGCCGCGTCGTAGTCGGGGACGCGGACACCCACATGGTGGCCGCCGAAGGACGCGAAGGGGCTCGACGGGTTCTTCGGCGGGTGGGGCGGCATGGGCATCGCGATCACTCCTGTCCTGCTGAACCGTCAGGGGATGGCACCGTCAGCGCGCGCAGGCGACGCCTCAGTGTTGCTCGGCCAGACTCTGCGTGCCGAGCACCGAGATCAGCGCCAGTTTCTCGGCGTCCTCGGTGCCGGGCTCGGCCGAGTACACGAGGATGTGCAGGTCGTGCTCCTCCACCCGGAGCTGGTCGCAGTCCAGGGTGAGCAGCCCCACCTGCGGGTGCTCGATGGTCTTGCGCGAGGCCTCGAGCCGGCCGACGACCCCCGCGTCCCACAGCTCGGCGAACCGCTCGCTCCCGGCACGCAACTCGGCGATCAGCCGCCGCAGTTGGCGGTCCCCGGGATAGCGGGCCGCCGTGGCCCGAAGCTCGGCGACCATGCCGGTCTCGAAGGCACGCCGCTCCTCCGGGGTGTGCCGCACCCGGGTCGGCCGGCCCAGGAAGTTCCGCCACACGCCGTTGCGCTGGAAGCCGCGCAGCTCGGACGGGTCACCCATCAGCGCCCCGTACATCGGGTTGGCCACCAGCAGCGTCATCGCCGCGTCGGAGACCGCAACCGGAGTGCCGGCCAGCCGGTCGAGGAGCCGCTGCACGCTGGGCGTGATGTACCCGGGCACCATGTCGGGACCCGGCGGCACCAGCCCCGCCACCCCGAACAGATACGTCCGCTCGTCGGCGGAGAGCCGCAGCGCCCGCGCCAGCGCCTCGACGACCTGCACGGACGGATTGGCCGCCCGGCCCTGTTCGAGGCGCGTCACGTAGTCGACCGAGATCCCGGCCAGCAGCGCCAGCTCCTCGCGCCGCAACCCGGCCGCGCGCCGCCGGCCGCCGGGCGGCAGCCCCGCCGCGTCCGGGGCGACGCGGTCCCGCCAGCGCCGCAGCGCCTGCCCGAGTTCCGTCGCCGTCATGCCCCCCAGTCAACACCGTCGGCCGCCGCCGTGCCTGGTACCGGCAGTCCCAGGAAGAAGGATCTGCTGGCTGACCCGGCGGGCGGGGCGCAGGGTGGGGACATGACGACAACACTGATCACCGGAGCCAACAAGGGCATCGGCTACGAAACCGCCCGCCAGCTCATCGCCGCAGGTCACACCGTGTACGTGGGGGCCAGGGACGCCGAGCGCGGACGCCTGGCCGCGGAGGAACTGGGCGCCCGGTTCGTCCTGCTCGACGTCACCGACGACGCCTCCGTCGAGGCCGCGGCCAAGACCGTCGCGGCCGACGGCGGACTCGACGTCCTGATCAACAACGCGGGGATCGAGAGCCGGACCCCGGACAACAGCGTGCCCACGGCCGAGACCGTCACCGCCGACCAGATGCGCACCACCTTCGAGACCAACGTCTTCGGCGTGGTCCGCGTCCTGCACGCCTTCGTGCCCCTGCTGCAGCGCTCGGCCGCGCCGGTCGTGGTCAACGTCAGCAGCGGTCTGGCCTCGCTGACGGCGCTCTCCGATCCCGACCACCCCGCGCACTTCTATCCGGGCATCGCCTACCCGACGTCCAAGACGGCCGTCAACATGCTCACCGTGCAGTTCGCCAAGGCGTTCCCGGCCCTGCGGATCAACTCCGTCGAGCCCGGCTTCACCAAGACGGACCTGAACGGCAACACGGGCACCCAGACCGTCGAGCAGGGCGCCGAGATCATCGTCCGGATGGCCCAGATCGGCCCGGACGGCCCGACCGGCGGCTACTTCGACGTCAACGGACGACTGCCCTGGTGAACCTCGACCGACCGGCGCGTGTGCTCCGGTGACTCGCGACTGGCCGGGGCGGGCGCTCCGGTGAACCGCGACCGACCGGGGCGCCCGCTCCGGGTGATCCGCGACCGTCCGGGGCGCCCGCTCCGGTGAACCGCGACCGACCCGGGCAGCCGCCCCGGTGAGTCACAGCTGAACCAGCCGGGGCGCGGTGCCGCGTGAGCGCACCAGCGCCCCGGCCTCACGTGTCAACTCGCGGGCGCTGCAAAGGAGTCCGTCCAGGACGACGGCCCGGCGGACGTGCCGGTGCAGCGGGTGCTCGGCGGTGAACCCGATCCCGCCCAGCACCTGCTGGCAGTGCCGGGCCGCGGTCAGCGCCGCCTGTCCGGCCGCCGCCTTGGCCAGCAGCGCACCCAGGTCGTCCTCGGCCGCCGCGAGGACGGCCTCGGCTCCCTCCAGCGCCACCATGGTCTCCGCGAGCCGGTGCCGTACCGCCTGGAACGCGGCGAGCGGGCGGCCGAACTGAACCCGGTCCAGGGCGTGCCCCCGGGCGAGCGCCAGCATGGCGTGGCCGGTGCCGAGCAGCCACCAGCCGACCGCCCGCCGGCCGGTGGCGAGCGCGATGGGATCGCCAGTGGGTGCCGCGACCGGCCGCAGGGGCAGCTCCTCGTCCAGACCGGCGCCCGGCACAGCGGCTCCGTACTCCCACACCACCCACCGGCCGCCCGCGTACGGCAGGGTCGCCGAACCCACCACGTCCGTCAGCGCC
Organism: Streptomyces sp. NPDC048291; assembly: GCF_043201715.1. Classification (NCBI taxonomy): domain Bacteria; kingdom Bacillati; phylum Actinomycetota; class Actinomycetes; order Kitasatosporales; family Streptomycetaceae; genus Streptomyces; species Streptomyces sp. NPDC048291. The sequence goes on from NZ_JBICZC010000014.1 coordinate 372,904, forward strand.
GAGGCGTGCGCCCCCGTCTCGCCCAGCAGCCGGAACACCGTCGCGACGGCCGGCCCCGGGAACTCGGCCAGCAGCTCGCGCCAGCCCAGCCCGGCCAGTGCCGCGTCCAGGGCCGGGCCCGGGGCGGTGGTCGTCATCGTCTTGCGGAGCGTCTGTGTCAGCAGCTCCAGCTCGGCGGGGTCCATCGTCACTCCCTCCCCAGGTCGAGCAGTCGGCGGGCGATGATGTTGCGCTGGATCTCGGCGGTGCCGCCGTAGAGGGTGGCCGCCTTCGCGTAGAGGTACTCCGACCGCCAGGGCGTCTCGGTCAGTTCCAGGACTCCGGGCAGCAAGTCCCTTACCATCTCGAAGAGTTGCTGCTCGGCGGTGGCCAGCAGCACTTTGTCGACCGAGGTCTCCGGGCCGAGCCGGGCGCCCGTGGCGAGCCGGTGCTGGGTGGCGTGGGAGCGGCAGCGGACGGTGTGCAGGGCGAGGTAGGCGGCGCCCAGGGCCGCGTCGTCCGCCGCGTCCGTGGCGTCGGTCTCGTCCAGGAGGCGGTCGAGGCGGGTGTAGAGGTGGGCGACCCGGTGCCAGAAGCAGGTGGAGCGCTCGTGCGGGAGCAGGTCCATGGCGAGCCGCCAGCCGTCGCCGGGGCGGCCCAGCATCCGGTCGGCGGGCACGACGACCTCGTCGAAGAAGACCTCGGCGAACTCGTCGACGCCGTGCATCGTGCGCAGGGGCCGCACGGTGATGCCGGGGGTGTCCATGTCGACGAAGAACGCGGTGATGCCGTCGTGGCCGGGGGCCGTGCGGGTGAGCAGGACGCAGCGTGCCGCGTACTGGGCGAGGCTCGTCCACACCTTCTGCCCGTTGATCACCCAGACGTCGTCCCGGGGGACCGCCCGGGTGGTCAGGGAGGCCAGGTCGCTGCCCGAGCCCGGCTCGGAGAAGCCCTGGCACCACTGCTCCCGGCCGCTCAGCAGCAACGGGACCATGTCCGAGGCCAGTTCGGGGCGGGCGTAGGAGACGAGGGTGGGGGTGAGGACCTCGACCATCGAGTAGATACCGGGCTCTGCGAGGCCGCGGGTGGCGACCTCCTCGCCGAGCACCGCCCGCAGGACCGCCGGTCCGCCGAGGCCGCCGACCTCCTCCGGCCAGCCGTACCGCATCCAGCCCGCGTCGAACAGGGCTCGGCGCACCCGCGCCAGCTGGGCGACCTGCGCGTCCAGGGAGTGGTCGGGGCCGGGCGTGAGGTCGTGCTCGTCCAGCCAGGCGCGCAGGGCGGTGCGGAACTCCGCCGCCGTGGTGAACGCGCTCATACGGCCGGGCGCCCGAACGCGTGCGGGCGCCCCGAGTCATGGGCGCCGCTGCGCCGGATGAAGGTCATGGCCCGGGTGCGCAGCCGCCAGCCGTCGGCGGTGCGGACGTAGGTGTCGTTGTAGTAGCCGATGCGCATGTCGTGCGTGGTGTGCTCGACGAAGCAGAGCGGCTGGGTGCCGGTCGCCGTGTCGCCCGACAGTTCGACGGCGGGCGTGCCGGTGAGGAAAAGCCCCTTGGGGGCCGCCGCGACGAGCGCGGGGAACTCCGCGAGGGGGTAGGTGTCGCCGAACGCGCTGTAGCTGCCGTCGGGGGTGAAGACCGCGAGCAGCCCGTCGAGGTCGCCTCGGGTGATGGTCACCGCGTAGCGGGCGAGGAGCTGCTGGATCTCGACGAGGTCGGCGGTGGTCGTGTCAGTGGTCACGGGCCCGCCTCCTTTCCGCACGCTCGCGCGCGTCGTGTTCGGGCCGGATGCCGAAGGTGTTGAAGGCCGTCGCCATGAGGGCGTACGTCCCGACGGTGAACACCAGGTCCATCAGCTGGCGTTCGTCGAGGTGCTCCGCGAGCGCGGCCCAGGTGCCGTCCGACATGTCCGAGCCGGTCTCCAGTTCGTCGACGGCCCGGAGCACCGTGCTCTCCAGCGGATCGTCCGCCTTGCCCTGCCCTGCGGCCTCGATCTCGGCCTCGGTGATGCCGCACTGCTGAGCGGCGAGGACATGATGGGCCCACTCGTACGCGCAGTCCCGGCGCCGCGCGACCCGCAGGACGACCAGCTCGCGCAGCCGGTCGGGGAGGGTGGAGCCGACCAGGAGGTAGGTGCTGTAGGGGAGGAAGGCCGCGGTCAGGTCGGGGTGGCGGACGAGCGTGGACATCGCGTTGCCGGCCGCCTCGGCGTTCCGCATGCGCCGGGGGAGCAGGGCGGCGAGCACCTCACGGGTCCGGTCGTCCCACTGGTCGTCCGGCAGCGGAGGCAGACGAGGCGGCATGCGGGCTCCCTCGGAGGACTCTTCCGAGAATGGGATTCTCGGATGCGAGTTTCAGATTTTCACCCGCGCCGCTGCGGCGTCAACCGTTGGGCGCGGCCCTTCGGGCCCGGCGATCGCCGTTCCTCCGCCCTGACCGGGCATGATTCCTCCCGCTCCCGTCCGATTGCCCAATTCTCCTGTGCGGATGGTTGCTTCTCATCTAATGAGAAGCTACTTTCCACCGCAGGCAGGGCCAAGGCAGGCAGGACCTGTGACACCCAGAAGAGATGGGGAGCCGTGAGTCTTTTCCATGAGGACCGGCTGTTGATCGACGGGCGGCTCGTGCGCGCGGAGCGCACGTTCGAGACCGTCGATCCGTCCACCGGGAAGGTGCTGGGGACGGCATCCGACGCGGACACCGGTCATGTCGAGGCGGCGGTGGCGGCCGCCCGCCGCGCGTTCGACACCACCGACTGGATGCGCGACCGCGAGCTGCGGCTGCGCTGCCTGCGCCGGCTGTACGACGCGCTGCACACGCACCGCGAGGAACTGCGCGACCTGACCATCGCCGAGGTGGGCGCACCCCGCTCCCTCACCCACGGACCCCAGCTCGACGAGCCGATCGAGATGGTCAAGTACTACGCGGATCTCCTCGAACACCACCCCTTCCGCGAGGAGTTGCCCGTCCTGGAGAGCCGGGGGCGGCGCCACCGACGCTGGATCGAGAAGGAGGCCGCCGGAGTCGTCGCGGCCATCCTGCCGTACAACTTCCCCAACCAGCTGGCCCTCGCCAAGCTCGCACCCGCGCTCGCCGCCGGCTGCACGGTCGTACTCAAGGGCGCACCGGACACCCCGTGGACGACCCTGGCGCTCGGCCGGATCATCGCCGAGGAGACCGGCATCCCCCCGGGTGTCGTCAACGTCCTGACCTCGTCAGGACCCGAGACCGGCGAACTGCTCACCACCCACCCCGGCATCGACATGATCACCTTCACCGGGTCGACCCCGGTCGGCAAGGCGATCATGGCCGCCGCCTCCGCCACCCTGAAGCGGGTCTTCCTGGAGCTCGGCGGCAAGTCCGCGATGATCCTGCTCGACGACGCCGACCTCGCCAACGCCGCGATGTTCGCCGCCTTCACCATCTGCTCGCACTCCGGGCAGGGCTGCGCCCTCACCTCACGCCTGCTGGTCCCGCGCGAGCGGCACGACGAGATCGTCGGCCTGGTCGCGACCATGCTCGGCAAGGTCAGGTACGGCGACCCGGCCGACCCCAAGACCCACATGGGCCCCCTGATCAGCGAGAAGCAGCGGGCCAAGGTGCACGGCATGGTCGAGCGGGCCGTCGCCGCAGGCGCCCGCCTGGTGACCGGCGGCCGGCCCGTCGACGGGGAGGGCTTCTTCTACGAGCCCACCCTGCTCGCGGGCGTCGACCCGGCCGCAGAGATCGCCCAGGAGGAGGTCTTCGGACCGGTGCTCGCCGTCATCGCCTACGACGACGAGGACCACGCCGTCCGGATCGCCAACGACTCGGTGTACGGGCTGTCCGGCGCGGTGCTCGGCGCCGACGCCGAGCGGGCGACCGCCGTGGCCCGCCGGATCCGCAGCGGCACCTTCAGCATCAACGGCGGCAACTACTTCGCCGCCGACGCCCCGTTCGGCGGGTTCAAGCAGTCCGGCATAGGCCGGGAGATGGGCGTCGCGGGCCTCGAGGAGTTCCTCGAGCTCAAGACCTTCGCCGTGCCGGCCGACTGAGCGCGGACGGCATGCGGCAGCCCGGGGCACACCACCGAGGAGGAACCCCGTGAGAGTCCAGGCAATCCCCGCCGCCCTCGCGGCGGCAGCGCTGTTCGCCGTCGCCGGATGCGGCGGCCACGACAGCGCCGGCACGTCGGACGACGGCGACGCCACCCCCACCAAGGCCGCCCAGCAGGCCGCGGGCGGCGACTTCGGCGACCTGAAGAACGTCTGCGGACCCGGCGACGCGAAGAGCGCGACCGCCCAGGGCGTCACCGCCGACAGCATCGACGTCGGCGTCTTCTCCGACGTCGGCTTCACCAAGAACTCCGAATTCGTCGACACCGCCAAGGTGTTCACCTCCTGGTGCAACGCGGCGGGAGGCATCAACGGCCGCAAGCTCGTCGCCACCACCCGTGACTCCAAGCTGACCGAGGTGCGGCCGCGGATGCTGGAGGCCTGCAAGGACGACTTCGCACTCGTCGGCGGCGGCTCCGCCCTGGACGCCCTCGGTGTCCAGGACCGGCTGAAGTGCCTGCTGCCCGACTTCCCGGCGCAGGTCAGCCAGGTCCAGAACGTAGGCTCGGACCTTCAGCTCAACGAGACGGGCGGGGCGGGCTACGCCCGCTACATCGGCTACTACGACTGGCTGCTGAAGCAGGCCTACCCGAAGTCGGCGGACGCCGTCGGCACGATCGCAGGCGACGCCCCGGTGACGAAGGTCCTCAACGCCGAGACCGTGGAGACCGTCAAGGCCGCCGGAGGGAAGGTCACCTACCAGGACCTGTACCCGGCGTCCGGTGTCTCGGACTGGACCCCCTACGCCCAGTCCATCAAGAGCAAGGGCGTCAAGGGGCTCGTGTTCAACGGCGACTTCGCGAGCCTGGCCAAGCTGGAACAGATCCTCACCGGCATGAACTACAAGCTCGACTGGATCGACGCCAACAACAACGCCTACGGGCCCGCGTTCCTGCAACTGGCCGGCACGTCCCTCGCCTACCAGAACAACTTCGCCGACCTCAGCGGCGTCTACCCGCTGGAGAAGGCGGCCGGCAACGCCGCGACCGGGCAACTGACCGCCCTGTTCAAGAAGTACGCTCCCAGCGCCCAGATCACGCTGCCCGGAGTCCGCGGCTTCGCCGCCTGGCTGCTGTTCGCCAAGGCCGCCTCCTCCTGCGGTGACGACCTCACCCGCACATGCGTCTACCGCGCCGCGACCAAGGAGAACGCCTGGACCGGCGGCGGACTGCTCGCCCCGGTCGACCTGTCCACCCCGGGTGCACCGCTGACCTGTTTCAACATCGAGAAGGCCACCGCCAAGGGCTGGCAGCCCGCGGACTTCGGGCCCGACACCGGCGCCTACCGGTGCAACGAGTCCGCCTACAAGTTCAAGGGCAGCTACGGAAAGCCGCTCACCCTCGCCGACGTCGGCAAGAGCATGAGCGATGTGAAGTAGATGGAGCAGTTCCTGACCTTCGGGATCGTCGGACTGAGCACCGCCGCCATCTACGCGGTCATCGGCAGCGGCCTGGTGCTCACCTACGTCACCACCGGCGTGTTCAACTTCGCGCACGGGGCGGCGGGCATGCTGGCGGCCTTCTGCTACTGGCAGTTCACCGTCGGCTGGGGCTGGCCGGTCCCGGTGGCCCTGGCCCTGGTGCTCCTGGTGCTCGCGCCCGCCTTCGGCCTCGCCGTCGAACGGGTCCTGATGCGGCCCGTGCAACGGCTCGGCGAGGCCGAACGGCTGGTGATGACGGTGGCGCTGCTCAGCGGCGCCATCGCCGCCGCCCGCTGGATCTGGGACCCCGACGTGCCCCGGCCGCTGTCGGTGTTCCTCGCCGACAAGCGGCCCTTCCACCTCGGCCCCGCCACCCTCACCTGGCACCAGGCGATCACCATGGCCGTCGCGGTGGCGGTCGCCGCCGGCCTCTGGTTCCTGCTCAACCACACCCGGACCGGCGCCGAGATGCGCGCCACCGTCGACGACCGCGCCCTGGTGCGGCTCACCGGCGCCGACCCGGTCCGGGCGAGCCGCGTCGCCTGGATCCTCGGCACCCAACTCGCCGCGATCGGCGGCATACTGATCGCCCCCACCGTCGCCCTCGACGCCTCCCAGCTCTCCCTCCTGATCGTCAGCGCCTACACCGCGGCCGTCTTCGGCCGGCTGCGCAGCCTGCCGCTCACCTTCGCCGGCGCGGTCGTCGTCGGCTGCATGGAGAGCTACCTCGCCGGCTACCTCCCGCAGAACCCCTACCTGCCCGGCCTGCGCCTGGCCGCCCCGGCCCTGCTCCTCTTCCTCGCCCTGCTCCTGTTCCGCCACCCGGGCCTGCGCCACCGCGACCGGCGGCTCGTCCAGGTCCCGGCGCCCAGCCTGCGCGGCACCGCCGTCTTCGCCGCGTCGACCGTCGCCTTCGGCCTCGTCCTGGCCACCGTCCTGGACGAGGCCGACCTCGTCACCTACGGACCGATCTTCTCCCTCGGCATCGTCGCCCTGTCGTACGTTCCGCTCGCCGGGTACGCCGGGCAGATCTCCCTGTGCCAGCTGAGCATGGCCGGTATCGGCGCCGTCGTCTGGGGACACCTCGGCGGGCACGGGCAGTTGTGGGCGCTGGCCGCTGCGGTCGCCGTGTCCGGGGCGGCCGGGGCGCTGATCGCCGTACCCGCGCTGCGGTTCTCCGGCGTGTATCTCGCCCTGGGCACCGCGGCCTTCGCGGTGGTCCTGGACCGGTGGATCTTCACCCTCCCCGCCTTCCACCTGCTCGGCGCGCGCATCTCGCTGTTCGACCAGGGCTCGGTGGAGATGAGCGGGCCCGACCTGTTCGGCCTGCACCTCGACTCCGCCGCCGAGCTGACCGTCCTCGCCGCCGTCTGCCTCGGCCTCGCCTCGCTCGCCGTCGCCCGGCTGCGGCGCGGCGGCTTCGGGCGGCGCCTGATCGCGCTCCGGGACAGCGAGGCCGCGTACGCGACCCTCGGCGGCAGCCTGCTGCTGACCAAGGTGGCCGTGTTCGCGCTCTCGGCCGGCCTCGCCGGACTCGGCGGCGCCCTCTACGGCATGCAGCAACGCTCCATCACCGCCGAGCAGTTCAACCTCGTCGCCGGACTCCCGATCTTCCTCGTCGCGGTCATCGGCGGCCTCGGCGCGGTGGGCAACGGCCTGTTCGCCGGGACGGCCTACCTCGGCCCCAACATCCTGACCGGCATGGCCTCCTGGACGCAGAACGTCGTCGCCCTGCTGCCCGCCCTGGCCGGGATGGGCCTCGGGCACAGCCCCGAGGGGATCATCGCCCGCCTCCGCCGCCAATGGGCGCCCCTGGGGCGGGACGTGATCGCGCTGCCCGTCCTGCTCGCGGCCCTGGCCCTGGGCTGGGTACTGCGGCTGGCCGACGCGATCGACGGCTGGACGTTCCTGACCGGCTCCCTGGTCGTCGCGTTCGCCCTGCGCGCCTGGGCCGCCGCACGGCAGGCCCCGGAGGCCGAGGCGGACGTACCGGTCGAGTGGTGGGGCGTACGCCGGCCCTGGCGGCCCCAGGACGGGGAGGTGCTGGCCCGTGCCACTGCTGGACGTTAGCGGCGTCACCGTCGCCTTCGGCGGCAACCGCGCCCTGGACGGGGTCGGCATGAGCGCCGACCGCGGCCGGATCACCGGCCTGATCGGACCCAACGGGGCCGGGAAGAGCACCCTGTTCGACGTGGTGTCCGGACTGCGCCGCCCCTCGGCGGGCCGGGTCGCCCTCGACGGCCGTGACGTCACCCGCCTCGGCCCCGCCCGCCGCTGCCGGCACGGACTGGCCCGCACCTTCCAACGCCTCGAACTCTTCGGCCGGCTGAGCGTGCGCGACAACCTCCTCGTCGCCGCGGAACTCGGCCCCGGACGACGGCGGGCGGCACTCCTGGCCGACGAACTGCTCGACAGGCTCGGCCTGACCGGCATCGCCGACACCCGCGCCGACAACCTCCCCACCGGCGTCGCCCGCCTGGTCGAGGTCGGCCGCGCCCTGGCCGTACGGCCCGCGCTGCTGCTCCTCGACGAGCCCGCCGCCGGGCAGGACGGCGAGGAGACCGAACGGTTCGCGGCCCTGCTGCGCTCGCTCGCCGCCGACGGCACCGCCGTCGTCCTGGTCGAACACGACATGGGGCTGGTCATGGGCGTCTGCGACGAGGTGTACGTGCTCGACCTCGGGAAGGTCATCGCCGTAGGGCCGCCCGAGGTGATCCGCAACGACGAGACGGTGCTCGCGGCCTACCTGGGGGACGTGTGAACGCTCTGCTCGAACTGCGCGCCGTGCGCGCCGCCCACGAGGGCATCACCGTCCTGCACGGCGTCGACCTGGGTGTCGGCGCCGGGCAGGTCGTCGCGCTGCTCGGCCCGAACGGCGCCGGAAAGACCACCACGTTGCACGTCGCCGCCGGACTCCACCCGCCGCTCTCCGGGCAACTCCTGCTCGGCGGGCGGGACATGACCGGCGCCGACCCCCGCGACCTGGCCCGGGCCGGGGTCTGCCTCATCCCCGAGGGACGCGGGGTCTTCCCCAGCCTCTCGGTCCGCGACAACCTCCTCATGATGACCTTCACCGGCCGCACCCGCGCGGAGATCGAGGAGATCGCCTACGCCCGCTTCCCGGTCCTCGGCAAGCGGCCGGGCCAGGCGGCGGGGACGCTCTCCGGCGGCGAGCAGCAGATGCTCGCCCTCGCCCGGGGCCTGGCCACCGACCCGGCCGTGCTGCTCCTCGACGAACTCTCCATGGGACTCGCCCCGCTGGTCGTCTCCCGGCTCTACGAACAGGTCGCCGAGATCGCCCGGCAGGGCGTCGCCGTCCTGGTCGTCGAGCAGTTCGCGGCCGCCGTCCTCGGCATCGCCGACCACGCCGCAGTCCTCGTGCGCGGCCGCATCGAACGTCAGGGCCGCCCCGACGGCGGGCTGCGCGACGAACTGTCCGCCCTCTACCTCGGGAGCTCCGCATGACACCCACCGAGCCGCCCACCGACTCCCGTGCGGACCGCTTCGTCCGCGAGCTGGCCGACCTCCGGATCCCCGACCCGGCCGCCGCCCGCGCGGGCCTGTGGCTGCGCCTCGGCGCCGCCCTGATGGCCGTCGGTCTGGTCCTCGCGGTGTCGGCGTACTTCGTCTCGCACAACACCCAGAACCCGCTGGACCAGCGTGACGCCCTCGCCCTCGGCCTCGGCGGCATCGCCGGGACGGTCGTCGGCGCCGCGCTGTTCCTGCGCTACTCGCTCACCGGCTTCCTGCGGTTCTGGATGGCCCGCCAGTCCTACGACCTCGCCGTGCTCGCCGACCGCCTGTCCGAAAGGGACCCGAACCATGACCTCACCAGCACCGACGCTGCGCCCCGGTGACCAGCTCGCCAGCACGGTGTGCACCACCCGCGTCGTCGTGGTCCGCGCCCCCGCTGCCCGCCAGCCCGCCCTGACCTGCGGCGGCGCCCCCATGGTCCCCGCCGCCACCGCACCGCCCCCGCCCGCCACCACCGGCGACCCGGTCACCATCCTCGGCAAGCGCTACACCGACGCCGACGACACCCTCGAACTGCTCTGCACCAGCCCCGGCACCGGCGAACTCGCCTGCGCGGGCGTCCCCATGACCCTCAAGGCCGCCAAACCCCTCCCCGCCTCGGACTGACCCGCACCCACCGGCTTCACAGCGAAAGGGACCTCGCATGAACAAGGACAACCTGATCCTCATCAGCGTCGACGACCACGTCATCGAGCCGCCGGACATCTTCGTGAACCACCTCCCGAAGCGGTACCTGGACGACGCCCCCAAGCTCGTCCACCGCGAGGACGGCAGCGACGTGTGGCAGTTCCGCGACAACACCGTCGGAAACGCCGCCCTCAACGCGGTCGCCGGGCGGCCCAAGGAGGAGTACGGCCTCGACCCGCAGGGCATGGACGAGATCCGCCCCGGCTGCTACGACGTCCACGAACGCGTCAAGGACATGAACGCCGGCGGCGTCCTCGCCCAGATGAACTTCCCGTCCTTCCCCGGCTTCTCGGCCCGCATGTTCGCCACCGAGGACTCCGACTTCTCCCTCGCCCTGGTGCGCGCCTACAACGACTGGCACATCGACGAGTGGTGCGGTGCCTACCCGGGCCGCTTCATCCCGATGGCCCTGCCCGCCATCTGGGACGCCGAACTCTGCGCGGGCGAACTGCGCCGGGTCGCCGCCAAGGGCTGCCACTCGATGACCTTCCCCGAGAACCCCGCCGCCCTCGGCTACCCCAGCTTCCACGACCCCTACTGGAACCCGGTGTGGCAGGCCGCCTGCGACACCGACACCGTCCTGTCGGTGCACATCGGCTCCTCCGGCCGCCTCGCCATCCCGGCCGTCGACTCGCCGCCCGACGTGATGATCACCCTCCAGCCCATCAACCTCGTCCAGGCCGCCGCCGACCTGCTCTGGTCCCGCACCCTCAAGGACTTCCCGGACCTGAGGATCGCGCTCTCCGAGGGCGGCACCGGCTGGATCCCCTACTTCCTGGAGCGGGTCGACCGCACCTTCGAGATGCACGCCGCCTGGACCCTCCAGGACTTCGGCGGCAAGCTCCCCTCCGAGGTCTTCCGCGAGCACTTCCTGACCTGCTTCATCACCGACCGGCTCGGCGTGAAGCTGCGGCACGAGATCGGCATCGACAACATCTGCTGGGAGGGCGACTACCCGCACAGCGACTCGCTGTGGCCCGACGCCCCCGAGCAACTGCACGGCGTCCTCGACGAGTTCGCCGTCCCGGACGCCGACACCGTGAAGATCACCCACGAGAACGCCATGCGCTGGTACTCCTTCGACCCGTTCTCGCACATCCCGCGCGACCAGGCCACGGTCGGCGCCCTGCGCCGGGCCGCCGCGGGCCACGACGTCAGCATCCGGGCCCGCAGCCGCCAGCTCAAGGAACCCGTCGACAAGCTGGAGGCGTTCCGCGCCCGGGCCCGCGCGGCCGTAGCGGCGGCGAGCAAGTAGTGGCGTACGGCAACGAGCTGTTCGACCTCACGGGACGCTCGGCGCTGGTCACCGGAGCCGCGGGCGGCATCGGCGCCGCCGTCGCCCACGCGCTCGCCCGGGCCGGCGCCGCCGTCCTCGTCACCGACGTCGATCCGACCGCCGCCGCGGCCGTCGCCGGGAAGATCACGGCGGCGGGCGGCACCGCCGACAGCGCGCCCCTCGACGTCCGCGACCGGACCGCCGCCGAGCACGCCGTCTCCCGGGCCGCCGACCTCGCCGACGGCACCCTGCACATCCTCGTGAACAACGCCGGCGTCACCGCGCCGGCCATGTTCCCCGACCTCGACGAGGACGCCTTCCGCCGCCTGCTCGACATCCACGTCCTGGGCACCTTCACCTGCTCCCAGGCCGCCCTCCCGTACCTGCCCACCGACGGCACCGGACGCATCGTCAACGTCACCTCGTCCGCGGGCCTGACCGGCACCCTCGGCCAGGTCAACTACTCGGCCGCCAAAGCGGCGGTCATCGGCATGACCAAGTCCATGGCCAGGGAGCTGGCGAGGCGGCAGATCAAGGTCAACGCCCTCGCACCGCTGGCCGCCACTCCCATGACCGAGACCATCCGCACCCACGAGAAGTTCGCCGCCACCATGCTCGCCCGCATCCCGCTCGGCCGCTGGGCCGAACCCGACGAGGTCGCCGGGGCCTTCGTCTTCCTCGCCTCTGACGCGGCCTCCTTCGTCACCGGCCAGGTCCTGCCGGTCGACGGCGGCCTGGTGATCTGATGACCGAGGGACCCCTCTCCGGCGTGATGGTGGTGGCCCTGGAACAGGCCGTCTCCGCGCCCCTGTGCACCCGGGTCCTGAGCGACCTGGGCGCCCGGGTGATCAAGGTGGAGAACCCGGACGGCGGCGACTCGGCCCGCCACATCGACGACGTGGTCGGCGGCCTCGCCGCCCACTTCGTCTGGGTCAACCGGGGCAAGGAGTCCATCGCCCTCGACCTCAAGTCCGAGGCCGGGACGGCGATCCTGCACCGCCTCCTCGACCGCGCCGACGTGCTGGTCTCCAACCTCGCCCCGGGCACCACGGCCAAACTCGGCCTGGCCCCCGACGACCTGGCGACCCGCCACCCCGACCTGATCGCCGTGGAGATCGACGGCTACGGACCCGGCGGACCGCTCTCCCACAAACGCGCCTACGACCTCCTCGTCCAGGCCGAGTCCGGCGTCTGCGCCATCACCGGCCACCCCGGTGCCCCGGCCAAACCGGGCCCGCCCATCGCGGACGCCAGCACCGGCCTCTACACGGCCCTGTCGATCGTGGCGCTGCTGTACGCCGGTGAGCGCCGCGGAGAGAGGGGCGGAGCCGTCGCGGTGAGCATGTTCGACACCATGGCCGAGCTCATGGGCTATCCGCTCACCTACACCCGGCACGCGGGCCACTGGCAGCAGCCGCTCGGCATGAGTTCGCCCGCCGTCGCCCCGTACGGCGCCTACCGCACCGCCGACGGTCACACGGTCGTCCTCGGCACCACCAACGACCGCGAATGGCAGCGCCTGGCACTGGAGTTGCTGGACCGCCCCGACCTCGCGGCCGACGACCGCTTCCGCACCAACCCCGACCGCGTCACCCACCGCGACCTGCTCGACGCCGAGATCGGCGCCTGGTGCGGCCGTCACCAACTGGTGTACGTCCAGCGGCGCGCCGACGACGCGGGCATCGGCAACTCCCGCTACAACACCCCGGACGACGTGCTCGCCCACCCCCACCTCGCGGCCCGCGACCGCTGGCGCCGCATCGACACCCCCGCCGGACCCGTCCCGGCACTGCTGCCACCCCCGGTCATCGCCGGCTACGACCCGCCGATGGGCGCAGTCCCCGCGCTCGGCGAGCACACCGAGCGGATTCTGGCCGAACTCGGCGTCCGGGAACCGGAGTCCGGGAGCGGCGGTGTCGGCGACCGGGAGCCGAGGAGTGGCGATGCCGCTGACCCGGAGTCCGGGAGCGGCGGATGAGCGCCCCGCCCGCCCTCCTGACCGGCGACAGCGGTGCCGTACGGACCCTCACCCTGAACCGCCCGCACCGCAGGAACGCCGTCGACCGAGAACTGTGGGGACTGCTGCGGCAGGCGCTCACCGAGGCCACCCACGACCCCGCCGTACGGGCCCTGGTCCTCACCGGCGCCGGCGGAGCCTTCTGCTCCGGCGCCGATCTCACGAGCGGCGCCGCCGACACCCGGCACCCCCTGGACAAGGTGCGCGATCTCAACGAGGTCGCCCTGCTGCTGCACGAGTCGCCGGTGCCGACCGTCGCCAAGGTCGACGGCGCGGCGGTCGGCGCGGGGTGGAACCTGGCGCTGGGCTGCGATCTGGTGGTGGCCACGCCGGAGAGCCGGTTCTCGCAGATCTTCGCCCGCCGGGGCCTCTCCCCGGACTGCGGCGGCTCCTGGCTCCTGCCCCGGCTCACCGGCCTCCAGCAGGCCAAACGACTCGCCCTGCTGGCCGAGACGATCGACGCCGAGGAGGCCCGGTCGCTGAACCTCGTCACCTGGGTGGTGCCCGCCGACGAGATCGACGCGTACGTCGCCGACCTGGCCGACCGGCTGGCGGCCGGGCCGCCGGTCGCCCTCGCACAGACCAAGGCGCTCCTCAACGAGGGCACCGGCCGCACCCTGCGCGAGGCGCTCGCCGCCGAGGCCCGCGCCCAGACGGCGAACTTCGCCTCGACCGACGTGACCGAGGCCTACGCCGCCTTCGCCGAGAAGCGAGAACCGCGTTTCACCGGCCGCTGGTTCCGCAAGCCCGCAACGGAGGACCCTTCATGCGCGAAGCAGTGATCGTCGAGGCCGTCCGCACCCCGGTCGGGAAACGCGACGGCGGCCTGTCCGGTGCGCACGCGGCCGACCTCTCCGCCGTCGTCCTGAACGCCCTTGCCGAACGCACCGGCCTCGACCCGGCACTCGTCGACGACGTCGTCTGGGGCTGCGTCTCCCAGGTAGGCGACCAGTCCAGCAACATCGGCCGCTACGCCGTCCTCGCCGCCGGCTGGCCCGAGACCGTCCCCGGCACCACCGTGAACCGGGCCTGCGGATCCAGCCAGCAGGCCCTCGACTTCGCCGCGCACGCCGTCATGTCCGGCCAGCAGGACGTGGTCGTGGCCGGCGGGGTCGAGGTCATGAGCCGGGTGCCGCTCGGCTCGGCACGGGCCACCGGGACTCCATACGGGCCCCAAGTCCTCGCCCGCTACCACGACTTCTCCTTCAACCAGGGACTCTCCGCCGAGAAGATCGCGCAGAAGTGGGGCTTCACGCGCACCCGCCTGGACGAGTTCGCGGCCCTGTCCCACGAACGCGCCGCAGCCGCGCAGGACAGCGGTGCCTTCGAGGCGCAGATCGTGGCGGTGGAGGGGGTCAAGGCCGACGAGGGCGTACGGCGCGGCACCACCGCCGAGAAGCTGGCACGGCTCAGGCCCGCCTTCCTCGACGACGGCCTCATCCACGCGGGCAACGCCTCCCAGATCTCGGACGGCGCGGCGGCCCTCCTGGTCACCACCCCGGCGAAGGCAAGGGAGTTGGGGCTCACCCCGGTCGCCCGCTACCGCTCGGGCGCGGTGGTCGGCGCCGACCCGGTGCTCATGCTGACCGGCCCGATCCCGGCCACGGAGAAGGTGCTCGCGAAAGCCGGTGTCGGCCTCTCCGAGGTCGGTGTCTTCGAGGTGAACGAGGCCTTCGCGCCCGTCCCGCTCGCCTGGCTCGCCGAGACCGGCGCCGACCCGGCCCTGCTCAATCCGCTCGGCGGCGCCATCGCACTCGGCCACCCGCTGGGTGCGTCCGGTGCCGTCCTGATGACCCGCATGGTCCACCACATGCGCGACCACGGGATCCGCTACGGCCTGCAGACCATGTGCGAGGGCGGCGGCACCGCCAACGCCACCCTCGTCGAACTCATCGACTGACCGGGGGTTTCGGTGCGCCGACAGATCTTCACCGCCGACCACGAGGAATTCCGCACGCTGGTCCGGGAGTTCGTGGCCAAGGAGGTGGTCCCGAACTACACCTCCTGGGAGCAGGAGGGCCGCCTGCCCCGTGAGCTCTTCGAGCGGCTGGGCGCGCTGGGCGTCCTCGGCATGGCGATCCCCGAGGAGTACGGCGGGTCGGGCATCGCCGACTACCGCTACAACGTCGTCCTCCAGGAGGAGGCGTCCCGGGCCTTGGTCACCCTGGGTACCGTACGCACTCAACTCGACGTCATCCTGCCCTACTTCCTCGCCTACGCCGACGCGGAACAGCGGCAGCGCTGGTTCCCCGGCCTCGCCGCCGGCCGGCTGCTCACCGCCATCGCCATGACCGAACCCGGCACCGGCTCCGACCTGGCGGGCATCCGCACCACCGCCGTACGCGACGGCGACACCTACCTCCTCAACGGCGCCAAGACCTTCATCACCGGCGGGCTCCTCGCCGACCTGGTGATCGTCGTCGCGCGGACGTCGGCGGACCCCGCCGACCGGCGTGCGGGACTGACGCTGCTGGTGGTCGAGGACGGCATGCCCGGCTTCACCCGGGGACGGGTCCTGGACAAGCTGGGCATCAAGGTCCAGGACACCGTCGAGCTGGCCTTCGACGACGTGCGCGTCCCGGTGGCCAACCGGCTGGGGGAGGAGGGCGCGGCCTTCGGCTACCTGGGCCACAACCTCTCGCAGGAGCGGCTGACGGTGGCGGTCGGCTCGGTCGCGCAGGCACGGGCCGCCCTGGACACGACGATCGGCTACGTCAAGGAGCGCGAGGTCTTCGGCAGGCCGGTGGCGGCCTTCCAGAACACCAAGTTCGAACTCGCGGCCGTGGCCGCCGAGATCGAGGCCGCCCAGGCCATGCTGGACCGTGCGGTCCTCGATCTCGTGGCCGGCGAACTCTCCGGCGCGGACGCGGCCAAGGTGAAACTCTTCTGCACGGAGACGCAGGCCCGTGCGGTCGACCGCTGTCTGCAACTCTTCGGCGGCTACGGCTACATGACGGAGTACCCGATAGCGCGGTTGTACGCCGACGCCCGGATCACCCGCATCTACGCCGGAACGAGCGAGGTCATGAAGGTGATCATCGCCAAGTCGCTGGGACTGTGAGGGCGGTGGTGACGGCGAGGTGAGAGGACCGCGGCCGTCGACGTACGGCCGCGGTGCTCGCGTGCGGCTCAGGCTCCGTAGGCGGTTGTCTCCGCGAGGTCCGCCGCGGACTTCATCAGCTCCAGCACCATCGGGCCGAAGGCCTGCAACTTCTCATTGTCACCGGCCCGTTGGAAGCCCTGTTCCAGGACGATGGCGAGTTTCCACTGGGCGAGGACGTCGTAGTAGTCCATGTCGTCGACCTGACGGCCGGACACCTGCGCGTAGTGCTCGATCAACTGCGCGCGCGACGGCATGCCGAACAGGTCGACGTAGGACGCGGTGGCCGCCTCGGGGGCGCCGGTGTCCTCGGGCCAGCCGCGGAGCATCCAGGCGAGGTCGAGCTTGGGGTCGCCGATCGTGCCCATCTCCCAGTCGACGACCGCGGCGAGACGGGCCGGGGCGCCGTGCCGGAACATGACGTTGGCGAACTGGTAGTCGCCGTGCATCAGTCCCGGGAGGTAGTCGAGGGGCTTGTGGGCGCGCAGCCAGGCGGCGGCCGTCTCGAAGCCGGGCAGCTCGCGGCCCTTGGCCCGCTCCAGGTAGCGGGTCCAGCGGTCGACCTGCCGCTCGTGGAATCCGTCCGGGCGGCCCAGGTCGTGCAGCCCCTTCGCCTGCCAGTCCACCCGGCCGAGCAAGGCCGCCCCTTCGGCGAGCTGGTAGGCCAGGTCCGCCCGTGCGGTGAGGTCCGTGCCGAACGGTGCCGGCCAGCCGCGCTGCCCCATCGGCGACCAGCCGTCGACGAACTCCATCAGGTAGAAGGTGCGGCCTAGGACGGCGGCGTCCGTGCAGACGGCGATCGCCTCGGTGTGCGGGACGTCCGTGCCGTTCAGCGCCTCGGTGATCCGCCACTCCCGCAGGATGCCCTCGTCGCGGGCGGGCGGCGCGGTGGGCGGCGGGATGCGCAGGGCGCAGTGCAGTTCGCCGCGCCGGACCTCGTAGATCTCGTTCTGCGCGCCGCCCGACACGTACCGGTGCTCGACCGGCTCGCCCTTGCCGGGGAGACCGGACTCGTCCAGCCAGGCCGCCAGCCGCTCGACGTCGATCACCGTGCCTCCGCCTTCGAGTCCGGCTCCAGGAACTCGGCGTACTTGGCGCGGGCCGCGGCCAGCCGTTTCGGGAGATATCCGCTCGGCCAGAGGTCCTCGCCGGCCCGGTGGTCCCGCAGCACCTGCCGGGCGACCGTCACCTTGTGCACCTCGGTCGGCCCGTCCGCGATGCCCAGCACGCTCGCGCCCAGCAGCATCCGGAACAAGGGCATGTCGCCGCTGACGCCCAGCGCGCCGTGCACCTGGATCGCGCGGTGTGCTATGTCATGCAGCACACCCGGCAGCAGCACCTTCACCATCGCGATGTCCTTGCGGACCTTGCGGTAGTCGTTGTACTTGTCGATCTTCCACGCGGTGTGCAGCACGGTCAGCCGGAACTGCTGGAGCTGCGCCCACGAGTCGGCGATGTGCCCCTGCACGAACTGCTTGTCGGCCAGGACCGTGCCCTGGGTGTGCCGGCTCAGCGCCCGCTCGCACATCATGTCGAACGCCTTGCCCGCGAGCCCGATCGTCCGCATCGCGTGATGGATCCGCCCGCCGCCGAGCCGGGTCTGCGCGATCACGAACGCCTGACCCTCCCCGCCGAGCAGCGCGTCCGCGGGCACGCGTACGTCCTCGTAGTGCACCAGTGCGTGAGAACCCCGTTCTTCGGGCTCACCGGCGAGCGCGACATTCCGCTCGATGCCGATGCCGGATGTCTCCGCCGGGATCAGGAACATCGACATGCTTTTGTACGGGTCGCCGTCCGGGTCCGTCACGGCCATCACGATGAAGAAGGCGGCGGTCTTCGCGTTGGACGAGAAGTACTTCCAGCCGTCGATGACCCACTGGTCGCCGTCCCGTACCGCCCGGGTGGTGAACTCCTTCGGGTCGGCGCCCGCCTGCGGCTCCGTCATCGAGTAGCAGGAGAAGATCTCGCCGTCGAGCAGCGGGCGCAGGTAGCGCTCCTTCTGCGCCTCGGTGCCGTAGTGGGCGAGGATCTCGGCGTTGCCCGTGTCCGGCGCCTGGCAGCCGAAGACGATCGGGGCCCAGGAGGAGCGGCCCAGTATCTCGTTGAGCAGGCACAGCTTGACCTGCCCGTGGCCCGCGCCGCCCAGCTCGGGGCCGAGGTGGGTGGCCCAGAGTCCGTGCGCCCGCACCTCCTTCTTGAGCGGGTCCAGGACGCGGCGGAGGTTGTCGTCGGGTGGGGTGAACTGCAGGCCGTCCCAGAGGAGATCGAGGGGTTCGACCTCCTCCCGCACGAACCGGTCCGCCCAGTCCAGCTGTGCCTGGTAGTCCGGCTCGGTCTCGAAGTCCCACGGCATTGTGTCTCCTTCCGGCGGGTGCCAGAATAACGTTCTCGTGAAGGAGAATACAATTCCCGCGACGCGGAACGCTATTTCTGACGCGCCGTCGGACCGACTTCCGGACCGCGTCGCGGACCGGCCGTCAGGTGGTGTGGCCGACCGGATCGCCCGGCGTGCTCTGGCCCGGCGCGCCGACCAGTACGGCGACGAGGTGCGGGCCCTCCTCGATGCGGCACGGGCGGTGATGCGCCGCTGCGGCACGAGCGCACGTCCGCGCGTCGCCGACATCGTGGCGGCCGCCGGACTGTCGAACGAGGCGTTCTACCGGCACTTCCGCTCGAAGGACGCCCTGGTCGCCGCGATCATGGAGGACGGCACCGAGCGCCTGTGCGGCTACATCGCCCACCAGATGGCGAAGGAGCCTACGCCGGAGGGCCAGGTGCGCCGCTGGGTCGAGGGCGTCCTGTCCCAGGCCAGGGACCCCGAAACGGCCGCGACGACGCTCGCCGTGATGTGGAACGCGCAGAGCGTGGGGGAGGGGTTCCTGTCCGGTCCGCCCTCGGCCACCGGCCTCCTCGCCGACCTGCTCGGCGCGCCCTACGCCCGG
Organism: Streptomyces sp. NPDC048291; assembly: GCF_043201715.1. Taxonomy (NCBI): domain Bacteria; kingdom Bacillati; phylum Actinomycetota; class Actinomycetes; order Kitasatosporales; family Streptomycetaceae; genus Streptomyces; species Streptomyces sp. NPDC048291. The sequence continues at coordinate 391,952 of NZ_JBICZC010000014.1, forward strand.
CTGGGCAGCACCGCTCCCGACCTGGACGCGTCCCTCGCCGCCCACGCCACGGTCGGCCGCCTCGCCGACCACCTGTGGCGCCGGACGCCGCCCACGGACGGCGACGTCGACCACCTGACCCGCTTCTGCCTGCGTACGGTCACACCCCAGCGAGGGCACGAATGAAGGCGACCGATCAGTTCCACGTCGGGATCGTCGTGGACGACATCCCGGCGGCAGCGGCCGAGTTGACGGCGCTGTTCGGCTACGAGTGGTGCACGGAACTGGGCGCGTCCGCCCGGGTGAGCCTGCCCGGCGGTGACACGGTGCTCGACCTGACGTCGACGTACTCCATGACCGTGCCCCGGCTGGAGCTGGTCCGCAGCGTCCCGGGCACCCTCTGGCAGCCGGCCGCCGACTCGGGAGTCCACCACCTCGGGTACTGGTCCGACGACGTGGCCGCCGATTCCGCCGAACTGGCCCGGCGCGGCTACGTGTCCGAGGCCGTCGGCCGCCGCCCGGACTCCACGCCGTACTGGGCGTTCCACCGGGGCCCCACCGGCCCACGCGTCGAACTCGTCACCCGCGCGCTGCAACCCGTCCTGGAACAGTACTGGGCGAACGGCAGGAGGCCGTCATGACCGCCGCACCGGAGCCCGGACGTACGGCGAGCGTGGGAATCGTGACCGGAGCCGGACGCGGCATGGGCCTGGAGTGCGCCCGGCGCCTGGCCGGGACGGTGGACCGGCTCCTCCTGGTCGACCTCGACGAGAAGACGGTTTACGCGGCTGCGGAGGAGCTCGCCACGGAGGCGCGGACCGCCGTCGTCGAACCGCACTCCCTGGACATCACCGACCGCGACGGCCTGGCCCGCCTCGCCGCCCGCGCGCGTGAACTCGGCACCCTCCGTGCCGTCGCCCACGCGGCCGGCATCTCGCCGACCATGGCCGACTGGCGCCGCATCCTCACCGTCGACCTCGTCGGCACGGCGTTGCTGGCCGAGGCCCTGCGCCCGCTCGCCACACGGGGGACGGCGCTGGTGTGCTTCGCCTCGATGGCCGCGCTGTTCGGCGACACCGCAGCGCGGCCCGCGACCGAGGAGGCCCTGTCGGACCCGCTGGACGAGCACTTCCTCGACCGCATCCGCGCCGCCGTCGGACCGGAGATCGAGGATCCCGGCGTCGCCTACACCTGGGCCAAACGCGGAGTCCAGCGCTTCGTGCAACGGGAAGCCGTCCGCCTCGGGCCGGCCGGGGCACGTGTCTGCTCGGTCTCGCCCGGCGTCGTCGCCACCCCGCAGGGTCGGCAGGAGGCGGAGCACCACCCTTCCATGGCCGCGCTGGTACGGCAGTCGGCCCTCGGCCGCGAGGGCCGCCCCGAGGAACTGGCCGCCGTCGTCGCCTTCCTGCTGTCGGACGAGGCGTCCTTCCTCACCGGCGTCGACATCCTGGTCGACGGCGGGGTACGGGCCGCGCTGACGGTACGTCAGCGCAGCGGGGACACAGGGTACCGCGCCCGATCGGGACGCCCGTCCGACGGGCACCGCTGAAGGTCCAAAGGCAACGGCCTGTCGGCACGCGCGGCCGGCAGCAGGCGGTTCAGCCGGCGGCGGGGCGTGCCGGGGCTGCCGCGACCGCTGCTGCGGTCATGTGCCGTGCCGTGGTCACGAGGCTGGCGATCGCGTCGTCGGGAGTCAGGTCGCAGAGGTCGATCAGCGCGAACAGCGACTCGGCGCTGATGACGAGGGCGAGACCGCGCACCAGTTGTTCCACGTCCGCCTGTTGTCCCGCGGAGCCACGGCTGTCGATCCACGGGGCGAGAGCGTGCCGGATGAGTCCGAAGCGGTGGGCGGGACGGTCCTTCGCCGTCGGGGGTTTCGCGATGGTCGAGGCGACGACCACCCGGACGGCGCCCTGTCTGCGCAGCACCGCCCGGCCCAGGATCTCCGCGGCCTGGGCGATCCGTTCGACCGGGTCGTCGCTGCGCGTCGCCGATCGCAGGACCGCGACCAGATCCTCCGTGATCACGGCGGCACGCAGGAGCGAGAGGAGGTCGGGAAAGTAGCGGTAGGCGGTCGCCTCCGAGACCCGCGCCTCGGCCGCGACCTTCGGCATCGTGATCTCCGCCCCGGTGTCGGCGAGGTCGCGGGCGGCAGCCACGATCGCCGACCTGGTGCGTTCCATCTGACTGCTGAGCCCGTTCGGGCGTCTCCGCTCGGCCATGATCGTCCTTTCCTGCCGACCGAGAGCATAGCGGCGATGCGACCGCTGTGACAGTCGACTATTTTTTTGAGAGTCCACTTGCATGCGGATCGGAGCCGACCATATGGTCCTGGCATCGGCAACTCACCGGCCAGGGAGGCCTCATGACCAAGGTGACGATCATCGGTCCCGGCGAGGGCGAGCTCATCGTCAACGGGCCGTCGACGATCCGGATCCTCGAAGACGGCAGCAGCACCGAGCACCGGCTGGGAATGGCTGAGATCACCATCCCCCCGCACACCGCGGGCCCTCCGCAGCACCGCCACGCACAGCACGACGAGGGCTTCTACGTCCTGTCCGGCCGCGTGCGGTTCACCGTCGGGCAGGACGACCACGACGCCGGAGCCGGCACATGGGTCATGGTCCCGCCGGGCGCACCGCACACCTTCGCCAACGTGAGCGACGAAACGGCGGTCATGCTCAACACCTTCACTCCGGACCTGTACGTGCAGTACTTCCGCGACCTCAAGGCGATGGTCGAGTCCGGGCAGCCGTTGTCGCACGACTCCGTCGCGGCGGTCTGGACGAAGTACAGCACCGAACCGTCGACCGACTACGCCTCGTGAACGCCCTGTTGGCGGCCAACGCCGTCGCCGCTGTCGCCGGCATCGCCTTCGCGCTGCTGGGAGGTGCGCGCCCGGCCGCGCTGAGTGGGAGCGGTACGCCGAGTGCCGGGGAACGCTTCTACGGCTGGATGTACGCGACCAGGGGAGTGCCGCTGGGCGTGGCGGCCCTCTTGGCGCCGATCGCGTGGTCGGGGCCGGCCGGTTCACTCGTTCTGTCCGCGGCTGCCGCGGCCCAGGTGGGCGATGCCGCCATCGGGGTCGCCACGCGGAAATGGACGATGATCGCGGGTGCCTCGCTCCTGACGGTCGTACACACCGCAACGGCCGTCGCCACCGCGTGAGCGCGGCTCACTCCCGAAAGCGGCACGAAGCCCGATGAGTTCGGGCACCGGCGCCGGTGATCGCGCCGCCGAAGCTCATGACGACCACTGCGGTCCGCGCGCGCCGGCAGCCCGTTCTCGTGGCCGGTGGCTGCGGCGCGGCCCGCACGTGCACGGGTTCGCGTCAGCCGCCCGCCGCCGGCGGCGCCGCGAACCCCGCCACGATCACGGCGTTGGTCCGGGCCGCCGCCTGCCGCAGCGGCTTGGCCTTCTCGTAGGCGGCCGACTCGTACCAGGCCCGGGCCGCCGCCACCGACTCGAACTCCAGGACGACGGTCTGGTCGCCGTGCCACTCGCCCTCCAGCACCTGCGGGCCGGAGTCGACGGCCAGCACGGCGGCCCCGCTCTCCGCGAGGGAGAGCCCGGCCGCCCTGCCGTAGGCGGCCATCGCGGCCGGATCGTCGATGGCCTCGGTGAAGATGACGTAACCCTTGGGCATGGCGCTCCTCGTCGTCAGCTCACGGTGATGGCGTGCTCGGGGCACAGGGCGGCGGCCGAGCGGACCGCGTCCTCGTGCTCGGCGGGGACCTCGGGCGTGCCCACCACGGCGTAACCGTCGTCGCCCAGGTCGAACACCTCCGGGCAGACGGAACAGCACACCCCGTGCCCGCGGCAGCGGTCGTCGTCGACGGTGACCTTCACCGGGCCGGGCTCCACTCCAGGTCGAGACGGGTGAGGCCGCGGAGGATGAAGGTCGGCACGTACTGGTAGCGGCGGGCGTTCGCCGGGCCGTGCACCCGCTCGGCGATCCTGATGTCGGAGGTGCGCTCCAGCAGCCGTTCCAGGGTCACCCGGGCCTCGGCGCGGGCCAGGGGCGCGCCCGGACAGGTGTGCACACCGCGGCCGAACGCGAGGTGCCGACGGACGTTCGGACGGCCGACGTCGAAGGTCTCGGGGTCCTCGAACTGGCGCGGGTCGCGGTTCGCGGCGCCGTTGACCACCATCAGCGTGGTCCCGGCGGGGACCTCGACACCGCCCACCGTCGTCGCCACCCTGGACAGCCGGAAGTCGCCCTTCACCGGGCTCTCCGCGCGCAGCGCCTCCTCGACGAAGTTCGGGATGCGCTCCCGCTCGGTGCGCAACAGCCGCTGCAGCTCCGGGCGTTCGGCGAGCACCTTGAGGGCCGAGCCGAGCAGCCGCACGGTGGTCTCCTGGCCGGCGGCGAACAGGTTGGCCGCGACCCGGACGACGTCCATGACCTCCGGGGTCGAGCCGTCCGGGAAGGTCGCGGTCGCCAGGCCCGTGAGCACGTCCTCGCGTGGCTCCCGGCGGCGCTCCTCGATGTACGTGGTGAAGCGGCCGTAGAGGAACTCCAGCGGCGAGTGGTGCAGCGTGTCGTCGCCCGTGCTGCCGACGCCGCCGTCCTGCGGCCGGTTCTGGAGCCGGTCCATGAACTCCTGCCGGTCCTCTCCCGGCACGCCGAGCAGGTCGGCGATGACGAGGAGCGTGAACGGCCCGGCGAACCCGCCGATGAACTCCCCCTCGCCCGGCGCGAGAAACGCGTCCAGCAGCCCGTCGGCCAGGTGCCACATGGACGCCTCGTTCTCCTTGAGGCGCTTCGGCGTGATCAGCCGCATCAGCAGGGCGCGGTGGTCGGTGTGCACCGGCGGGTCCATGGTGGGCAGTTGGTCGCTCATCGGCAGCGCGTCGCGGTGCCGCTCGATCAGCCCGCTCACGTCGTCCCCCTCCAGCGGGACCGGGAACCCGGGGAACGGGCCGGTGACGGAGACGCAGGAGGAGAAGGTGTCGGTGTCGTTGTAGACCTGCAGCGCCTCCTCGTACCCGGTCACCATCATCACGTCGTGATGGTTCTCCCGGTGGACGGGGCACTGCCCGCGCAGGGCGTCGAAGTAGGGATAGGGATCCGCGACGAGCCTCTCGTCCCGGAAGAAGTCGATCGCCTCGAAGTCGTTCACGGTCTGTTCGGCTCCCTCTCGGCCGGCACCCTGACGATCGGGGACGGTAGCACAATTCTCCGATTGCTGGAATGCTGAATGATGTTCAGGAGAGCGTCATTCTCATTCGCGGTGGGGAGAGTTGTGGAACGGACGCGGGAGATCAACGGAACAGGCGGAGGGCCGCGCGCCGGGAGCGTCGGGTTCGTCGGCCTCGGCAACATGGGGAGCGTGCTCGCCGGGAACCTGGTGGGTGCCGGGCATGCGGTCGTGACCCATGACGCGCTGGGTCCAGGGCGCTCGCCCGAGGGTGCCCTGCATGTCTCCGGGGTGGCCGAAGTCGCCTGCCGGGTGGGCGTGTTGGTGCTGAGTCTGCCCGACGGGACCGCGTCCGAGCAGGTGGCCCGCGAAGTGCTGGCCGCGCCCGGTCGGCGGGTCCGGTACGTCGTCGACACCTCCACCGTCGGCCCGGCCGCCGCCCGCTCCGTCGCCGGACTCCTGGCCGGGAGCGGCATCGGCTACGTCGACGCCCCGGTCTCCGGCGGGGTCGCCGGAGCCCGCGCCCGTACCCTCACCGTCATGTACGCCGGGGACGGTGAGGCGTGTTCCGCCGTCGAGGGTGTGCTGGCCGGGCTGAGCGACCGCCGTCGCCGGGTCGGTGACCGTCCCGGCATGGCCCAGGCCCTCAAGCTCGCCAACAACTTCCTGTCCGCGACCACCCTCGCCGCCACCAGCGAGGCCGTCGCCTTCGGGCTGGCCGCCGGACTCGACATGGCCACGATGCTCGACGTGCTCAACGAATCCAGCGGTCGCAGCGCGGCCACCGGCGACAAGTTCCCGGCCCACGTCCTCACCGGCCGCTACGCCGCCGGCTTCGCCAACTCCCTGATGGACAAGGACGTACGGCTGTATCTGCGGGCGGTGGGCGAGTTGGGCGGCCCGGCCGGGATCGGCGCGGCGACCGGGGCCGTCTGGGAGCGGTTCGCCCGGACCGAGCCGGGGGCCGACTTCACCCGGATCTTCCCCTTCGTGGACGGAACCGTTGACGGATCGATGGACGGATCGATGGACGGATCCATGGACGGGTCCTGACGAACGGCTGACTTGACGGCCGATCGGGAATGAGAATAGCATTCTCATTCGGAGAGACTGAGATTATCGTGAGTCCCCTCCGTACAAGCGACTGGAGGACCAGACCCCATGGCGCACTTCAAGAAGCCCGCGGCGGGCAGCTGGACCGCACACCTGAAGATCGGCACGGAGCCGGTGTCGTACGAGGACTCGATCTCCCCCGCGCACTACGAGCTGGAGCGCGAGGCGATCTTCAGGCGCACCTGGCTGAACGTGGGACGGGTCGAGCAACTCCCCAAACGCGGCAGCTACTTCACCAAGGAGCTGGATGCGGCCGGCACCTCGGTCGTCGTGGTGCGCGGCATGGACGACGAGGTGCGCGCCTTCCACAACGTGTGCCGGCACCGCGGCAACAAGCTCGTGTGGAACGACTTCCCGCGCGAGGAGACCAGCGGGGTCTGCCGCCAGTTCACCTGCAAGTACCACGCCTGGCGCTACGACCTCGAAGGCAAGCTGTCCTTCGTCCAGCAGGAGCAGGAGTTCTTCGACCTGGACAAGTCGCAGTACGGCCTCAAGGACGTGCGGACGGAGATCTGGGAGGGGTTCGTCTTCGTCAACCTCGACCCCGAGAACACCACTCCGCTACGGGAGTTCCTGGGCGAGTTCGCCAAGGGCATCGAGGGCTACCCGTTCCACAAGATGACCCAGGCCCACCGGTACCGCGCCGAGATCGGCGCCAACTGGAAGCTGTTCATCGACGCGTTCGCCGAGTTCTACCACGCGCCGATCCTGCACGCCGGCCAGTACGTGTCCGACGAGGCCCGCAAGATCCAGAAGTACGGGTACGAGGCGCTGCACTACGACATCGACGGCCCGCACAGCATGGTCTCCTCCTGGGGCGGCATCGCCCCGCCGCACGACCGCAAGATGGTCAAGCCCATCGAAGGGGCCCTGCGCAGCGGCCTGTTCGGGCCGTGGGAGGCACCCGACATCGGCCTGAGCACCGAGCAGCTGCCGCCGGCCGTCAACCCCACCCGGGACCCTCGCTGGGGCATGGACTCGTTCGTCTTCTTCCCCAACTTCATGCTGCTGGTCTGGCGGCCGAACTGGGTGCTGACGTACCACTACTGGCCGACCTCGTACAACACGCACATCTTCGAGGCGACCTGCTACTTCGTCCCGCCGGAGAACGCCTTCCAGCGCCTGCAGCAGGAACTGGCCGTCGTCTCCTTCAAGGAGTACGGCCTGCAGGACGGCAACACCCTGGAGGCGACCCAGACCATGCTCGAATCGCGCGCGGTGCGGGAGTTCCCCCTCAACGACCAGGAGGTCCTGCTCCGGCATCTGCACGGCACCGCCCGGCAGTACGTCCGCGAGTACCAGCAGCGCACCTCCGGCGCCCCGGCCGCGAACTGACCCGAGGAGACCGAACCATGGCCACCGTCCTTCCCGCCGAGTTCGCCGCGCTGGAGCCCTTCGCCGACTGGGCCGTCCCCACCGAGAAGGCCCGTTACGCCAAGCGGATCGCCAGCACCATGGACGAACTGGACACCTTCTACAACGCGGCGTTCCCGCTCCTCGCGTCCGGCACGGAGTACCTGCAGAACGTCTCCATGGCGGACATCTCCGACGAGGACAAGCACCTGCTGTGGCTCTTCTGCGCCCTGGTGACCGTCGCCTTCTCGGTGGAGGCCTGGCGGCAGCCCCGGGTGCCCGACACGGGCCCGGCGAGCATCGACGCCGTCGTCGAACCGGCGGTGTGAACGGCATGCGAGCCGTCACCGCCGCCCGTGCCGCCGCCCGTGCCGCCCGTGCCGTCCGTACCGGGGGAGGCGCCTGATGCCCCGCCCCCGTACCCCACAACCACCCCTGCGGCTGCGCGCCGCCCGCATGCTCGACATCGACAAGGGCGAACTGGTCGAACCGGGGGACCTGCTCGTCGAGGGCGAGCACATCACCGCCGTCGCCCCGGCGACCGTCCCGGCGGACACCGTCGTACTCGACCTCGGTGACGTCACCCTGCTGCCCGGGCTGATGGACATGGAGGTCAACCTGCTGCTCGGCGGGCCCGACCACCGCAGCCCCCTCAACCCCGTCCAGGACGACCCCGCCGTCCGCACCCTGCGCGCCGTCGCCAACGCCCGCCGCACCCTGCGGGCCGGCTTCACGACCGTACGGAATCTCGGTCTGTTCGTGCAGACCGGCGGCCTGCTGCTCGACGTGGCGCTGAAGAAGGCCATCGACCTCGGCTGGATCGAGGGACCGCGGGTCGTGCCGGCCGGGCACGCCATCACCCCCACCGGCGGGCACCTCGACCCGACCATGTTCCAGGCGCTGGCGCCGCACATCATGCCGCTGACGACCGAGGAGGGCATCGCCGACGGGGTCGAGGAGGTGCGCAAGGCGGTCCGCTACCAGATCAAGCACGGCGCCCGGGTCATCAAGGTCTGCGCCTCCAACGGCGTGATGTCCCACACCGGCCCGGCCGGCGCCCAGCAGTACTCCGACGAGGAACTGCGGGCCATCGCCGACGAGGCACACCGGGCCGGGCTCAAGGTGGCGGCGCACTGCATGGGCGACCGGGCGATCCGGGCCGTGCTGGACGCGGGCATCGACTGCGTCGAGCACGGCTTCCTGGCCGGTGACGAGACCCTCGACCTGATGGTGGAGCGCGGCACCTTCCTGGTCGCCACCACCTACATCGCCGACGGCATGGACGTCTCCAAGGCCGCGCCCGAACTCCAGGCCAAGGCCGCCGACGTCTTCCCCCGAGCCAAGGCGACGACCAGGCGTGCCATCGAACGCGGAGTAAGGGTCGCCTGCGGCACCGACGCCCCGGCGGTCCCGCACGGCCGCAACGCCCGTGAACTCCTCGCCCTCGTCGACCGCGGCATGACCCCGCTGGCCGCCCTCCGGGCCGCGACGACCGTCGCCGCGGAACTGATCGACGCCGACGACCGGGGCCGCCTCGAACCCGGCCTGCTCGCCGACGTCGTCGCCGTCCCCGGCGACCCGCTGACCGACATCGGGGTGACCGAGGACGTGCGGTTCGTGATGAAGGGCGGACAGGTGTACCGGAACGAGACCGCCGACCACTGAGAGGCCGGGGGAGGGGGACGGAAGGGCGGCGACTCCGACCGGAGCCGCCGCCCTTCCGCGTGCCGTACGTGGTATGCCGTACGGCGCTCACACCTTCCGCGTGATGCCCCCGTCGACCCGCACGATCGCACCGGTCGTGAAGCTGGACGCGGCACTGGCGAAGTGCAGTGCCAGGGGCGCCACGTCGTCCGGCACGCCGAGCCGGCCCAGCGGCACGAACGAGGCGTCGAAGTCCGCTGCCGCCCAGGCCTTGTGGGCGTCGGTGAGCACCGGCCCGGGGAGAATGGCGTTCACCCGCACCTTCGGTGCGTACGCCTCCGCGAGCCCCACCGTGAGAGCGTTGAGACCGGCCTTGGCGCAGGCGTAGGGCAGTTCGTGGACGCTCGCCATCAGCGACCCGGCCGTACCGATGTTGACGATCGAGCCGCCGCCGTGGTCCGCCATGTGCGTCGCCGCGAGGACCGCGAGCCGGAACGGCCCCTTCAGGTTCACGGCGAGGGTCTTGTCGTAGAGCTCCTCGCCGACCGTGTCGAGACTCTCGTACGGGGGTGACATCCCGGCGTTGTTGACGAGCACGTCCAGCCCGCCCAGCCGCTCCACGGACTCCGTCACGAGCCGTTCGCAGTCGTCCCAGCGGCCGACATGGCAGGGGATCCCGACGGCCCGCCGCCCGGTCGACGCCCGCACCTCCTCGGCGACCGCCCGGCACACCTCACCCTTCCGGGAGGCGACCACCACATCGGCACCGGCCTCCGCGAGCGTCTGCACGATGGCCCGCCCGATCCCGCGCGAACCGCCGGTGACCACCGCCACCTTGCCCGTCAGGTCGTGCAGCTCAGCGAACGACGTCACGGCGTCAGCCCTTCCCTATCAGTGTCAGCAGCTCGCGCCGCAGCAGTTTTCCGGTCGGTGTGTACGGCAACTCCTCGCGGAAGACGACCACATCGGGCGTCCTGGACCCGCGCAGCCGGGACCGCACCCAGGCCCGCAGCCCCTCTGCGTCGACTTCCGACCCCTCGTGGACGACGACGAAGGCCGCGATCCGTTCGCCCCACTCCTCGTCCGGCACCCCGACGACCGCCGCCTCGCGCACGGCCTCATGGCCCAGCAGGACGTCCTCCACCTCGGCGGGAGCGATGTTCTCCCCGCCGCGGATGATCGTGTCGTCGGCGCGTCCCACGACGAACAGGTAACCGTCGTCGTCGAAGCGGGCGAGATCCCGGGTGCGGAACCAGCCCTCCGCGTCCAGCAGCGCGGCGGCCCCCTTGTACTCCCCGGACACCTGCGGACCGCGCACCCACAGCTCGCCCGGCACCCCGGAGGGCAGCACGGCCCCGGCCGTGTCCCGGATCCGCGCCTCCACACCCGGCACCATGCGGCCCGCCGAGCGCAGCCGGGCGCGCACCGCGGGGTCGTCGGAGGCCAGCGCCGCGCGATGGTCGTCGGGGCCGAGCAGCGCGATGGTGGAGCTGGTCTCGGTGAGCCCGTAGGCGTTGGTGAAACCCGTGCCGGGGAAGGCCCGCAGCGCCGCCTCCAGCACCGTGTGCGGCATACGGGCGCCGCCATAGGCCAGTGCGCGCAGCGTCGGCACCTCGGCAGGCCGTCCGTCCAGATGCTCGACGACCCGGGCCAGCATGGTCGGCACCACCATCGCGGAGGTGACGCCCTCGGAACGGACCAGCTCCAGCCAGGCGCCCGGCTCGAAGGCGCCCAGGTGCACCATGCGGCGGCCGGAGTACAGGCTGCTCAACACGGAGCCGACGCCCGCGACATGGTACGGCGGGACCGAGGCCAGGACGGTGTCGTCCGGGGCGGCGGAGGCGAACTCCACGGTCTGCAGGACATAACTGGTCAGATGCCGGTGGCGAAGCACGGCCGCCTTGGGCGCGGCGGTGGTCCCGCTGGTGAAGAGCAGCACGGCCGGGTCGTCCGCCGCACCCTCCAGACCCTCGGCCGGTTCGGTGGCCCGGCCCTCCGCCAGCAGGTCCTCGGCGGTCCGCACCGGCAGCCCGGCCCCGGCGAACGCACCCGCGAGGGACTTGTCCGCGACCACCAGCGGTGCGTCGGTGTGATCGAGCAGACCGGTCAACGCGTCCGGGGAGAGACGGTAGTTGACGGGTACCAACGGCACGCCCGCCAGCGCGGCGCCGAACAACAGCACGGGAAAGTCCGGGCCGTTGACCCCTGCGAACACCAGTTCCCGCGCCCCTGACCGATGGACGGCAGCCGCCACTCCACCGGCCGCGCGCCGAAGTTCCGCACGGGTCATTCCCGAGCCGCGCGGCCCGACCGCCACCCGGTCCGGATCGCCCGCCACGGCCATGTCGAGCAGCATCGCGATGTTCACGGCCCACCCTTTCTTCCGCTCCCCGACTGCGAACGATATTCTACGTATAGGGAAACCTCATTCTCCATAGTTGTGCAGGGCTGCGCTCCAGGGGGCCACGTGGATTTCGAGCTGACCGAGCAGCAGGAGGACATCCGCACGGGCGTCCGCGAGCTGGCCGCCTCCTTCGGCCCCGAGTACTGGGCCCGGCAGGACGAACGGGCCGAGTTCCCCTGGAGCTTCTACGACGCCTTCGCCAAGGCCGGCTGGCTCGGGATCGCCGTCCCCGAGGAGTACGGCGGCGGCGGACTCGGCGTGCTGGAGGCCTCACTCCTGCTGGAGGAGGTGGCCGCCTCGGGGGCCGGCATGAACGGCTGCAGCACCATGCACCTGACCATCTTCGGCCTCAACGTCCTGGCCCGGCACGGCAGCGAGCAGCTCCGCCGCGAGGTCCTCCCGCACGCCGCCACCGGAGACCTGCACGTCTGCTTCGGCGTCACCGAACCCGACGCCGGCACCGACACCACCAGCATCTCCACCGTCGCCCGCCGTGACGGCGACCACTACGTCATCGACGGCCGCAAGATCTGGATCACCAAGGCGGGCGACAGCCAGAAGATGGTTCTCCTCGCCCGTACGACCCCCCGCGACCAGGTCGACAAGCCCACCAAGGGCATCTCGGTCTTCCTGGTCGACGTCGACCGTACGGCCATGGACATCCGGCCGATCCCCAAGATGGGCCGCAACGCCGTCGCCTCCAACGAGATCTTCATCGACGGGCTGCGGGTTCCGCCGAGCGCCCGGATCGGGGAGGAGGGCGAGGGGTTCCGCTATCTCCTCGACGGCCTCAACCCCGAGCGCATCCTGCTCGCCCACGAGGCCCTGGGCCTGGGCCGGGCGGCCCTGGAGGCGGCCACCCGATACGCGAACGACCGGATCGTCTTCGGCCGCCCCATCGGCCAGAACCAGGGCATCGCCTTCCCGCTCGCCGAGGCCCTGACCCGCCTCGACGCCGCCCGCCTCATGGCCCGCAACGCCGCCTGGCGCTACGACCGTGGGTTGGAGTGCGGCCGTGAGGCCAACATGGCCAAGTTTCTGTGCGCCGACGCGGGATTCCAGGCCGCCGACCGGGCGGTGCAGACGCTGGGCGGTATGGGGTACGCCCGCGAGTACCACGTCGAGCGGTACTTCCGTGAGTCACGGCTGCTGCGGCTCGCGCCGATCAGCCAGGAGATGGTGCTCAACTACGTCTCCCAGCACGTGCTGGGACTGCCCAGGTCGTACTGACCAAGGCAGTCCCGAACCGGAGAACTTCCTTAA